>CAJUPO010000032.1 GCA_910588145.1 uncultured Oscillospiraceae bacterium | reverse complement strand
ATGGTAATGATTTAATTATCGGTGGAGATGGTAATGATACGTTATTAGGAAATGCTGATAATGATATTTTATATGGCGGCAAAGGAAACGATGTTCTTGACGGAGGAACTGGTAACGATATTCTGAACGGCGGCGAGGGTAATGATACCTATGTATTTGGCAAGGGATATGGAAATGACACTATTATAGATTCTGATGGATTGAATACATTAAGGTTCAGCAAGCTAAATCCGAATGATATACTTGTCAACGGAACAGGAGAATATGATGTAACTGTCAGAATTAAGGGTACAAATGATACTCTTGTAATAAAAGACTTCCGTAAGGGAGAAGAATACCGAAGCTATGACCTTGAATTTAACGGTGTGAAAATGCACGTTACAGATAAAAGCAGTCCGTTCAGGCATATATACGGTGGAAACAGTGACGATGTACTAAAAGCTGTTGTAGACGATTCTATAATGTATGGTTTTGGCGGTGACGATACGGTATATGGCAGCAAAGGCAGCGACGTAATTTACGGAAACGAAGGAAACGATACAATATATGCAGGTGCAGGAAATGACTTTGTTTTCGGCGGAGAAGGAAATGACATACTGGACGGAGGTATAGGTGACGATTACCTATACGGCGGTCAGGGTGATGATACATATATTTTCGGAAAAGGTTACGGTACTGATATAATAATCGACAGCGACGGAATATCAACAATACAAGTAAATGATTTGGCATTATCTGAGCTTGAAATAATACAGGCTGGAGAAAACGCAGTTATTTCGGTTAAGGGTACGGAAGATAAGCTGATAGTAAGCAATTACAGCGAAAATGCCGAAAATTATCTGATTAAAATAAATGGGGAAACGCTTAGCCTAAAGGAACAGATTTCGGAAAACAGCGAAAATAAATTTATAATCGGAACAGACGGTTATGATTATATAGTAAACGATTCAGACAATACGGATATATTTGCAGGAGCCAACGGAGACCGTGTACTGGCAAATGGAAATAATAACAGGGTATTTGGTGATTCGGGCAGTGACTCTCTTTTTGGCGGATTTGAAAACGATTACATTTCCGGCGGACAAGGTGATGATTATATTAACGGCGGTGACGGTGATGATATAATAGACGGAGGCGCCGGAAATGACTTTATTGACGGTGGTGCGGGAAATGATGTATACATATTCAATCCCGGATATGGAGCAGATTCTATTATGGACGTTGACGGTGCAAACACAATAATACTCGGAGACGGTTTTACTGCTGATGGAATAAAGGCATACCGCCATAACTGGAATGACATTCTCATAACCTTTGACGGATATGAAGATACGCTAATAATAAAGAATTACTGCATAAATGAAAATGCAAGAAACTTTACGCTTGTATTTGCTGATGGAACGGTAGTAGAAGCAGCCGCTAAGAATAGTCCGTTAAGAACCATTTACGGAACTGACGGAAGCGAGTATATGATTTCTATTTATAATGACGGAATTACTAAAATCGGTAAGGACGGGGACGATCAGTTAGTAGGAAGCGGTGGAAATGATTATCTTTATGGAGATAAGGGAAATGACAGACTGACAGGAAACGCAGGAAATGACGTTCTTGACGGAGGAGAAGGAAACGATTATCTTTACGGCGGCGAGGGTAATGATACATATATCTTTAAAAAGGGATACGGAACCGATGTAATAGGAGATGGCAGCGGAACAAATACCATTGAAATATATGGTTATTCAGCAAGTCAGATCAAGGCGTACCGTACTAACTGGAATGATATTACAGTTACCTTTGAGGGTTCAGAAGATAAGATTGTTATAGAGGGATTTTTTACATCTGAATCAAACAGAAACTTTTATCTTGCCTTTAACGGCGGTTCAAAGATTCATGTTACTGCTTCTAACAGTCCGCTGAGAACCATTTACGGAACGGATAACAGCGATTATATTCTTGCTATGGACGATAAGGGCGTAACTATTATCGGAGAATCAGGCAGTGACAGTCTGAACGGCGGAAACGGTGCAGACAAGCTTTACGGCGGATTAGGTGATGACAGTCTTTACGGAAACGGAGGTAATGATATCCTTGACGGCGGTGAGGACAACGATTATCTTTGTGGCGGAGCAGGCAATGATACCTATATATTTAATAAGGGTT
>CAJUPO010000031.1 GCA_910588145.1 uncultured Oscillospiraceae bacterium | reverse complement strand
GCACTCCATAAGTGGCTTGTTCTGCGGGGATTGGGTTTTCCAAGCTTAGCATACAAATAATCAGAAGCTGTATGAATACCCTCCTTATTCAGCGTGTCTGCAATATGGCGGGGACTTACACCGTGTGAACGCATTTCAAAAATACGTCTTACAATGGTTGCGGCAGGTTCGTCAACTACCGGAAGCTTCTTTTCACAGTCTCCCTTTACATATCCGTATGGTGCAAAGGTTGAACGGTATTTACCCGACTTTGCATTTGCCTCAATTACAGATTTGATTTTTTTCGATGTGGAAGCGCTGTGCCACTCATTGAATAAATTTACGATCGGCATCATATCCATAGCCGAGGTGTCCTTATTCGCCGTATCAACGTTGTCATTCAGCGCAATAAAACGGATATTGTAGGTCGGAAAAATGTAATCAATATACTGTCCGATCTGTATGTAGTTGCGTCCGAAACGGCTGAGGTCTTTCCTTTGCGTCGTCAAGCAAGCGTGTAACGGACGGTCGGTTAAAGTCCGTACCGGTAAATCCGTCGTCAATGTAAGTGTCAAAAATGTTCCAGCCCTGTTCAGCGACGTATTTGGTAAGGATCAATTTCTGATTTTCGATTGAAACGGATTCTCCAAGCCTTTCATCGTCCTTAGAAAGACGGACATAAATTCCAACGTTATAATTTGTCTGCTTTGGCATAATAAACTCCTTTCTGCTCCAAAGCAGCCATATTCGATATACTCATTATATCATAAGATACCGAATATAGCAATACTTTAAAGCACAAAATTCAAGCTGCGGAAATCAGAACGTCACTAAGAGCTTTAGCCGTGGCAATATTATTGATAACATCGTCAATATCTTTTTCGCCTGCAAAGTGACTGTGAACCTTATATTTGCTTCCGTTTATTTCATATTCGCTTACTCTTACGGGACAAGCTGAATATTTGTCATTAAGTTCAAAAAGGTCGGACTTGTGCAGCGCCGTTCCTACGGCGGTATTCGTGGGTACATTTCTTCTCATTTATCCTCCGTTCTGCCAATGTTAGGCTAATAAATTTTATCTGCCGTGTAATTTATTATGTTTCATACGTTTTTCCTCTTCTCGTTTCTTTTCAGAAATCAAGCTTGAAATAAAGTCCCCCTTTGAAATGTCATAGTAAGTTTCAGCAATATCCGAATATACATCATACATTAGTTTGCAGTTCTCAAAGTTACTTTTGAGGACTGCAATTTTTTCACTGGTTTCCTGATGAAAGGCTTTCAGGCGGTCACAGTCGGAACGGCTTTTAATATTGTTGTTAGTCAGCGTCTGCCCGCAAATTTTAAACTGAAGCTGTTCGGATGAGGAAAGGTTTTCCTTATCGGAAAGCCTGAAATAATTATCCGCCTGTTCTGTAAGGCTTTCCAGTTTTTCAAGTCTGACAATGAGGGCATTCAGTTCCCGGCGTGCATTATCATAATCAAATTTAAGGCTTGCGGTTTTACCCTCCAGTTCTCCGATAGAATGAATATTATCCCGATTGATTATAGCCAGCTGAGCGGATAATTTATAAACGTCCATATCATTTTGAGGACTGTAAGGCTCGGAACAGTTACGCCTGCGCTGGATTTTCTTACCTGTTTCTGCAAGCTCGGTTACTTCGTTGAGCGTTCTTATATAGTCATCACGCAAAGGATAATGCCCGTCCGATAAAGCAGCGGCTGAGCCTATGTCATGCAAGCGGATACGCGATATAAGGCTGGCTTCGGTGTAGTCTGCGCCAAGATTTTTAAGACGTACAGCCCGCTGCTGACCCTCGGCTTTAACGGATATATATTTGCCTTTTCTTACTGTATAGCCTGACAATTCAAGTTCGTACAGAAGCTCGTCCAGATTCTTAACAGAACCGATCAGACGGTCAATATCAAGGCGGATTTTTTCCTTCCATGAAGTTCCCCGCTTTTTATGTTTCCATTCATTGTATTTCATTCCTCTGCTGTTCTTTTTGCGGTTGATAGGCTGGATACCGAAAGCAAGGCATACCCTGTCGGAGTACTCGCGGATATGTTTCAGAGTAGACTGGTTATCGTTGAATTTATGTCCGTCAATGCCGTAAGTATTTATTATGAAATGATTATGCAGATGTCCCTTATCAAGGTGAGTGGCAATAACTATCTGACAATTATCACCGAAGGTTTTTCTTGCAAAGGCTTTTGCGATTCTGTGAGCCAGTTCGGGAGAAATATTGTCCTGCGGGTCAAAAGACTGAATATAATGAATGGCTTTAACTCTTCCTTTTCCTTTATCAGGCACAGGCTCATCGAAACTCTTGCCGCTGAACTGTTCATATACCATTTTCATATTCATGTAAGCGTCTTTAGCATTGCACATACAATTCAGTGAGGTAGTATAGATCATATCATCGGTTTTAGCAGGATTAAGTATGTAGGCTAT
>CAJUPO010000030.1 GCA_910588145.1 uncultured Oscillospiraceae bacterium | reverse complement strand
TGCCAAGGTAAACGTGCCGTCTGGGTTGATTGTCTTCGTCACATTTCCGTTTTCATCACGCTCATACTTGGTGGTATTGCCCATAATATCAATGCTTTCAGACATTTCGTCGTACTTGTTTTCACCGTCAACCATTGTATAGGTGATCTTGTCAACATCGTATGTCTGACCGTCAGTTTCAACCTTGTTGGTTTTTACTGCATATTTTTCATCATAATCGTAATTAAAGGTCTTTATAAGCTTATCGCCGTCATATTCCTTTGTTCCGGTATGCTTCTTAGCCTTGTCATAGGTGTATTCCTGCTTGAGTCCAGACGCATTTTTCAGCCAGTTTACAGAACCGTTATCGTTGTAAACGATTTGATCTGTAACTTCATCATAGCAGTTTGTGATCTTGCAAAGTCTGCCGTTTCCGTCATACTCATACTTTTCCGTACCGCCGGATACGCTTGCAGCAGACACTAACTGGAAATCGCCGTTGTACCTGTATATTACTGTTCTTCCGGCGCTTGTGTCCTCAATCTTTATTACACGAAGATGCTCTTTATTGCCGTTATAGTTGATTTTATATGTTCTGCCTGTTGAATCTGTTACAATTCTCTGATTGTTCCTCATTGCAGAAATAGTCAGGATATTTCCCTCGGCGTCCTTTACCCAATCTAACTCGCCTTTGGCAGTAAAATGATACTTTGACTGTGCGGCGTTTGTGATAATGTAGCCGTCTCCGTCTTTCTCCATTTTGCTGTGAGCGTTCAGACACTCATAACCACCGTTATCAGCGTCCTTGAATGTTGTGTTTGAACCGTCAGGCAAAACTACCTGATAGTAACCCTCGGCAGGCATAACAATTTTGCTCACGTCAATATTGAAGTCCCAGCCTATACCGAATGAGCCTTCTTCATCGCTCATTGAGTTGTAAGTTCTTACAAAATCTGACTGTACTCCGGGTGATTCAATACTTAAGTCTGTGAAGGATTTTGTGTAGTTACCTGTTGCGATATGTACGCCGTCGCCTATTTCCCAGCCTTTACGGTAAAGGGTGTAATCCGGTTCATCATAAGGTCTCCACCATGGTCTGAACCAGTACAAATCTTCTGAATAACCGTATGGGAAAATCAAACCGTCATTTTCAAAATTGAAAGTACGCTGCGTATTCAGGCTTCCGTCCTCTTCGTCAATATATGTTTGGCAGTTATCCCAAAGAATGGTCTGGCGTCCGCCGTCATAATAAAACAAAATGCAGTGATCTCCGGAAGAATATATGGATTTTGGTCCGGATTTTTCATTTACTTCCCAGATTGGTCCTAGAAAGTCAATTTCACCAGCAGTCCATTTTCCTTCCATATCAGTCAGCGTAATGTAGTTCCAATTGCCCCAGATTTCCAGATAATCAGCAGCATCGGTCATCCATATTGTATCATAACAGCCTATTTGACCGAAGTTAAAATCTCCGCCGATTACCACAGTTCCGCCGTTGAGATACATATTTTGTTCTGCTCCACTGTTTTGAGAAGCTGTTCTGAACACGAGATTATTTTGTATCAGCAGCTGGCCTCCGTTTATATCAAGGACTGCGCCGCTGTCTGACCAGAACTGCGGCATATCGGTTGTAAAGGACATACAGTCTGCCACAATTATCGTCTGACCGTTTAGGTCAAGATTTGTATCATGAAGATTAAAGCTGTATGGGAATGCCCCTCCTGACAGTACCTTTATATTTCTCTTGAAAGCATGGTCCCAGTCAAGATCACCGGAAGCCGCATATGCCGCCGAAAACCATGAAACATCGTAGTTTTCAATTGTTCCGTTGTTATCCTTGTCCATGTACTCGAAATAATTATCGGAACGTCCACGCTTTTGTGCGTCTGCATTTATTTTTGCAAGACCCTCTTTGTAATCGTCCTTATTAACTATTACATCGCCTGTCATTTCATGATTATATATGTAAACCCATGAATTTTCGGTTCTTGCATAATCCAGTTCGCTTTTTAAATTCGCCAGTTCCGCTTCGGAAGCGCCGGATTCTTCTAAAATCTTGTAATCAGTATCGTTGATAACTCCGTCCTTGTTTATATCCAAATCCAGAACATACTGGGATAGCTCGTAATATTCGTCATCCCCAAGCTTTTCATAGAAAGCACAGAAAGCGTCTAAATCAGCCTGACTTATCACATTATCGCCGTCTGCGTCCATGCTCGGATTAAAATCACTGTCACCCCGTGTTGCTCCAAGACAGCTTTTAACATAGGCTGAATCGGCTGAATTTATTACATCATCGCTCCACTGATTTTCATTTTCCTCATTCCAAGTTGTATCTCCGGGAACAAGTGTTATCGTATCCGGTGAATCGCCTGAGCCTGCCTGATATGAACCTGTTCCGAAATCCCTGAGGTAAAAGGGAAGATAACCGTCGCATTCAAACTTGACATGGTAAACGTCCGAGCCGCCTGCCGTAACACTGTAGCTGCCTCCGTTTCCAACATCCGTATATGCTATTTCTTCCCAATTGCCGTTAAATATGCGCACAAAAATATGTGTATCATCATTTGCTGTATATCCTGCCACAGCGCCTTTTTGTACGCTTCCGGTTACAGTCAGATCCGAAGCGGTATCCAGCAGGCTGTCAGAGGCTTTTTTCATCATTGCTGTGCTGTTTTCCATTGAGCCGAAGTAATCCACTTCTCCCAATCCATTAATACCGTTTTCAAACTGCTGTTTCAGCTCTTCTGCATTTCCTGACAGCTCAAGAGATTTCTTGATTTGTTCAATCGTATCCGCATGAGCTATGCCCTGACTGTTGCCGTCTCCGTAAATCAATACCTGACCTATGAATACTGCAGAAAGAAATCCTGATAGTATTCTTGTAAACTTCTTATTCATGTCATCCTCCTTATTGCATTGGTCGTTTAATGTTTAAATTCTGTTTAACCTCCTTTTTCAGGATATCAGAATGGCTCTAAGTTAATTGCTGTTTTATTTACAAAAACTGCCATTCCGCTTATTAAAATATTAACACATCTATCTTAAGGTTTCAATGCAAAACAGTCAAAATTTTACATATACTGCCAAATATTAGCATTGTTGCATAAAATTTATAAGCTCGTTTTGTCTGTTTTTTAATAAAAAGTCAACATAATTTTATGATTAAGACATATCGTAAAAACTTGCAAAATGTTTGTTTATGAATTTAAAATTTCACGGTGATTTAACGTTTATGGCTTAAGATAAAAGAGAGATTTAAACTTTTATTTCTGCTGTAATTCTTTTCAGTTGGGAAATTCACTTTCTCCTTCCAACAAGACAGGTGGCACCTGCCGCCTAATGAGCATGGTTATCCCTTGGCGGAAGATGTTTTTTCGGTTATATTACTGTCTTTTTATTTTGTAAAGCAAACTGCTTTTGCCGCCTTTGGTTCGGTATCGCTGCTTTGTTTCAAGCAGTTCCGCTTTGCGCAAATCCCTCAAAGCCCGCCGGACGGTAGACTGAGACAGTTTAAGATCAGAGGCAATGGTGGGGATCGCAGGCCAGCATTCGCCGTTCTTGTTTGCCCTGTCGGAAAGATATATATATACTGATACCGCACGGTGGGGCAGTTCCATGCGGTATATATAATCAAGTTTGCCCATCGGATTTGCCCTCCCGTAGATATGGTTTGCCCTGTGTCTTTCTTCGGCTCGGAGGTATGGATTCCAAAACAGCCCCGCCGCCTTTATTCTTTATATTATTAAGCTTCATTCTGCTGGTGCTATACTAAAAAAATGGACAGCTAAAGGAGAAAGATGGTATAATAATAAA
>CAJUPO010000029.1 GCA_910588145.1 uncultured Oscillospiraceae bacterium | reverse complement strand
AGGAAGAAAGAGAAGCAGGAACAAATCCTCGTGTAGCAGATACAGACGGAGATGGGATACTCGATGGAGATGATATATATCCATTGAAACCATACACAGTTAAAAAATATAAAAAAGATAAATGGGATGATTTTAGGACTTATCTTGGTTATGGTAAATATCATTCCAAAAGTGTTTTAGATCGATTTAATTACAATAATGCTATTGAAAGTTCATTTGATTTTGAGTATATTGAAAGTCAGCATCAATCGCCGGTAAGTGGTATGAAATATGGATATAAATATACTATGGAGCACAATGGGTGTGAATTGATTGCAATATATAATGCTTTAAAATTAAAAGGAAAATATCAAGCGTTATCTGAAATCGCTTTGGAAGTTGAGATAAACGATGGTATGGCTATGGATTTGAATTTATTACGTACACATCCAAATTGTCCAAATATACCTGATATTTTTTCGGATATGGGTATCACTTTATTATCTGGATATTTGGGTTCAAACCCATTTTATATCAGGCAATATTTAAACGCTCATAAATTTAAGCATGAACAAACAGATTCCTTAAATGAATTAGAATCGTGGGTAAAACCCGGAAGAGTGTTTATAATATCGTACTGGAATGACAAAAATGATATAGGACGAGGATTACACACAATAGCAACGTGGGTAGATTCAAATGGAACAATTAGAGCATATAATAAATCGGGGTCTGATAACTTTAGTAAATTTGAAGAAGTAATTGACGACAAAAATGGTTCTTTTATTATCGGGTATTATTTATGTTAAAAGAAAAATATGAAAAGATATTTTATATTATGTTGACCGTTGTTATATTAATGACTTTTGTTTCATGTGAGCATAGCGATGTAAAACCAGTGCAGCAAGTCAATACAATTTGGGTTTCAGAGAACCCCGACATATTTTTTACTGTGACTGAAAAAGATGAGTTAAAAGGGTATAATATCTGCTACGGAATATTAAAAACTTCCGAAAAAAACTATAATATTAGTATGGAATTTGGATATGGATTTGACAGCAGGGTGAATATTACTGATTATGATATACTTAAAAAAAATAATTTCATCTATAAGTTGGAAGCCATTTTGATAAGAGCAGATTGTAAGTTTTCAGAAAAAAAATGTACTCTTAAGGTGACAGAATCAAGCATTGATGGTATTGAGGTTGATAACAAAATAACTTTTGAAAAAGTAGATGAGTTACCAGATTGGGCAACAGAAGCAGTTGAAGCAACTGTTGAAAGTTAGATAAAACAAAAGCGGAACAAAATTTGTTCCGCTTTTTAATACATTAAAAAATTGACAAATTAGCGGTTATATGGTAAAATAATTAAATACCGCAGTATATAGGATAAGATTCAGACGGTGACGGAATCCCTGATATAGTAGAAGAATATGGATTAAAGCCAAATGGACAGCCGATAAACAGTAACCCATACAGCAAGCATTCAGACAGTGACGGTCTTGAGGATAATGAAGAACTGCATTTCTCAAGAGAAAAAATGACATATGAACTGGATAAATCCCAGTATGACGGTTCGGTTTTTGTTTGGTCAGATCCATGTTTAAATGATACAGACGGAGATGGTTTATGGGATAGTGAAGATCCATTAGTATTAAAATATGGAATTTGTAATAAAATGAGTTATGACTATAAGGAGGAACTATACAAAGAAATAGATGCACAGATAAAAGAGGATTTTAGTTGGGTAATGCAAAATAAAAATATTGGGTATTATACAACAAAAGAATGTTTGGATATTATTTATGAATATGACGATTTGATAACACAATTAAGCAATACATATATGATTCCTAAGGCTATTATTCAATCAGTATTATTAAGAGAATTAAGATGTGTTGATATTTTGGATGGTCTTGTTGATAGCGCAGTAATTAATTATTTTGCTTATAAATATGAATTAGATAATTATAATAATTCTACAACTCAACAGTATTTAACAGAACCTCCAACAATGCCTGTATTTTCAAAAAAAGATTCAAGTACAGGATTGGGGCAGATATTTGCTGAAACAGCGATTAAAGCTAATAATTGGGCGGTTGATAAAAAAATAATAGATAATGATATATTTGATTATAATAATTGGAAGGATAGAGAAATAATATGGACTAGGTTAAAAGATGATAATAAGTATAATATAACAATGATATCAATTGTACTTATGTGGGGAATGCAAGAGGATGATTGTTTAATGCAAACAATGGATCGTAGTTTCTGGAAATTTTCAGATGAACAGATAAAAGCTATGTTAACAAGATATAATGGTATTGGTGATGAAGCAGTAAATTATGGTAATGAAACATTTAAATGTTACCAGATTTTTAATAGTTATAACAAGTTGGATTTAAAGTGAGGAATCATATGAAAAAAGCAGCAGCTATTATAAGTATAATTATATCTGCAATAATAATTATAATTTTAGCTATATTCATTTTTGCTATGATTTCAACAAATGAAGATTTTGATACTTATATAAATGAAACCAAAGATATTTCAATCTTACTTGAGGGGAATCCTTATGTTATCAGAGATATAGAAGAACAAATAATTCAGATAGCTGAGGCGTACATAGATAATCCGTATTTATCATATGTTGAATATAAGTATCGAAATGAAAATGATATTAATGCCATGTTTTTTTGTCGTGCAGAATATAATGGTGGGAAATATTGTGAAAGTATAAATATATATGTTGATACTGTAAACAAAAGAGCATATAGTATTAATTATAAATACAGTAACACTAAGAGAGCTGATTCACATTCATCAGCTAATTTACAAAAAGATGTTGACATAAAATCATATTTGGATAGTATTGTCGAAGAAAGTAGTTTTAAAAATTATCAAAATGCATATATTAAGTTTTATTTTTACTTTGATGAAATGGAATCGCTAATATATGATGATAATGGACATATACTTTGGAGATCATTTGAAACAACTACATATAATACCTTTTAATAATTTATTTTAAAAATAAGCAGAACATGTTTAAGGCTTGTTCTGCTTTTTTATGTAATTGACAATTTAGCAGTTATATGGTAAAATATTTAAACGCCGCAGTTTATAGGAGAAGATTCAGACGGAGACGGAATACCTGATATAGTAGAAGAATATGGATTAAAGCCAAATGGACAGCCAATAGGAACGAATAAGTATTCAAAAGATACAGATGGCGATGGTCTTGAAGATAATGTTGAATTAAACTATTTTAGTTATAGATTAACATTTCCATTATCACAGGAAGAATTGCACGTTATGTGCACTCCAACATCGGATCCTACTAAAAAGGATTCAGACGGAGATGGATTAGATGATAATATAGAAGCAGCAATTGGTACCAAACCTTTAAATACTGATACAGACGGAGATAAGTTGACAGATGGATTTGAATTGGAGATTTGGTTTGACCCATTAGATCCAAATCCGGACGGAGATAGTTTTGATGATTTAGCAGAATATGAAAATGGAACAGATCCGTTTACATATGATTTAAGTACAGGAGAGTATGTCAGCGGTTTTGTAAAAGGATTAATTTTAGGTGATTTTGTAGAATGTGAAAATATACCTACATTACTTGGTCAAATTACAAGCGGGTTTATGCCTGTTGTATCGGATTTGCGGGATGTAATAGCAAATGCAGGAAATGGAGAATGGGGTTATGCATTATTAAGCGGAGTAGGTCTTATACCTATAGCAGGAGACAGTGCAAAAATTGCCGGAACACTGGGAGAGTTTATTGCTAAGCATGTTGATGATGCACCAATGATAGCCAAAGCGATTACTACGATAAGTGAACAAATACCTGACATAGTAAAATATCTACCGTCGTCAGCATTAGATAATATAGCAAAGTCCTTGAAAAATGGAAGTCCATTATCAAAGGCAGAGTATTCAAAACTAAAAAAAGCTTTTGAAGCTGGAGGAAAAAACTTAGATGAAATATTTATTACAGGAAAGAAAACAGTACAAGATGTTCTTTCTAATAAAACATTAACAAATTCTACGGGTAAAGTTGATAACTAGTTTCAATAACAAAGGGCTATAGTGCAGCTAAAGCTGATTTTGATTCTTTACCACTTATTAATGTAGATCCAATTCCTAGGGTTAATGGAACAATAGTTGGATATTTGATAGATGGCCGTGTGGTAAATGTAAGATCTAAAAGTAGTGGTGGATTTCCAACCCTTGAAATTTTTGATAAGGTTACTAATACGAGCATAAAAATACGATATTAATTTATTTGAATAAAGGAGGATTTATGGAAAAGTTAATAGACTTATTGAATTTACCAGAGATAAAAACAATAACATCAACCAAAGTATTGCAAAGAGAAGCAAAGATTTACTTTACTGATTTTGAAAATAATAATTATGAAATATATTTTCCTATTATATTTGACTTTAGACAGTGTGTAGAGGCTGCTTTTATTTCTAGAAATTTTAACACAAAATTTAGTGACGAAATTAAATTTTCAATTTATCTTGTAGAAAATTCTGATTGGGTGAATAATTTTATTAAGTCTTCTGATGGGGTATATGGAGAAAATATAAATGACTTTAAACATTATATTTTGTTTGAAAGTATTGATACTCGAATTGAAGTTATTACAACATGTTCATTTGAAATAACTAAACTTTAAAATGGAGAAAAGTTTTATGTATCATATGTTTTAATTACTATATATTTTAATTTTTTATAAAGTATATTGATATGACAAGCTAGATTAATAAGAATAGCTAATTATAAAAGTTAAAAACCGTATGAAGTAAAAAACTTAATACGGTTTTTTGTATTACTATAATCGTTATATATATTAAAGAAAATTGACAATTTAGAAGCTATATGGTAAAATAATTAAATGCCGCTGCCGCAGTTTATAGGTGAAGATTCAGATGGAAACGGAACACAATGAATCGGCTTCGACAGTAAGTACAACAACAACGCATT
>CAJUPO010000028.1 GCA_910588145.1 uncultured Oscillospiraceae bacterium | reverse complement strand
ATTAAAGGAATCTTTTCTGCAAAATTGTTATGCTTGTCTACTTTCTTTTCAAGCTGGTGCAGCCGGTAATTAGTCATTTTCGATGATACCAATATACCGCAAAGCGAGCCCCCAAGTGTTCCGACAAGTGCGATAAGAGCCACGATAATATCCGTCATATTTTCTCCTTTTTACATACTAAAGATTTTTACACTGCTCACATACCCTCCGCCTGGAACAAGCTGCTTGAATGACAGTGCAGTACCCGATAAAGTACAATAGATACAACTGTCAAAAAATACCGTTTTTGTTGCGTATCCCCGGCATGAATACATATAAGTATTCCCCTCTGCCGTATATCCTACGGGCAGTACAAAGCTTGCCTGATACGTATTTCCATCCGTATTAGATAAAACTGCGTCCACTTTAAGTGATGTAAATTTATCTGTTATTCCTGCAATTTCTACTGTCAGCGGTTCAGAGGAATTTGAATTGCTCACATCCGCAAGAAGCAATCCGCTTTTAGTTTTTATATTATTAACAACTAATCTTCCGCTGGGGGTAATAGTCAGCATTGATTCGTTACTGCTGTTTCTGACTGAAAAGTTCCCATTAGCGCTCCATTGAAGAAATCCAAGTGTTTTTGTACCTTCTGCGCTTCCGTCACCAATTTCAGACCTAACACTCAGTGAACCGTAGGTTGTATTTCCTCTTCTGATAATTAGTGGTATAGTATTCTGATTATGTACCACTGTCTGCGCCAGTTCTGTATTGCCGCCTATTGTTCCGCCGCTTTTCTTGTAATAAGTTTCTGCTTGGGAGGATAAACTTGCTATTTCCTGTTCCATATGATTAAAATTATCTGCCGACATTTTTGTGCCCTGCTGAATAACCTTTCCTGCCGGGGTTATTTTGAATGTCCCGTCACTGTTTTCTGTAATCCTTACTGCCTGAGAGGTTACAAGATGATCCTTCCAATCTGTAGGTGTATATGCCATTATGAAACGCTCCTTTCTGATATGGTTATTTTAAAATGTATAACAAGACGGTCCCCGGATGGTTTTGTGATATTTTCAGTCCTCTCGGCTATTACATTCCCCTGGAAATCTATAACCCTTATTCCCCTTATTACCATGCCGTCTATCGGAAATATAGCGTCAACAGTCAAATGGTCTTCGCCTGCCGACTTTATCAGCGAATCCGTATTATGCCATACCCCCGAAGCCTTATACTGAACCCTGTATATATCGCTTACTATTTTACTGATAAGTCCCGATATATAACTGCCGCTTAATTGCATAACGACACTCCTTCCTGACCGCAGCAATACACTCCGCAGTTAGGCAGTATATTGCTGTGCGCTGAATATTCCGTCTTTATCTCAATTCCGCTTTCACAGGTCATGTCAAATTTATAAGATATATGCGCCGGAAGCTTTGCCGACAGCATTGAATATATTTCCCTCAGATTAAAATAATTTCGGTTTCCCCTCTGAGCAGTTATAATAAGATTTTTTCTGTTGTAATAATCTCCCTGGTCAAAGCTGCATTCGGCTTCTGTTCCTGTATATGCCGATATCATCTGACATATCATTGATCCCGAAACTTTTCCTGTTCCTGTTAAATACGCCTTGATAATTGAACGGCGCTCCTCCAAACTTACATTAGTTTGACTTATGCCGAGAATCTTCTCATATACCGAGAGCATTTCGCTGTCTGCCGTATCAATAAACTGATTGTCAAATACTCTCTGAAATCCGCTTACCAGGCCGTCCAAGAGATCCCCCTTTGACTTAAGTATTTCCTGCATTTCATACACATCACGGTAATAATCAGGATAGTATGAAGCAAGCTCTTCATAGGCATTTGAGTAATAATTACCGAACAAATTCAATCTCAGTCACCTCCAGCAACGGTACACTTTCTGAATCAACTGTAATGTTTGCTCCGCTTCCATTAAGCTTCAGTTCACTGTAATCAACTATTTGGTTTATTCGGCTTATTCTTGCGCCGATTTCGGAAACTCTGATTACAATTTCATCTTCCGATACGGACAGCTCCTTGAAATATTCCCTGACAACGGACTCAATTTCAGATTTTACTATTGATGTATCAGCGTCCTCGGTTACCTCTGCTGTAAGGCTTAATTCAACAGACAGAATACCGGCCGAAACTGCTGTAAAATGTGCTCCTATAGGTGCAGCACCCTCGCCGAGACCTGTACTTCCAGGGTCTATGTAATTCTGTACTTTTTCAGCCGTTTCACTGCTGACCGGATAACCCTCGGTGTTGATAAGGACAGCCTTGACAGTATTCGGACCCTGCCAAAGGGGAATAATTCTTGCCCTGCCCACGCCCTCAATACTTTCGCACCATATCTTGTAATGCTGTTTATTGGCATTCTCACCTGAACCCGATATTTTGTCTTTTAGCCTCAGTCTGAGGCTTTCATCATCCTCGGGGTCTGAACCGTAATCTATCACACTTCCGAATTTGCTTGAGGCAAGACCCGGAATGTCATTGACCGGAACTGCATTTTTTCCTGTCATAAGTTCTATGTTACCAGAAATCTCACATTCAAGATAACAAGCTCCCTCTTTTGGTCTGCGAAGTACAAAATATGTATCATCGCAGAAAAAGCGCTCTCCGTCTTCGGGTATTGCTCCGGAAAATACAGCAGTATACTTTGCAGGCAAAGCCTTATGTCTGTATACCCCGTATTCTGAAGCTTTGGCGTCCAGGTATTCACCGGTCGAAGTATCTACCCGGCTTAGACTGAAAACTAATTCAAGGTCAGTATACAGCTTTGCAATTTTTATAATTGTCCCTGCAACTGCGTCATAAAAAATACTTCCCTGCCTGACGTCAATATCCTCCGGCGCACTTTCAAGAGTTTCCCGGAGCAGATTTTCATAGCTTCTGTTCTCAAACATTTATATTTTCACCCCCGATATTTTTTGTATGCCGAAAATGGTTTCCGCCGTAAATGAAATGTATACGCCGTCATCCTTAAACTCTGTCACAAAATCACTAACCTCAATTACTCTTGTGTCCGGGAGCAGTGCGTCCTTTACCATTCCAGGAACTGATTCCTCTATAAGCTCTCTTGAAGCTTCTCCGTCACGTATCATCTCGCCCAGTTCGTTTCCGTACTGGTCGTCATAGATAAGCGAACCGAATCTTAAAGTTGCAAGGGCTTTCCTTATTGCCTGTTCGGCGGCTTCTCTGCCGTCAATTATTCCGCCTATTCTTCCGGTATTCAAATCAAGCTTGTACGTTTTGGAGGATGACTCCGGTTCTTCTTCAATTTCCCCGATTGGTATTTCTATTTCCACTGACATAGCTCTATACCTTATCTAATACATAAAACACCTTGCTGTTGTTGAACACTATTATATGTACAAGCTCCCCCGGATTCAGTTTTCCTATTCTTCCGGGGACTACAAGTGTTTTTTCACTCATTATCAGCTTTTCGTCATTCAGCGCCTGAATCTTAAGGGGTAATGACGAAATTACTTTTCCCTTTATCAGTACCGGTCCTTTCGGGGATATCTGACTCAGCAGCGCCTTAATACTTGTGCTGTTATCCATATGCGACCTCCTTTATTCATTTACAGAATTCAGCTTAAGGGACATTGTATGCCCTCCTCCCTTGAATGTGTGGGTATCCTCGTCTATGTAGAATTTTGAGGATATATTAAGGTCCGGTATTCTTACATATATGCCCATTCCCGATATTGCTTCGGGCATTCCTACGGCTTCGGCTGTCAGGCTTATTTCCGGAGTACTGATTTCCTTAAGTGTTTCATTTATATAATCTCCAAGCTGTGCGTCCGATAAATTATCGTCCTTCTGCTCTATCTCCTGAAAGATTCCTATTTTCTTTTCAAGGGAGGCATCCTTTTTAAAAGCCGCGGCTGTATCCTCATCTGACAGTATTTTCAGACGGGTCTTTATGTTTTCTATGCTCCTTTTATAGCTGCAGGAAATAAGGTTGACTCCGCTTTCAAGCATATATTCAAGAATCTTTTCCTGGCGTTTTACAAGGCTTAAAACACCCTTTGAAGACATAACATAATGCCGTTTTCCCGTTGTTTTATAGTCCTGACTAAGCGCGTCCTGTATCACATCCCAAGCGGTAGTTTTTGATTTTGTCAGATTCGGTATCTTATATGCCGTACCTGCAACATCCGAATACTTTATTCCGAACCTTTTGCATACGTCAATAAAAATATCATGAGCGGTTTTGTTTTCATAAATGAAAGTATCCTTGTTGTTAGAAAGGTAAATTCCGTTGTCATAGGCGGTAACAGGCATTTTTCTTCCGCTTCCCTGCTGCTGGGACATTATCATCCCCCGAAACAGTTCATTTTTACCGTATTTAAAAACAAGCTGATTGCCCTCAGTTACATTTATATTGCTTCTGCAATTTGCATTATCTGCAAGGGATACGGAAAGAGAACGCGCCGCAGAACCCTTCCGTCCTTTCCATTTAATGCTTTCCGCAAGTTCGGATATATCGTATGTGTCTCCGCTGCGGCAAAGCAGCAGACATATTTTTTCCATTTCTGTTCCTTTCTACGGTATCGTCAGGACTTGTCCGGGATAGATTCGATTCCGATTAGAACCTATTACCTTTTTATTTGCGTTATAGATTTTTGTTAAGTCTGAACCGTTACCGTAATACTTCTTGGCTATATTCCACAAGCAGTCACCGCCCTTTACGGTATGGGTTTTCGGCGCTGTCTTATTGCTTACCCTTGCAGTCCCGGGCTTGCTGACCGTGGCTTTTTTCGTTGTCTTGTTTACGCTTACCTTTTTCATCTGCACCGCTCTGTATTCCTTGAACGATACAGAATAGCTGTATGTACCCGGGTCTCCTCCGGCCTCCGAATAATCAAAGCTTTCAAGTGTGCAATACATATCAATTTTGCACTGAGTTATTACAAGCTTCACAGGCTTGTCAGACGAAAGCCAGCTTATCATTCTTTCTATTCCTCCAATGATTTTGCCGCCTCTTTACGGGTTGTGAAAATATACTCACCAAAATCCTCCGGAACATATGTATCATAATTTTCTTCAGTTGTTTTGCAAATTATCAAAGGGAGACTATATTTCAAGCTTGATTTCTGAAAAGAAACGAGAAGAAGAAAAACGTATGAAACAACATAAATTACACGGCAGATAAAATTTATTAGCCTAACATGGGCAGAACGGAGGATAAATGAGAAGAAATGTACCCACGAATACCGCCGTAGGAACGGCGTTGCACAAGTCCGACCTTTTTGAACTTATGGTGCTATACTAAAAAAATGGACAGCTAAAGGAGAAAGATGGTATAATAATAAA
>CAJUPO010000027.1 GCA_910588145.1 uncultured Oscillospiraceae bacterium | reverse complement strand
AATATAATCCTGGTCCCCATGTTCCCATTTATTTTAACCTCCTACATATGTTTCTTCTTTTACTCATTTTTCTTTAAAAATTTATTGTATCATAATTTTAACTATTTGTAAAGGAAAAAGGAGCAAAACATACTTTCCAGTTTGTTTTACTCCGATTCTTAATCAATAAGGTTTATAACGTAGCCTTCTTCTTAAAATATCATTATTTAATATACCTTTCATATTTTCTAATCATTCTTTCTTCCATTTGTTTCCAATTGAAACGTGAATAACTAACATCATACTCTGGAATATATTCATCTACAAGATGAACGATATTTGAATTTCCTAAATAAATAAGCGTTTTAGGTATAATCTTTTTGGAAGTATTTAATATTTTTCCTCTATATTCATAACTTGAAGTTATTTCACCCAAACCAATTTTTAAGCACTCAATACTTTTTATATCGTCAATTGAAGGTAAACTTGTATCCTTCGTAATTCGAAAATATACTATTGGTACAACATGACCTGGATACCAACTTCCCTCATCTACCTTTTGAATTAGCAAATACCTTCCATAATATCCTTTTTCCTTGGCTATTTCACTTTCAAATCGGTATGCATATACATCTCCTATTTTCCACTCACATTTATATATCCTATGCTTATATACCTTCTTTTCCGGCGGCTGAGGGGATAATAGCTTTTCCTTCAATTTTGTTAATACTGCCTGGCGCTTTTTTAATAGCTGTTTTCCCTCTGCTTCCCATCTATCCAGTCCTTCTCCTTTATCTATTATGTCTATGGCAGCCTTTTTCAGTACTTCTGATAATCTTCCTGTACGCCATGCTGTTTCTGCTAATGATAATACCACTATCGGTCCGTCATCGCTGTCAGATAGTTCATCTTTAAAATATGACACTGTTGCGGCTTCTGCTTCTTCTCCGCTCATTTCTTCTCTAAGACAATTCATATAATATTCTTTTACATCGCACGCTACATCGTCTGAATATAATCCTGGTCCCCATGTTCCCATTTATTTTAACCTCCTACATATGTTTCTCCATTCAGATAATGCTCTGCTATATCTAAATAGTAATTATACTTTTCCTTCTTTTTAGGATTCACTCCATTTATTTGATTATTTGCCTTGTTTTCTCTATTTAGCGTTCTATATGCTTCAATATAGTATTGTTCCAATCCTCGGGATTGTTCAAAACTTAAACCTTGATGTATTGGTACAAAATCAAATTCTGATCTATAAATATTTCTATCATGTCTTCTAATAGTAGCTTCTACATCACCTGTTCTGCCTATATATTGTACACTTTTATCATCTTTATCAATTAATTTATATACAGTATATGATTTATCCGGTACCTTTTGAGTAATTTTTTTAGTTTTAGCTTTGGCTTTAGAGTCAGTTAAAACTTCTGATTTTACAAAGTTTTCTGCATATGCTTCTGCAATCGACATCGAACCTGTCCATGTTGATAAATATGTGCTCTCACCAGCTGCAAACGTAGAAAACATCTTATGTGTTTCAGACATCTCGTCTATATTAGTATAAACATCAAGTTTTTTTGTGTTTTTCATAGCAAGACTTCCAACACAAAATGCTGTTCCCAATACCAATGCATACGGAGCTACTGCTACTGCTCCTGCTACTACCCCTCCAGCTGTTAATGCACTTGAACTCATTGAGAAATAGACTCCGCTACTAATTGCTACTGTACTATTGCCGCTTGGATCAACATAAATAACAGGATTATTTGCACAGTAAGTATAAAGATTAAGACTAAGAGGATCGTTTAAATTTCCTGCAAAACTATCCCTTTGAGTAAATCTACCGGTACTTGGGTTATAGTTTCTGGCTCTTAAATAAACAGTGGCTGTTTCCTTATCATAATATTCACCGCAGTAACGGAATGCATTTGTGTCATTTTCATCAATGTTTTTCTCAACACCGAATGCGTCATATTTATAGCTCTTTGTTACCTTTCCGTCTTTGTCAGTTAGGTTTACTACATCGCCGTGAGCATTTTGCGTGTAGTAAGTATATTCAGTTTTCTTACCATTCCAGAAGTTGTACTTTGCAGCAAGATTTGTCCCTCTGATATAACAGTCTGCCTCATAAAACTGATTGTCGATAACATCTGCAATAATCTGCTTATTTCCGTTCTACACATGATTTATTGTCTGACCATTGACAGTCTTTTCATACCTGAGACCGCTTGCGTTGTACTTATAGCTTGCTGTTGTTACACCGTCTGTGAATCCGATAAGCTGATTTAAACCGTCATAAGTATTAGTTTCAGTCTTGCCGTCGGCTGTCTTTTTTATCTGATTGCCGTTAGCATCATATGTATAAACTGTCTGCTTAACATTGCTGTTTAAATTAAGAGAATTTTCTTCTTTTTCAACAATCTTGACTTCCTTTTGCAGAAGTGCGGTATACTTGCCGTTTACTGAATAATCATAAACAGTTTCATATGTTTCAGTACCCGTTGCAGTCATTTTTGAACGGTTGCCGTAATCGTCATACTCGTATGAATAAGAGTCAGTTGTATTTCCGCCTACCTTGATGGATTCTTCAGTAAGTCTCTTGAGACCGTCATACTCATATTCCGTTGTTTCTATTATACCATTTTCTTCTGTTACTTTGCAAGCGTCAGAACCATCAAGATAATACGAATATTCGTAGCTTGATATGGTACTATTGCCCTTTTTATAAGTAATAAAAAATAAGGAGTTAACATTGCTTACTCCTTATTTTTCTATTTGTTATGCTATTGTATTACATAATTTGATATTTATAATTATCAATATTAACGATATATTCTTCATCACAATTTTCAACATATGCAACATAATTAGTTCTCTTATCATTGCTAGAAAATGTTTCAAAATTAGAATTCTTATTATCAGAAATAATTTGAGTATTATAATTAACTGAAATCATTATATAAAAATTATTACTTTTTCTTTCGTTTGTTACTAAAATAATTTCACCATTTTCTAATCTTGTTAATGTTTGTTTATCTGGCCAAAATTGAGCTTTCCATTTATCACCTGTTCTATTTATTAAGGTAGCATATGTAGAACTTTTTTCTTTATAAATTATTAATGCTGTATTTTCCTTTTCAATGATTTTAACTATTTCACAATTATTTGAAGTTTTTTTAAAAGCCAATTCAGGTGTACTAAACTTTATAAAAATATTCTCAAAAGGCATAATAATTATTATTAAACATATAATTATGCAAATAATAGCTTTTAATAATTTAAATTTTACATTTTTCCGCTTAAGAAAAACAATTGCAATAATAATAAAACTTAATGCCAATAATAATCTTAATATTCTAAACATATATTATTCTCCTATACTAAATAATTTTGTCTAATTAGCAGGAACAATATCGAACTGTTCATAATCATATTGCACACCATTTGCAAAACTATATAATGCATATGCGAGCATACCGTTAATTGAAGCTTGCCCTCCATCAGTATAACTTCCTGTATCAGAATATGATTGTGTAACTCCAGCGTTACAACTTACATCTAAATCGCAGATAGATACACTATATCCAAAATAATTAGTATTATTATCATTAGTATAGCTGAAACTAATTCCTGTATTTTTTAATCCAAAATTTATATTTGCACTTATTTTCCAAATATTTAATTTTAATCCTGCACTATTATCTGTAAAATTGCCAGTTGACGGGTTATAATTTCTCGCCCTTAGATAAATTGTACCTGACTCAGTGTCATAGTAACGGAATGCATTTGTGTCATTCTTGTCAATGTTTTTTTCAACACCGAATGCATTATGTGATATTATATCATAATTTTAACTTTTTGTAAAGAAAAAGGAGCAAAATAAGCTTATGAAAGCTTATTTTGCTCCTTATGTATTAAAATACATTTATTATGGTTAATATTATATTTATTAAAAGAGAAAATGGAAATAATAATGAAAAATATCCAAAAACTATTTTGTACTTATATTTATATTTTTTAGATATTAAATATCCAATAATAGATGACATACTTATTATCAAATAAATAAAAGATATTATAAAACTATCATTTTTATTGCTTAAAATAAATGATGATAATATAGCTAATAAAACTATACCAAATGAACACATAATTGAAAAATAATAAAACAAAAATCTAATTGATGAATTCTTTTGTTTATATATAATTGAATTTAAAATGCATCCTATACATAAAAGAACTAATATGATAACAAAATAAATAGCAGACCAAAGTGAATTGTGTGCATTAATATCACAAGCCTCAATTATTATATAATTTAACACATATATAATAATTGATAAAATAAAAAACAATTTATTCATATCACTATTCTCCTAAATATTCACAAAACTTATTTACATCAAATGATAACGATACATCTCCACCAATGTTATTGACGACAAGGAATCGGCAACTGTTTTCAATTTTTTTCAATACCGAATATATTATATCATATTTTTAACTTTTTTGTAAAGAAAAAGGAGCAAAACTCGCTTATTAAAGCTTGTTTTGCTCCTTTTAATAATATTCGTTTAATTATTAAGATTTTTCACTTTTAAAGCTATATAATTAAACAGATTAAACATCCAAAAAAAAGCTATTGAGAATAAGTAAATCAAACTTAATTCACTGGTAAATATAAATTTGCAAATTCCCATTACCTCCACTACTATTCCTAAGATTATTGCAATAAATGTTATTCTCTTATTAGGCTTCAGTATTGTTCTTTTGCTCATATTATAATTTAATATCATTACAAGCCAAAGTACTGCATAGATTATTCCCATCAGTATAAAAGCCATATTATAAGACACATTAATTATACTAAATAAGCCTATTATCTCGCCAGGAGTCGAAATTCCCTTACCATATCCATACATAATATTACTATGACAGATAAAAAAAACTAAATGTAGAACAGGAATTGCCAAATCTAATATGCATTTTTTTATTTTCTTTTTCCTGATTTTGTACAAGGTAAACTTTATCAATATTAAAACGCATAGAATTGCAATATAAATGCAAGCGAAATATTTGTCATGAAAAGTAGATGATTTAGAAATCACAACCATTGATGCCCAAGAATAAAAGCAGAATATCCAAATTAATAATGTAAAAAACATTACGATTTCTCCTAATCAATCTATTCAGTAATCATACGCCAATAATTTAAATACGTTCCAATTCCATTTTCATCTAAATTAGCATGCTTAGCCGATTCCCTCCATTCTTCATCATTTTGAAAGACATAATATAAAATATTATGCTCATACCATTCATGCTTTAAACTTGTTAGAGAACGATCATATTGTGTCCTACCTTTTTCATCGTTATATTTTTTAGCCAATAAATAGTATCGTCAATTAAATTTTCATCCCAATATTTGTAAGAATTAAATATTTCATAATCAATCCTATCAGGTGTTGTTACATCAATTATATATATTTCATTACTATTAAACGTATCTTTGAAATTATTAACAAACCTACTCTCAACTAACCAAATATCTCTGTATTTATTATTACTTTGATCATATGCTGCACCTATATTAACCATACTTGGCGTATCTGGATTATATTCAGAAATTGTTTGTCCCAAAAAATCAGTTTTTTTCTCATTAATTTCAGATTCCTTAGCTTTTGTTAATTGTTTGTCTCTCTTATCATTAAATATCTTAATATCCGAAGCACTATTAATACTCATTTTATCTCCATTAGGTAATGTAGCATAACTATGCCCACTCGGATCGACATACCTAATCGGATTATTTTTACAATAAGTATAAAGATTCAAGCTAAGCGGATCAGATCTTCTTCCGGCGAATGAATCACGACTAATAAATCTGCCAGTTGACGGGTTATAGTTTCTAGCCCTTAGATAAACAGTCGCTGTTTCCTTGTCGTAATACTCACCGCAGTAACGGAATGCATTTGTGTCATTATCATCAATATTCTTCTCAACACCGAACATATTATATCATATTTTTA
>CAJUPO010000026.1 GCA_910588145.1 uncultured Oscillospiraceae bacterium | reverse complement strand
CCATTCCGGAGGGAGGAAATGCAAAAACAGATACCGTAACAGTGACTCGTGAAGATGACGGAACATTTACAGATGATTACCCAAATATTGCGGTAAGACCTTTATTGCGGTAAGACCTTATTATGAGCAAATGGTTACAGATTATGTTAAGGATTATTTTAATTCAGATAAGATAAAAGTGTTTTCTACTGTTACTAAAACAACAATAAAAGATTTATCTAATATAAATGAAAAGTCTATGAAAAACAGTTTGTATGGTGTAAATTGTATTTTTATAGAAAACAGTATATGTACATTAGATGAATTTAAAACTTTTATAACTGAATATGCTGAATGGTCAAAAGAATATGGATATGCCAGTACAAATATAATCATGCTATTTTTTAATGGAAACATGTCTGAACTAACACATTCAAATTTTACAGATTATTATGTGAAAGAACACTTAGCCGCACGATACATGTGTTATGTTGAGAAAAACGGTGAAATACAAATTAGTGAACGAAAAATTAGATAGGAGTTAAAAATGAATATTACAGATGAAGAATTATTAATGCTGGAGCATTTGACTTATTTAAGTGAAAGTGTAGCAAAAGCCGCAGGAATTAATGAATACCCAAAAGTTGGTGATTATATAAACCAGCCAATTAATGATATTTTAAACGCTTTTGATACCACAGCCATTTCAAATTTAGAAGCGTTAGGAGATACAGAGATAGATGGAGCATGTGCAAGCGGTAAGGAATGGGCACAAATAATTACATATTTAAAAAATAGTGATAATCTTAAAGATTTAGTTCTAACAGAAACATTAACTAATGATAAAGGAACACCCTTAGCTCTTTGTTTTACAGTTGAAATAAGAAATTAACGGCAATATCTAAGTTTAGCTGCTAGGTATTGCCGTTAATTTTTACTTAAAGAAAGAGTTTATTAGAATATTGTAGAAATATTAAATTAATAATAGGTATATATTGACAAAGAAGTTAATTTGGTGTATAATTTTAATAAAAAATATATTTACTAAAAGGTACTGGAGGTTTTATGAATAAAATTAAAAAAAAAATAATAATATTACAGCTAATGGCATTAATAATTGGAGGATATGGATGTGAAATGAAAAAAGAGAAAGTAAAACAAGAGCCGAGGTTAAACGAATGGCAGAAAGAATTTTTAGCAGAGCAGGGATTGCCTACAGAGTATTCAGAGCTAAATATAACCCAGCAGTTATCAGTAGATGCAATATATGAAATGATAATGTATCTTGAGGAAAAGTATGGAATAGGCTTTGAATACACAGGTTATGTAAGACCGCAGATATTGGAAAAGGAATATATGACAGCCATTCCGGAGGGAGGAAATGCAAAAACAGATACCGTAACAGTGACTCGTGAAGACGACGGAACATTTACAGATGATTATCCGAATATTGCGGTAAGACCTTATTATGAGCAAATGGTTACAGATTATATCAAGGATTATTTTAATTCAGATAAGATAAAAGTGTTTTCTACTGTTACTAAAACAACAATAAAAGATTTATCTAATATTTCAGAAGAAACTATTAGGGGTAATGTTATTGGGAATAGTGTTATTTTTATTAGCAATGAAGTTTGTACAGAAAATGAAATAGAAAGTTTTGCATCAATTTTTGTAAAACAGATGCAAAAAAATAATTTAATTAGTTATACTCAAATTATGTTATTGTATAATCCTAATATTGGAGAATTAAACGTAAATAATTATTCTGATTATTTTAGCAAAAAAAATATAAAAATACGCTTGTCATGTCATGTAAAATCAGATGGAAGTACAACAATAACAGATAATAAATTGTATGATTAATATGGAGGTAGTTTATGAATATAACAGATGCAGAATTATTAATGCTGGAGCATTTGACTTATTTAAGTGAAAGTGTAGCAAAAGCCGCAGGAATTAATGAATACCCAAAAGTTGGTGATTATATAAACCAGCCAATTAATGATATTTTAAACGCTTTTGATACCACAGCCATTTCAAATTTAGAAGCGTTAGGAGATACAGAGATAGATGGAGCATGTGCAAGCGGTAAGGAATGGGCACAAATAATTACATATTTAAAAAATAGTGATAATCTTAAAGATTTAGTTCTAACAGAAACATTAACTAATGATAAAGGAACACCCTTAGCTCTTTGTTTTACAGATGGTTCATCAAGTACACATGAAGCCATAGTTGCCTTTAAAGGAACAACAGGAGGAGCAGAATGGAGTGATAATGTAGAGGGAGCTAATCGTAGAGATACCGAGGATCAACTTAAAGCGCTGGCTTTTATAGAAAGTCTTGAATACCATAATATTACTGTAACAGGACATTCAAAAGGAAGTAATAAAGCTATGTATGTTACAATTCTCAGTGACAAGGTTACTCGATGTGTAGGATATGACGGTCAAGGTTTTTCTAACATGTTTTTAAGTGATGAAGAATATAGAACAAGAATACTATCCAGAGCGCATTTAATAACTAATTATTCATTATCAACTGACTTTGTACATATTTTACTATATCAAATTCCTGGTTCCCAGCAAATTATTTGTAAAGGATTTGGTGTGGATAATGTTAAGCAGAATCATAGTCCAAATTCATTTTTTGCGGTGGAATCTGGTAATTTAATTCTCAATGAAAATAATATTCCGATTTTTGTTGAGGAGGAAGAAGCAGAAGATGTAACCATTCTTCATAATTATTTTTCTTATTTGCTTGAAACTGGAGGTCAAGAAGAAATTGATCAAATGGTTATATATATTTCTGAATTATTTCCTCTGCTTTTTTCCGGAGGCAGTACAGATGATATTCTTCAGCATGTTTTTAGCAATCAAGATAGCCTGTCCGTTATTGCAGGAAGTATGTTGAGTTATATTGAAGAAAATGATTTAGACTCAAAATATGTTAATTCCCTCTTAAAAACATTAGGATTAAATGAATTAGATTGGTTTTTTAATAGATTGATTAATTTAGGATTAAGTCAACTAACGGATGAAAAAGAGGATCCTTTTCTTAGGTGGATTATATGGAATTCTGGTAAAGATGCAATCGGAAAATATTTAACGAAGTCTGAGTTTTATGAATTATGGAAATCAATAGAAAATGAATATATGAGATTCAGTAAGAAAAAACCAATATCATATAATTTCTATTATGATTTGACTTCAGACATCATAGATAAAATAGAATCTGGTTATTATGAAATCTTTTTTGGAACACAACACGATGATAATATCAGTAAAGAAGGAAGTAATTACTTAATTTTAGGCTTAAATGGAGATGACCAAATTGAGGGAAGTAGTTACGATGACATTATATTTGGCTGCGAAGGAAATGATATTATCTATGGTGGAAAAGGCGATGATATTCTCTTTGGTAATTCTGGTGATGATAAATTATTCGGTGAAGATGGTGACGACATAATTTATGGTGATGAAGGAAATGATGTTCTTTACGGAAATGCAGGAAATGACAAACTGTTCGGCGGAGAAGGCGATGATAGGTTATTTGGTGGATTAGGAAATGACGAATTGTACGGAGAAGATGGAGACGATGTACTGTACGGAGAAGACGGTGACGATTATTTAGATGGTGGAAACGGAAATAACAAGCTTTATGGAGGCTTTGGAAATGATGTACTTGTAGGAGGGGAAGACATCGACTATATGTATGGAAATGCTGGTAATGATACATTTCATGGAGGAAACGGTCCAAACTTTATGTTTGGAGGTGACGGAGATGATAATTTCACAGGCGGAGAAAGTTACGACTATATAGAGGGCGGAGCAGGAAACGATACTATGAACGGTGGTAACGGCTACAATAAAATGTTTGGCCAAGAGGGAGATGACTATATTTACGGCGGAGAGGATAAAGATTACATTGACGGAGGCGTAGGTGACGATCATCTTTACGGAGGAAACGGCGAGAATGAAATCTACGGCGGTGACGGAAATGACGTTATTTATGACGGAAATGACGGAAGTAAGATTTTCGGCGGCAACGGTAATGATATGATTTATGCAGGAGGCGGTAATGACTATATCGACCCGGGCGAGGGAGACGATTATATTCAGGACGACCACGGGGACGATACAATAGTATTTAAGGCAGGGTACGGAACGGATACTATTTCCGACGCGGCAGGAAACAATACAATACTGCTTTCAGGACTGTCAATCGAAAATGCTGAAATGTCGAGGATAAACGGAAGTGATTTAAAGATTTCATTCGGAGCTGATAATATTATCATCAAACAGTATTTTGACGGAGCAGCGTTCCAGAACTTTAATATAAACGGAACAATGATAAATGACCTTATTACGGCTTTGAACGGTTCAGACAGTGACGACTGGATGTCTGCATGGAGTGATTCGGGAGTAACACTGTGTGGAAACGGAGGAAATGATACGCTTTACGGAGGTAACGGAGATGATGTTCTTGACGGCGGAGCAGGTAATGACTGGCTGTACGGAGGAAACGGAAACGATACATATATCTTCGCCAGAGGCTACGGCAACGACACAATTGAAGATTGGGGCGGAAGCAGTACAGTTAAATTCAAGGACGTAAACTCCGGTGATGTGACAATAACTAATCTTTGGGATTCAACACTTGAAATGACAGTAAACGGTACAAACGATAAACTAACTATCAATGGTTACAAGTGGAATCAGGGAGGATTTACCTTTGAATTTGCAGACGGAGCAGTCGGAACAGTAAATAAGGATACGTGGGAACTTGAATTGAATCAGCCTTTTGCAAACGCAGAATCCGAGGAGGATATGGTGCAGAAGCAGGCTGATATGCTAAGCGATATGTATGCAGATGAAAGTCCTGTATCAGAGCTGCTCACAGAATCAGGTGATACTGTAATAACCGATATAACAGACAGTCCGCTGGAAACGGAAGAAACGGACGAAATTGCAGAACAGACTGATATTCAGCTGATGATACTTATAGACAATATGTCTGCATTCTCAGACGACGGAAATATTTCAGACGGTATAGACGTGCTGAATCCGACAGAGGATACAGCGATGATGAATCAGGTGCTTGCAGGAACACAGGTTCAGTAAAAATAAATGCAGCGGCATGAAAATGCTGCTGCATAATTTTTCAGAAAGAGGAGGTCGAAATATGGAAAAAAAACAAGACAGCGGTTTGTCATGCTTTATGATAGTAATGAAGTTTCACGGTATCCCGATAACTAAAGAACAGGCGCAAAATCTGTCTGTGCTTGACCCTGAACAGAAAACGGGAGAAGCGGAGATAATCCAGTCTGCAAAAGCGCTGAAAATGAAAGCAAAGCTCTGTAAACTGAAAATAAGCAAGCTGAAAAATGTGAAAGCTCCGATAATAGCAAAAGGTAAAAACGGAGATTATTTTATAATAGCTAAATCAAGTGAAGATAACTTCATGATTTTACTAACGGATAAAACCCAGCCTGAAATAAAATCCCGTGAGGAACTTTCAGAAATATGGGACGGAACAGCAGTATTAATAACGAAAAAAGGGATAATGGACAGAGAAGCGGTATTCAGCTTCAAATGGTTTATTCCTACAATATTGAAATTTAAGAAAGAGTTTATACAGGTACTAATTGCAGTATTTACAATACAGATTTTGGGAATACTCACACCGGTCATGACGCAGGTGGTAGTAGACAAGGTACTGGTGCATAAAAGCATTTCAACGCTGAATGTGCTTGCGGTGGGAATAGGAATCGTATACTTATATGAATTGATATTAGGACTTGCAAAGAATTATGTATTTACCCATACCACAAACAGAATAGATGTAATGCTGAGTTTCAGGCTGTTCAAGCATTTATTTGCCCTGCCGTTGAAATATTTTGAATCAAGGCGTGTAGGTGAAACGGTAGCAAGAGTAAGAGAACTGGACAGTATCAGAAATTTTCTGACAGGAACACCGCTGTCATCAATGATAGACTTTATATTTATAATAGTATATATAGTGGTACTGTTCTGTTACAGTAAAATGCTGACAGTGGTAGTTATATGCTCAATACCTGTTTATGCGCTGCTTTCAGCAATAGTAACGCCCTTATTTAAAAAGAGGCTTGATGAGAAATTTGAAACGGGAGCAAATACTCAGTCATTCCTTGTAGAATCAATAACAGGCGTTCAGACTGTAAAGTCCTATGCACTGGAGCCGAAATTTGAAAAAAAGTGGGGCGATCTGCAATCCGATTATGTAAAAGCCAGTTATAAGACTTCAATGGTATCGGCAACAGCGGGAACAACGGGACAGTTTATTCAGAAAATATTTGACCTGCTGATACTGTTCTTTGGAGCAAAGGCAGTAATGGACGGAAATTTTACAGTGGGACAGCTTGTAGCGTTCAGAATGCTTTCGGGCAGAGTAAGCGGACCGGTGCTTAGACTTGTACAGCTTTGGCAGGAATACCAGCAGGCTTCGCTGTCTGTAAAAAGAATAGGGGACATATTCAATACAGCCCCCGAACCTATACTTAATACGAATCAAACAGCAGTGCCGAAAATAGGCGGCAGAATCGTATTTGACAAAGTGCATTTCAGGTACGATCCACACGGAGGGGAAGTAATAAAGGGAATGAGCTTTGAAATAGAACCTGATACAATAATAGGAATTGTAGGCAGAAGCGGGTCAGGAAAAAGTACCATTTCAAAACTTATACAAAGACTATATATACCGGAGGGCGGGAAAATCTCAGTTGACGGTATGGACATTTCCCTTGTCAATCCTGCAATGCTCAGAAAACAAATAGGAGTAGTATTGCAGGAAAATTTCATGTTCAACGGAACAGTAGCAGAAAATATAGCTATCCATTGCCCGGCAGCTTCAATGGAGCAGATAATAAACAGCGCCAAAATAGCAGGAGCGCATGACTTTATACTGGAATTGCCAAACGGCTACAACACAATAATAGGCGAAAAGGGAATGGGGCTGTCAGGAGGTCAGAAGCAAAGAGTAGCCATAGCAAGAGCCATACTGAATAATCCGAGGATATTGATATTTGACGAGGCAACGTCTGCTTTGGATTATGAATCAGAAAGTATTATTCAGAATAATCTGAAAGAAATCTGCAAGGGACGAACGGTACTGATAATTGCTCACCGACTGTCAACGCTTAAGGACGCGCAGAAAATCATGGTCATTGATAAAGGAAATCTTGTAGAATATGATACTCATGAAAATTTAATGGAGCAGAAAGGGTTGTATTGTCACCTGTATAATCAGCAAAGGAGGGGCGATGTAGATGGATAACAAAATAACGGAGTACATATTGAAGCACAGCAGAAAAAAGGATAAAGAGCTGAAATATGACTTCATGCCCTCTTTGCTTGAAATAATAGAACGTCCGGCACACAAGGCTGGAACAGTAATAATAACCGGAATATTCACACTTTTGATAGCAGCTGTTGTATGGGCGTGTCTGTCGGAGATAGACGTAGTAATAACGGCAGGAGGAACCGTTCAGCCTATCGGTAATCTGAATGTTGTGCAGTCGTATTCCAATGGAGTGGTAAAGGCTATAAATGTATCCGAGGGAGCGTATGTTAAAAAGGGAGATGTTTTGATAGAGCTTGATACTGAAAGTCTTGAAATAGACCAAAACCAGCTTGACAGTCAGAAAAAAATTCTTGAAGCACAGAAAAAGGTATATGAGAAGATAAAGGACGGAGAGGATATTTTCAAAGTAAAGGTAGATGATTATGATGAGGAGCTGAGACCTTATGTTCAGGCGATACTGGATTCTGATTCAAGCTATCATAATACTCTAAAAAGTCTTGAAAAGGATAAGGAGAACGCCGACCTTAATTATCAGATTGCACAGATACAGCTTGAAGAATACGAAATAAACGGAATAAGCAGGCAGGCGGAAATTCAGGAGCTTGTTGTAAAACAGAATGAGCTTGCATTGAATCAGGCAGAAACAGCGCTTAAGGATACTAAAACGCAGTACAGCGCACAAATAAACGCCAAAATATCAGAGATAAGCAGTAAGCTTGACGAAGTAGAAACAAGCCTTGAAAAGTATACGCTTACTAAAAGGTATCAGAGTATAAATGCTCCGGTAGACGGTTATATAAACAGTATAAGCGTGAATACAACGGGTGCAGCTATAACGGCAGCACAGGAGCTTATTACAATAGTACCCGATAATGCTCCTGTTGAAGTAGTATGTTACGTTAAAAACATGGATATTGCGGATATAGAAGTCGGAATGGAAGCGGAAATCAAGCTTGAAGCGTATCCGTATAACAAGTTTGGAACAGTAAAAAGCAAGGTGAAGTACATTAGTCCGAGTTCGTTTGTCAGCGAACAGTTGGGGAGTGTGTACCTTGTAAAGCTTGAAATAACGGAAACACCGGACGGAATAAATATATTCTCAGGCTTGTCGGGAAGTATAGAGATAAAGACGGATAAAAGGACTGTTATGGAGTATTTCCTTGAACCTATAATAAAAGGCTTCGGGGAGAGCCTGAAAGAAAAGTAAGGAAAAGCAGAGGCACACGCAAATGCCTCTGTTTTTTGTATTTAGAAAACCCTGGCTTAGCCGGGGATTCAAAGGAACTTATAGCTATAAATCTTGAAAAAATAAATCCTTTTGATTATAATAAGTTTGCGGCTACCAACTGCAAAAAATAATCAAAAGGA
>CAJUPO010000025.1 GCA_910588145.1 uncultured Oscillospiraceae bacterium | reverse complement strand
AAACTTTGAGAGTAAAGACAAATTAATTATACATGATTAGTATGTCTTAAAAAATAGGAATTATGCAAATTGGGGGGATTTTTATGAGTAGAAAGAAAAAGATATGTATAGTGCTTACTGCAATAATACTGCTTGCATTAACTGGTATTGGTATTATTATCGGAAAGAATTGGAAAACAAATGATATAAGAAAAAATGCCAAAAGTACAATTGAATGTATGATAAAATCGGATTATTCAAAAGATTTTTATTATATTAGTATGTATGGACAAATAAAAAATGAATTGAATATGAAAGAAGTAGCCAAAACTGTAATGAGTAATATGAAGTATAAATTTAATGATATTATTGTTAAGAAAGATAATAACGGAAATGATTTTGCAATAATTAAATGTGAATTTAAAAGTATAGATATGATAGATATAATATATCAACTGCAAGAAGAAAACAACGATAACTACAGCGAGAAATATAATTCATTAATATTAAATAAGATTAAAAATAAGGAGTATAAAACAAAAACATTTAATATAGATATAATTATGTTGAAAATGGACAATACTTGGTATTTATATGAAACTCCAGATTTTAATAACGTAATTACAGGAGGATTATATTCACCAGCCACTGTAAGAGAAAATACAATATTAAATGAATTGCAGAAGAAAGGTAAATAGCTATGAAAAAAATAATTTCTATTGTTATGTTGATGATTTGTATTCTTAATATGATTTTACCTGTATCTGTTGTATATGCAGAAGAAAACACAGAATATGAATGTATTCAATTACCAATTATATCTGATAAATCTAAAAAAGCAGTAACAGATATTACTTTATATAAAGATGATAATACATTATATGCACCATTACATACTGTTTGTGATTTAATAAATGCAGAATGGCATATGAAAGATGGCGGATTTTATATATCGAGGGACAATTGTATGTATTTTCGGTATTATCATGATGGTAATATGAAATTAATTATTGATTTAAATAGTGGCGATGATAAATGGAACAAATCAGACAATGTTTTGTTAGAAGGCAATCTGTTTTCCTGTAAAAAAATCGGTGAGGAATGGTGTGTAGATTTTATTAAATTTTGTGATATGTTTGGAGTTACTTTTCGCCAAATATCTCCCAGTACTATTCAATCAGCAAAGGATAATATAAAGAAAAATATAGAAGATTCAGCATTTGAAAAATTAAACAGTATAGATATTGAAAATGATTTAGATTTTAATAATAATCCATATTATATATACTTATATACTGGAACACCATTAATTTCTCTTTATGCACAAGTTATGAGAGACAAAAATTTATATATATGGGATTATTCATGTTATGAAAATTTAAATCTAAGTGAAGAAGATAACACATGGATTGAAAAAATTTTAAAAAGTATTCAGTATTCAGATATAACACAATATTTGACAATACAATCTCAAAATTGTCTTTCAAATGTTGTTAATGACAATTGGAGCATAGCAAAGTTAATTACTGCACCAACATACGATAGTTCGGAACATTATAAAAAAGCATTAGTAAATATTAGCGGTATAAATTATGGAGAAAGTTTAAAATTAGAAGATATAGAAAATATAAATCAAAATAATAAAGCCCAAGAATTAGAACAGCTATTAAACAGTAATACAATATTATCATCATCAGATTCAACAATAACAATATTAAACAAGTATTTAAATGACCAAATAAAAATACCAGAATTAGAAGCGTTTACTAAAGTTTCAGATGTGATAAATTGGATAGGTACACCTTTTCAAACATATTTTGAAGTTGAGAATTTTCATAATAAATTAAATAACATAAATGAAGATAAAATACAGTTGTTGACAAAATCTATCATAGAAAATGATTCAATAAATAATGTAGCAGAAAAACAAAAAATAGGAAATGATATACTTAGTTATCTGAATAAAACAGCTTCTACAAATATATTTTTAAATAGTATAGACAATTATACTGGTTTAATAGATTCTTCTAAAAAAATATGTTCATTATATAAGAATAGTGATGAGCAGTTTAAGGAAAAGCTAAGCCAAAGTATAGAATCAGAATTTTATGCCTTAGGAGATTCAGCTATTTCAAAAATATTAGAAAAGTCAGGAAATCCATATTTAATATTAACTGGCGCTGTTATAGGAGTTTATGACGGATTTACAGCATGGACAAAAGAAAACTTTGGAGAGCAATTACAAAGTAGTGAGATTTTGGTACAAGCGTATTTTGTAGAAAGAACTATGAAAGAAAGCTTAGATATAAAAAATCCAGAAAATTTGTATAATCGATTGACATTAATGCTTCAGGCTTCGCTATGCTGTTTTGAATATGATGAAAACTGCTTTCAAACAAATAGAAATAAAATTTCTAAGATGTTATATATATTGGACAATGATAAAAGTATAAACTTAAATTATTATCGTGACCCAAGAAATAATAATGTTGATGAAAATGTAAAAAATGCTATTAAAAACTATTCTGATACTTTAGTAGTCCCCATAGAAGATGAAACCAATTCAACGGAAATGGTTGAAATTGAAGAAATAGAAATAACGCTTGACAATATTGACAATTATTTCTCAACAGACTATACCAATATAGACTTTCTTGAATTTAATAATTTATTTTTAGCGTGTCAATATGAAAAACCATCAGAAATAGACTTAAATACAATTCTATATCATGGTTTAGGGACTCTAAGTAATGATATTACATCAGAAGAACGTGAAACATTAAACAATTATTTTGATAGTGATATAATAGAAAAGGTTGGTTTAACAAAAATAAGCGAATCAGAGTTAAATGACTATTTAAAAAATAAAATTGGATTAAAAATAGGTGAATTTAATGGTGCTTTAAATTACATATATGTTGAAAAATATAAAGCTTATTATCGCTATCATAAAACAGATACAATATTAATACCAGAATCGGATTTGAATTTTAAAAATGTTGAAAAAACAGATGATAATTTATATAAAGTTGTTTATACTCGTGATAGCGAAAAAAATATTGAATATGAAGTTAAATTTAAAGTTGTTAATGGCGTTTTGCAATTTCTTTCAAATAAAGAAAAAAACATTGAAACTACAGATGGAACAAAAATATCAACTGGATTAATAAATTCCTGGCAAAATTTATATTCAAAATATTTATTAAATGGTGAATATAAAAAACTTGGTACAGGTTTTGCCAATGGTGGTACAGGGGAAGAATACACATTAACCGATGAAGACGCAAAGTATCAACTTGCATATATTGATAATGATGATATTCCAGAATTAATTATATCAGGCGGATATAGTGTTCATATCTTTACAGTTAAGGATAATGAATTGATTCAACTAAAAAAGAATGATAATAATGGTAATTTTTCTTGGTATGGTTGTTTGCACTATAGAGAAAAAGAGGGATTGTTTCTTGATAGTTATCAGCGAATGGGTGCATATAGAACACCAGTGTATAAATTACAAAATGGGGAATGTTTACTTCAAGCTAATATTGAATACTACGAATCAGTTAAATCAGGAGAAATAATAAATCAAAGTTTCATTATCAACGATGAAGAAGTGTCACTTGATGATTATGTCAATGAACTGAAAAAGTGGAAACTTAATACATATTTTACTGAACAACATCCTGAATATAATATAGAAAATGACAATTGGAAAATCTTATATGATTCGGATGGATATGAAATAACAGAAAGCAACATAAATATAATAAATAATTTAAAATCAGAAAACATTAAACAGAACAAAGGAACGGTAAGCATAGAAGATGGCTACTTAAATGTTAGAGAATCTCCCAGCACCAAAGGAAAAATAATTGGTAAATTATATAATAGTGATGAAATAATTATTGAAGAAATGAGTGAAGATAATAAATGGCTGAAAGTTTTTAAAGGAGATATTAAAGGATATGTTTCAAAGGAGTATATAAAAATTAAGGAGTAAAGAAATGAAAAAACGGAAGTTTAAAATTATATGTAACATAATGATAATAATAAGCTTTTTATCTGGATGTTCAAGTGAAACAAAAAAAGTTGCTTTAAGTGATAGTGAGGGAATATACATATATGCAATAGATAAATTTTATAACATAAGAAATGGGAAAATTGATTCAAATGGTACAGCATATAAAGATAATCTAAAATATAAATGTGAAAAAGATTTTGCATATCCTCAATTGTATTACTTATATTTAAAAGACAAAAAGTTTGATGGAAATTATCATCATCGTTATTTAAGTTCAGGAACTTATGAAATAGGTAATGACAATGAGTTTATTCTTAGTCATCAACAATTGTCAGTTGTGGATACATTAAGGAATATTAATTTAACTGTATCTATTAATGATGAACCATATGAAGATTACAGTGCGAATGCATTGATGGAATTTATGAAAAAAGCAAATAAAAATAATTTTATGACACATATGGCAAAAAGATTTTTCTTATCTACAAAGGAATTTATACATTCTCCATATTTAAACGAGTATAATGAGGGATATTGTAATTTATTGCCTGAATATTGCACAACAGTTTATTTAAAAGATAAATTTATAGTATCTAAACAAAAAGGATATTCGTTTGATGAAATTACAAATATAAATGACTTTTCGTTAAAGTTTGATGATTCAGAGATAAATGATGAGTATTGTAATATGAAAATAAAATTTAATAGTAATGGTACATTTGAAATAGATTCGTGTAATGAATATGAAGGATTTAATGGAACTTGGGAGTTATTATATAATCATCTTTTAATAATATTTACTCCTTATTTAGGTGATAAAGGCACAGTAAGTATGCTTTATTTAGATTTTGACACCAAAGAAATATATTATCCAATTTTTATTAGGGAGGATGATTTTAATGGAGATATAAAAAAATTAAAAGACTTAGAAGAACAATTAAAATCATAATTTATTATAGTAAAAAAATAAAAAGGAGTAAAAAATTATGAAAAAGCGGAAATTTAAAGTATTAGGAACATGTGGAGTAATGTTAATGGCTAGTTTATCATTATCAGGCTGTGGGAATGAAAATAAGTTGATTATTGGCAAATGGAGAACAACAAGCCAATATACCCAAAATAGGTATATAACTATCTATGAGGGCGGTAACTGTACTATAAATAGTTTTGATTATGATGGAATGGGTACTTGGAGTATATCAGGAAACACATTGTCCATATTAGGTACAAATTCATTAGTTTGGGAACCAGATTCTTTAATAGGAACTTTTTCAGTAGATAATAATACATTAACATTTACTAATGTTAATGTAGATGCTATTCGGACAATAGATGAAATAATTTATGAGAGAGTGGAGTAAAAAATTATGAAAAAAGGAATTATTTATACTGTAATAGGAGCTATAGGAGTTATTGGCACATTTAGGACTATAAATGAAGATAAAAGCCATATAATAGGGGGTATACATATAGTTCACCTTTGACAGACCATGAAATAATAGTAATTTTAATTGGTATTGTTTCTGTAATATCATTAATTATAGGATTGATAAAGATTAACAATGAACGAAATAAACATTAATTTTTGGTATAAAAAATAAAAAGGAGTAAAAAAGCATGAAAAAGGGAAGCGGAATTATATTAACCATTACGGGATTATATGGAATGTTTATTTCATGGTATATGGTAATTACTGGTGAAGTGGAAGATGGTGAAATGGAAGTAAAACTACTAACTATTGCATTGATTTCAATAGTTATATTGGTTATAGGAGTATATAAAATTCATAACAGTCGGAATAATGATTAACTCCCTAAACCATAATAGTCAAAAAAATTGTGTATGTTCTTTTAAAACATACACAATTTTTTTGCACTGTATCTATTAAGGAGTTAAGATTAATTATACTCGCTTTGCTCATCAAAGCTTTCAAGAAATTCAATTCGTTTAGTGATTCTTGGGTGACTTGCAATCATTTTTTGAATAATAGTGCTGTTGTCACCTAAAGAAATTTTTTCAAGTAAGTATAAAGCTTCAATCATATCATTATCATAACCTAAATCATAAGCAAATTTATCAGCTTTAAATTCATTTTTTCGGCTGTCTTTCATAGTAATAATTTGGAATCCGAAAGACAGAAAAAATATAGTAGCTTCTAATAAAAATTTAAGAAATCTTATAATAAGACTTAATATATTTCTTTTACCGCATAAAAGTTTTAATAAGTACTCCCAGAAAAGCAACATTAATTTATACATAAAAATTATTAATGTAAAAATTCCATTTCCAATAACGGCGTATAAACTAGCTGTCGTATTTTCATAATTTATGTGTGCTATTTCATGAGCTAAAATAGCTTTTAATTGTTCTTCTGAAAATGTTTTAATTGACCCTTTTGTAACTGCAATTGTTTTTCTGCCTATAGCCATGGCATTAACTGTCATGTTGTCTATTATGCATATTTCAATTTTATTTAAGTATTTATTTATATTTTTTGCTTGTTCAAACACTTCTTCAAACAGCGGTAAAATATACTCCTTTTCTTTTGAAGTTTCCAACGGTCTGACATTATTAAGAAGTCGCAGTAGTTTTTCACCTGCGGGAGAAAAAGCAATTAAAATTGATATTATATAAATACATAATAAACATATAAATGATTTAAAAGTACTGCCAAAAAGATGAAAAGATAAATAAAAGTAAAAAGCAGTACAGAAAAAATAAAGCATATTATTTCCCCAGAAACATAATATATCATCAAGAATTTCAAAAAAATGCTCTTTAACATATGTAAAGTATTTCATATTATCTCCTTAAAACGGTTTACAAATATTTAGTTTACTGTGAAAATTTAAGTCTCTTGAAAGAAAGATTCCTTTTCCCGTCTGTAATTTCTTTATATCATCTGGGTGATACAAAAACTCTCTTACATTTCTCGCAGAGCCTAAACCAGTTTGTATAGTGTCAAATCCTTTTTGCTGTAATTGATATGTGACGTCCATTGTCGGACGTGTGCCCAAAATATTAGACCAATTTTCGGAATTTACTGCACTATTTTGACGTAAGACAAGATAGTTATTACAGTTTTCAATAATTTGCTGTGTAAAGTTTTCATCTTCTGCACTTGCAAGGTCTGAAAGACTTTGAGTTGCCAAAACACAAGTAACATTTGCGCTTCTGGACTTATTTACAAGGTCAATTAATGTTTTAGAAGCATATACATTAATTTCATCAAAAATAAAAAATGTTCTTTGATAATTATTTTGGAAAAGTTTACTTATTGCTTTTTTACTGTCTATTAAAATTAATCTACCGAATGCTTGTGAAATTTCTGGATAGATAAGAGGATTTAAAATAAAAATAATAATTGCATTTTGTCTTAAAGCATTATAAATATCCATTCCATCATTATCAAAAATATACCCTAATTCACTTTCAATAATTGTTGAAAATCTGGCAATAGAACTTTCTGATATTTTTCCAGAAGTTTTACAGATTTCAATATTTTCGATATGTTCATGTTTAGTAATGATTTTTCTTTTTAATAGTTCTGCTGATAATTCAGTGAATTTATCTAAGTTCATGTACTTAATAATTAATTTTAAAGTTAATTTTATATTAGATTTATGCATTAATATTATAAGTCTTTGTAAGTATCTTTCGGCATTTAATTTATAATGTTCCTCTGACCAGTCTGTCATATTTATTAACATATCCTTTGCGATGGTAGGAGAAGCATTTAAAAACGGATTATATTTGTTAGACTTTTCAATATTAGTTAGGTTAATGGTATAAACAGGCTTGTTTTTGTAGTTTAAGTTATTAACAATATCAAGTAAGCTATTTTTATTTGTATCTCCTTTACCATCTATAATTAATAGCGGAAAATCTTTATCAATTGCATTTTTTATGTAATTGCTTAATGCAACAGTTTTACCGCTGCCTGTTGTACCACATACAAATATATGCTTTGCATTATCTGAACAATAAATAGGCTTTCTGCCATTATGACCTATTAAGGTTGAATTTTCATTGTTTAAAGCAAGCTTTTTCATTTTAATTTTTACCTTTCTTAACTCCTTATTAAAATTAAATATTTTCATAAGTAACATTTTTCTTTTAACTCCATAGCTAATCATTAATACAGAAAGAAAAATAATAAAAAATACTAAAATAGATTGATATTTTTCAATCCCGATTATATATGGTTATCAACATAATTTTTCACCTCTTCAAGATTTATAATTTCTGTATTAGCGTAAATCATTTTATTATCTAATAATATTTTTCTGATTTTTGACTGAGTGTCTGGCACAATCCAAAATTGGGTATCATAATCTATAAAATTGTCTTTAATAATATTTAAAATGCGTGTTTTGCTTTTTGGTGTCATTTCTACTTCAACACAATTAGTTTCATTATTTTTTGTATAAATAAAATCAGGTCTGTGTTTACGCATTCCAAAACCATCTAACTGGTGTAATTGCTTTTCAGTTGTAATATCATTAAGCAATAAACTTTCCTTGTGCATGAAATAAATAGCAGTATCTAGTACTGTCATGTCATGAACAATTTGTTCGATTTTTACCTTTTCGGGACGTACATTGGATTGTATAAGCTTCTTGCCCTTTGGTGTAACAAAATAAATACTTGGTACTCCGTATAAATATTTTTTACGTTCCAGATATTCAGCTTCAATTAAAATTTTCAATCTTCTGTCAGTTGCCCTTTGACCTGTAAAACCTGCCAAAAATTTAATATGTCTGCTACCGCAAACTCTCCATCTTTCAACTTCCCTTAGAATTAACATATCTCTTTCTTCTACTCTCACACTGTTCCACCTCCTAAAAATAAAATAAATAATAAAAAAAATAAATAATAAAAAAATAAAAAAAATAAAGCTATGATTTAAAATATAATTTATTATATGTATTGCACGTTGTAATAGAGGGGTCTCGTATGAAATAGGAGACCCCTCTATTACAACTGAAATTAAATCATAGCGTATCTACAGGGGTTCACCGTTTTTTATTTTTTTATTTATTTTTATTCACTGTCTTATATGATTAGAACACTTTTGTAATGGGTTGGTGGAACAGGTAAAAATAAAAAAATGCCGTTATAATTGTAAAATTATAACGGCATTTAATAGTTAAATAATTAATCTACATGAAATTTTATATCTGTAATTTTTGCAATTCCTCGTCTGCTATTCTGCAATTGATTTACAATTACAATCTTGTCAACAAATTTAAGTAGAAACAAATGCTTTTCTGCATTAGTAAGTAATTCCCAGTTTTCTTTCAAACTTTTAATTATATCCTCTTTTTGGATAATCATTTCTTCCGTATCTTCTTCTACAACAGGAATTTCTTCAAGCTGTTTCCTAATTTTACTTTTTTCAATTTCAATATAATCTTTTAACTGAATATATCTATCAAATTTTAATTTATTGTCAACATAGGAACTGAGAATTTCTTTTTCCTTGTTTTCTAAATTTTTTAACTGATTATTCAGTTTTTCAATTAACTTATTGTTTATGTCTTTCGCTTTTCGTGTTTCTTCAAGCTGTATTTCACTTATTTCGGAAAAGTCCTCTATCTGTTCAATATATTTCATAAAAGCGATTTCAACATTCTTTTGTGAAATATTACTTGCAGTACAGGTCTTGCGTATGTAATTACTGCAACGATATGCGCTTTTAAATACTTTTTCTCCGCTTTTTTTTGTATAATAATCATCGTGAACTACAAGCCTTGCCCCACATTTTTCACAGAATAAAAGTCCAGAAAAATAATTTTCCTCTTTTGGTCTTTTTGTATAACTTTTTATTGATATTTTATTAATTAAATTTTGTGTTTCTTCATAAAGCTCATTGGAAATAATCGGTTCATGATTTCCTTGTACTTCAAAATTTCTTGTTTCGTCTTTTGTTGCGTATCTCACTTTTCCTATATAGTTGCAGTTAGTGAGCATATTTTTTATACCTCGTGAAGTCCATGTGGCATTTTCCTTTGTGGGAATATTTCGCTTGTTAAGGTTTTTGGCAATGTCAAGAAATGACATTCCCTGATTTACAAACATATCAAAAACTTCCCTTACAATAATAGCTTCTTTTTCATTAATTCTTTGTACTTTATCGCCTATATTTCGAGTATATCCAAAGCTTGCCGTTCTAGTGCAAAGGCTGTAACCCTCCTTGACTTTTCTTTCAAAGCCTAATTTTGTTCTTTCAACAATATTTTCTCTTTCAAACTCGGCAAAAATACCGATTATTTTTATAAACATACGTCCTGACGGAGTTTGTGTATCTATGCTTTCGCACAACGAATTAAAAGCGCAATTATAATCATTAAACAGATTAATTAGATATATTAAATCTGCGGTACTTCTTGTAAGACGGTCAATTTTGAAAATCAACACATTTTTTACAAGACCTTTTTTTATATCCTTAATCAATTCATTAATTTGCGGACGGTCTGTAATATTTTTTCCGCTGATACCCTCGTCAATGTAAATTTTGTGTATTGACCAGTCCTTAACCCTTGCATAATCTTTTAACTTCTGTTCCTGTGCTCTGATTGAAAATCCCTCTTTTGCTTGTTCTTCTGTAGATACTCTTACATAAATACCTGTTTCCAACATAATAAATCGCTCCTATCAGTTAATTTTTGACAGTGGATTTATTCGTTGCTTTTTTCTTTCGTGGAATAGATGTCTTTAAGAAGAAATTCAACATCTTAATTTGTAAGTCTTTTGGAATTACTATCTTCTTTTGCTCGTTTTCCATATCTCACCTCAAATACTTTAATATATTAAAATCATATTTGAACCTGAGATATTTATTCCATTATACAAAAAAGAAATGCAAAAAGCAGGTGTTTTCACTTGCTTTTTGCATTTGCGGTTTTTCTTGTATCCAGTCATAGGCGGAAGCATTACAGAAATAACCCATGCAAGTACTTTAAATATTCCGTTAACGGCAATATCTCTGATAACGTCATTGCAATGAGTGATTTCAAGAAAATGATCAAATTGATCTCCAAGAGAAAAAAGAAGTTTAGAAAGAAGCTGAGAGGGATAATTCGCACCGATTATGGTGATCCAGAATGTTATGGCAAGCAGACCAAGCATAATTGGCACGCCGAATATTCTGCTGGTTAGAATGCGGTCAATCTTTCTGTCACGAGAACTGAGTAAATTATTAACGGAAGATGTTACGGCAGATGCGGTTTCAGCGGCGGTATTTATGATGGTTGATATTATTTCATCATTTATTTTTTCAGGAGTGTAGCCCGAGGCTTCAAGCTTTTTATTTAACTGTTTTATATTATCATCCAATTGCTGGTCAGGGCAAGAGTTAAGGTATTTGTTGATGCTTTTATTTAGACTTTCGTTTTTATCAAGCAGGCGAATTGCCGTCCATCGAGCTGAAAGTCGATTTTCTGTAAATTGCTTCAGTTTAGATGATAAACACTGTATGGCGTTTTCCAAAACTCTGCTGTAACAGGGAAAGTATGCCGAGTCTGGGGGAGATTCAATAATTTTTTCAACCGTTTCCATAAGCTGATCCAAACCTTTTTCATCTCGAGCAGTCACTCCTACAACTGGAACTCCCAATAACAAAGAAAGCTTTTCTAAATCAATTTTTATATTTTTACGTTCAGCTTCATCAAGCAGATTAACACATATTACTGTTTTAGAAGTTATTTCAAGTGTTTGCAAAACCAGATTGAGATTTCTTTCAAGGCAAGTTGCGTCGCATACAACAATAACTGCGTCAGCGCCTCCGAAACAAATGAAATCTCTTGCAACTTCTTCTTCGGCAGAATGAGCCATAAGTGAATATGTACCTGGGAGATCTGCTAATATATAATTTCGTCCGTTAAAGCTGCATTTACCTTGAGCATTTGCAACTGTTTTTCCAGCCCAGTTGCCGGTGTGCTGTTTCATTCCGGTAAGTGCATTGAATACAGTAGATTTTCCGACATTAGGATTGCCGGCAAGCGCTATCAGAAATTCGTTCTCTGATTTTTTTATTGTATCTGTTAAGTCTACTGCACCTCTTCCGGTAGATTTGGATGTGAGACCCATTATATCATCCTCCTTATGCAAATTAGTAATTTATATGTCGCAAAATGCGTGTCCGATTACAATTATTAAAAATACCTTTATGTCATCCTTATTTGTGCAAAATGATGTTAGAATGTACAAAATTAAATATAAAACTCACATATTCTACAAATTACAAAAAACCAGTTGACAAAGGAAGAAAGAGGTGATATAATAATAAAGCTGTCGAACGAGAGAG
>CAJUPO010000024.1 GCA_910588145.1 uncultured Oscillospiraceae bacterium | reverse complement strand
ACAATGTAACGGAGGGTACTGTTATGATACAGTTTTTTATTGGTTTTGTTCTTGGAGGGATATTTGGGACTTTTGTAATGTGCCTGATGTTTGCCGCTAAGCAGGGCGATGAAAAGGACTGAAGGAAATAAATAATATTTCAAAGGTGACATTAACACCTTATATGAGAATATATCAGGAGGCAGACGATTGAAAGGAAAAAAGGAAAGCGATAACAAAACGGTTATAAAAAAGGGTAAGGTTAGTTATGCAGTTGAAAGACACTTCGGTACTGAGAACCTTATGACTTTATATAATGAATATGTATGTGAAAAGGTTCAAAAGGATATAAAAAACAGACGGGAAAATATTGCGTAAGAGAATGGGCAGCGGTTGACTTTAATTAAAAAATATGATATAATATATAAAGTCAACCGCTTTGCTCAGAAAGGACTGGGAAATGATTTTAAATGGGCAAAGCAGATATACAGCAGCTTGTTACTGCCGTTTATCAAGGGATGATGAACAGGACGGAACGAGTATTTCCATAGAAACACAGAAAAAAGTATTGGAGGACTACTGTAATATAAATAATTACGGAGTATATGACTTTTACTGTGATGACGGATTTTCGGGAACAAACTTTGACAGACCGAGCTTTAAGCGAATGATGTCAGATGTACAAAACGGAATAGTAAATATGGTAGTAGTCAAGGATTTATCAAGATTTGGGCGAAACTATATTGAGGTAGGCAAGTATATTGAAGAGGTCTTCCCTGAAAAGGGAATAAGGTTCATAGCAATCGGTGACGATGTAGACAGTGAAAGAGAAAATCTTGACCTTGACTTAATGCTGCCGCTGAAAAACATCTTTAACCAATACTATCCCGCAGACTGTTCAAGAAAAACACGTCAGGCACTTGCAGCGAAAGCAAAACGAGGAGAATTTATCGGATCGCAGGCACCGTATGGGTATAAGAAGTCAGAAGAAGATAAACACGTTCTTGTTATAGACAAAGAAACAGCCCCCATAGTCAAATGGATATTTGAAATGGCGGCATATCAAGGGTATGGATATAACAAGATAGCCCGTGTGCTGAGTGAGAGAAAAATAATAACGCCTGCTGCACTGCAAGCGCAAAGAAGCAGACGAAATTATGAAAAGGACCCGTATGAGTGGAATTTTACAACAGTGCATAAAATGATGCAGAACCGTTCCTATCTCGGACACCTTATAAGCGGAAAACGACGGAAAATGTCATTTAAAAGCAAAAGGGAAATCAAACAGAGTGAAGATAAGTGGATAGTGGTAGAAAATACACACGAGCCTCTAATATCAGAACAGCTCTGGAATGACGCCCAAAAAAGCTTAAAAAGCCGTAAGCGGACAAGTAAAATGGGGAATGTAAATATATTCGCCGGATTACTGAAATGTGATAAGTGCGGTTATGCTTTGGGTATCGCAAATGCAAGCAATAGGCAAAACCACTTCTGCTGTACTACATATAAGAAAAAAGGTAAAGATAAATGTTCCATACACTATACACTGTATGATGATTTGTACGAAATTGTGCTGACAGACGTAAGACAAATGCTGAGAGCGGTACAGAAAGATAAGGATAGATTTATCCAAATCGTTCAGAATAAAATCGGCAAGTCAGAAAGTAACGATAGAAAAGCAATAGATTATGAAATAAATGTATTGCAGGCTCGAATAAAAGAGCTTGACATGAAGTTTGATAGACTTTATGATGACAGACTGGACGGTCTGTTATCGGAAAAGAAATTCAAAGACCTGTCAGGCAAATGTGAAATGGAACAGGATAAGCTGAATGCAAGATTATCGGAGCTGAATGCAGAAATGCAGGAGCAAAAGGATAAAGATACTAATGTTGAACAGTTTACCGATTTGATAAGTCAATATGACAAGGTAATGGAACTGGACAAAGAGCTTCTTAACCGATTAATTGATAAAATTGTTGTCAGCGATAGGATAAAGGTCGATGATGGATATTGTCAGAAGGTATCCATACACTATAAATTTATTGGCGAACTTGAATAGTGTATCACTATTCAAACCGTCAGGTCGTTGGTTCGAGTCCAACTTGGGGAGCCATGAGAAAAGCCCGTAAATACGTCATTTGCGGGCTTTTGCTTGTCTTTAAGACTTTGGTTTAGTTAGTGAACTTATGTATAGTATATACAAAAACATATACGCAAAATAGTGCAAAACGCTAATAAAATTCATGATTTTAATTATTGATACTTACCATAAAAATATTCATTAAAATGTATAAATGATGATAACCGCACTTTATGTAGTGCGGTATTTTTATGATTGTTCTGTCTAATCAAAATAAAATTTATTTGGGTTTTTATAAGTATTGTCCTGAGTCTAAATCATGTTGCTAAAAAAATTATGTAGAACAGTCTTTTTTATGTTTGCCACAGTAACTAAAAGTAAATTTTTTACTGAAATTTGTTGAAAATATTATTGTTATATGGTAGAATAAATAAAAAGGAGGCGATTGATATTAGGATAGCTATTTGTGACGATGAACCAATAACCTTAAATTTGGTAAGAAATCTAATATACGATGAAATGAAGAATAATGAGTTGGAGTTTGAAGATATATCCGTTTATGAAACCGGGCGCAGTCTTTTGGAAGAGTACAGCAAACTGCCGTTTGATGTTATTTTTCTTGATATACGAATCCCTGATATAAATGGTTTTGAGATAGCAGAAAGGTTAAGGGATATATCAAGTAAAACATTTATAATATTCATAACAACAGAAAGCGGACTCGTTTTTAATGCATTTGATTTTCAGCCTTTTCATTTTATACGGAAGCTGCCGTCTGATCAGCTTGAAATGCAGTTGAAAAGCGTTGTTAAAAAGCTGTCACGTCATATACGGCAAAATGATTCATTAATTCTTGATCTTCCGTATAATGAAAAAACGAGTGTATGCGTAAGAGATATTTTATATATTTCAAGCGAAAAAAATTATTTGAACTATCATTTAAATGATTCACAGATAAGAGTCAGAGGAAAAATATCGGAAACAGAAGATAAATTTGCCGTATATGATTTTGTACGGATACATAACAGAATTATAGTTAATATGAAGAACATAAGCGTAATTGATTATCCGAACTATGAAATTAAACTAAAAAACGGAGAAATAATGAACATAGGACGTATTTACAAAAAAGAATTACACGAAAAATACACATTGTATCTAAGGACATTAAGATGAAAGAAGTACTATGGAATTTATTTGAATTGCTGATAAATATCTATGAGGGACTTATTGTTTTTCATTTTGTCTGTTCATTTTTAAATTTTAATATAAAGAACCGTAAAAACAAAATTGTTTACATAAGCGGAAGTCTCGGATATACAGCGTTGGTAACTGTAATTAACAATTTCAGCGATTTTGAAGGAATATTAGGATTGATTTATCCAATACTTGTTTTTGCTTTTGCCGTTGTATTCTTAGAAGGAGGTACGGCAAAGAAAGCGTTTATATCATTACTGGCTTTTTCATGCATTATTATGGTGAATACAACAGTAACCGCTGCTCTGACAACGGTAACTGCTAATCACCTTGAAAGCATTTATACAGAAAGAAATATCTATCGTTTTATAATGATAGTAACTGTACAGTTAATTGTAACTTATCTGTATCAGATGATACTGAAAATATCAGCTAAAGACGGAGTGACTTTAAAATTATCGGAATGGATATTAATATTTTCAGTTCTCGGAATATCAATTGTAATTTTCATATTGATACATTTGGTTCAAATACAGACTGCTCTGACCCCAAACGGTATAGTATTTCTTTTAGCAGCAAAAACAGGAATGCTGATTATAAATGTAGTGAGTTTTTTTATGATAACAAAGCTCAGTACGGCAAATATGACCGAAACAGAAAATAAAATCCTAAAGCAGCAGAACGAATATCAGAAGCTGTACGCTGAAAATATAAAAAATCCGTATGAAGAAGTTCATTGTATAATGCACGATGTAAATCAGCGTTATAATGTACTGCTGACCCTTATAGAAAATAATCAATCCTATTCAGCCGCTGATTTTATTAAAACAGTTATAAAGGATAATGATAAATTTGAAATGTCAATTGATACCGGAAATGATGTAGTTAATGCCGTTTTGAACTCGAAGCTGATATCAGCAAGAAAAAACGGAATAAATGCAGTGTACAGTATTTCAAATGATTTTTCCGGGATTGATGATATTGATTGGTGCAGTTTACTGGGCAATCTGCTTGATAATGCAATAGAAGCCTGCTGCCGATGTAAGTCTGACACGTACATTTATGTTCAAATAAGAACAAATAATGATAAGGTCGAAATAACAGTAAAAAATACATTATCTTCAGTGGCAAAAGATGAAAATAATAATTTAATTACTTCAAAGGAGAATACCTCCGAACATGGATACGGAATTAAAATTATAAAGAATATAATAAAAAAGTATCGGGGAGAGTATGACTTTTACATAGAAGATAATAATTTTTGCAACAGCATAACTCTTTATAAAAGGAGCTAATAATTACAGAAAAAAAGTCGGTATATTATAAATATCGACTTTTTTTCTGTTGTTCGTCCCAAGATTTGACCGTTCGTCCCTAAGTTGTTGACAAATTATTTCCAGATGATATAATGAGAATTGATATAATAGAATGTAAATATTAAAAACAAATGAGTGATATTCAAATGATACTTTGCTTTCTAAAAAAATTTTAGCCTTTATAACGAGAAATACTAAAATACCAATTGACGAAACAGACGTTTATAAATATGGTATAGAAATAACTATATCATCAGTTCTGAACATCGTACTTATTATAATATTAAGTTTACTATTAGGCAATTTTGTGTCTGGGATATGCTTTCTGTTCTGTTTTATTTTATTAAGGCAATTTACAGGAGGATATCATGCAGAAAGTTATTTCAAATGTAATCTTGCATTAGGAGTATCATACGTTTGTATATCATTGATAAGCAATGTTTTTTCACGTTTACCGATACATCTTCTTGAAGGATTACTAATAGCCGGATGCATTGCTGTAGTTTTATATGCTCCGGTCAATAACAGACATAAGCAATTAACATTAAAACAAAAGCAGCAGTTTAAAACCATATCTCTGATAATATATGCATTATTAGGCATTGTATCAGTAATATTGAAAATTCTTAATATTTACATTTGGACAGTAATGGCATTAACATTGCTTTTAGTATCGTTGATGATTATTATTGAAATATTAATGCAAAAGGAGGGATATCATGAAAGCTTAAAAGGCTATAGCTAATGCTTTGGCAAAAGTTACAAGGGCAATGGCTGTAAAGTCCTGCGGCGCTGCTTCAGCATGGGGTTCTTATCAACCTGATGAATCAAAAGCTGCAAAAATTTTGAAAAAGTAAGGTCATATCATCTACAAACGCTAAAAAGGTTCAGCAAAAAACACCATCGTATTAAACATATTTTTACATAAAAATGTTTAAATTATTATTTATGATGATTATATTAATCGGAAAGGAATTTCATTATGAAAAGATTTAAAAGAATTACAGCTGGTTTACTTGCAACTACTATGGCTATCAGTATGATGTGTATGAGTGCAAGTGCTGCAACTGGAAGCCTGAATAAACGTAACTATAGCTCTCGCTATATTGGCGGAGGTGCACCTGGCAGTGCAAGTTATACAGATACTTGCGAACTTTATGCTACAAATGCAGGATATTATGGCTATTGCAGTACTCTTGATCTTTCTGGTACAACTGGTAAAGTGACTATTAAATGTTCTAATTATTCTTCAGGCTCACTTGAAATTACTCAACCAGGAAAAGGTGGTCAGCTAAGCATTTCTGGCACTTTAAGTAGTAATGCTAAGTTTCCTTGTAGTTGCTATGGCAATAACAGCGTTTATTCTACAGGATATGTAAAAACAGGAACAACTCCAGCTTAAATAATATAAGGTTGTTCTCATAATCTATGAGAACAACCTTTAATTGTATGGAAAACGGAGGCTTTTTATGCAAACTAAAAGAAATACTTTTATTATACTAATGATTATATATTCATTACTGTTGTCAGGATGTAATATTAAAAATACAGTTTTGCCAAATAGCACTAATACCAATATTAATGATTTGAAAACAAATATTATTTTATCTCCCGAAAAGATTGAGAAAAAGGACTATGATAATCTTGATTTATCAAATATAAGTGTAGAATTTCCTAAAATTGATAAGTATTATAATCTTCATCTATATTCTTCAAGTGATTTAACTATTGATGACAGAATTGAAAGTATTAGAAAAATGGTAGAAAAATATTTTCCCAAGCATACGTTTTCTAAAAGTTATTTAGCATGGTGGGGCGAAATCCCTGGTGTTAGCTGCGAAACATATTCAAATGGTTGGCTTAAGTATCCTAATGTTTCTGAAAATAAAAAAGCTATAGCAGATTTAAAGTATACCAATGGTTCATTTTTATATGAATCTGATGCTGAAACAAAGCATGACTATGATGCATATATGCTGCTTAATCCACAAACTCTTGTTGGTACAATGATAAAAGGCACAGGAAAATCCATCACCGATGGAAATTATGAACATTTAACAGGTTGGTTTCCAACTTATACTTATGAAAATACTGAACGCTTCTATAAAGATTCTTTGCCAAATAATAGTTATAAGTTATCTGACACAGAAGTTTCAGTAACAGAGGCTATGGACTTTGCCGTTGATTTTTTTAACAACGATTATCTTTCAGTTTTACCTTATACTTTAATTAAGCCAGAAGTTTCAGCTGTTGATATATGCGACTATAAAGGTATTTATGGTTACAGGTTTTTACTGAAAAATACTTTTGATGGCATTGCATTTGACTATAACTATGACTTAGGAATTGTTTCAAAAATGTCAGATGGAAATTCATATTCAAATTTTACTAATGAAGCATTTATGGCTAAAAGTAATGATATAGATTTTTGGTATATGCAACAGCCATATACCAATGTTGAATATGATGGATCAGCAATTACAGATATTATTCCGTTGGAAAAAGCATTAGATATTATGAGTGAAAAGCTTACCAAAAGTGTTACTTTTAAAGTAAACAAGGTTGATTTTGTATATTGTCCATTAGATTTTGAGGAAAATTCATATGAAACTACAGCTGAAGCAGCGTGGCGAATTGAATCCTTTAATCCAAAAGATGAGAAAACCTATATGGTTTATGTTAATGCAACAAATGGTGAAATAAGATATTTGACAAGAAGCTGAGTGGTCACTAAAGCTAAAATCTTCCTGCATTATCTGGAGAGTATGAGCCAACTTAATTCAACCATAGCTGTTTGTTATGCAGATACTTGGATGGAGAGAATTTCAGATACTATACAACATCAAATGTCCGGGGATGATATAATGATAATCAGAAATGTTAAAACCAATTTTTATAAAATACTTACAGGCTACGGATTTTATATATGCATAATATTTACAACAATACTATGCTTTACTGCTAATGTCTATGAAGATTTTGAAACTGGAAATAAGTATTCAGCAATCATGTCAATCATAAATTTTGATAAAGACTTTATGCTGAGTAACACAAATTTTTGCTCATTTGAAATAATGCGAAGAGGTGCCGGCAGTTGGCTTTCTATGTTTATTCCTCTGGTAGCCGCATTTTCATTTGTTCCGCTGGTGTGTAATGAATATGAAGCAAAATCGGTACGTTTTGAAGTCTTTAGATCATCAAAATTAAGCTTTCATTTGTCAAAATTTATTACGGCATGTCTCTGCGGAGGAATTGCGGTAATGCTTGGATTCAGTCTTTTCACATTGACAGAGTATGCATTATTTCCTAACATTAATGAATATAGTTTTGATTTAAAAAATAACTATGAGGAAATGTTGCAATATCAATATATAGACATTACGCAAGGCAACGATTTTATAATTATAATGAGAAAGTTTAGGGATATGTTTCTTTACGGAGCAGTTAATGCAGCACCTGTGATAATGCTTACAAGTATTATCAGAAATAAATACCTTGTCCTTTGTATACCTTTCTTTTTTAAATATACAATTAATCAAACTTGTATTAAATTGCAGTCACAGGCTGCTAAGAGTATGGAAAATATAGATGTAAACATTTTAAACATCAGTTCTATTATTAATCCTGACGCACTTTCTTATTTATCAGATTATGGCAAAAATAGAAATCTTGTATTAATTTATAATGGAATAACAATTATTATTTCCGCAGCTATTTACTTAATTTCTTGCAACAGGAGGTTTGACATAGGTGAATAATATAAAATGTATGTTCTCAGTTGCAAGAAGTGAATATGTCAAATGGATTACGAACCCCAGGATTATTATTATTGGTGTTCTGATTATATTTATGCGTACACTTGCTGTAGAACCTTTGATTGAACGTGCTGAAAAAATGGATCTTTCGCTTGATATATTGGAGCCTTTCGCCGCAGTAGGCAATTCTGGTATGCTGGTTATGTTAATGCCTTGTGTATTTATGGTACTTGTCAGTGATTATCCGAAAATGACGGGAAACACCTTATTCTTTGTCCAGCGTACAGGCAGATGGAATTGGTTTGCCGGACAAATACTTTTTCTGATCTTTACTGTATTCAGCTTTTTGCTTATTGTTTTAATTGGTTGTATTTTTGTGTCTGATGGTAATTTTACAGGTAAGTGGAGTGATGTTGTTACAAAATATGATGCTTTCTATCCTAATGAAGCAGGCAATTTTACATCCCAGCTGCTGCCGTCAAATCTTTATAATCAAATACCACTTATTATAACGATAATTCAGACAATTTCACTTATGGCTGCATATCTATTTTTACTTACTTTGATAATATATTTTTTTAAGCTAATTCACGTTCAATCAATAAGCCTATTGGTTGCTATTTTCATTATTGCTGCGGGAGTAGTAACTTGTTCTCTAAAAATTGAATCAATGTGGTTATTCCCAATGGCAAATACAATTGTATGGCTTCATTACGATGAAATTTTGAACGAGCCAAATTTTCCGATTTGGTATTCTTATTTTTATTTTGTCATTGCAATTGCAGCTTTTATAACATTGAACAGTATAGCAGTAAAAAGACTTGAATTTATAAACATTGAACAGGTGGAATAATTATGGAGAATATAATTGACATCAAAAATGTAAATCTTACTCTTGGGAAAAATAATATTTTAAATAATATAAGTATAAGCTTTGAAAAAGGCAAAATTCATGGCTTTATTGGCAGAAACGGCAGCGGCAAAACTATGCTGATGAAATGTATTTGCGGGTTTATTAAACCAAAATCCGGTACAATTATAGTTGACGGCAAGGTGGTTGGGAAAGACATTGATTTTCCTAAAAATATGGGTATTATAATTGAAACTCCAGGATTTATTCCATATTATTCGGGATATAAAAATTTGAAATTACTTGCAGGGCTAAGAGGGAAAATAGGCAAAGATGCAATTATTCAATCTATGAAACAAGTCGGTCTTGAGCCAAAATTAAAACGGCATGTAAAAAAATACTCACTTGGAATGAGGCAACGGTTAGGACTTGCTCAGGCTATTATGGAAAATCCTGATATACTGATTCTTGATGAACCAATGAATGGTTTAGATAAGGATGGCGTTTCTGATATGCGTAAATATTTGTTAAACTTGAAGGAATATGGAAAAACTATAATAATTGCTTCACACTCATCAGAGGATATTGAAGTGCTTTGTGATACGGTATGTGAAATGGATAAAGGTTTTTTAACCAAATTAAAAGGATGGTAATTATAAAAAAGTTTTCTTTTATTATACTTATTATTTTTATTTAAGCCAGGAAAATACTATTTTATAGTATTTACTTAAGATATTATTGGGAAAATTTTCTTAAAATATATTTGTATAAAAAGTACGTAACGTTTTAAATATGCGTAATTAATATTCTTATTTGATTTAGATTTCCTTAATAGCCATCACCTTAAAGCATAAAAAGAAAGACCGAAAGATTATGGAGTCATAATCTTTCGGTCATATTTTTTGCTTGACGATTTCTAAAAAAACACTGAACATACTGTAAAAAAATTAATGTACGATTGATATACAAAAATCGATGTGATATACTGAAAACAGGTCATGAAGTTAATCATGACCTGTAAGTGTTTTCACAGTATTTTATCGCAAAGTTTGCAGCTTTGCGAGTAGCAAATTAAGAACTTTTGTGCTGCAATATAGGTATTATAGCATGAATATATCGAAAAGTAAAGAGGTTTATGGTATTTTGTGGAATAACATTTCGACAGAAAAGTTAATAATATGACAAATAAAGTCGAATAACAGGAAATTAAACCGTCATTGCCTCAGTCACGGAGGAAAAGTATGTCAAGAAGAGGGAGCAACATTTACAAAAGAGCTGACGGAAGATATGAGGGACGTATAAAAATAGGCTATGATGAAAACAGAAAACTGCGTTACAAATACGTTTACGGCAGAACGCTTGCCGAGGTTAAGGAAAAAATGGAGCAGTCCTATTCTCTGAAAAGGACGGAAACCAAACCGTTTATAAAGCTGACAGTCAAAGAGGTATGCTCTGAATGGCTTGAATCCAAAAGGCTGACCGTAAAAAAATCAACCTATGCAAATTACTCACGGCTGCTGAAAAATCATATATACCCGCTTTTAGGAGGACAAGCATACAGTCTGCTTTCAAAAAAGCAGCTTAATTCATTTATATCCGAGCTTATTTCTGGCGGACGTAAAGACGGAAAAGGAGGATTATCCTCCAAGACCGTCAAGGACATTTTTATCGTTTTGAAATCAGTATCAGCATATGCCCGCAGGGAATACGGCTTTGAAAATATTTGCGCTGACGTTAAATCGCCAAAGGTCAGAAATACGGAGTTAAAGGTGCTGTCCGAGAATGAGATACGAAAGCTGAATTTATATATCAGGCATAATCTTGACAGGGTAAATCTGAGTATTCTTATTTGCTTGTACACCGGTATTCGTATCGGAGAAATGTGCGGATTGAAGTGGGAGAATGTCAATTTGCAGGAGGGATTTATAGTTATAAACAAGACGGTTCAGAGAATATCCATGGGCAAGGGAACGTCGGAGATCGTTGTGGACGTTCCGAAAACCGAATCATCTGTAAGAACAGTTTTTATGCCTGATTTTCTGACGGGGATACTGGAGGATTTTAAACGCAGTCCGTCAATATATGTGCTTTCCGGTCTGAACGTTCCGAAAGAGCCGAGGATATTGCAGTACCGTTTCAAAAAGGTTCTTAAGGATTGCGGGATAAGGGACGTACCGTTTCATTCTTTGAGGCACACATACGCTTCATTATGTATAAAGAAAGGCTTTGACGCAAAGGCGCTGAGCGAGCTTTTAGGGCACTCGACTGTAAATCTGACTCTTGACCGGTATGTGCATACGTCTGATGAAATAAAGAAAAGCTATGTCAGCGGATTGCTTTTAACTTAAAAATGCGCAGTCGAATTTTAGTCGGATAAAACAAAACAAACGGCTTAAACAAGCCGTTTGGAGGTTATATTGAGCAAAGCTGCAAACTTTGCGATAAAAACCTTTAGCGCTGTAATAATAACATTTGCAGAATCGAAAATATTATACACTTGTTTCGTGTGCTCGGTCTCAATTTCTTTATATCTTTTCTACAAAAAAATCCCCTTATTAAAATTGCAGCCTCTTCTGCAATTTTTCGCAAATATCTTTTAAGTTAAACTCGCTGTGTGCAAACTTTGAAATTGATTTCAAAAGTACAATAATATCTTTGACTGTACTTTCAGAGAGTCCGCAGTTCTCCGAGTTCAGGGTAAATATGATCTTCAAGACTTCATTTATAACTGCAATATGATGAGGATTTAACATTTAATTTTTTAGACTGAAGCCATAAATCGCCAACTGCTTTAATAGTAAGTTTTTTCTTTCCATGAGAAATAATTTTAAACATGAGAATATCCTCCAAAAATAAATAAAATATTTTATGCAAAAGCACTAAAAAGCAATAACAGCTTTTGGCATTTTGCATATTTACGAACAAATAAAATTATGCTATAATTATATTAATTACAACAAATTAAAACATAAAAACTTATAAAATTAAATATCCCGTGAAATTTTATATTTTACGAAAAAATCAGACATATATCTAACCGATATATGTCTTTTTGTTCCTTCAAAGTTAATATATTATTAATTATATTTTACTCTGTTTTTACCAATTTATCAATACTTTATATGGCAAAGTATTGTTAACCGATTGATAATAATTTGATTTGCATAATAAAAGCGGAGTACAAATTATTTTGTACTCCGTTTCCTTATCCTATTCGATTTTTTCGGTTTTATTATTTCTTCGTTTAGGACATCTGTATTATATGACAGTGGGTTATGTAACACTGTACTATATAAAAATAATAATCCAATTTT
>CAJUPO010000023.1 GCA_910588145.1 uncultured Oscillospiraceae bacterium | reverse complement strand
TACTATTGCCGCTTGGATCAACATAAATAACAGGATTATTTGCACAGTAAGTATACAGATTAAGGCTAAGAGGATCGTTTAAATTTCCTGCAAAACTATCCCTTTGAGTAAATCTACCGGTACTTGGGTTATAGTTTCTGGCTCTTAAATAAACAGTCGCTGTTTCTTTGTCATAATACTCACCACAATAACGGAATGCATTTGTGTCATTTTCATCAATGTTTTTCTCAACACCAAATGCGTCATATTTATAGCTCTTAGTTACTTTACCGTCTTTATCAGTTAGGTTTACTACATCGCCGTGGGCATTTTGAGTGTAATAAGTATTAATTTTATTATATCATATTTTTAACTATTTGTAAAGAAAAATGGAGCAAAACAAGCTTATGAAAGCTTATTTTGCTCCGAATCCAATAATAATTTAAATTCTGTTAAATTCTATTTCTGTAGCTACAACATATAACTTTGCTTGACAAAAGAAGTCAAACATAACTGCAAAGGGCTTTTCCTCGTTAAAAATATTAGTTTGTTTATAATTTTTTATATTGTTCAATTCAACTAATTCCCAACCATTTATTTCATCATTACAATTAACAGCACATATTAATTGATTATTTATTTCAATATGTTGAATATTTTTTATTTCAATTATAGCTTTATATTTATTTGTTTTTTCATCCAATAATGTTTCTAAGTTTATTATCAAATTTCTACTTATAGGTTTATACTCTAAAGATATTATGGAACTGTCATGAAGATAACAATCCTTACTCTCAACCATTTCTTTATTATCAAAAAGTATTTTCATTAGTTATTTTCCTCCAAAATATATTGACGCATATGGTTCAGGTACTAACTCCCCCGGATAAAAATGAGTATGCTCTTTGTTGGGTAACCCTTTATCAATATCATTAATATGGTAATGCGAACCGTTATTATAATTTGAATTTTCATGCCAAGTAAAAACAGTATGATTTGTTATAGGTGAATTCCAAAAAATTATTTTACCATTTTTAGTACCACCATATCCAGGGACTAATCCTATTGGCTGAAAATCATTTGGATTTTCAGGAAAATATGCAGGTTTTTTAATAGGTAAATAAGGTATATCTATATTCTTTTCAATAGAATCAGCATCATCTTTAGCAATTGACTGCGAGCCCATAGATGCATATAACCACGGTGCAAGATAAGGATTGTAATTTGAATCAACAAGTGTACTATACTTTTTATTTAAACCTGTTGGTGGCGCCAATACCGGTGCTGACGATATGCCGGTAACTTCAGATACAGCACTTGCTACCGATATAGCAGCCGATGCAATTACAGATGCAGCATTTTCAGCAAATTCTTCTACAGCATAAGAAGCTTTGTTTATCATTGTTGATAAACCTTCTTGTACCTCCGGTTGATTTAAAACTGATGATGCCAAATATATAATACCAGCAACTATTAACGTTCCTGCTATAATCACATCATCTACGCCTGCTATATGACCTGTAGGGTCACTGTAATAAATTGGATTATTTGCACAGTAAGTATACAGATTAAGACTAAGAGGATCGTTTAAATTTCCTGCAAAACTATCCCTTTGAGTAAATCTACCGGTACTTGGGTTATAGTTTCTGGCTCTTAAATAAACAGTCGCTGTTTCCTTGTCATAATACTCACCGCAGTAACGGAATGCATTTGTGTCATTTTCATCAATGTTTTTTTCAACACCGAATGCGTCATATCTGTAACTCTTAGTTACTTTTCCGTCTTTATCAGTTAGGTTTACAACATCACCATGAGCATTTTGAGTGTAGTAAGTATATTCAGATTTCTTACCATTCCAGAAGTTGTACTTAGCTACAAGATTTGTCCCTCTGATATAACAGTCTGCTTCGTAGAACTGATTGTCAATTACATCTGCAATAATCTGCTTATTTCCGTCCCAGACATGATTTATTGTCTGACCGTCAACAGTCTTTTCATACCTGAGACCGCTTGCGTTGTACTTATAGCATGCTGTAGTTTCACCGTCAGTGAATCCGATAAGCTGATTAAGACCATCATAAGCATAGACTGTTTGCTTTACATCGTTGTTTCTATTATACTACTATTTTTTCCCTTTGTAAATAAAAAATTGTAGCAATATTTAAATATTGCTACAATAAAATTATTTTTCTATAATTAACTATAATTTACCAGTTAATTTTTTTCTTACAATATATGAAATTATCATTACTGCTAAACATAAAAATCCTATAAATAAAACTTGGCTATAACTTAAAGGTATTTTTAATTTTTTTAAAAATTTTTCAACCCCTGCTGGTCCAAGAAAATATTCAACTAGACCAAATACCCCAAATATTAATACAAAAACGAAAGATACAATATTAATAATTAATAAAAAATACTGAAATATCTTCATCATCTTAATTTATATCCTCTCCTACGTGCCCGTTTTTCTGGATCTTTACTTAATGTAGAATAAGCTGTATGTCCCCATGTTGTTACAGCAAATCCATATGAAAACATTTTTCCACCTTTTGATTTTAAATATTCATCTGTTCTAAGTGGTACTACTTTATGCTTTGTAATATCTTTATATAAATAAATAGCACTTGTAGAACCTGCTTTTGTTAAAGGCGTAAATCCTACTACTTTTCCACCATTGTTAAACATAGAATGTATACAGTTATTTGTTACTTGCCATCCACTTTTATTTTCTTTTCTACTTTTCTTAATTTGCAAAGAAGCAACTTCAGTTGCTTTGCCTGATATAGTTGCAGTTCCTGTTATCATTGTAGTTCCAGCAACAGACCCTGCACCATAAGCAGCTACTACAACACCTGTGGCGCCGATTAAGCCTCCGCCAACACCTCCAACTACTGCACCTTTACCTACGCCTACTACTGTAGACTTAAATAAATCTGAACCTGTTTTACCTTCTTCTTTAGCTGATTTATAAGCGGCAGTACCTCCGATTGTTCCTCCAATAATTGTACCTGCGGTTGCTCCTATTAACATTGCTGTCAGGATAAAATATCCACTTGGGTCTATTGCAAGTATGGGATTATTGTGACAGTAAGTATAAAGATTCAAACTTAGAGGGTCTTCATTTTTACCTGGATAAGAATCCCTTGAAATAAATCTGCCAATGGCTGGGTCATAATATCTTGCTCTCAGGTAAATTGTACCTGACTCAGTGTCATAGTACTCACCGCAGTAACGGAATGCATTTGTGTCATTATCATCAATATTCTTCTCAACACCAAACGCATCATATCTATAGCTCTTAGTTACTTTACCGTCTTTGTCAGTGAGGTTTACTACATCACCGTGGGCATTCTGGATATAGTATGTATCATGTCCTATATTATATCATAATTTTAACTTTTTGTAAAGAAAAATGGAGCACACAATCTATAAAACTTGTTTGCTCCATAATATTTTCAATTATTTAAACTATAGGCATTTAATTTTTCTGTGGGTTAAATTCTTCTAACCATTTTTCAAAATCTTCCTTACCGTATAAATATTCACTAGGACTTGTTTCGATATCAATTCCTGATAAAATCATTATTAAATCCCACGATTTTTCATCTTTAAAAATTAAATCATCATTTTCCAAAAATTTCTGCGCCCATTCTGCTATTTCTTCTCTTAATGAAATATCTTTATTAACTTTATATAATTGATTATATACTTCTTTAAAAATAGGCTCATTCATGCTCATATTATCTCCTTCAAATATTTACCATTCTCCTTGATAAGTTCCTGATTTATCAAAACGATAATGAACCTTATTTCCACCTGTAATTGAAACATCTGGTCTTACCTGTCTTATTTTTCCAGAATGGTCTAATGTTTCATTCCAGCCTCTTGTTTTTTGATTTATATAATCCCATTCTCTAACATATCTTCTCCCCATCATTTCTCCTGGATTCCTTGCTGGAGTAATTTTACCATAAAATCGATATTTACCATTTGACATATCCTTCACGCAATCTTTACCATACTTATCACAATATCTATAAAAAGTTTTTAATTTTTCATACTGGGCAGCATTATGTGCAGGGTTTGATCTTGAAATTTTAGTTGTATTAGATGAATTAATTTTACAAGAAGAAAGACCTGGATTACTTGCGCCAATAGAAGTATAACCCATACCAACAGTGTATAATCCTGCCTAACAGTATTATACAAATCCTGATTGCCACCCATAAGTTTATCACGGATGACATTTGTTCCTGTCAGTTCTTCTCCTGCGTCACTTAATGCTGTTGCTCCTATTGCGCCGGCTAATGCATATCCACCGGCTGTTGCTACTGTTGATATTGTTACTGCTGTAGCCGATGAAACGCCTAAATACATACCTGCTGCTACACCTACAGCTGCTCCTGCCGCTCCGGCTGTTGCTACTATTGCTGTCACTGCTACTGCTGCTACTGCAACCGTTGCCACTGCTTTTACTATTTTTTTCAATGACGGCCAATGACCATTTTCATCTACAAAATTTAAAGGGTTATTCAGACAATATGTATATAAGTTTAAACTTAATGGGTCAATATTATTACCCGTTACAGTATCCCTTGAAATAAACCTGCCAATGGCTGGGTCATAATATCTTGCCCTTAGATAAATTGTACCTGACTCAGTGTCATAGTACTCACCGCAGTAACGGAATGCATTTGTGTCATTCTTGTCAATGTTTTTCTCAACACCGAACGCATTATGTGATATTATATCATAATTTTAACTTTTTGTAAAGAAAAATGGAACAAAACTTGCTTAAGCAAGTTTTGTTCCTTTAACATAAAATTAAATTTTAATTATTCTTTGCTTTGCGACATCAACATCCAATCTTTGGTTATATAATATCTTCTTTACCTTTTCATTTTTTATATCAGATAATAGTAATGGTATTTTAGGTTCGGCAACTATGCGGTATGAATTAACTAGAGGACCATTAGGGTCACGTGAATACACATCAAAACAGTATATTCCCTTTGAAGTTAAATTAACACTTTCATTAAAAATTGGTATTCTCAATAACTGTTCTTGTCTTTTCTTTTTTATTTGATGAATTTTCTGTGGTTCTCCATACTTGTCTATTTTTTGATTTTTTCTGCGCGTCCCTCCACCATAATCATAGTAGTACTTTATATCTGTAAATGATTTAAATTCATCAAAAAAATACTTTTCAAGAAATTCAACATTCTCTACCGAATTAATAATAAAATCAGGAAGTATTGAAATACCACCAGACGTCAATTCAATAATCTTATTAAATTTATCAACTGCAAACCATATTATATCAAGATATGATAAATCTTCTTTAACAAAATTCATATTAATCACCTCTGAATATCTTACTTGATATTACCGAAAAGCTTCCTTAAATATACTTTTACAATTTTTACATGTAGGTACTACTTCTCCGGTTCTTGGTCTAACTGCACTTGTAAATCTAATATTATTTATCTGACTTCCTCTAGACATCAATGTATTTGCTGAGCGAAATTCTGCACAACGCCCCACTATATTATTAGGTGTCAAACCCTTACTGCCAATTCCACCTATTCTATTGGCTCTTTTAACTAAACTACCTGAAATTTTATTAGGAATATTTCCTGAAAAATCTGATGCAATTCTACCTAATTTTGCATCATATACCCCCACAGCAGTAGGGTACTTAGAACGTTGATTTTTGGACATACCTTGCAATAATTTATCTCTTTCTTTTAATGCCTTAGAACTATAAATTTTATCACTTATTCCATAACTTACAGCACCTGAAATTGCCCCTTTACCAAATGAAAATGCAACATCCTCAAATGAATTTACATCCCCATTTATAAAATCACCAGCTATATTAGATAATCCTCCTGTTATTACTGCATTTGTAAGGGGACCTGCGCCTGGTATCGGAAGTGTCGAAATAACGCCACTTACAGCACCTGATAATGTTGCTTTACCCACTCCGTCATACCAACTATCTCCATTTTTTATATTACTTATTATTTTTGAACCGCCGCCAATTATTGCTCCTATACTTCCCCCTATTATTTGTGGTAAAAATGGGAAATTACCGTTATAATCTACAAAAACCACTGGATTATTATGGCAATATGTATAACGGTTTAAACTTAACGGATCACCTTGTTTACCTGCAAAGCTATCCCTTGAAATAAACCTGCCAATGGCTGGCTCATAATATCTTGCTCTCAGGTAAATTGTACCTGACTCAGTGTCATAGTACTCACCGCAGTAACGGAATGCATTTGTGTCATTCTTGTCAATGTTTTTTTCAACACCGAATGCGTCATATTTATAGCTCTTAGTTACTTTACCGTCTTTATCAGTGATATTTACAACATCGCCGTGAGCATTCTGAGTATAGTAAGTATTAATTTTATTATATCATAATTTTAATTTTTTGTAAAGAAAAATGGAGCAGATAAGCTTAAACACTTATACTGCTCCACTTTAAAAACTATCTAATTTTCTTCATGGTATATGGAAAATTGCTTTAAATTATGCCCATAATAATTTTCTATCATATCATCTTCAAATCTTTTCCACAATGTAAAATAAATATTATTAATAATATTTATTTGATCATAAAAGATTCCATAATCATCATTCGGAGTAACAACTGACTTATTACCTAAAAACATTAAATTTTTAGGTATAGTTCTAGTAGAAGTAGTATAAATAAGGATTGCATATATATTCTTCCAATTAGTAGTTTTACATGGAAAGTCATTTTTTATAATTTCATTGTTATTAAAATCTCCTAATTGAGGAATTTTTTTTGAGAAAGTCAATTTTGTTCTTACGATAGGACATAGATGCCCTATTTTCTTATCAAGACCTATTGGATGAAGATACTTATCAGCTACTTGAAATAACAAATAAGTATCAATTAAATTTTTCTCTTTTGCTAATTCTCCATTAAGACGCATTGCAAAAACATCACCTTTATTCCATGGACATACATATAATCGTTTTTTGGATATCCTTTTCTTAGGTGGTTGTGTAGATATTAACTTTTGTTTCAGTTTTAAAAATACCAAATTTCTTTTATATGCTAGCCCAGGAGTTTCAAATTTCCACCTTTGAATATCTCCTCCAAGATCTATCCAATACAAAGCTTTACTTTTTACTTCATTATCAAGGAGTCCTAAATTCCATAATGTATCTGCAATTACACACCAAAATACTGATTCCTCATCATTGTTATCATATTTATCTATATCATAGTTAAGTTTTAATTGAGTAATTATTTCATTTAAGGGCGTACCAAACCTTAACTCATCTTTAACAGTATCCCTTATATCAAGTGCCATATCATCTTGATATAAACCTATTCCCCATGCTCCCATCTTTTATTCTCCTTTATTTTTTCTTTGTTTATACCCCTTAACAGCAGAAAATATTCTAAATGCTGCTGTTAAGGATTGTTTTGCTGTTTTTTCATAAATGGGATATAACAATCCTTTTGGACTTATTTCATTACGTTGGTTATTTGGACGTAACAGTGGATTTTTTATAGAATCAGAAGATATTTTTACTTTATTTAAAGTATTAAAATATTCAATTCCTGCTTGTTCCGCAAATCTGGCTTGCAACCTATTATCAAATTCCATTCCATCAACTTTTCTAAAGTTTAAATGAATGACCTCTATTTGCACTTAAAGAATGTTGGTATTGACGTTTATTAATGTTAGTTGTTTGACCAACATATTGAACAACATTATTATCATCTACTAAGATATAAATATAATATTTATTTTTCTTTTTTTGCTCAACTTCTTTTTCTGATTCCTTTGCCTTGGTAAGTGCCTGATCTCCGGATATTTCTATTTTAACTGATTCTGAATCAATGACAGTTGGTGTAATTACATCAACATTTGGAGTGTTTGGAATAGATACATCTGGAAACTTTAATCCATTATCAACAACAATATCTGTTCCAAAAAAAACATCAAAACCAAATATAATATGCCCACTCGGATCAATGTACCTAATCGGATTATTATGACAATATGTATAACGGTTTAAACTTAACGGATCACCTTGTTTACCTGCAAAGCTATCCCTTGAAATAAACCTGCCGATACTTGGGTTATAGTTTCTCGCTCTTAAATAAACAGTCGCAGTTTCCTTGTCGTAATACTCACCGCAGTAACGGAATGCATTTATGTCATTCTTATTAATGTTTTTCTCAACACCGAACATATTATATCATATTTTTAACTTATTGTAAAGAAAAAATATAAAGTAGTAACAAAAACTTATTACTACTTTATATTGCTTTTTATAGACTTATGGTTCTTTTGTTTTATTTATATATTTTAACCCTTATTTATAAACTAATCAGTTTATAAGAAATCAAAATATTTTAAATCATATATTGTTATAAAATGCTTATAGGGAATCCTAAACGAGTAATTTCCTCTTTTCACTTCACTATAAATTTGCCATTTGGTACAATCTAAAGTATAAACCTCTCGACCTAATGATTTATCAAATTCCTTAACTAATTTTCCATACATTATAAATTGTGTATAGTTATTGCAAATATCATAAGACAATATGTTTTTAGGGTTTTTACCTTTTAAAACTATACCAACACCATTCTCCCAATCCTGTTTTTTATTATCCTTGTTACTGCCAGATATTATCCAAACCCCACTGTCAGTAGTTCCCTCAGAAACACAATTTACAATATAAAACTCTTTTTCTTCATTCGGAGCACTATGTGTACATCTTATAGGAATAAATAATAATAATACAGGTATTATAATGACCATAATTAATAACATTTTTTTCTTTTTCTCATTTTTTTATTACCTGTCTTAATTGGGATAAAAGGTTTTCATTTTGCCTCCATCATTTACCTCTGGATAATTTAAGCTGCCTGACGATGAATATCCAAATGTATATCTTGCTTTCTGACGAGGTGACCGATTTCCAAAGATTGGACAAATAGTATCCATTAATGGTAAAGGATTTGCATATATATCTGTATAATCAGTTCTGCCAGATATAATTCCTTTACCTGAAGCCGCTTTAGTTGTGCTACATGTGACATTTGCCCATTCCTGAGCAAATATATTGTTATTAAATTTATTTCCCGTTCTACATGAATAAAAAACAGACGAAGACGAGTTTGCAAAGGACGTAGATTTGATTTTACTAAGATCTGATAAAAAAATATTTAATGCATTATTATGCTTACCTGAACCGCCATATCCAATAGCTACTGCATAACCGTTACCTGGATCGGAAACACCTGGTGCATCAAATGCTGTACCATGTGCAAAGAATGTCATAGCCTCAATTAAGTCTTCATCTCTACCATCTTTATTAATATAATCAAAGAGTTCTTCTTTATCATCTATTACCATAAGATTAATACCTTTATCTAATGCACTTATTTGATATTTTCTTAAATCCATATCATTATAATTCCAGTTTGCAACAATCCAAGTAATATCATTCTCTTTATCAAATTCACCCTGCAGGAAATCTTGTGATTTCCAACTGCCAATTTGCTTTAGCGCAGTTTCGATGAATTGATACTTAAATGCTTCTTCACCATCAATACCTCCAGAAACTACAATTCTTTCATATCCATTAAAATCCACAAAGCCAATAGGGTTGTTGTGGCAATAGGTGTATAAATTCAAACTTAAAGGCTCGCCTGTTTTTCCAGAATTAGAGTCCCTGCCGATAAATCTGCCTGATTTCGGATTGTAATACCTCGCTCTCAGATAAACCGTCGCAGTTTCCTTGTCGTAATACTCACCGCAGTAACGGAATGCATTTGTGTCATTTTCATCAATGTTTTTCTCAACACCGAACATATTATATCATATTTTTAACCATTTGTAAAGAAAAAAGGAGCAACACTCACTTTTTAAAGCTTGTTTTGCTCCAAATTAAGTGATTATACTTCTAAGTTATTATCTATCAATTTATCTATAAATCTTGAAACTTTACTGCCTCCTGTAATTGGATTGTATCCAGAATTAACAATATAATATTCTGTAAAAACCTTATCATCAGTGCCACTTGGGTGTATGCATAAATATTCGCCTTTAATTGAAATATCATCATAAGGCATAAATATCATATACAGATGCCCTGAATTATTCCTTCCATAATCCTTTTCTAATTCAATCAGTTCTAATGAATTTAAAAAATTCTGAAGTTCTTCTATTGTATCCTTCTTTCTTATCTTTACTGTCCTATCGGAATACCATTTATCCACATTTATTTCTATAGTCAATGTATTTTCTAGCTTAAGATGCTCTTTATTTCCAGAAGGCATAGTTATATATTTAAATATATTGTATACTAAAATCAGTATAATAATTATTATACCTACTTTTAGTATTTTTTTGTAGTTTGCTAACATACATTATATCCTTATTATTTAAAAATATTAGAATCAAGTTCTTTCGGTCCATAAGCTTGATATGATACTTTCGATGGATTTCTTTTTTCTGCAATCTGTTTATACGAATGGTTTTTGAAGTACTTAAATGTACTTTGACTTTCCATGCCCATTGGCTCATCCCAATTTGCCGTGAATATTTTCCACCAAGAGCGTTTAAAATATACACCTCCATCCCAACCAGTTACTTCTGCACCTATATTTTTCTGCGCAAAAGCTTCCGATATATTAGTTTTAAAATCCAAATTAGATGTATTACAAGCACTAAAGTAAATACTTCCAACATTTTTTTGCATAACATCTTTCATATTTTGATCATTTAGTCCTCGTAACCGTCTTGATTTATCATATTCACTTGCACTAATACTATTTTTTGTGTATGAAGAAGAATACAACCTTGAATAATCTCCAAAATAAATACATCCAACACCTTTGTCTGGAGTATTTCTATAAGCAGTTCCATGACATATTACTTGTATTTCATCAATTCCATTTGAATCATCTAATGAATTCCAGACATTTACAAATTCTTCTGCCGTGCCAACTTCATAAACATAACATTCACCATAAGATACTTCATATTTTTCACGAATAATATTAGCCTGTTCTTCATTGTCCTTAGTCGCATTTTCTTCGTAAGGATAAGAACCATAAATCACTATACCATATTTACCACTAGGATCAACAAAAATCAAAGGATTGTTCTGACAATAAGTATACTTATTTAAGGACAACGGTTCTTCATTTTTTCCAGAATAGGGATCTCTACTAATAAACCTACCAGTACTTGGGTTATAGTTTCTCGCTCTTAAATAAACAGTCGCTGTTTCCTTGTCGTAATATTCACCGCAGTAACGGAATGCATTGGTGTCATTCTTGTTAATGTTTTTCTCAACACCGAATGCGTCATACTTGTAACTCTTTGTTACCTTTCCGTCTTTGTCAGTGAGATTTACAACATCGCCATGAGCATTCTGAGTGTAGTAAGTATACTCAGATTTCTTACCGTTCCAGAAGTTGTACTTCGCAACAAGATTTGTTCCTCTGATATAGCAATCAGCCTCATAGAACTGATTATCGATAACATCTGCAATAATCTGCTGATTACCGTCCCACACATGATTAATAGTCTGACCGTCAACAGTCTTTTCATATCTCAGACCGTTCAAATTATATGCGTAGCTGGCTGTTGTTTCGCCGTCTGTGAATCCGATAAGCTGATTTAAACCGTCATAAGTATTTGTTTCAGTCTTGCCGTCGGCTGTCTTTTTTATCTGATTGCCGTTAGCGTCATATGTATAAACTGTCTGCTTAACATTGCTGTTCAAATCAAGCGGATTTGATTCTTTTTCCACAGTCTTGACTTCCTTTTGCAGAAGCGCTGTATACTTTCCGTTTACTGAATAATCGTAAACAGTTTCATATGTTTCGGTACCTGATACCATCATTTTTGAACGGTTGCCGTAATCGTCATACTCGTATGAATAGGTATTTATGTTGTTTCCCTTAGCTACGGATTCCTCAGTAAGTCTCTTAAGACCGTCATACTCATATTCCGTTGTTTCTATTATACCACTTTCATTGCGTACTTTGCAAGCGTCTGAACCATCTAAATAATACGAATATTCATAGCTTGAAATTGTGGAATTTCCATTTCTATTGGTAATTCCAATTACTTTATTGTTGTTATTGTAAGTGTAGGTCGAAGTTATGCCGTTTGCAAGAGTTTCGGATTTCTTATTTCCGTTTGCGTCATAGGTATATGAAGCGGTTTCATTTCCCGATTCCTTGACTTTAACAACACGCATTTCTGAATCATATTCATATGTCTTGTCTGAATAGAACAAGAGATGATACAATCCCGTCAGTTCCTGTCTTACATACTGCGATACGCCCTCGTAGAAATAGCCTCTGAAAATAGAGTATCCGTTTTTATTATGCTCTCCTTCAGTATACTTTCTTCCCAAGGTATCATAAAATGTTGTGGTTGTAAGATCATTGTTTACCGTTTCCGTAATTCTGCCCATATTGTCATATTTGTATGACTTGATGACATTCTTTTTAGAATCTTTCGGATTGACTGTATTTGAAGCAAGCACACGATTAAGTGCGTCATAGGTATTTATTGTGATATTGCCGTTTGCGTCTGTATTCGTCAGTACATTTCCGTTCAGGTCGTAAGTAATAGTACCTGAATTGTAACCGGTACTGTCCTTTGTGCGGATAAGGCGATTGTGTGAATCATAAACATACTCTGTTTTCAGATATGAGGTATCGTTGTCAGACGATAAACCTGTACGCATTTCTGTTTCAATACCGTCATGGTTATAGAAATACTGAGTAATATTCTTCTCATTCGAACCTGTTCCGCTGAGAGTTACCTTTGAAAGCAAGCCAAGACCGTTGTACTCGTTTTGAGTAATGCTGTACTTTGCGGTACTTGAATCTTCCTTCTGAACAGTCTGCTTTGTAAGGATTATATTTCCGTTCTTGTCATACTGATTTTCTGTAACAGAATATTTTTCCTTACCGCTGAACGGAGTATATGTTTTGGTTAGCTTGTTTAGAGTACCATACTCACTTGGCGAACCTAAAACAGTATGATATAATAAAGATATGGAAACAAAAAAATGCTATAAGATAAGTTTGAAAATGAAATGGAATTAAAACGCAATATGTAAAAATATAAAACTTATAAAAGGTAATTTTCCTTTTAATACCATTAATTCGTTAACTTTCTACAAATTATTCAAGTAAACTTCTTATCTTATACCAATTGTAAAAAATTGTTGAATATGGTATAATGAAAAAAATTAACTAAAACAACTTATTTTCTATCCGCTTTAATTTTGTGTTTAGGGCTTTGCGGATGTAATGAAAAGAATACTGAGGATGATTTTATTGATAAAATCCAGTCATTTTTTAGCGATGACAATTCTGTTTTGGATGGTGAATACACCATTTATCTTAAATTTGATTATAAAGAAAATTTATTTTTCGCTAAAGATGATCTGGATATTTATGTCAATGATATATTCTGCTATACTGCCGTACAAGGTAAAACAAATATAAACTTGACCCAGGAAAACATACGGTTGAAATTAAAGGCGGAATGTTTCATAATGACGAAGTAACAATTAATGTTGAATCAAATGAACAAGGTTTTATTTTTGAAATAAAAAATCATACCACAAAGGATCCTGAGCTTGCAATGTTAGAAACTTGCGATGTGGCAGCTTTACGTAAGTACTTAGAATCTTAATAATCATTAAATAAAACAATACCGCACAAAGTATTATTGAATATATTTAATAATAAAAAATGCAACTACCGTAATTCTTAACTTAACTACTAGAAAAAAGCCGAGTCAACAACTCTATTAACAGTTTCTAATGGCCAAGTAATTATTACCTATATAAATACCTACTAATGAAGGTAAGTAAAATCGTAGTTTTTTATGTTTCTTATTTATCAAGTTTTAGTTGTTTCTTTTTAAGTCAATTTTTTTCAATCTATTTCACACTAAGCAAAAACAAAACCCACGCAAACACGTCATTTACGACGTATTTACGTGGATTATTTGGTGGAGGCGACGAGAGTCGAACACATGTAAATCCACTAACAAACCAACGTATTTACGTTGTTTTTATTCTTGATACGACACTTAGTACGACACTTGTACCAAAAAACTATATAAAAAATAAAGAGCCATGCAATAAAAATTACATGGCTCTTTATTTTGTGAAATTAATCACATTTGACGACTTTTATATTATATCACTTTTAGTAAATTATGTCAATACATTTTATAACATTTTTTTACATTTTCTTTTCTATCTCAGTATGCAAACGCTTTGAGAAGTTGTCCCCTGCAATGCCGTTCTGAGAATAACCCCACTGCCCAAGAAGATGATTTACTGCTCGCAGCGTTCCGTCACCGAAACATCTGTTCTTATCCATTCCATATTTATGTAAGCCCAGCTTTTTAGCAAGCAAGAGCAGTTCCTTGAGATTAAGCACCGCTGAATTGGCATCACCTTTCTTGCTTCCAGTTTTGTCCATAACCGGAAGCTTATCAGGCTTCTCCTTTATGCCTAATGTTTTTACTATTCCCTTTGCATACGCTTCGGCAAGCTTTTTATAGTTTTTCTTAATAAAATCAGCGTCCTTTTTATTATCAACAAAACCACCCTCTAAAAGCACTGCCGCAGCTTTTGTTTCCCTGATAATAGCAAAGTAATCTCTGTTATTACTGTCAAGCTTTGTTTTAATTCCGCGGCTTGATATGATTTTCTTAACTTCTTCATTGATATTATTAGCAAGTGTTTTAGATGTGCCGCCTACTATTGAATGATATACCTCAAAACCTTGACCGCCTCCTGCATTGAAATGAATATCAACCACCAAGTCAGGATCATAATTATTGCACATAGCTGTTTTACTGTTCATATCAGTATCAATGTCCTGCGTACGTGACAGCTTATAATCCACACCGTATTCGCTTAAAATCTCCGCAAGGGCAAAGGCTGTTTTTAGTGTGTATTCCTTTTCTGTTATAATTACGTCTGCTCCCGGATCTGAACCGCCGTGTCCTACTCCTATAAATACCTTTTTACTCATATTTTAAAACCTCTTTCTTTCATTTAAATTATTTTTGGGTACAAAAATGCGCCCTGTTTTTTACAGAACGCATAGACTAATTATTCTTTAAAGGGTCACATTTGAAATGCTGCCCTTGCTTAAATACTCATATTCATTATTAAAAGAAGCATTTGCTTGTTTGTTGTATGGAATATCCGGTACATCCGAAAGAGTGTCAAACATAATTTGTGCTATCTTTTTCCCTTTTTTAATTGTAATTATATCCTCTGATATATTTGTTACCCTTATAAAGCATTTTGAACAAATTCCGGGTTGGTAATTTGGCGCACTTACTAATAACCCTTCTCTCATGATAGAATTTCTTTCTTTAACAATACCGATCATGTTTTCCGGTATTTTTAATGTTTCTTCTGTGCCAATGAAAATAGTTTTACCAGGCTCTAAATCATAACTTATTTTCTTTGTATTTTCAACATAAATATTTTTTACTGTTAAATCGTATGATACTGCTCCTACATTTTCAGGGGAATAATTTTCTGCAATGAGAAATCCACTTTCACACATTCTTATAATTTGCTTATCAACTATATACATATTTTCATTCCTTTATAATACTTCCTTAAAAAACTTTATATTGACATATACAGACAAATAATGTATAATTTTCTTTAAGGGCATA
>CAJUPO010000022.1 GCA_910588145.1 uncultured Oscillospiraceae bacterium | reverse complement strand
CAAATGTGATTAATTTCACAAAATAAAGAGCCATGTAATTTTTATTGCATGGCTTATTCTTTTTTATATAGTTTTTTGGTACTAGTGTCGTACTAAGTGTCGTATTAAGGGCATAAGTGACTTAAATACGTATATTTAGTGACAATATAATTTGATCTTTTATCATTTATTTAAGCCCTCCGTATGTTCAAGTCCGAAGCTGACTGCGATGGCGTGGTCAATTTGCTTCATAGTTTTATGTTCTGATATGTTCAAGCAGCACTGTCGACTTCCTACGCATATCATTTTCAAAGCGGACGGAATGAAAAAATCGTGCTTTATCCAAAGCGCTTGTAACTGCCGCTGTGATAGTGGTGCGGCTGTATTGATTTCCTTTATCATTTTGTAGAATAAGAACAGGGGCGATTGCCGCCTTGTTCGCTGCCAACTATTGGCGATAGTTCAGCATAATAGATTTCTCCGCGTTTTATTTCATTCATTATTATTGCCTCCGTAAGTAATAAAGCGGTCATTTATCGGTATTTGGGTAAACGGCCGCCTTATATTGTATCAATCGTTTTGTTTATATCCGATATTTGAACCACGCCAACCCCTCGGATATACGGGAACGCATCTTCCGGCTTGTGCAGACGAAAGGCTTTGCCTTTCAAGCCTCATGGGAATCTCACCCCCCTCAGGTTCTCTGAGAGACGCCCTCCTTTGCTGCGACGGCTCACGACGTTATTATCGCTTCAACGCTCGGCTTTAGGACTGGACGCAAGTATCTTTAATGCTTCTGCCTGTCATGGCCTTCGGTGCGGATGCGCCGCACCGTCCGGGTATATCCCGTGTGGCTTGCCGGTTTCCCGACAGCAGAAGGAAGGTAAAAAATGCGCTGTACTATTCTGTTTTCAAGAAACCCGGGGCGGCAAGATATAGCCCCCTCACTTTCCATGCCGAAAAATCAAGGGGGCTACAACCAAGAATTTTTAATTTTCTAAAATTTTTTTTAATTTGGCTCGGATTTTACCGATCCGTTTGCTGATAGCCTGCTGTGATATCCCGTATAGCGAAGCAAGCTCCGTTTCGCTAATTTTCTTATAATAATGTCGGCAAATTAAAAGCCTCTCATCTTCCGGCAGCGAAAGGATAGCTTTCTTCAGTTTGTCAGTCATGATTTTCAGCTCAACCTGTGCTGCAATATCTTTGCTGTTGTCAATCAAAAAATCTTCACCGATGAATTCGTCTTTTGTAAGCATATCGTAGGAGATTTCTCCGTTTTCTTTAGACAGCTCATACAGATACTTCTGACGGCGCTTATCTTTATAGAAATCCCTGTATGTATTCTTCGTCACCTCCATCAGCATACCGTGAAGCGGAATGAAGATCTTGTCGGCATACTGAACGTTTTCTTCTGTAAGACGGCGGAGTTCCTCGTAAGTTATTTATGTATATTCGCCGTCTGATAAAATAAATACTTTCTTTGGTGCATATTTCACCTTTAGTACCTCCAATCAATCAAATTTGAATTATTCAAAACGTCTTATCATACGGTATTGGTCCGTTAAATATATGCGGTACTACATGATATGTAATTTCTTCTCCATCCAACAGTCCGTCACCATCAGTATCCGGATTATGAGGATTACATTATATTACATCACCCGTATACTTATTCCAATACCGTCCGTTTGACATACGTATTCCTGTATATTCAAAAACATCGGGCAAACCGTCCTTATCATCATCCTTTTCAAGATCGACTTTGGAAACAACACCTAAAATTTCGTAGGCGTCCTGAAGCTCCCCGGCAGTAGCTGCAGTCAGATATTCGCCGCCTGTCTTTTCGGCAATGCTTTCAAGCGCGGCAGCATCACAGTCACTTCCGAATCCTACCGTATAGATTTTTATACCCAAATCCTGCGCACGGTTGAGTTGTTTACTAAGGTTATCGGAATCGCCGAAATCATTTCCGTAGCTATCGCTGTTCCGAAATCAGTCCCGCTCATACTGTTATTTATTGTATAAACCTCGTTGCTGAGCTGTTTTTTGTAAGCATTCCGACGATTATATCCGATAATTACCTGATGATCAGTGCAAGTCATGTGCTCAACACCGTAGACGGCGGCGAGATGAACCTTTATGTTAAAGACGGAAATATCGGTATCTATGTCGGCGATGCAGAGATAAACGGAATTATTTATGCGCCAAACGGTACGGTTCAGCTTTACGGTTCTGACATTGAAGTCAACGGAATGATTATCGCAAAAGACATTCAGATAAATGCTCAAAACGTGGTTTTGAATGAAAACCCGGAGCTTTCACTTGCGCCTTATGTTAATTGCTGCAATGATCAGATTCTGGCGGCAAGCGCGGCTTATGATCTTGAAAATGAACTGTTCTGTGTTGAATTGTACAGCTTAACAGAAGAAGGCAGCTACAGTATTTTAGTTTCAACGCCGTCTCCGTCAGTATCGGTCTGCTCCATTATATAACCATATTTTTCTACAGCAATCATTTTTATAATATTAGACGTAAGGACATAACCGTTATCAAGAGTCTGCGTTGCTTTTATATAAAGCTCGGAGACTGGTTCATCTATCCCGAAGCTATATGAATTTTCATTCGGGGAGCCATTCAGATCATAATTTTCACCGTCAAAAGACGTTCCGCCAAGCGTCACATCGCTTGCACAAAATTGCAGGCCGCTTTTCCCATAGATATTGCAATCATTTGAAATGCCGGTATCACTGTATGTTTTCCAATACTCATGGGTAATATATTCATCGCCGAGAGAGGCCGTCATTTCATCAGTAAAGTCATTCAGAAAACGGCGTTCGGAATTATCTTCATATATGCAGCTATTCCAGATTGTGTAGTCGTGCTTGCGGAGTTCACCGCCTAAATAGGTATTTCCACGCACATCTACCTTATTGCTGTAGGCTTCAAGATTTCCTCCGGTATAAAGATTTCCGTTAAGTGTTGCTCTTGTCGTGTTAAGCAGTGCAGAGTTTTCGCCGAACATAACGTATTGGCTTTTCCGTGCGTAGCCGATGGCTGGAACCCGATCCGCTTTCTCTGCGGCAAATGCTGTCAACGGCATCGCAGCGAGCGTCATGGCGGCCGCTAATGCTCCTGATAAAAGTTTTTTAAGTATTGGTTTGATTTTTGTTTTTTTCACATATTTGTCCTTTCATATAGTTTAATGTATACCGGCATTTTTTTGACATAGTTCCACAGACAACACAGATTTAATGGATATTATTGCCAATTATATACCTTGCTATAAATTTTAGCATAATAATCAGCATAAATCAACAGATATATTCATATTCATTCCTTTTATTACCAAAGTTTAGTATTAGCGCATAAAGTGTCATAGTACTATTTGGTAAATTTAACAACAATATTTCTTTACTTTGTATCCTTTGCGTTTTCAGTTGTACAGGGTATTTTGGCAGAAAAACGGTTATAAGGAAAGCGGAGTAAACATACTGGAAAGTATGTTACTCCGCTTTAGTTTGTTTAATCCTCTTAAATCAGTTTAATTATATCTGTCAACATCAATTCTTATAATTCAAACGTATTATTCAATCATTGAATAATACGTAGCAATCTATTAAAACTGATTTAAGCTTTTTCCACAATAATAAAAAACAATGTTTAGGATTATAACCATCATCATCCTTTGGTACATATATTTCAAAATTTCCAACATAAATCAAATCTTTGGGTATTATTCTCTTAGATGTTATATCCAACTCAAATATGTATTTGCAATTCCTACCCGGAGGTAATTTCTCTCCCCAATGCAAACATTCTGTACAATTCTCCCTTTCCGGTGTATATGTTAAACTTTCAGATATCCAGCATCGTACCAAAGGAATGATATTTTTATTAAATTCAATCTGCGATGCCTGCTGAATCATTATATATTTTCCATTTAGTCCATATTCCTTTCCATATTCGTTCAGCGGCAATGCAAATATATCACCATCCTTCCAAGGACATATATAGTACCTATGTTTATAAATTTTCTTTTCAGGCGGCTGCGGGGAATTAAGTCTTTGACTTAATTCCTCTAACACTCTTTTTCTTTCATTTCCTAATTTTTCAGATGATTCATACCATATATGCAAATCTCCTCCTTTTTCTATCCAATTTAATGCCTGCTCTTTTACATATGGCAATAATCGTCCTATTTTCCATTGCTGATCTGCTAAGACAAACCAAAAATTTGGTCCGTCATCTATATCCTCTAACATTCCCTCGTATTTCAATATTAATTCTTTAGTTGCCTCTTCATTAGTTTTACCCTCTCTCAAATATTCTGTATATTCATATTTTATGTCTTCCGCTAAATCATTTTGATATAGCTTTACTCCCCAGGCTCCCATTTTTTCACTTCCTTATTTTTAAATTATTTTCTTTTTTCACTGTATATAAATTCAAAGCATACGGAATAGCATCTGCATAGAAAAATAATCTTAATGGATTAACAGGACTTATTCCATTTATCTGATTATTATAAGCATTTCCCCCATATTTAACAGGGTTATAAGTGTTATAATAATCTATTCCCATCTGCTCCAATCCTCTTGCTGCTTCATATGGAATATTTTCTGCTATTGGTATCATTGTCAAATGTCCTCTATTTGCGGAACTTCCATGGAATTGCTTTCTAGTCAATAAATTTTTGGTTCGACCGACATACTCAATCTGCTTCGTTTTAAAATCATATAGCAAATAAACATTTTGAGTTTCTCTGTTCTTGTATTTATCATCTACATGACGGGTTAATATTGAAGAAATCTGAGATGTTAATATAAATTTTGCAATTTTTTTTCTGCCAATTAAATCTTGAGTAAATTGCCAACTTTCATCAAATGCTAAATCTGTGCCAACCGTACTAAATTTTTTATGAATTTCCGATTTAGGAGGGGATAAGTAACTTTCTGTTCCTATATCAAGAAAATCTGCTACAGTACAAATTCCCGATACCGTTTTGCGTGCTATGCATTTTGCTAAATAATTTGCTCCGCTAACACACTCTGAAAGACCCTCTTGAACCTCTGGCTGACTTAGTGCATAAACAACTGTTGCAGCAGCAAAAATTCCGGCTATTATTATATCATCAACAACAGCTATATGTCCTGTAGGATCACTGTAATAAACTGGGTTATTAACACAGTAAGTATACAGATTAAGACTAAGCGGGTCATGTAAATTTCCAGCATAACTATCCCTTGAAATAAACCTGCCGATACTTGGGTTATAGTTTCTTGCTCTTAAATAAACAGTCGCAGTTTCCTTGTCGTAATACTCACCGCAGTAACGGAATGCATTTGTGTCATTCTTGTCAATGTTTTTCTCAACACCGAATGCGTCATATTTATAGCTCTTAGTTACTTTACCGTCTTTGTCAGTGATATTTACAACATCACCATGAGCATTTTGAGTGTAGTAAGTATATTCAGATTTCTTACCATTCCAGAAGTTGTACTTAGCTACAAGATTTGTCCCTCTGATATAACAGTCTGCTTCGTAGAACTGATTGTCAATTACATCTGCAATAATCTGCTGATTGCCGTCCCAGACATGATTTATTGTCTGACCGTCAACAGTCTTTTCGTATCTGAGACCGCTTGCGTTGTACTTATAGCTTGCTGTAGTTTCGCCGTCTGTGAATCCGATAAGCTGATTAAGGCCGTCATAAGTATTAGTTTCAGTCTTGCCGTCGGCTGTCTATTACATAATTTGATATTTATAATTATCAAGTTATCTTACCGTCTTTATCTGTTAGGTTTACTACATCGCCATGAGCATTCTGGATATAGTATGTATCATGTCCTATATTATATCATAATTTTAACTTTTTGTAAAGAAAAAGGAGCAAAATAAGCTTATGAAAGCTTATTTTGCTCCTTATGTATTAAAATACATTTATTATGGTTAATATTATATTTATTAAAAGAGAAAATGGAAATAATAATGAAAAATATCCAAAAACTATTTTGTACTTATATTTATATTTTTTAGATATTAAATATCCAATAATAGATGACATACTTATTATCAAATAAATAAAAGATATTATAAAACTATCATTTTTATTGCTTAAAATAAATGATGATAATATAGCTAATAAAACTATACCAAATGAACACATAATTGAAAAATAATAAAACAAAAATCTAATTGATGAATTCTTTTGTTTATATATAATTGAATTTAAAATGCACCCTATACATAATGGTAAAAATAATGCTATTAATGAACATGCTGACCATAATGTATTATGTGTATTAATATTATATAGCTCAGTTAAAATATAATTGCAAATATACACGATTATTGATATAATAAAAAATTTTTTATTCATAATCATTCACTTCCTAAATAACTTAAAAATTCATCAAAATCAAATGATAAGGAAATATCTGCACCAACAAATAAATAAGCACCGCCACCCACATTAAATACCAAATGAGGTTTTTCATAATTATTACTAAAACATAAATTACTATTTTCATAATATACTCCAGCCTGATATTCCCATTCATGTCCAGGCATTAACCAGGGTATACCATCTCTGTTTCCATTGTATGCAGAACATTCAGACTCAGCGCCTACTCCAATTATCTCACCAAAATCTGCACCTATTGAAAATTTGGATGTTGAATTTGTTTTACAATCATCAGCTATTATATATTCATTTCTTATTGGTACTACCAAAGCAGATCCGTTTATGCAACCTAGTTTTCCTTCAGCACCAAGACCGAATCCCATTCCTAATTCAAAACTAGTTGAATGATATACAGCTTTTCCAATCTTTACAGCGCCATTTACCAGTGGAGTAGCTATTTTTTCATCAATCCAATTTATACTTTTGTTAAAAATATTTGTATTCTTTTTTGATACTGAAATATGTGTATCTGTAATTACTGTAGTATAAGTAGTAGTTGATGTTGGTTGCTTTGAAATACCTCCAGTAATAGGCGAATCAAAAGCTTTAGGAACTGCAGCAGTTACCACTTGAGATGAACTTGATTTACCTGATTTCAATTCGTTAAATCTTTTAGCGTCCCAAGCACTGTTAATCGAGAACTTTTCACCATTTATTAATCCATAACTATGCCCACTTGGATCGACATACCTAATCGGATTATTCCTACAATAAGTATAAAGATTCAAGCTAAGTGGATCAGATCTTCTTCCGGCGAATGAATCACGGCTAATAAATCTGCCAGTTGACGGGTTATAGTTTCTCGCCCTTAGATAAACCGTCGCTGTTTCTTTGTCATAGTACTCACCGCAGTAACGGAATGCATTGGTATCGCTATCGTCAATGTTTTTTTCAACACCGAATATATTATATCATAATTTTAACTATTTGTAAAGGGAAAAGGAGCAAAACTCACTTATTAGGTGATTTTACTCCATAAGATTAACAATGAAACATTCTATAAAATTGGATAATAGTCATCAAACCATGCAAAGCCAGAAATTTTACTCGAAACCATTTCAATTTCCTTTATTCTTCCCGTAGATAAATCTATTACATTAATTGCATCATTTTCTAAACCCGAACCATATTTATTTTCGTAGCTATATTGCATAGCTACATAAGTACCACTTGGAGAAAGCTTTATATCATATCCTGATGAATCACATAACTTTTGTTCCGTTTGAGTCATTAACGAAACTATTTTCACTTCAGAATCAGCAACCTTTATAATACAATTATCTTTACTAAAACACGCTGCAGTTCCTATTCCTAAATTCTGCTCAATTCCCTCCGCACTGTATAAGATAATATTATTATTTTCATTTACATATAGGATACTTCCATCCATTGAAACATCAAAACTTGCTCTATCATGAACATGTGAAATTAATAATTTATCTGATTTATTTTCCATATCATAACATCGTATTTCACATTCACTCTTCTTTAATGAAGTATAACGTTTTACAGCATAATATATATTTTTTTCAACAATACATTTATACGTGATTTCATCATCACATGAAAGTATAACTTTCCAATCATTTATTCGTTTATAATATTGCTTGTTTTTGCCGCTTTTATAATTTTTATATATAACATTCTTAGGTTCATTATTATTCTTCATAATTATACAATTCTCACCAGTATTAGAATTTATAGTTGTATAATAAACAATATTTTTTACTTGAACTGGATATGTCAAATTAAAGTATTTATCATTATCCATCGAATCAACCGGATATATGCTTTGGTTAGATGTACGCCCTATTGCACTGATTGTATGTAATCCTATCACATTATAAACACCATTACAGTCACCAGTAGACCATACAAAAAATGTGCTTTTATCTTCATCACTTATATATTCATCAGATAATTTAAATATAGTAAAAGTAATTACCAATCCAAGAATAATAAATCCCGATATAATATAAACTCTTTTTTTCATTCTCCATTTCCCTTTATAATATTTAAAACTCTTTTAACGATACTTGATACCACTGACGTATTTTGATATGTATTTACTTTATATGTTTTACACTCCTTTACAATCGAATCTGATTTATTTACTGATGAATTTAAACTATTTTTTAAATTACCAGGTAAAACATCAATAGTTGGTAATATTGATTGGGAATACCAAGTGGCAGGAACACTCTCTACAGGCTTCTCAGTATAACTAAGTTTTTTCTTAGATACAGAACTTTGTAGCGCATCTACTACGGTTGTTGAACAATTCCTCCAAACAGCATTATATGTTTTATATTTTCCGGATAAATAATAAAGTTCTTTCATATATCCACTTTCCTCACTTCTATTATCATATAATTTACCATCTTTTATTAAAGATTCATAAAAATCAGTTATTCCATCTTCCTCTTTTTCAGTTAAATCTAATGGAATTACTGTAAATTGTCTTGTAGCATTTAATTCTTCTAAATAGTATCAATTATCTCCTTATTTTCAAATATTATTCTCATTTGTTCACCACCTTTAAAAATATATAGAAGCATATGGTTCAGGCACTAAACTACCTGGATAAAAATGTTTATGATTTTTTTTAGATAACCCTTTATCAAGGTCTTTAATATGATAATGTGGTCCATCTGATTTATGTATGTTTGAATCCCATTGAAATACAATGTTACCTTTTATAGGATTTACCCATTGAATCATTGGTCCATTCTTTGTACCGTCCCTATAAACTGGCACTAATCCTATTGGCTGAAAATCATTTGGGTTTTCAGGAAAATATGCAGGTTTTTTAATAGGCAAATAAGGTATATCTATATTCTTTTCAATAGAATCAGCATCATCCTTAGCAATTGACTGCGAGCCCATAGATGCATATAACCACGGTGCAAGATAAGGATTAGCTGTAGAAGAATTTGCTGAAAATGCTGCATCTGTATTTGCATCGGCTGCTATATCGGTAGCAAGTGCTGTATCTGAAGTTACCGGCATATCGTCAGCACCGGTATTGGCACCACCAACAGGTTTAAAGAAAAAGTTTAGTACAATTACTGATTCAAATTCTTAATTTACTTTATATAATTTATTATATCATATTTTTAACTTTTTGTAAAGAAAAATAAAAGGAGCAACAATCTTTAAAGACTTGTTACTCCTTTTTTATATTGATTTTTACTTGCAAATTTATGGCTAATTCTGAATCTATTTTAAAGTGAGTATATAAAGAAAAATTAATTACTATTTTTTTTAATTTCTACAGCATTAATAAATTCATCAATTTCTTTATCAGTTATAATAAATGGACTAAAATAATTTTTAGTTGCCACAATCTTTTCCTCATTATTATATTTTTCCCATAACTTATCTTTAGAAACTTTAACTAATGTTTTTAAATATATTCCATTTTCATAGCAAATATGATTCTCAAGCTTCCTCCATCTTTCCCAGTCTTCCTTTTTAGCATATGGATCAATATCAGTTAAAATATCAACAATTTCATTCATAATTTTAGCTATTATAGGGCTGCCAGCAACATATTCGTTATCAGGATTATCATGAAATTTAGCTTCCATTAATGCTTTATGTAGATTTAATAAGTCATCATAATCAAATAATTCAAATTTTCTCATAAATTCCACCTACTTGTTTTTCATTACTGTTAATATGGCATTTCTTCCATTTCTAATAGTACCATGATAGACAATTTCATTTGGTTGAGTAGGATTTATATATCTTAAATTATACTCTGCACCTGGATATAATTGTACTGTTATTCTGTACTCACCGTAATCAGAACTCTTTCTACCCATATATAAACTATTATTCACTTCATCTGGAGAATATAAGTTAGGAGTTAAAAAAACTCGACCTCTTTCATCAGGTAATATTTTACCTGATTCTAAAATTGCCATAGCATTTTCCTCATTTGTATAATGATAATAATTATATCATATTTTTAACTTTATGTAAAGAAAAAGGAGTAAAACTTGCATAAGCTCGTTTTGCTCCACTAAATTTAACATTCATTTCATTACAAATTATTAAATTACTTTAATATAAATGAATAACAATAATCCTTACCATTTAAATTATAATATCCTTTTATATAATCTTGAGATTGCTTAAGATTATTTATTAAATCTTCCTTATCACAATACCAACTGTCATATATTAATTCAGGTGTTTTATGTTTTAATTTATATACATCCCCCCCAAGAATTATTTTTTCTTTTGTTAACAAATATTGTAAAACTAATTCAATTTGTTCGTACTTCCATGCATAATTAGAAATATGTATAACAGATAAATCAACAGCCTCTTTTCTAACATCTTCCGGTAATTCATCAAATTCATTGATTAAATCCAAATATAACACCTCTTATTTTTTATTTGCTCTAAAATATCTATGATTACAAGTATTATCGGGTTCTATTATATATTCAAATGCCCCATCATACCCTTTATAATTTCCCTTTATTTCTACTTTAGTTCTAGCAATACCATCCATGCCTCTCAATAAAGAAGAAGTTCCATAAGATCCTAAGCTATCTACACATTCAGGAAATCCATGAAAATCTTCTTGAGTCGCTTGCTTTAAAACTTTATTGGTATACTTTATATTAGATAAAGGATTTTTTCTAGTGGGTATTTTTTTATTAGATAAAGATGAAAATTTATATCCTACAGCCCCAAAGCCGCCACCAGTAATACCACCTACAGCAGTATTTTGCATAAGCTCGTATGGATCGTTATAACCATATAGAATTTGCTGGGTTGCAGTAGAGGCATAACTTCCTGCCATTCCTGTTCCAACTGCATATCCTAACGTGTTTGTTGCTGTTGAGGCAATTAGTGGACTTGCTGCTGACGATGTTAATAATGAGCCGGTAGCTGATGCTCCTAATGCTCCAAATCCACCGCCAATTCCACCACAAATTCCTCCTACACCAGTAGAAATACCAACATTTTTCCAATTATCAGCAGTCATATTTGAAATTCCACCTGCTGATTTTGATTCATGGTATAATGACACACTGCCTGAAATTAATGCACCTGCGGCTGCTCCTATTAACATTGCTGCCAGGATAAAATGCCCACTTGGATCAATATACCTAATCGGATTATTATGACAGTAAGTATAAAGATTCAAACTTAGAGGGTCTTCATTTTTACCTGGATAAGAATCCCTTGAAATAAATCTGCCAATACTTGGGTCATAATATCTTGCTCTCAGATAAATTGTACCTGACTCAGTGTCATAGTACTCACCGCAGTAACGGAATGCATTGGTGTCATTTTCATCAATGTTTTTCTCAACACCGAATGCGTCATATTTATAGCTCTTTGTTACCTTTCCGTCTTTGTCAGTGAGGTTTACTACATCGCCGTGAGCATTCTGAGTGTAGTAAATTTTAATATTATTATACCACTATTTTTTCCCTTTGTTAATAAAAAATGATATGCACCTCCTAAAATGTCTAACTTTTTTGGTGCATATCATTAAGCGAGTTTTACTCCTTTTTATAATTTTAAATTGTTCAATTGTTCCAATGGATTCCAATTAATAGGCTTTTTTGTTTTACTACTCCATTGCATTCCATTTTCTATCCATTTTTTTCTCCAGGTTTTTATGCATTGTTCTCTTACAAATAAATATGTTTCCTTAGAATAATCAATATGGTTACAATCATCATATCCAAATTCAAAACCACAACTCGGACAAATTTCATAAGACCCTCCACCATTTAAATCAAACGGTTTTTCTAATAATTCCGGATATCCACAAATAGGACAAATATATTGTTCTTTTTTGTTTAAATCTTTAGTATACTTAGATTTAAAAATTTTAAATATATCTTTTTTCATTTTATTACTTCCCAGGTTGATTATTAAAATAATTTCGACTCTTAGGTTTAAAATATGTCTTTGTGGTGCTATCTGGATTATATGAACCAAAAGAATTAGTTTTTTTATCATAAACCCTTATTACACCATTATCATCAACTTTAGTTTGATAATTACTACGATTAACATAAAATTTATGTGCCATTCTTGCATAATGATTTTCACTTCTTGCATTAAAATCATGACCATGTCTTTCAAAATGATCTGTTAATGTAGCCCTATTACCCCATGTTCTTTTTCCCGATACTAATACTTTATTAGAAATTGAGTTAAAAGAAATTCTATTCGATACTCTAAGAGCTCCACTTGTAACACCGCCGGTAATACCACCAACAGCAGTATTTTGCATAAGCTCGTATGGATCATTATAACCGTATAGAATTTGCTGGGTTGCAGTAGAGGCATAACTTCCTGCCATTCCTCCTGCCATTCCTGTTCCAACTGCATATCCTAACGTGTTTGTTGCTGTTGAGGCAATTAGTGGACTTGCTGCTGACGATGTTAATAATGAGCCGGTAGCTGATGCTCCTAATGCTCCAAATCCACCGCCAATTCCACCACATATTCCTCCTACACCAGCAGAAATACCAACATTTTTCCAATTATCAGCAGTCATATTTGAAATTCCACCCGCTGATTTTGATTCATGGTATAATGACACACCGCCTGAAATTAATGCACCTGCGGCTGCACCTATTAACATCGCTGTCAGGATAAAATGTCCACTTGGGTCTATTGCAAGTATGGGGTTATTTTGACAGTAAGTATAAAGATTCAAACTTAGAGGGTCTTCATTTTTACCTGCAAAGCTATCCCTTGAAATAAACCTGCCGATACTTGGGTTATAGTTTCTCGCTCTTAAATAAACAGTCGCAGTTTCCTTGTCGTAATACTCACCGCAGTAACGGAATGCATTTGTGTCATTCTTGTCAATGTTTTTCTCAACACCGAATGCGTCATATTTATAGCTCTTAGTTACTTTACCGTCTTTATCAGTTAGGTTTACTACATCGCCGTGGGCATTCTGAGTATAGTAAGTATTAATTTTATTATACTACTATTTTTTCCATTTGTAAATAAAAAAGGAGCAAAACAAGTTTTGCTCCTTTAAATATACTATCGTTATTTCTAAACTGGATTTAGACCATTTTGTTATTTATAATAAACAGTTCTAGATGTCAATCCATCAATATTCCAATCATTTAAAATAAAAGTTTTATTTTTATTATTAATAAATATTGAAAAGTTAGTACTAAAAGATCTTTCATAGCAATTATATTTAAAATCCAAAAAATCTGCTTCATTATCACAAAAAATATAATCACATTGTATCGTATTACAGACCATTTTCATCAATTTAAAAATCCAACCGTCAACTTCATTTATTTTTATATTTGAATAAGTATCATTAAACAATTCATTTTCCGGAATATCTAAAATTAATCCACAATAATTTTGATTGCTACTTACAGTAAATAAACAATTAGAACTATTAAAAAAGTTTGTATTTATGCTAGCACCTATTGGCAAATCTAATAAAATATTACTATTATCTAAACTTATACCACATTTTCCAAGCAGCTTAATAATATTATGCATTTTATTATTGAGTGAATTATAATCTTCAATATAAATTGCAACTATTCCTATATAACTTCCCATTACTTTAACCTCATACCATTTTTTCTATGATAATCTAATTGTGTTTGATTAAATTTCCAACCACCAACATAATTACCATTTAAATCAGTATGTGCTCCAACAGATGTTGATGAATTAATATATGTATAAACACTATCACCTCGATATTTAGATGAATAAATCTCATCTGCATCATTTATGTGTTTTTTTATAGCATTACGATATCTGTTAGCAAAATCCTTGTTCCAATTTCCAGTAACTCCGAAATCTGCTGAATGTTTTTGTTCGTGTTGCAGTTTCCTATCTTCAATAGTCACATTAGGAAAATTAGTCTTTTTTGACGATACTTTAACTTTATTAGATGAATTATTTTTACCAGAAGAAAGACCTGGATTACTTGCGCCAATAGAAGTATAACCCATACCAACAGTGTATAATCCTGCCTCAACAGTATTATACAAATCCTGATTGCCACCCATAAGTTTATCACGAATGACATTTGTTCCTGTCAGTTCTTCTCCTGCGTCACTTAATGCTGTTGCTCCTATTGCGCCGGCTAATGCATATCCACCGGCTGTTGCTACTGTTGATATTGTTACTGCTGTAGCTACTGTTTGCTTTACATCGTTGTTTCTATTATACTACTATTTTGTCCCTTTGTAAATAAAAAAGGAGCAAAACTTGCGTAAGCTCGTTTTGCTCCAAAAAACTATAAATAAGTAATAATACAATATTATTAATTTTTTTTCTGAATCATATATGTTATTATAAATATTGCAAAAAATGATAAAAATACTCTCCAGTATATCCTTTTTATCCATATAAGATGTAACTTTTCAAGTATCATTTCATTAATTTTTGAACCAAATAAAGTTTCAAAAGCAGCAATTATTCCTAACACAAATAGAACAGCACCTGACATTATAAAAACAACATTAATAAAAATTATAAGATGTTTTTTCATTTTAAGGTATATCCTCTCCTACTTGCTCTTTTTTCTGGATTCTTACTACATGCCGAATATACTGTATTTGCTACATTATATGCAACAAAGGTATAGGATATTGACTTACCAAATGTTGAAACTGGTTTTTGTAAATATTTTTTAAAAGGAGGCATTCTTCTATTACTTGCATTATATGCTTTAGAAAATACATATCTATCAAATTTTCCATATGCATATTTTCCAGTAGTTAATCCTGTTTTAGAGGCAACAGAAAATCCAGCTATACTAACACCGTTATTAAATAGAGATTCTACAATATTTCTAGTAATTTGACTGCTACTTTTACCTTCACTTTTACTCTTTTTATATTGTAAAATTCCAACTTCTGTTGCCTTAGAACCTGTAGTTAGTGAACCAGAAATAGCAGCAGTACCCGCAACAGACCCTGCACCATAAGCAGCTACAACACCACCTGTGGCGCCGATTAAGCCTCCGCCAACACCACCAACTACTGCACCTTTACCTACACCTACTACTGTAGACTTAAACAAATCTGAACCTGTTTTACCTTCTTCTTTAGCTGATTTATAAGCGGCAGTACCTCCAATTGTTCCTCCAATAATTGCACCTGCGGCTGCCCCTATTAACATTGCTGTCAGGATAAAATGTCCACTTGGATCTATTGCAAATACTGGGTTATTGTGACAGTAAGTATAAAGATTCAAACTTAGAGGATCTTCATTTTTACCTGGATAAGAATCCCTTGAAATAAACCTGCCAATAGCTGGGTCATAATATCTTGCTCTCAGGTAAATTGTACCTGACTCAGTGTCATAGTACTCACCGCAGTAACGGAATGCATTTGTGTCATTCTTGTCAATGTTTTTTTCAACACCGAATGCGTCATATTTATAGCTCTTAGTTACTTTACCGTCTTTATCAGTAAGATTTACAACATCGCCATGAGCATTCTGAGTGTAGTAAGTATACTCAGATTTCTTACCGTTCCAGAAGTTGTACTTCGCAACAAGATTTGTTCCTCTGATATAGCAATCAGCCTCATAGAACTGATTATCGATAACATCTGCAATAATCTGCTGATTACCGTCCCACACATGATTAATAGTCTGACCGTCAACAGTCTTTTCATATCTCAGACCGTTCAAATTATATGCGTAACTGGCTGTTGTTTCGCCGTCTGTGAATCCGATAAGCTGATTAAGGCCGTCATAAGTATAGGTTTCTGCCTTGCCGTCGGCTGTCTTTTTTATCTGATTGCCGTTTGAATCATATGTGTATACTGTCTGCTTTACATTACTTGTAAGGTCAACAGGATTTTCCTTTTGAACTTTTTTTACTTCCTTTTGCAGAAGCGCTGTATACTTGCCCTGGGCGTTATTATAGCTGTACTCAGTTACATAATCCTCAGTACCCGTTGCAGTCATTTTGGAGCGGTTGCCGTAGTCATCATATTCATATGAATAACTTTCAGTTTTGTTATTTCCTACCTTTACAGATTCCTCTGTCAGCCTTTTCAGACCGTCGTATTCATATGATGTTGTTTCTATTATACCACTTTCATTGCGTACTTTGCAAGCGTCTGAACCATCTA
>CAJUPO010000021.1 GCA_910588145.1 uncultured Oscillospiraceae bacterium | reverse complement strand
GAGCTATTAAAGCCACAATAATATCCGTCATATTTTCTCCTTTTTACATACTAAAAATTTTCACACTGCTCACATACCCGCCGGCTGGGACAACCTGCCTGAATGACAGAGTTGAACCCGATAAAGTACAGTATATACAACTTAAAAAGACTGAAAATTCTGACGAGATAGCAACTATAATAATTCCAATCGGGGGAGAATTTAACGGCAAAAAGGTTACCATTGCCGATTTGCCAGTGGATACAATTTCGCCGGATATATGTAAAAAGGATGATTATGTATACTCTAAAAAGGGCATTGAAAAGTATGGCCGCATAGTAAAAATCGTAGAGTTTGAGGATGAGGTTAATCCGCTGTTTCCTGCACACGTGAATAAAGTTCTAATAATTCCCTGCCCCTGACACCTGTTGAAAATTCGAACTTCAGTTCTCGGTTTTCATATTTTACGTCCCCAAAATAATCGGTCATATCAAGTACGCCGTCTGCACCGGGGAGATCAATTATTTCAAGCTTCGGCTTTGGAGATTCTATGTACTTTCTTGAAAGTATAAGCCCGTAATCGTTGCTGTGATGAGTTCCAAAAGTTACACCCTTCATTAAATCCCCCTCCTTTTCAATCTGCTGCGCATTCCAAGCGCAATGTCAATTTCATCTGCAATTCCTCCTACAAGAGCCTTGCCGTCAAGATATATTTTCTGTTTCTTTATCACTTCAACAAGTTCTGTCAGCTTAGAAAGTATATCGGAATTATTATTTATATTTATATTATCAGTCTTCTCCGAAACTGCTCTTGTCTGTGCTTTTATTCCTGCTTCTGCAATGTCTGAACGGCTTGCAAGAGTAAAACCGACATCACTGTCCATGTTATTTCGAAGCACATCAAGCGTACTGTCTGCCATCGTTTTGGCACTTTCAACCGCACTGCCTATGTTTTCAGTTATACCGACAGCATAACCCTCTGTAAAAAATCCGCCTAACTCTTTTGTTTTTCTTGACGGCGACTGCGTTCTTGTTACTTCTCTTACTGCCGCCATAGCTGAACTTGCCATTTGTGCCGCACCCGCAACAGCTAAAAAAGCCGCTTCTTCTATGCCGTTTGCAAATCCCTGACTGAACATTTCGCCCAATTGCTTTGCGGTATTACGAGTAAATTCATCCTCGGCATGGAACACATTTTCCAGCATATTTATAAATGCTGCTGATACAGTTTCGTTTTTAGAAGTTATGCCCTCAGCATATTTATCTCCGGCTTCCTCGGCCCCTCTTTTCATTTCCTGAGCCTTTTTGTTATTCTCATCGATTGCCCTGTTCAGTCGTATATGCTGTGCATCGATATCTTCCTGAGTTATTACAGTATTGCCTTCTTTTACTGCATTACGCATATCCTCATATTCGGCTCGGATATCATCCTCCTGCTTTTGCAGCATTTCCTTAGTACCTGTTTCACAAGTAACAAAGCCGTTGTACAAATCATCAAGGGAGCGCCTTATGCTATCGGTATCCTTTGAAACTATTGCCGCTGCTACTCCGTTATTATTAGTAATAGACTTACGGTATCTATAAAATGTTTCTTCTGAAGTCCTTAAAGACCCTTGCAGTTGTTCTTGTTGTTCAATAAGTCCATCAATCGCACCCTTAAGCTCATTTTTCATGTCGGCTATATCTTTACCATCATTATATCCATACGCCCTCTCATATTCCTTAGTAGTCATATAATCAAGCGCATTTAATGCCGCTCGTTTATTTCCTATTTTACTATTAATATCTTGTAATGACTGTTGGTCTTCTGCAATCTTCATCTTTACACCGTCAATGTTCTTCTGCGCTTCCATGTAGTGACTTTGTTCAGCGTCAAGAGCCGCCTGCGCTTCTTTGATAAGAATTGTTTTCTCAATTTCTTTCTGAAGTTCGGAATATTTATCAATTACTCCGTCAGTGATTCCGATTTCAATTTCCAACGCCTCGGACAATTCTCCGGTTATAACCTTTGCCCGGTCTTCATATCCTTCTTTTATCTTTCCATTTTTATCAACTATGGTATCAAGTTCTTCGGCAAGACGCTGATAATAATCAAACTCTGCTTTATTATCCTCCAATGCCGCTCTTCTTGATTCATCCCATTCATCACAGCTTTCTTTTAATTCCTTTGAACGGTCAACCAATGCCTGTTCTTCATCTGACAGTTTAGAAAAGCTTTCTCTCATTTCATCAACTGGACTTGGCAGACTTTCAATTGCCGCCGCAAGACCTGTAAAGGCTGATACGCCTATTGTTATCCAACCAACTGGATTAGTAGCGTTAAGCAGTGTTTGCGCCTTTCGGTACGCGTCAACAGCCTTTTTCCCAATCGTCAACGCCTTAGTTACTCCGGTTGTAGCAACCTTATATGTAATAAACGCAGTAGTAAGCCCAACAACTCCGGATTTAAAAAGTTCTGCGCTTTTTTCCCCGCTTTGAAGCCAGCCGGTAAATTTATCTAATCCCTTACCAATTTCTACAATTACATCAACAGTCTTTTTAAGACTGTCTTTCAAAAACCCTGCGGCTTTATCAAGAATACCGCTTTCATCTGCCGCAAGCTTAAGTTTTTCTATAAACGGACTAAACGCATCCTTTATTCTTGTTACTGCTTTTTTACCTGCGTCTATTGCAGAACTTAACTTTTCCTGTATCTTAGGAATAGCTTCAGTTGCTTTCTGCACAATATCCCGCAAAACAGGAGAAAGCTTATCCGAAACAGCGATCTTTGCGCCCTCAACCGCTGATTTAAACAGCGTAACATCGCCCTCGAGATTATCAAGCCTTATCTTAGCCATTTCCTCAGAAGCCCCGGCGCAGTTCTCAATTGACTTAGTCAATGCTTCAAAATCACTGTCACTGGAATTTATGAGAGCCAAAAAGCCTGACATCCCCTCTTTTCCGGCAATTGCAGAAGCATACTGCGTTCTCTGCACTTCATCCAAATCGGCAAAACTTTCCCTCATTTCCGACAATGCAGTGTTAAAGGTTTTAGTTTTACCGTCTGAATCAACAAGACTTATTCCCAAGTCTTCCATCGCTGTCACTACTGTATCAGTAGGAGAAGCAAGATTTGTAATTATATTTCTCAGTGAAGTACCGGACTGTGAACCCTTTATTCCGGCATTAGCCATAAGACCAATTGCAACGGACATATCTTCAATTGAGTAATTCATTGCTCCTGCAAGAGGAGCAATATACTTGAATGTTTCGCCCATTAGACCGACATTTGTATTTGCACTTGAAGCCGTCTTTGCCAACACATCAGAAAAATATGTACTTTGATCTGCACTCATGCCGAATGCTGTCATAGCGTCAGTAACAATATCGGATGTAGCTGCAAGGTCTTCACCTGAAGCGGCGGCAAGGTTCATAACCCCTGCCAAACCGTCAGTCATTTCAGAAGTAGACCAGCCTGCCATTGCCATATATTCAAGAGCCTGAGCTGATTCTGTTGCTGAAAAGGCAGTTGTCGCTCCCATTTCCTGCGCTTTGGCTCTGAGTGTTTCAAATTCACGGGATGTTGCTCCGGAAATAGATGCCACTGTTGACATTTGAGAATCAAATGCCGCACCTGTATCTATAATAGATTTTACTAAACCGCTCCCTGCTGATATCATTTTCTTAACAGCAGTTGCCGCTAAATCAGCAAGAATACCTTTCATTATTGTAAAACCGCCGGATGTCTTTTCTGTTTGCTCAGAAACTTCCGCCAATGAATCACTGAGACCTCCCATTTCATCTGCGGTATCGGCTATTTCTTCATTGATTTCCTTATGCGTACTCTTAGCCGCATAGCCCATATCTGAATATGCCTTTTTAGTGGCTTCGCTGGCGCCCATCCCCTGCCGTTTGTACTCAGCGGCAAGCTTCATTGCTTCTGATCTGATTTCACCTACAGTTTTTCCGTTTTCAGCAGCTATCTCCTTTAAACTTTTCCCGGTTGTCTTCCGGCTGTCCTTAAAACCATCACCGATTTTTTTTGAGGCTTTGGCAGTATCATCTATTGCTTTATTAGCTTCGGAATTATTGACCGCAATAGTACCGAAAAGCTTAAATATATCCAACCTCTCACCCCCTGCCCGGATTTATTTTGTTCAGTATTCTTTTAGACATTTCCTTTACACGGCTTACATCATTATCCGTCATGCCGTAGGAACGGTCTTTTTCTTTGCAGGCTTCACAATACTCCTTAAAGGACATTGCAGTCACCTTATGAAGCCAGTATTCCCATTGCGTTTCTTCCAGACTTTCATTTAATATATAACCGATAAACTCCTGCAATTTACCGCAGTTTATCATCTCGTCAAGAATAAGAAACGGACTTGCATACCGTTTAAAGAGCAAGTCCGTTACCTTGATATATCCTATTTGAACAATCTGGATACACGCCTGAAAAAATCTCTAAATTCCTCTTTCATCACCGCCTGGGTAATCATTTCACCGTATTCCGGCAAAGGCAATTCGCATATTTCAGACACTCTCATACCTGTTAGAGAAGCAAGAAAGTTCTGTATTTCCTTTTCTGCACGCGGGAAATTACACACCGCAACTGCGGCTATATCAGTAATAATACCAAGCCCCACAGACTGAATATCAGCCGCATTCTTATGTATCGCCTTTCTTACATTCTCATTGTCAAAGCAAGCTTTAAATTCCTTAACGCCGATCAATGAAATTATACGGCAAACTGTTCCCATATCCGAAGCTTTCAAGCCTCTGAAATTATAAGTCTTATTATTCTCATTCATTTTTATTTTCCTCCATTTGCTGTTTTATTCGGATATAGAATGTATACCGGAAGCGTATCATATACTCCGCTGTTGAAGTCAGACGAAGCTTCAAATTTAGTTGCTACTACAGCAGTTTCCTTGTCCTTGTTGTCAAGTTCAAGACCGGATGTGCATATTACGTTTTCCATAATAACAATAACCTCCGTACCGTCAGTCATATGGCCTACATATGCAATGTTGTCCAGATAATCCGAAAGCTCAACAAGCGGTTTTGTTACAAGCATTTTATACCCCTTGACCGGGCTTATTTCATCCACGCCTACAATTGCACGCTTCAGACTTTCCACAGTGTGCTGTGCAAGATTTGTTTCAAGACTGCCTGTCTCCCCTGTTTTTATTGTAAGTCCTTTAATTTTTACCGTTGCCCCGTCCACTGTAATATCAGTCATTTCAGAGGAAATAGAAAGTTTATTTCCTCCGCTTGTAGCTCCGAGCACATTCTTTTCAGCATCGTCCCATTTGCCGATAACGAAATCCCCTACCTCAGGAATATACCCCTCCGCTGTTGTAACAAAAGTTACTCCCGGATTCAACAGTCTTCCTAAGTAAATTGTATTGTCCAATTCTGACAGAAAGTTATCATCTACAACCTCTAAAGCCCCCTGTGTATACTCATCAACTTTACTGTAAACATACTTAAAGTTTTTAAATACCACTCCCGCACCAAGTAAAAAGTCCTGCGGTGTTGTGCTGTTAATTCCCGATTTTCTCATTTACCTTACTCTCCATTCTTTAACCTTTAAATTAATTTGTATTCTTTTTAATTCTTCTGTTCCTGTCGGTACAGGCATTGCAGAGGAATAAAAAACGGCAATACCTGTTTCATCTTCAAGTATCGCCGTTACCCCATCATCGGGGAATATTTTTCTTATATCTGCTTTTGCATTTTCAAGCTCGATCCATGACTTTCTTGACGTTCCTGTCAGTATAAAAATGCTTTCATTTTCTCCGTCCTCACTTTCCGTTTCGGATTCGGTGTATTCCCCGACAAAATAAGGATACTGGATTTCTTTTGTCCATTCTTCAAAGCAATACGGAATCCCTGCACTGTCAAGTTTGTCAGCTATATATCCAAGTCCTTTAACAGTCATTTTCCCATCTCCGATTTTATTATTTGTTCGGCTCTTTTGATTATAGCCGCCTTTTTTACATGAAAGGCATTGTGCAAGGTCCTGCGCGGCTTTTTACCGTTGGTTTTATAAAACTTCCTGCCGTTTTTACCGTATACAATAACCACCTTACCGTTATATGACGGTTTCTTTTTTCCGATATATCCATCAACCGGAACATACCACGGTGTACTCCTGCCCTTTTCCAAAGCATAATCACCCGTGCCAAATTCCTCCCAAACTGCATTTTGTAACGGAGAACCGATTTTCGCTTCGCCCTTAGCCACGTCAACCGTATAATCCCATGAGCCTTTTGTATCTGAACTGTCAACTGCGGAATTTTGCTTTGCCTGGGATTTTATAGTTCCGGCAGCTTCATAAAGCAGCTGTTTAACCGCTTTATTTAAGACTGCTTTAACCTTACCGGAATTATTTTTAAATTCAACACACATTACTGCCCTCCTGTAAATTTAAGATATATTTCAAGCTGTTCATTTAATTCCATTGGATTATCTATCAGCATTATATCGTATACTTTTCCGTTTATTAGCATACGGCTTTTTTCCGCTGTAATACGCTTGTCAAGGCTTACATAATCACATATAAACACATGGGTTGATTCCTGTATCTTAGAATCATATGCTTTATAGCCTGAATCGCCTCCGGACATATCAAGAAATCCCCTGACCGATTGAATCGTTTCCCACATCTTTACCGCTTCGCCTATTTCGTTTGTACGGGATTCATATACTTGAAATACTCCTTCTATATTACCGCCAATGCCTTTCACGTCAAAACCTCGCTTTCATATACGGCATTAGAAATCCTAACAGCATTTTTGGATAACCCATTACTGTTTTATCACCGTCAACGCTGAAATATGTTACCGAATGCCTTGAAATGGTTTCAGACTGAATACCAGTTTTATCACGGTTCTGTAAATCCCATTTCAGCATATTCACTGCCCCCATTACAACATCCGGCGGATATTCGACCTTAGTTACGAGATTTCTGCGGCAGTCAAGCAAATCCTTTGAAACGCTCATACCGTTATCATCAATGGATACAACTTCATACACTCCGTTATTCAGCATACTTTCAGTAATATGAATTGTATCCCCCGTTTTCAGAAATGCCGGAGGGTTTAGTATTTTACCGTCAAGTATTACAGATTGTGAACGTATTGACCGCACCTGAAAATTATTATTTGTATATTTGCGTATCAATGATTCAAGCGCAGTTAATTTCGATTCAATTATTTCATCAGGTTCTTTTACGTCCGCAAATTCCTTGAATTTATCAACCGTAATTATCATAACACAGCCTTATTCCTTTGCCTGCTTCTTTTGCGCGGCTATACTGTTCAGTTTTCCAGCGCATTTTGCCTTTACCGATAATTCAGAATAAATTATATCGGGAGCAGAGGTCAGTTTGACCTCGTCCCCCACTGTAAAACCTTTATTATCCCATCTTACAGCATACGCTTTTCCGTCAGCATACAGATAAGGCAGACCATCAACAATTATATATCTGTTCATGTCTTTGCATTCCTTTCTTAGCCGTTAGTTTTGATAAGTCCCATTTTCACATTTTTAGTATTAAACTTAAGAGACCAGTTTGCAGAATTTTTTAGTTCGTCCTTTGTCGGAGATTCCTTTAAGATATTATCAGTTAAAAGTGAAAGTCCGTTCGGATGAAGTACCTTGCCTTGTTTGGTATAGAATTTATCAATACCTGCCGAAGTTTCAGGATCATAATTCGTTGTATACTGATTCTCATAATTTTTCTTTTCCGCTGTAAGAAAAGCGCCCTCTCCGAAAAGATATGTCTTGAATACCGGAAATCCTGTCACAGACGTATCAACAGTATAATAATCTGTTACAATCGGTATCTTGCCGTTAATTGTCGGAAGTTCAATATCCTGTCTGATTATATTTCCGACTGTATATTTGCCGTAATCGACAAGTCCGAGCTTCTTGTATCTTGCAAATATCTTAGAGTGCATTATTACAAGTCCTAGACCGCCTGCCATGTCACCGAGAGCTGTCTGCTCCGCGTCAATTATAGTAGTTTCATTAATAATATTTGTATCTCCGACAGTACCGGAAGTTACCGATAAATCTGTTATATGGTCTGACAATTCGCTAACGCCAAGAACCGCATCCGCTATATTCATTAACTCTGCTTCCCATACCTGCGTATAGTAATTTGCTATCTTGTTCTTGATCAGACCGAGCGGATCTGCTCCTGTCAGTTCCTTTGTGAAGTCTTTTGCCTTAAATGCTTTCATTCTCTGTATTAGCATACAAGTTTGTTTATCCCCTGCAATTTCAACAGGAGTGTTGTCTGTTTCACCGTCATTATTCAGCGCAGCCATGTCCTCATCAAATACATTCAGGGGCTTATATATCGGAATCGTTGCAACATTTCCCTTTGAGCCGATAAGGTCCATTATTGCTGCATCATGCTGGACTATTCCAGACGCCGCTATTTCATCAATAAAATCTTTTATTTGTTCATAACTCCAGCCGCAGTTTATAAGCGATGAAACAAGCATTTCCATACTTTCAACATCTTTTAATTGTTCAGATGTCAAATAGTCTCTGATTGTTTCCCTTGACTTAACTTTGTATTCTTTTAACAGTTCTTTCAAAGGCTTGCCAAAAAGCGTTTTATATATCAGTTTTGTGTAATTGGGATACATAAATTTCTTATGGGGACTTTCAGCAATTTTCATTTTTATTGTGTCAGTCAGAATATGACGCACAAGCACACCCTTAGCACGTTCAATTTCCCATTGACGTCTTTCATCGTAAATCCGTTTAAGTTCCTTTTCCATTTCATTAAAGGCATTTATATACATTTCCTTAAACTGCATTGCTTTTTCACCTGTATAACCCATAACAAGCAATGTAAATCCATCACGGGTCATGTTATATTCATGATAGGTTTTATTGTTACCCTTAACCTTGTATTCTGAAACCCCAAAATTGAGTTTTCTGAAATTATCAGGGCAGCCAAGGTTTTCTATATCACGAAGAACGTGGTCATGTCGCTTTCCAAAAACCTCCGCAACTTTTCGGCTTGTTGTTGTCAACAATTCCTCGTTTTTCTTTCCTGTAATTTTTACTAACATAAAATCAATTCCTTCCACTGTTTTATTATTTTGGGGTATTAAAAAAGCACCTCAATTGAGATGCTAATAAATATGCATATTTTTAATCACAACATATTACTTTCAGCTATTATATGATTAAATTTCGGCTTTTTTATCAATGTACCTTAAATAAATGCTGTCTTATGTTTTATTTTAATAAAATATTTATTGTTATATTATCTGAAAAACCAAAATTGGGTTTTCAAGCAGTTTTTTTGATATAACAAAACCGCCTTGATTTCTCAAAGCGGTTTTAATAAGTATTTTTGTGTGCCCTTTCCCCAAATAGAGTTTACAAAGTATTCTGCTTTTTTCTTTCTTGCAATTGTTTTTCCATTTTTTTTATCTCTTCATTCAATTCTTTAGGAGCCAAATTTTGAATTTCTTTAGGTATTTTTACATTGTCATCTATATAATATTTTTTCTTATTCATTGTATTCTACCTCCCAAACTTTAATATCAAACAATTCAGATAATTTATTAAGTGCCCCTAATTGCGCATTGTACTCATCTACACCGTTATTAATATATTTCTGAATATACATATTATACAATCTGTCATTTACAATTTCTTTTGCTGTATAACCAAATACTTTACCATTATGACACGCCACAAATCCCATACTATAATTATTTTTACAACATGAATTTAAATCCGAAGAACTCGGCGGCATACTACTCGGTGTGTATGAATTGTAATAAAATTCTTTTTATTCTTTATTGTTCTTCTAATTCTGTCAGTATACACAATTGCACGTTCGTCAGTGCTGTCAGTAACAGAAAGAATAACATTGCCGGTTTCTCTATCAATCCAATACATATCTTCAAAAATCGTTCCGCCTCTGTGTTTTAAAGCTTTTTTAGCACAATCGTATAAAGTTTTATTAACTGCCGGATTTTCCGTTGCATTATCAAATTTTCTGCGGTATTCTCCGCTGTCAATATAGGCTTTATTAACTAAAGTATCTTTATTTCTTCCATAGCGTTGTTTTTCGGATACTGAATCCTTAATGCTTATTATACCACTTTTACCCGAATTGTCAACATGATTCCAATAGTTCTTTTTGAAGTCCTGATAATCCTTTACGTTATCAAAATACATAAGTTCGGAAGTTTCGTTATTCCATTTTGTAAAGGACTCGTTCATCTCCCACCTTGCTTTGGTAAGCAAATGACATCTGCAATTACAGTCTTCAGCAGCTATGCCGAAATGCAAAGGCGCTGATACTGTAAGACCGTCAACTTCAAAGTCCTCTGTTACTTCCCTAATCTGCCCGTCCAGTTGCCTGTGGCGGGGGCGTGTCAATCCGTCAAGAGTTGCGTCCCACATCTTTAAGACGTCTGCCCCGGCTTCTTTCGCCCTGCGGCACGCGTCAAGAGCAGATTTATTATGTATCCTGTTCCCCTCCGTTCTTACTATCCTCATTGACTGATTTAACGTCATATTGGCGCTGCTTCTTAAATTCCTGGCTATTTGTGAGTATGGGGATGACGTGGAAATACCTCTTGCAATCTCAAAAGAAATATTCTTTTTAAGTACTTCAACATTGTTTCCCATTTTTGTATAAAGTCCCTCAGAAATTTTACTTTCAATCAAGAGTGCTTCAACAATTTCCTCCTGATTCAAGGGCAGTATAAGCGGCAATCCCTGACCCTGCAAATCATAGATTGTACCGATAAAACCGTCCTCATAACACCCTTTCAGATAATCGTATACTCTTTCATACTGATTACTGTTCATGTTTTCCAGTATGGCAGATATCTGTCCCTGTAATGCATTTTGAAATTCTATCTGATAGATTTTTGACTGTGTCATTTCATCCGACATCAGAATTTTGATTTTCTCACCTATATCTTCAAGAGCCTTTTTGTATACATCTTTCAGTTCGGATATTATTTTCTTTTCCTGTTCAAGAGTATACTTTATAACTTCCTTCTGACGTTTATTCATTTCACATTTTTCCTTATGTCTTGAAGTGCTTCGGTATACTTATTGTTATATTCATTTCGTATTTTTGATTTTTCTATTTTAGCCCCGGCATTTATTTCTGTCCTGATATTTTTGGCTTTGCTTGTAACATCAGCCTTTTTCTTTGAAAACTCTGCCCTTATATTTAAAATTTGTTTTTCAATCTTCTGCTTTGCAAATGCCCGCTCGTCAGATGACATACTTTTCAATTGTTTCCTAAGCATGGCTATTCTTCCGCTGCACGCGCGGGAAAACGCTTCTCTTGTCTGCTTAGCCTTTGATGTTACGCTTTCCATGGAATTTTTAGCTGAATCGCTTACATCCTGGATTTTCTGTTTCTTTTCTGTATTCAGCTTATCCTTAACATAGACAGCCATTGCTTTCTGAGAATCGGTCATTCCCTTTGTTGACCGTCTGCCTTTGAGCTTTTTGTGTTTCTCGTAATATTCATGAGCTTTTACAGGATCATAATATTTGTTTGCATATGACATTTATTTCAACTCCTCAAGCAGATCATCAAGCATATTTAAGACAGTTTGCTGTGTTTCAAGTTCACCGTCAGATACTTCAGCGCTGTCTAATGCATATTCTGCATTTAAAAGGTCTTCTTCTGCTTCATTAGGATTAGGAAGCTTGCTTTTTATTTCCTCATAATCAATATCAAGAACATCGCATATATTCTGCATTAGCGTTTCATTATCAAGCTGTGCGGCAAGATTCAGCAGGGTATTTGTTCTTGTTGACTGCTCCTGTGCTTTTATCAACTCTATTTGTGCATTTTCCTGGGCATTGCTCATTACCTCATGCTTAAACTCAAAATAAACATCGTTTAACTGATAATCTGTTTTATTGCATTCATTTATTTCGTTAAGCACTGGCTTCATAAGTCTTCTTAAAAACTGTTTTAAACGTATTTCAAGCTTTGAGCATTTTAGGTCAAGCAAGGAATAAGCCGCTTTTATCGCTATATTTGTTGTTGCGTTTGTATCTTTCAGTCCGGATGTGTTTAGCCCCATTCCGAAACGGTATATGTTTTTCTCGTCAAGTTCAAGCTTAGCCTGTCTTGCCTGATACGGTATATCAACTGTTTTTACATCAATATCACCGCTTTCACCTACTGCAATCATTTTTTTGGTTTTTAAATTCTGCTGTAATTCGTCAAGGTTATTTCCCTGAAATCCCTTTACCGCATAAATAGGGGTATCAAAATCAGCCAAATTATTTGTAAGACTTGAAGCCATAAGGTCATAATCATCAATTAATTCTTTTACAGCCTTTAGTCCTGATATCTGCTTTTTGTTATTGTCCAAACGGAAAAACGGAATATATCCAAAGCCTTTATAGCATATATCTTTACCATGCGCATAAAGCGTGTGCGGCTTAGGATTTAACTCTGCAGATTTATCTTTTTCGATTTCTCCGTCATCAGTTTGTACATAATAATATACCTGTTCTTTATCCCATACCTGTATGCGGTTTATCTTTTTTTGACCTTTTTCAATCCGGTCAGTGTAAATGTATATAATATACTCTGTATCGCTGTCCGTGTCATTCTTCCTAACTTCAATAACACCAAGGGAATCAGCACACTGAAAAGCTGTCTTATCCTCTGCGTTTTTATATGCAAACATATATTCAAAGCCCTTTGTCATACAGCCAGTAAGGGTTTCCGACAGCTCCGCTGTAAATTCTTCATTGTAATTAAAATAGCTGTCCAATTCTTTTTGAAGTTCCGGGAAATCAGATTTTATAAATTCTCCGCCTGAAAGCATATACTGAACTGCCTGATCCACCAACTCTGCAAAAAATGGGTGAGGGATTCTGTAATTTGCCCTGTATCTGTCTTCAATTAAAATGCCGTCATCGGTGTAATAAAATAATCGGTAGTCTTTTATGTCATGATCTCCGTCATAGTACTCCTGTCCCTTGCGAGCCGTTTTCTTTTTATCGGAGCATTTGTCTTCTATAACTATTCTTTTGATGTCTTCGACTTTTATCATTTAATTCACCCCTATCAATACAGCCAACTGTTTTTCTTATTCAGTATTGTATTGCAAAAATATCTAACTGCGTCCATAGCATGGTCATGTTCCTTAATAGGCTTATCTTCTCCATGCTTTGCCGCTTTTTCATCCCATACATATGCTGTAAATTCTGCTATTGTATTTTTACAGCAATCCATAAACGCTATTTCTCTATTTCTCAAAAGCGAACCAGTATACCGTATTCCCTCCAGCACTTCATTATCCGCTTTGCCAACGCATAACTTTCTGCGCTTTAGACACGCTATGAAGCTTGCCGCTGACGGGTCTACAATCACTAATCTAATCTTTTTCTTTCCTATAAAGTCAAGCAGGTCATCCGCATATTCTTCATCTGTTTTTTGAACACCCTTTGCCCTGCCGTCATAATAATATTCATTTGTACAAATCCATCTGCCGTCTTTGGCTTTTTCCCATAATAAAAATGCTGTTGGATTCAATGTTCCGTAATCGACTGAAACATATCTTGCATTGCCGTTTTCAATTTCCGGTATCTCGCTTAAAACATAATTTTCCACCGAGAACATATCGTATATTACGCCCTCTGCCGATACCCACAAGCCTTTTATATATCTGTCATGGAACACCCCGGTAAACTGCTTTTCTGCGAAATCAAGCTGCTCCTCTGTAAGAATGGGATTGTCAGACATAAGGAAATGAAGATGCAAAGCATTCTTTTCCTCTGACTTTCTAATCCACTCTGTATAAAACCAATGAAACTGGTTATCAGGATTACAGTTAAACCATAGCTTTGCCTGTTCCACTGACAGCGTTCTTGTTATTGCCTGTTCTACGAATGAACGGGGCATAAGTGCAACCTCATCAAAAAGGACACCGCTTAATGTGATGCCCTGTATTAGCGTATATGAAGACTCATCCTTGCCGCCGAAAACATAGAAAAAGTTTTTATGCCCGGCACCTTCAACTGTTAACAAATTGACTGAACGTGTATATGTAATCTTGAAATAATGGGTTAAGTCAGCAATCTGCTGTAAAGGTGTAATAATATTACGCTCCGCAGAACGTACAGTTTTACCGCAGATTCCAAAGGTTGCTCCGGTAAAATTCTTCATAGCCCATAAAACAAAGGATGTTATCATGCAAATAGTTTTACCGGAACGTACTGCGCCATCGCATATAATCGCCTTGTAACCGCTGTTATAACACCATTTGAATATACTTTTTTGTTTAGGCGATAACTTTGTAAACGTCATTAATCACTGCCCTCCGTTAATGCTTCATAAAGTTTAGGTATCTCCTGTTCCTTTGAAATATCATCCTCTTTGCGTTCAGTAAACATACCCAAATGCCTTCCGAGAAGTTCAAGAGCCTTGATTTTATCATAGGATGATACTTCAACACCGAATTTGCCTTCCTTTATGCATGATATGGTTTTCTTAATTTCATCAGGCAGTGTGTCTGTTGCCGCTATATCAACAGTGCCATTTGCATTTACACTGGCTATCTTTGTTCTGTCCGAAAATGCAATCGCCGCAAGTTCCTCTATCACCTTATCGGCTGTAATCTCAGTCCGCTTTGACCTCTTTTTCTGTAATTTAGAAATATATTCCTGCACTTCAACAATTTTCAGCGTACGCTGTCCTGTGGAATATGCTGTCTTTGCTGAATACCCTGCACGGGTTGCCGCCTGTGTAGCATTAAGGTCAATGAGGTACTCCTCACAAAACCTTTTTTGCTTATCGGTTAATTCTTTTGTTTTCTTCGGCATTACCTCACTCCCTTTCCTGCACCAAGGCATAATAAAAGCCCCGCTTGTGACGGAGCTTAGTCTATTGGTTCATAAGTTTTCTTAAAGATATCTGGCTTGCATGGATATTGCTCTCCATCCACACCGGTAATAATGTAATCTCCAACAGAAGCCTTCATATCACCTTCAAGAGTGTGTATAATTTTTTCTTTATCCGTTTGATAAGCTTCAATGATTACAGGCTTTTTTCTATACTTTTTCATCTGATTCATAATTATCACCTCTTTTTTAGCTTGTTCTTTATTTTTTAAAATATACACAAACACCGCCCTCTCGGACGGTGAAAATTATTATCTTCTTTTACTGCCTTCATTATAAAATAAAGCAAAAAAAATTTTCATTAATAATAAAAATAAGAATAATGATAAAAAAGTAGAAGCAGTTAAAATACTTGATATTATTTGTTTTAAATAAAATTTATCTAAATAATTTTTATCTTTAAAAAGTGCACATATTAATGCCACAAAAATTGTAAAAAATGCAAATAGAACACTGTTTTTTAAATACTTAATTAACGTACCCAACATAGTTTGACTTAAAGCTTTTTCATCTTTAATATTTGCATATTCCTTTATTATATTTGAACCAAACAATGTTGAAACAGCTGTTATATAAAATCCTAATAAGATTGATATTACTGTAAGTATTTCATTAACTAAACTTATAGATTTTAGATTAAATATATAATTGATCAGAAATCCTATAATAAAAATACACACACATCGTACCTTATCTTTTTTATACACCTACTTCCCCCTTTTTATTTTTTTCAAAACTTTAACCTAATAACATGGAAACTTTATATTATTTTTTCTTTTTTCCTATTATACATTATATCACAGTCAAGGGGGTGCATTCAAGTGCAAAGGGGGGCAATTTTTTCAATCCCTTTTCTGTGCTTTCTTTTAACAGTACTTAAATCATAATGCATTTCTTTTGCAATTTCTTTCATGGTCTTACATTCAACGTATCTGTATTTGAAAATTGATTTAATATCACTTTCATGTAAGCTCTCAATGGCGGTTTCAATTTCTCTGCGGCAATGAGTATACTCTGCCAGCGTCTTGTTATATTTTTCTTCTGTTTCTGCAAGCATTAACAAAGCTTCTTCAATACCGTTTGTACGGCTGTTTGACTTGCCTTTATCATTTTTTTTATAGTTAGCAGAAATATCTTCAGCTCGTTCTTTGTCACGTTTCAGCAAAGAACTAAGCGCATTAACATCTTTCTCTACATGAAATGCCCTGTTAAGCCATGCTGTTATTTTATCGAACTGTTCATCTGTCAAACTGTATCCCTCCGATATTATTCCTTTCCCTTGCTATAAGCTGACCGTAAGAAAGTCCCATACTTTGACCTCTCAGGGTAACGGCTTCAATCCTTTCAAACCAATTCTTATGTGCAACTGGCTCTCCGTATTTCTTAGATACCGTACCCCGCTTCTTAGCCCTGAGCTGGGCTGCACTTCTGTTCTTACGGAACTTAGCGCAGCTGTCGCAGAATCTTTTGCGCTTATTGTCTGTAACGAATCCATCACCGCAATGCTCACAAATTTTAATCATCAGGCTCTACCTCCTTATGAAACTGCGGTACAGCTTCTTTTTCCATTCCGGTATTGACTCAGGTCTGTATTTATTACATTTTTCAGGCAACTTGTAATTTGCACTGTCAATACACTTTTTACGGTTTAAACATTTAATACACTTGTCCATTTTTATGTAACTCCTTTTTCATATTAAGCAACTCAGAAAGCTTGTTTTCATACCACTGAGCTTTTAATATATCTTCCTCTCCGTTCTTTTTATCTGCTCTGAAACGGTATTTAAATATATTACATTTGCAAAATCCTATTACCGCTTCTATCCCAAATAAGTCAATCATTATATCTATGCACTCACGTTTTCCCTGATAATGCTCAGGATGATTTATATAATCATTCTTATCCAAAATATCACCTCACGCTTTTCTCTTTTTAAACTCCCTGCATGGATATTCCCTTGAACTTTCAAAACAGTATTTACAGTGCTTGCAGTCTTTACACTTCATTATTTTTTAACCTCCTTTTAATCTCATTTTTCAGTTCTTTTAAAGAACACTGACTTAAAATCTGTTTCTTTTCAATATATGATTCAGGGTTTATGTACTTTTTCATTCTTTTTCTTATATCCTTATTCGATATATCAAAAAGTTGAAAATTAGCCTTCTTAGCTATCTCTGTATCATTCAATATTACCCACCACATATTATTCAGGTCGTGGTATACAATTCCACGATTTAGGTATCCTTTATGATCTCTGAAATATTTTAGATCTCCATTAAATATTGTTTTACCATCCCGATCAGTATTGTTGTATGATTCCCCGCAAGTTGTACCATTCAGTTCCGATAAAACAAAATCCATACTTTCCTCTGGATGGTGACAGCTTTGAACATAGCTATATTTTATTTCGTCCTCTGCTGTACGGCAATCTGGCTTTGTTATATTTTGGGCAAATTCTGAAAGAAAACTACAAATTTTATTAACTGCCAAAATGTATTGTTTCTTTATCAAATATGGCATTTTCTTAAACTTATCAAAATCGTAATAACCTCCGTTAGAATTTACAGTAACCAACTCTTGATAAAATACAACTTTAAAACCTTTTGGGTATCTGCTTGCCTTAAATTTTAAATCACCTTTTACTCCGGCAAAGTGATCTTTTCTTATTGTCTTAGATACTTCCATATCATTACATATTTCAAAACCATAATTCCTCATCATATTGAAAATTCTATGAAGAAGTCCATAATGCTGGAACTTATGCCTTAACCAATTATTACATGGTCGTTCATCATTATTTATGAATAATAATGTTGTATCATAAAATAAAAATCCATTCATTCAAAATCACTTCCTATCAATTTCCGGCAGTGTGTTAAATTCATCTGTTGTAAGATAACGTTCTAAAATATCAAATACGTCATTATCACTCTTAAAGAAAATATATAGTCATATTCTCTTTTGGGTTTTAGATATTCTTCATTAAGTTTAAAAAATCCGTTTTCAAAATTTGCATATTTTCCAAATGGATTTTCATATGCTAAAGTTTCAATTTCCGTTCTCCTACATTTCTAAACTTCGGCAGCCTGTTTCTATATAACAGTAATGCATATTCTACTGCTCCGCATATTCTCATATTTGCTTTTAGTACCTGCGGACTGTAATTCTTACAAAATATAAGCGGCTCATAATGCTTGAATCCATATTTTTCAGCGTATGTAATTACCGTTTGTATCTGTTCAAATGAGCAAAACACTATCATACAGGGCGCATCCGAACTTCTTCCCCTCTGACCGCCTTTTGATGGTTCTTTTTTCAACAGCTTGTTGCAGAAATGAAAATATTCTGCAATATTGAAATTGAAATCCGAATTAAATGCGGCTTTTCCAGCAAATCTGCTTTCTCTGTTTTTATTATCTCCCTTGTTATACCACACCGGATTACTTCCATAAAAATTTCTGCCTATATTATACGGAATATCTGCAATTACCAGCTGTGCTTTGGGTATTCCGTAACGCTTATAATTCTGAAAATTATCGTTTATAAGCTCCGCTTTCGGTTTTTTCATTTCAAACATTCACACCTCTCTGAATACAACATACTCTCCGCAATATAAATACTTAAACATTTTACGCTTAAGAATATAATCACGAGTTTTATATCCTTTTACATCCTCCACTATCTGTTTGCCATTTTCGATATATGTAAAATCTGCGATATACTTTACAGCTCTTTCACCATTACCAGCAGGTATCAGTATATACGGTACTTGTAATTTTAGCTCTGCTATCTGCCCTACTTTCTGTAAAAGCCTTAATTCACGATATCGCCTTGCTTCTTTCTGACTGTCAAAGGTTATTCCCTCATATACTGTTTTCCTATTCCCGTATTTCATCTTCTTCATCCTGTTTTAATTCCTTGATTAATTCTCCTGCCCAACATCCTCTGTTGAGGTAATTGCTTCTGATTTCTTTACCCACATTGCAGTTTTTTATAATCCCGTTTCCCCCATATGCGCATTCATGACAGTATACATACCTTTTTCTGTTTTTATCTTTCCAGCTATCCACTTCAATCTCCGAAGCTGTTTACAAGGCTCTTATACTCGTCAAGGTCATGTCCAAATGATGTTCGGTCTGTCTCTGATTTCTTATCCTCATAATTCCCGTCAAGCACCTTTGCCATGTTCTTGTCTGCTATAAGCCAATCAAATGTTGCAGACCAGTTCCTGTCATTTTTCCCTTTCAGAAAACTACTTGATTCTGTTTTTTCAAACAACCGTTTAAAATCCTCCGTTGTATATGGTGCTATACTAAAAAAATGGACAGCTAAAGGAGAAAGGTGGTATAATAATAAAAAAAGGAGAGAAAGACATGGAAAACACCAAGTATACAGAGGAATTTAAGCAAAGCATAGTAAGCTTGTATGAATCCGGAAAAAGCAGTACGCAGATATGCAAAGAATACGGAATGAGTAGTTCCACATTGCATAAATGGATCAAAAAATATACAAAAGTTCAGGTTTCAGAAACTGAAACCATGACCATGGCTGAAATCATATTACAGCATTTTAAATCATAAAGCATCTAGCCGTGAAATAGAAAACAATAT
>CAJUPO010000020.1 GCA_910588145.1 uncultured Oscillospiraceae bacterium | reverse complement strand
TTTTCAAGCTCGTGCAGTCGGTAATTAGTCATTTTCGATGATACCAATATACCGCAAAGCGAACCTCCAAGTGTTCCGACAAGTGCGATAAGAGCCACAATAATATCCGTCATATTTTCTCCTTTTTACATACTAAAGATTTTTACACTGCGCACATATCCTCCAGCTGGGACAACCTGTCTGAATGACAGAGTTGAACCCGATAAAGTACAGTATATACAACTATCAAAGAATACTGTTTTTGTTGCATACCCCTTGCATGAATGCATATAGGTATTACCCTCTGCCGTATATCCTACGGGCAGTATAAAGCTTACCGGATACATATTTCCGTCCGTATTAGATAAAACTGCGTCCACTTTCAGTGATGTAAATTTATCTGTTAATCCAGCAATTTCTACTGTCAGCGGTTCAGAAGAATTTGAATTGCTAACATCCGCAAGAAGCAGTCCGCTTTTAGTTTTTATATTATTTACAACTAATCTTCCGCTGGGAGTAATAGTCAGCATTGATTCGTTACTGCTGTTTCTGACTGAAAAATTACCCTCAGCTCCCCATTGGAAATATCCTTGCGTTTTTGTGCCTTCTGCGCTTCCGTCACCTAATTCAAACTTTACAGTCTGTGAACCGTAGGTTGTATTTCCTCTCCTGATAATTAGTGGTATAGTATTCTGATTATGTACCACTGTCTGCGCCAGTTCTGTATTGCTTCCTATCGTTCCGCCTCTTTTCCTGTAATAGGTTTCAGAAATGTCATTTCCATTCTTGTCACCTACAGCCATTGTTGCCGCTCCGCCCTTTTCGTTTGAAGCGGCATATTTTGTAGCCGAGGGCAGCGCTCCGACTTCTGAAGCCGTATATTTGGGTTTTGTTGCCGCTTTAGCCCACGCAGATACATCAGAAGCCGGTAAGCTTTGGGGAAAGTCTGTTATATCCGATTTTGAATGGGTATGTACCTTGTTAGCCTTATCGGCTTTCAAACTATTCGCCGTTTCTTGTAACTCTAAAATACATTTTTCGCTTTTATAGAAAAAATAATTAAACACCCCCGCTGGCGGTTTATAACCCCCTCGAAAACCTTCTTTCTGCAAGGCTTTACTCGGCTCCGTTCCTGTATTTTCCCAATGAATGGGAATTGTAAATTTTTCACTCATAATGATCCTCCTGACAGATTCTCTATCCCACTGCCGGCTATCCCCAAATAACCTCCTATTGTTCCGCCCTCTGTATCACAGAATCCCTCGTTTGGGTTATATTCATTATCAACATCTGAAAAAGAAAATGTCCCCTCATATAAATAGCTTTGCAGATTCACTCCGACAGGCAATAGGGATTTAATCAGCTTTGTTGTATTTTCAGGACTTATGTCCGCCTTTACAACGGCTTCTAACGGGAGCCTGACAACATTTACTGTACATGGCATATCGCTTTCTTCAATATAAACATCTTCAGGTTTACAGTCAAAGGTTGTACAAAGTGCGTTTAATATACTCGGATAACTTCCGTTTGATAAATTTTGCATTAATTTTGCCTTTATCATTAATATATACTGCTCGTCTGTTGCTTTTCCTCTTAACTGTCCTACTGTTTCACCGTACATGTCCAAAACTTTTCCGCCGGCGTTTTCCAATTTAATTACGTCAAATAATTCCTGAAGTGTTTTACGGTAATCCTCAAGGGTCAGCCGTTCCAATTCAAGCAATTTATAATTATTACTTTCTGTTGATTTACAAAAAGAGTCCGGCAGATTCTTAACGTGATTATCCTTTATAAATTCACCCATTATCCGTCACCACATTAACATTTCGGCATTTGGATATTTCCCATTCCCCGATTTCTATATTGCCCCCGCTTCCGGAACCGTCTTTAGACATTGATAATTCCGTCACTTCAATTACTCCGCTGACGGCGTGTATCTTTCCGTATAGACTTGACAGTACAACATTTTTTCCAACCCCCAAATTGTTTATATAATCTGAGATATTATTCTTTATTTCTTTAGTTCCGGCTGTTTCATTAAAATTCTCATTAATTTTAATTTTCATACTGACATCTATGTTAATGTAAGAACAATGAGAAAATTTTATCAGGTGTGTAAAACCGCCGTTATCTATAACTGAAAAGCTTTCATTACCGCAAGTTTTAATCCCAAGAGGCTTTTTCTCATAAATTGCCTGTGCAATTTCATAATGATGGTCCTCACCTCCTGCCACATAGCATTCAAAACTATGAGGCGGTCTTCCAGCGCTGTCTTCGGTGTCTTCTTCATTTACTATTACAGATACGCTTGAAACGGTTTCTACTCTAAGAAGCGCAGTACGCAAGGCATTTTCATTGCACGCCCCAAGTCCCTCCTTAGCCTCATTAAACCTCTTTCTTAAGGCATAATCACTTTCAATATCCGTACCGGCTTTTACAGCGCTGATACCCTGCACTTCTGTAATGTCTGCAGATGGATTTTTTATTACCTTTATCTCCTGAGCATTCACATTTCCCAGTGTTCCGGATGTTGTACATTCTACCGTAATATAACACTCGCCGCCGGATTCAATTTCTGTATCAGCTGTATTATAATAGTCAAGTTCACTTTCAGTACTTACAAGAAATCCGAATGGAACCGCTGCACCTGATGTCCCCTTTACTTTAACCCTATATTGTGAGGGAACAGCTGAATTACGGCTTATGCCTACAAATGTACATAACCTGTCGAGGCTTACCCCTGCCGCCGTATTTGGAAATCTTGCATAATAAATCGCCTCGGCTTCTTCCTCTGCTAATGCCTGGTCATAAGCGTTTATGCGAATAAATTTCCCCAGCGGCGTGGTTTCATCTGTTTCAATGTCTTCGCCGAACAGTTCTTTTGCCCTCTGAATTTTACCCTCTATTATATCGTCATAAGTTTTTCTCTTATACCCTGTTTCATCAAGCATTTTGCTTCACCTCCGTCATTCAAATATTTTCTCAATCTGAAGCTTCATTTTATCTTCATTTTCAGCATGAAACGTAACATTCAAGGTTCTGGACTTACTGTCATAGTCTGAAGTAAATGATGTTACAGCAAAAGAATTGTCAACCTGTATAAGCCCCTGTTCTATTTCATTCTTAATTACTTCATCATCAGGTATAGGCTTGCCTGATATATTCTGAAAATTTATCCCCTCATCTTCATTCAGACACCACTCGCCTTTATTGGTTCCGATTACCGTCTTTACTGTCTGCTTCATTAAATCAGTACCGTTGACCATCTGAATTTTATTATTCACAATCTTAATATCGTTATTTTCATCAAGTGCAAAACCAGTCATTTTATTACCTCTACAATACTCCGACTATAATGCAGTCGCTCATATTATGATGCCCTGCCGGAGGAAGAACGTTTCTCCCGCATTTAGCTTCTGTAATATCACGGTCACAGCAAACGCAAATCACTATATCCCCGGGCTCCAAAGGGCTTGCCTTTAGTTCTCCGTCTTCAACAGATACTTTATACTGCGCCTGCTTCGTAACCGGAACGGAGGCCAGAGGAGCGTATGATTTAGCTGTGCCGCCTACTTCTTTAGTCAATCCCATCGGCTGTATTTTAGCCAAATTCCCTGATGTGCTTAAAACCCTTGCTGGAAATGCTGTATGCAGATCAAGCATTTCCTTTTCAATAATATTTTCTATAAACTTTAACTGACCCATTTTTTATCCTCCTTATCACATCACTTTTATTTTTGTCAGACATTCATCCGGTGAAAATGTATGGGTTCCGCTTCTGACTCTGAATTTTCCATTTGCCGTCTTGCTGGATAAGCTTACTATAGCAGCCGTTGTCATGCGATGCTGAAGAAGCATTGTGATGTCATATCCTTTTACAGTTTCCTTGAAGTCTTCTGCGGTCAATTCTTCTTCAAACGGCTCCGGACTTCCCACCATTCCGGTTGCCGATTGTACAGTAAATGAAATATTTTCGCCCTCCTTAATATGCCTTGCATAAACTTTCCCCTTATTTACATAAACAGAAACACCGCATACCTGAGCATATTTCTTTATATTGCCCATCAAATCTCCGTCCACCGTCTGCTCATTTGTATACGTATGATCCCTCCGCATTTTAAAAGCTGCAACAGGCAGTCCTGTTTTATCTATTAATGACTTTAGGATATAGCTTGCCTTTGTATTTTTAGCAAACGTAAGATTTTCAACAGACTTTTTTGTTATATCATCAAGACATTTTAAAGTAGTTATTTTATCTGCCCCGTCATATCTGGTCGATACTTTATTTATATATCCCTTAAAGATAATTCCAGTATCATTTTTATATCCGGCTTCAATTGAAATTCCTGACTTCACTTTCAGTCTGTTTACAGTTGTTTCAGATAAATTATAAATAATGATCTCTGCTTCATTCGGCTCCATATCATCATCAAACGGAACTGTAAATTCTAAATCCAGGGTACTGGAATTTATTGTAACATCTCCGCACCTTACAACTGCCTTGCTTCCAAACACACCCTGCGGCTCTATGCTGTAATTTTTTAAATCCTTACTCCAATTACCCGCCGGCTTTATCAGCTTGCTCGCTGCACCGGCCTTTCCCCTCTGCATTATCACTCCTGACATATTATACCCCCGTGTTATCGATAGTTAAAAATACTGTTTCGTTTAAATTATCATAAGTTACCGCATTCATCTCTCCGCTTTCATCCAGCGGTATAATACTCAGTTCAGGATATGAACCGCAGATGAATAAGTTTTCCCATAAAGGAACTCCGTATATCAGCGGTTCTCCTGAGCATATCAACTTTCCGTCCTTTTCGAGATCCAATGTAAACATATCAGCATAAGAATTATAATTTACTGTAATATTAAATAATTCATCCGCTAAACTGATTTCAAATGTATACGGAATCAAATCCTTTGTTATCTCGATCCTGTCAAGCATAATTTTATCGCCTACTTCTTATATCCCATTAATAATTTAGACCCTATTATCAATGTAGTGGGGTCCCCCTTTCTTGAAAAGCATTTAGGATTATTATCAATAACCCATTGTACTGACTTCCCCAATGTCTTATAATTTGTGTTCACAAGCGTGTATACTGTATTTCCTTTTTTAACGGTATGATACACTGCATTTTTATCCCCGCTTGTTACCTGCTTTGTACTTTTTGAAGCAGTAGATTTAGTTGTAGTACTGCTTTTTGTCTGTACATTAGCCTTATCTGCCCAGCCATAAACTCTGCCGCCGTCGGCTGAAATCAGATGATAGGGATGTTTATTGGCATTAATTATGGTTACTTTACATGTACTTTTACCTCTGTTAGCAGCCGGCTTTTCTGCTGTTGAGGATACATATACGTTTCCGCCTGTAAATATTACGGTATCACCGGTTTTAACTGATACATCCTTAGGTGTTGTCGTTGTTTTAGATGTTGTTTTCGCTTGTTTTTTACTTGATGACGCTTTATATGAAGGAAGTGCAATTCTCACTTCCTTTAAAAGCATATCAAAATCACAGCCGCCCGCTATGGTATACGGATGGCTGTGGTTAAATGATTGTATCTGCATATTAGACGCAATTGTTCGCCCATAATATTTTATAAGGGAACCTTTTTTCATAAGATTTTCAAGCTTGGAAATTATGCTGTTTGCCGTTGAACCTCCTATCTGCACTATCTTACCGGTTAATGAAAGTTCTTTAGGCAGTGCCTTAATAGTGTCAGTAAGGCTCAATCCGTTTTCCACGGGATGTGCTGTACTTTCAACGCCGGAAGTTATCTGCTCGTCAATTACGTGTATGTAAATGTTATTTATAAGCGCCATTTTTAAACCTCCCTTGCAACACTGCATTTACTTTCAAAACTGGAATATGATTCTTCTATTGCTTCGGCCACCCATTTCTTTACTCTCCGGGCCATTGACCTGTCATCGCTTGAACCTGAAATTGTCAGATTAAAGGTTGGAGAATAAACTACATCCTCGGATTTACTGCTTCTGTTATAGGTTGTATAGCTGTTTGACGGAGTATAGCCATTATTATCCGGAATTGCTGACTTCCCCATTTTATCAGCCGTATGCTGAATTTCGGGCAATGTGCTTTTCATTCCCTCTATCTGACCTTGCCCGGTATACATACCTGTTTTAAACAGTTCTCTTGACGGTGAATGTATATCAAGGGCATTATCCATTGTGCTTTTTACTGACTGCGCTATGGAGCGTGCGGTAGAAACAAGTACGGTCCTTTTGCTTTCCATACCGTTTATCAAGCCGTCCATTATGTTCACGCCTGACGAGTATAAATCCAGCCCGTCTATTTCAGATTTCATTCTGCTCACAGCAGAAACAACATTGACCGACATTAATCCGGCTATTGTCACTATCCGGACATTCATCAGCGTAAAATCTGTTATCACTGCCGTTGTGAGTATCTTCACCGATAAAATTACTTTCTTTTGCATTCCTGAGAGATTATCTGAAACTGATGTACCCATATGAGTAAATGAATCAATAACGCTTGCTGACATATCTCCGGCGCTCTGCGTAACTGTATCAAGATTAAATCCGTCAGCCGAATTAACCAAACTCATCATAATCGCCGTTACAGATGTAATCAATACGGGTGTTACCTGAGTTAATCCTTGTACCAAACCAAGCCCGATATACATACCCATTTCAGCAAATACCTTTGACGGTGAATTGATATCAAAAGCCGTTCTTGCAGTTTCAATAAGCTGCTCGCATGTCATATTGGCAGTATCAATAAGATTGCCTTCCTCATCTTTCATGCCTGTCATTAAGCCCAATAACAGCATTCTACCGTCTTCCTGCATATCGGACGGTAAATTTTCAAAAGCCGTTAGAATCTCATCTACCCTTGTTAAAGATTCTTTTGAAAGCTCTACACCCTTGTTTTTAGCTGCATTCATCATCAAAAACTGCCTGTTTGTTGACTCTATCGTTTCTTCATCCATTCTAGACATATAGTTTTTAATTTGCTGAGTACTGTCAGCCACTTTATTAACTGCGCCGTTCATGGACTCCTCTGAATTTCCTACAAAACCTTCTTGATGCTTTTCTAAATTCGTCAAAGCAGTTTGATAATTATCTGTAATACCTGTAAACACCGTATAATCAAAATTAGTATTTTGAGCAAACTTACCAGTTTGTTCAACGCTTAATTTATATACATTCTCATAGAGCTTCTGCGATTCGTTTAACTGATCTATTCTCTCTTTATCTATCTCCCTTACTCTTTTTTGATTTTCATAATGTGCGGCGTTTAAAGCTTGGTTTCGGGCTTCCCCTACAAGCTTTTCGTTTTTTGCAATCGAATCTTTGGCAGTTTGATAGTACTTGCTGTTACTTGCTTCCTGCCTTGCCGATTCTTCATTAATGGCGTCCTTACTCATCGCCCACAGTTCATCTGCCTCTGCAAGCAAATTAGCAACTTCCTGCTGATCATAATTGCCGTATTGAAGTTCATTTGATAATTTTATAAACTGCGTTTCCTGCTGGTCAAGATAAACAGATACCTTTTCACTTTCTAACCCTTCCAGTTCAGCAATATATCCCCGGATATTTCTAAGGTCCTCGTCACGGGCCCCTTTCTGATCCTTAATGGCTTCAGTAATAGCCTCGGTAATCTGTTTTTCTTTATCCGCGATCTGCTGGTCTATATCACCAAGCGCATTGCCTTTATATGAAATCAAGGAGCCGTAGTCAGGCAAATTAACTTCTGCATTGTCAAAGGCTTCACGCATACAGTTTATGTTTCCGGTTACTTCTTCAATATGCTTACTTAACGGGCTAATTTCCTTATCACTTTCAGAAAACTTCTTAGTTAATGCAACAAGTCCGCCTACAAGAGCCGCCGCTCCTGTAACCAATAATAAAATCGGGCATTTATTCATTGCGGCATTCCATAGTTTCTGGGCTACTGTAGCAAGCTTAACAACACCGTTTACCAAAGTAATAGTGCCCTTTAAAAGTACAAGCAGTCCCTTTTGCAGTTTAATTACCCCATTTGTCAATACCATTGCAGACTTATATGCTAAAAACAGCTTGACAAGGTTTTCTATTACCTCTGCTTTTGCACATGACTTTATAATATCAGCTATAAAGCCTATAAATTCCGGCAATTGTTCAAGAAGCGGCTTTACTGCGTCAAACAGCGATTTAAACACGTCCAACAGCACCGGCAAAGCGACTGTTGCAAGGTCAAGACCTGCTATCAGCACCTCTCCCAGCGCTTCGGCTAAAGGCGGAAGCAATCCGATTATTGTTTGCAGGATTTCTTCAAACATACCTTTATTTTGTGATATAATACCCGTAAGTATAGATATTGTATTTTTTATAGAATCAAAGACTAATACGGCAACATCCTTTAGCGAGGTTAATGCTGTACCTCCGTTTTCACTGTCAGACTTCAACGCCGCAAACAGAAATCCAAATGCCGCAGTAACTAAGCTTATAGGGTTAAGCATAGACGTAAGACCGGATATAATCTTAGTGAATTTACCGGCCGCTGTTATACCGCCCAGCGCACCCGCAATTCCTTTGACTGCGCCTATAAATGTTTCTTTATGATTTATCACATAATTGACAGCTTCTATAAGCTTATCCAATACGGGTGATTTGCCTTTCAGATTATTCAGACCGCCAAGACCGTCTTTCAAAGAAGCTATTGCCATTACTGCAAACTCTGCACCCTGTTCTATTTTATTAAACAGAGGAACACAAATTTTACTTGCAAAGTTATTCAGCACTTCCCCCATTGCCGCAATGTCTTCTTTATTCTTCTTTCTGAACTCCCTGAATTTTTGAATGGCTGGCTGTAATCCGCTTGCTATGCCCTCTCCGATCGGCATAAAAATGCTGTTGGTAGAAAAGGACTTTAAGCTGGTTAACATATTTCCAAGATTATTAGAGAGCTTTTCCATTGTACCGTCATAACGGCTGAAAATCTTTTCAACATTTGGCCATATATTTGTTATATCCTCTCCGGACTTTGCCAATTTTTCAAGTTCTGATCTGTCCTCGCCCGATATAGCGCCCATTTCCTGTAAACGGGATGTCATTTCCCCAACCGGCCGCCCCGCCTTCATGGAGTCATACAATCGTCCTGTCCAAAGTGCAACATCTTCAAACGGCTGTCCTGTGCCTGCCGCAACATCACCGATTATACGCAGACTGTCACCCGTTGAAAGAGCGTCCCCTGTAAACACCTGCAATTGCTTACTTGCAGCAAAAATTTCATCCCGGGTAAATGGCGTCATCCCCGCAAAGTCAGTAAGTTCATCCACTCGTTCCTGTGCTTTTTCTGCACTGCCAAGCAGAACTTCAAACTGTGAGGTTATATTTTGCCGGTCAACAACAATTTCAATTGAATTTTGCACAAGGGCTCCCGTTGCTACTCCTGCAATTAGGCTCTTAATGTTGAATATTTTTGATGTTATTGTATCCGCCGCACTGCTTAATTCTCCGGCAAAGTTTTTTATTTTTCCTCCAATGCTTCCAAATGCGGATTTGATTTTTGATGTGACCTTCTGCACGCCTGAACCGAATTTATTAATTCCTGTTAAAGCAGAATTTACTCCGCTGCCTATACTTGATAAGCCGGATTTTATACTGCTAAAGGAGATATTCTTTATAGATTTTTTTATACTCTGAAATCCGCTTATAGTTTTTTCAAACCCGACCTTTCCAATACTTTTTAGCGCAGTGACAAATCCTTTTGCGCCGGTCTGCCCCCGCGATAAAGTTGTATACATATCCTTTACATTTTTTGTAAGGTCTGACAATTTCGTCTTTCCTGCGCTTTGGATTTTACTTACCGCTTCTGCGATCTCTTTTTTAATATTTGCCAATCCGGTTTTTGCAGTATTCAGCGGATGAGCAATTGCACTGCCAAAGGATTTCATATTATTTTTAAGAGAATCAAAATGCTTTTTAAGATTTTCTATTCTTGAATCAAACTTTTCAATGTGTTTGGTTATTTCTGAAAACCTCTTGACCGATTCTGTTGTTTGCTCCGTGCTCTTTTTTACACCGTCAATTACCGATGTATCAATACCGGATGAAAATTCTTCTTTTACACTTTTTACACCGCTTTCCAAGTCTTTAATAGTTTCTTGAACTTTTTCTGTACTTCCCTTAATATCATCCAGTCCGGATGTTTCAAAACCGCTGAAAGACTTTTTAAGCTTATTGACTGGTTCCAGCAAACCTGAAAAATTTTTAAGTACTCCCTCTTTAAACTTTTCAAGCAGTTTTATGGAGTCAGACAAGCCGCCGTCATCAACATCATATTCAACCTTAATAATATCTTCTCTTATTACATTTGCCAATACACCACCCCCCCTTATTTTTTATTCCTTGATTTATTTACGGCCTCAATCTGCAAATCAAGAGCGGCGTTTGCTTCGTCAATTTCGTCCTGCGCCATCTGATGAAACACCTCGTTATATGTAAAATGACTTACATCATTTAGAAGCAGCCGCCACTTATCCCAATCTGATTTTACTTTATTTCTTATCTGCGCTTTTGTTCTTGTCTCGAAACTTGCCCTGCATTACACGCTGACCGAAATTCATTACTTCATTAAATGTTTCAATATCATCAAAATCATCTATTGTCAGCCCCTTTGGCTCTACAATAACATTTTCCAGTATATAGTTATTAAGCTTTTCCAGACTTACATTAGAGGATCCGTTGATGTAGCAGCTGTCAATAGCTCTGAAATTTTCAGAAAGTCCGTTAAACTGGGCTGTATACTTTGTACCGCCAATCATTTTTTCTCTTGTGTAAAACTTATTTTTTTCCATTCTATTTTCCTCCCCAAATTAAAACAGGCAGTTTGCTCACTGCCTGTTTGTTTACATATTCTTTTTTTATTATTCTACTGTAAAATCAAAAACCTGAAATACAAATTCCATATCTTCAGCTTCTGAACCCCTTGAAAATTCCGGAAATGTTTTTAGGTTTGCCATTGTGCCGCCCATTCTTTCATTAAGCACCTTATCACAGCACCAAATCGGAAATGGATCAGTTCTGCGCGCCAGTGATAAAAGAAATTTTCTTTGCGGACTGGTAGCCTGTACTGATACTGTGATCGTCCCAAGCTGATTATTTATAGTACTCTTTATGACATCACCCTGCGCACCAACCGATGTTTCGAAAAAATCCTCGTCCTTTTCTCCTGTTACCATGTCTTCGCCCAGTCCGGTAATATATACTCCGTCTACCATTACCGTAGTATTTTTCGCATTATAATTTCCGACAATCATATTTTAGATTCCTCCTGTTAAATTGTAATTTCTCCGGTTATTTCAACTGAATGCACAGCACCGGCTAAAGCAAATGAAAACGAACCGTCTATATATCTTCTTGCAATTCTGTCTTCTGTACTTGTACTCTCCCGCATTCCGTAATTTACGGAATAATCAGCTCCGCCATTTTCAGATTCCGCTATCATGCCGTTATTGTAAGCTGTCTGCAATACATTAACCGCTGCACTTTCAAGCATGGCGATACCGTTATTATCATAGGGTATTTTTGCTGAAGAATTTAAAAGCTTCTGCGTCTGATATGTCAGCTGCTGAATTATATAATCTTCACTGTCAATGATATCTATAAATTCACCGCTTGTTACCATGCCCTCACTTGTTACATTATCCCCCGCTTTTGTAATAAGTGTTATACCGCCGCTTTTATGTATCTCATCAATCTGAGTATCGGATATATTCTGAGGCCGAATACCTTTCAGAATAAGATTCTTATATGTAAACGAACCTGCTTCACGCCCTGCCGCTTCACCTACAAGCGCCGCCGCAGGAAGTGCATAGCCATCGGTAGAATCACAATAAAACAATACTGTTCTGTCATAATTTAATGAATTGGTTTTCATAAATGCAGTACTGTTTATTGGTACGCTGGCAAAAAACATCTTATTTTCAAGGGTTTCAATTTTTGCCGCTATCGATGCGACGGTATCAGTTGATTCCTCGCTGAATAATACCAGCAGATGTCTCCAACCCCTTGACGTATTACTGCTGTCAGAAAGAAATTCAGAAGCCGAACCGGTTGTTGAGCATACTGCTATTTTTTCGGGAGCGTGTTCCTGCATAAAGATAAGCTCCGCAGTTTTATATACATCCGTTGAAACTGTATATCCCGCACTGACTACATCCGCAAGGCTTCTGCATTCTTTATATTCATTTTCTTCCGCCGCATTTTCTAAAAGTATCAAAGGTATTCCAAAACCAATTTTTCCTAATGGTTTTGTAAGGTCTATTTTTACCTTTACATCACTCGCCATTTCTTTTGCCTCCTTTTAATTCAACTGATTCAATGTATTCTTTATCAGTCAGTTTGATTTCATCAAATAAAACAAAAACAACATCAAATCCGTTTTTATACTCATAATCAACGGTAATAATGCTGTCTCTGTTCGTAATGTTTGTAATTTGTTCAACAATTACATTTTTATCATTAAGATAAAGCTTTCCGGAATGGTCTAACCATTCCCTTGCCTTAACCGCAAGCGTTACACTTTCATCATTATTGTCTGACTGCGCTGTTATGCTCCATGTCTGCTTTACCGGCTTTCTGTCCGTACCGTCTTCATATTCCCCGTAGGTACCGTTATTTGCGCTTGAAAACGTTGTAACAGTATATGAAACATACGGATACGAAGGCGGGTCTTTATTTTGATTATTTCTAATAACAGGTACTTTCATATAATTTTTAAGACCCTTGCAAACTGCTTCACGTATATTTTTATAATCTATCATATTTCTGCTCCTTATCAAATGCGCTTACATACTTAAGCGTATATTGATATACACCGGTAAATTCAGCGTTTTCCAGTTCGCTTTCAATTTTATACCGCCTGTTATTATGTATTACTTCCGCGCCGTGCAGGGCTCTGTTAATAGGCTCTTGCATAATCAGCAATTTATCCTGGCTTGTCAGCCGTCCCTCTGATCTGTATACCTTATTTTCACTGAATGCAACAATCGCTCCGTGAACTATAAATTCCGTTACTTCGCCTCCTGCATATTCCCCGCTGTCATCATAACTGCCTTTACTTTCGATGAGAACCTTAAAGTCAGTACTATACTGTTTTATCAGACTGCTGAAATCAAAATACTGCATTTACTTTGTCCTCCATGAGATTCCGTTTATCATACTGCCGGTGTCCTTAAGCGGATTAGAGCTCCCTTTCGTCTCAGAGGCCGCACTTGTATTCGGCGGATCTGATAAATCACGGGCATACTTTTTGATTTTGCCGGACAGCATTTGTCCTAAAGTATCAAGGTATTGTTGATCTGACATGTTTCCACCAATAACAAGACTTAATAATTTTTCAGCCTTTTTTATAACTTCATTTATGTATTCATCATGCCCTGCTCTTAAAAATGAACGTTCAGGAATTTTAACAGATTTTGCAAGCCAAAATAAAAGTTCAATATCTCTGCCTTTTCTGACTCTCGCCAGAAACTTTTCGCCGCTGTCAGCCTGCACAATAAACAGATCAGAAAAATCAGCGGCTTTTTTTCCTGCCGCTTTGGGCGATACAGGAACTGTCAGATACCGGCTCTTTTTAGGCGTTATAGTACAGCCAAATTCATGTATTCCGGCAAGCCATGCATGCTCTCCGTTAAAACATCCTACCTCAACCTTTTTCCCATTTACCTTTGATATGTTTTTTAACATGTCTTTTGTAATGTCTAGTTTGGTTTTATACTTTATTCTTACTCCCATCGATTCACTGCCTCTACAAACTGTATATCTGACAGCATATCATTGCCCAAAGTTTCCTCAAGCAAGTTATTAAGCCGTTCGTTTTTATCCTGAGAAAAGGACATCGAAAGATTGCTTATACTTTGACTGGAAACGCCCTCTGTTAAGCTCATTAATTCAATATATTTAATTATAAAAAGCTTTGCTCTCGCCGGGATCATTTCAAGTTCTTCAAGATTATTCTTATCAAATTTTATTGACGTACGGCTTAAAACTATATCAAGGGCTGATTCTATTATAATAAGTGTTTTATCACTTATCTGTATTCCGAGTTTTAGACTTTCCGCCTGCTCCCTTGTCATGTTCAGTCACTTCCTCCGGCTGTTTATCCTCCGTTTTGATTTTTTCCGGCAGTTCCTCACCTGGTTTATACCATATTCCGTTATATTTTACTGAATACTCATACTTCAATGTTAATTCACCTCAATTGCATAGCAGTCGTTCATACGTTCAAAAGACGGAAGCACTATTTCTGATACTGTTGTTTTTGTATTCACAGGATCCTCTGTTATCGTTACAGCAACTGCTACTCCGGTATTTACAACTGATACATCTGCTCCGGGTTTTGACGTTAATGTTCTTTCCTCAGGTGTTGTTCCATACCATGTTGTACCGATTGCTCCGTTTGGCACCATCATTACAATATTATCGGGATAGAATCTTTTTGCTGTTCCGCTTTCATCCTTGAACTGCTTATTGTAGACTATAATTGTAACTCCCAATTCTTCTTCAACGTACTGCTTTATCCTTGCTGATGTATAATTTACATTTGCTGTTACATTCTGCGCAAGCACTCCAGAACGTACTTCCTTGCTGTTTTTGATCATATTAAACGTTGCCTTTGACATAAGAAGTAATTCAGGACGGTTTCCGCACGCCGCTTCCTGCGCGTCAAGTGCAGTTTCAATATCCTGTAGCGGTTTACATGTTTCAGAGGAACTCCATTTATCAGCTTCAGTTGTTATCTTTGCGTAATGCTCCTTTTTCCAGCTTTCGTCAGGATCATAGTTATATGTATAATCAACCCCGTTTGCCTCGATTTGTATACCTACAGTTCCGTTAAGCGGTGCGAGAAGCTGCATTATCATTCTTTCCGGTACCACATTAGCGCCGTCTACAAGCGTTTTAGTATCATTAAAGATATTATCCAGCACCTGTACTGCATAAGGGTCGCCGGAGTCCTGTACTCTCATTATTTCCTGTTCATCTGCTTCCTTTACAAGCATTGACTCACGGAAAAACGGCATTTCCGTTTCACTCATTGAAATTCCTACACGGTCACGAAATGTTGATTTAGCGTCAAAATTTGAAGGCATAAGTGAAACGGCTATCCCATTATGCCCTTTAATCCACTTCAGATTCAAACCTGCTTTCTTTTGTGCCGGAAAAAATCCGGTGCCAAGATACGGAATTGCATTACTTGCTGCATTTGTATAATTCAATGCAACAGCTTCTGCTGTAAATACGTCTGATAATTTCATGTTTCAACTGCCTCCTGTTAAATAAATGTTATTTGTTTTAGGTCTGCTTCGCTTGACAGTTCTTCCGGCAGGGCGCCTGATTTAATAAATCCGTGAATAACCACTGTTCCGTTGGGATTGTCCTCCTTTTTTACGTCATAAAGCAGTATGCCTATGGCTGTACTGTCATTTGCCGGAACAACTGTTCCTGCCTTAATAATGCCGCTGCTGTCCGCTGTCAAAGCTGAACAATCATACGGTATCGCCACATAATGGTCATTATATAAAATTTCTTTGCTATTGATTATATTTGTGCTTTTAAATTTCATATTTATTTACCTCCTCTGTAAAAATTCAGGATACTATTTGACTGCTTTTGTTTTTCGGCTCTCGCTTTTCCGAGGTTTTCAGCTACACTATTACTCTTTCTTTCATCCCCCGTACTGACATTTGAATTATTTGGATTTCTTCCGTTATCCTTAAATATCTTCCCCACCTTAGATTCAACAAACTTATTTACAAGTTCGCCAAAAGCTTTTACCTTATTTTTAATCGAATCCTCATTCTCCGCCATTACAAAATCTACAAGTTCAAGAGCTTTATCGCTTCCGTCATCAAGACCCGCTTCTTTAATAGCTCTTATTGCAATAAGTCTGCTTTCCTTGTCCAAAAGCATTTTTTCACGCTCTGCAAGCGTTTTTTCCTTTTCTGACATTTCAAGCTGTTTTAATTCTTCAGCAGTCATTTTTTCTCTTTTTAAAGTATCCAGTTCCTTTTGAAGCTGGGCATTCTTTTTACTTATTTCCGCTGCAAGCTTATTGGCTTTTGCTTGAACAAGCTTTTCAAAATTTACCGTATTGTTTTTTTCACCGCCTTCTGTTTTAGATTCGACTTCTGCTGTCTGCCCTTTCGAATCTTTGCCTAACTGTTCATCGACCTGGGCAGTTTCATTTGTTCCATTTTCCATATAATAACCTCCATTTTTATTCTAAGCAGTTTTACGCCTTGCTCAGGGCATAAAAATAACGCCTTAACCATTGCTAAAGCGTTTAATTATAACTTAATCCAGATTTGTAATTACTGAGTCCAAAATTGGAATTAGTAAATTTTATTCTGAAACCCCAAAATTGAGTTTTCTAAAGTTTGAAACTGTCAATACTCCTTCGTTTCTCTTTCCTGTAATTTTTACTAACATAAAATCAATTCTTTCCACTGTTTTATTATTTTTGGGTATTAAAAAAGCACCTAACATACTGTTAAGTGCCTTTTAAAATTCTATTATCCCGGCCCAAGGTGGTGGGTTTTTCTTTTCTTCTTCCATTTCTTTTTTAATTAATTCATCTAGTTCTTTTCTTGCTTGTACTTTTTCTTCTTCAGTTCCATTTTCAATAATATCCCACAATTTTAATTCTTCTTCACTAGGTAAAACCATATTTATCACCTCTTTAAGTCAATTATTTTAAGCGTATTTTCAATACAATCATTACTAAACTCTGCTGAAAAACATTCAGCAAACAGTTCAGAATACTTGTGTTTGCTGTAACTTTTTTCGGCATATCCACTTATACTATGCTTAATAAATTCCAGATCATCTTTTCTTTTTTCACTAACATATTCCATCAACTTATTTTCCACAATATACCTAGCCTTATCAACACTTACATTATTTTTTTCGGCGTACTTTACTAAAGTGTCTTCATATTGCTTATGCCCTAACTCATGCAAATACGGAGCTACTTCAGTATTATTTGAAAAATATCCCTTTGTTTTGTTAATATATGCTGTTATTTTTTCCGGTGTGTCATACTTGCTGTTAATGTACATTGTATTTGTTTCTTTTCGATAACCGCCTATTGCATCTGTGTTTAAATTATACTTATCAAAATCAATAACAACTATTTTAGGCATTTCAAAGTCTTTAGGCAGTTGGTTGGCTACATTACGCATATTTTTTTCAGTAAGCCTTACAGCCTTGTTTTTAGGTGTATTTTCAATATCCGTATAAATTTCAAATTGACTATTTTCAACTTTTTTAACAGGTATTTTGATTTTACCCACTTTGTCAATAGTTTCTTTTCCATATTTAGGTCTAAAACTATTACTCATATAGTCAATATCATCCGTATTTATTATACCACCACTATCACCCTTTGTAAACTCTTTTTCAACCTTTTTCCTAACTTTTTCGATGCTCCTACCGCTTTTCTCAGCAAACTCCTCGGCCGACATCAATTCATATTCAAGAAAACACCTGCACCGGCAGTCATTTCTTGCAGTTCCGCTCGCCCCAGGGCACTCGGCATAAACACCAGGTTCAAGTTCAAAACTGCCCCCCGCCTGTATTATAGCACCCTCCATTTTTTGATGATTAGCGCCGTTTTTACTTTTCGAGGTTTTCCATCCTGATCGGGTATGGTATCTTTGCTGTGGTCGTACACGCTCATCCTTCATAGTGCGCCACACAGCAGTATAAACAAATCCAGTTTCTTCAAGGGCTTCTGATATATCTTTAGCACCGTCCATAAAGCCGCTTTCTGTTACTCTGTGCGTTTCAGTACGTACAATATTGGTAGCTTTAGCATAGCTCATGTCAAGTTTTTCCGCTATCTTTCTGGCTGTTGTTTCATATCTGTCTCCATTCATCAGGCTTATATTTATCTGCTGTTTAATATCGTAGATTACTTCCCTGCGGTTTCTTTCAAGAATATCCGGTAATGTCAGACCACTTATAGGATTTTCAATTGCTCTTTTCATAACCTCCGGCCGAACATTCAAATTTTTTAGATACTTCAATGCGGATTTTGTGTTTTCTGCGTTCAGCACTGCATCTGACATTCCTTTATAGCACCCGGTATATGTATCTTCCACTGTTTTTCTTATAAGCTCAGCTATTTCCGGAGTCAAATTATTAATATTGGCTTCAATTTCTTCTAAAAACTTCGCGTACAGAGATTTTTCCTGAAGCATAGCGACTGTAAGCTTACCTTCCTTTGAATATCTCACATATTCATCTGCAAGAAAATGATTTAGTTCCTTTAACAGCTGTTTATAAATTTTTCTTATTTTCTTCTCTGTCAGTATCTCGCGGCTTTGCTCTATGCGCCTGATTTCATGCAATAGTTCATTAAGCCCCTGCTTTGCCTGAGGCATATAAAATCCTCCGTATTATTTTAAGATAAATTTTCATTATTAATTTCCAGGTCGTCATCAATAAGCGATGATATGCCGTCTTTCTCTTTATCGATCATCTGCATAATGTAATCCACATCGTCAACAAAGGACAGCTGACTGTATGCGACTTCTTTTGGCAATCCTGCCGCAATAAGAGCCTGCACAGTTTGTGCCTCGCTTGACAGGTCCAGAGGAAAGTTTCGGTTAAAATCCATTGTCACTTGAAGCGGATCAATTGTTTTGCCTTTTTTCCTCCATGCAGAAGCAAGGAGTTTCCACATATACTGCGCTGCGTTCATCATTTGCGCCTGAAACATACCGCATTTTATTTCAAGTCCGTGAAGCTTAAACTTAAGACTTACACCGCTTGCATTTCCGAAACTTTCATCGCCGAGATTCGGTGTTTCACTGAACCGATAAATATTATCTTCAAGGCGCTCCAGATGATGTTCTGTAAATGCATCGTTTATTTCCTTAGTCAGAAAATATACTTTGCCCTGCTGCGTTCCGGAAGTCCTAAATTTAAAGGATCCGTTTTTTTGCCCCTCCTTAATAGCCTTATCATCAACGTGCAGATTTTCAAAAATCATATACGCATGAACAAAACTTTCTACTTCATTCGAATTGTCTGATAATACTTTGTCATAATCATCAATTAGGGCGAGTACTTTTTCTGCGTCTCCAAGCATTTCCTTATTGTTTGGTATGCCCTGGAGCGGACAGTAATCAAACATATGAGATTTCTTTTCAACCTCCGTAAGCTGGCTTAGATTCCCCTCATAAGTCGTTACAAAGGTTTCATCATAAAATTCAACAATCCATTTTTTAGAGCCGCTAATACTTTTTGTACAAAAATATCTTACCGCATATTCCGGCTCAGTAATATTCGTTGTAGACAGTATTATGCTTTCATATCCGTGAACAGGCATTACACGCTCGTGCCCGTCCGTATCAATATAAAAAAGCCTGCCGGCATATCCATAAATGCTTGCAAGCTTTGTTATTTCCATATCAGCGCCGTACATATTATTTCGGGCTGTAAAATCCGTTATTAACTTTGAAGCCTCATAAACGCCCTCTGCCCCGCCGCTTGCGGCTGCCGATTCCTGACCTTTGCTATAACCGTATGTAATGGGCTTGCCGGCAAAATATCCGGTTTTAAAATCAATTATCTCACCGAAAAAGTCGTTGTTGATTTTATTATTTATGGGGTGTGATTCCTCGAATCTTGATTCCCTATTCATTATTGGGACAGCGCTTTCGAGGGTCATATATCTTTCATACAGCTTTCTGTTATATGCAGAATTATCTTTATGCTTACTGATTATTTTATATAATAAATCAAGTGTAAAACCATCTTCATTTAATTTTCTGCATTCAGCTGAATAATCCGGATATATTGTTTTAATATTTCTGCTCATTTTTTCTGCCCTTCCTTTTTGGTCTGTAATCCGGCAGCTTTCTATCAAAATATATCCTATTGTCATTTAATAAGGTCATGCCGCATTTTTTACATACCTTGCATTCGCATATCCAAATAGCTTCATGACTGCACATGATCATAACCTCTTTCCTGCCGTTATCTCAGCTTCAAGCATTTCGTCCTCTATCGCATACCTTAAAGCGTCAATCAAATGGTTATTCGCATCAACCGGCTTAGCCATTGCATTGCCGTACTTATCTTCTTTCCAATGATACTGTTCAATTTCGTTTCTGAAATTCTGACAGTCTTTATTTATTATAATTTCATATCCCTGTAAATACCGAATGCCTCTGTTTATACTGTCGGGTCCTTTTACTGCGGGTACCGCATTAATGCCGTTTAATGAAAGATAATCAATAGTCTTTGGCTCTGAGCTGTCGCATGTGATAATACCGCCTTTAAAAAATCCTCTGCACACTTCCGCAAGTTCATCATCACTCATGCCCGCCTGATACCATTCGTCAAAAACGTATATCTTTTTATTCTTTTTATCAAGATGAAGCCTTATCAATGCGTTAGGATCCGATGAGTAGCCAAAGTCCATGCCGTTATAAATATGATCAAATCCGGATATTGATTCGCTCAGGTCTTCAACAATCCAGTTTTTAAAAATAACATGCCCCAGTACTCCCCAGTTTCCGTAAGTATATACATTCCTAAAGTACTCATCACTTTCATTTTCAAGACTGTATATATCGCCGTCAGTCAGAAATTTATTATCCTTGTAAGTGGTTTTTAATATCGATATATCGCTGTCCCTGTATATCGTTTTATCATCCTGCCAATTTTTAAAAAAGTCTTTATATATCCAATGGGTTTTTAAAATAGGATTGAAGGATAATATAATTGCTTTTTTAAACGGCGAATACCCTCTAAGTCTTTTCTTTAGCTGTAAATACGCTTCGCGTTTAACTTCCGTTGCTTCTTCTATCCAAATTCTTTCCAGAACTCCATTCGCAGGAGTTATGGATTTAAGTTTCTCTACATCGTCCAATCCCGCAAATAATATTTGCTTACCGTTTTCCTTACAGGTAATAACCATATCGGATTTATTTATTGAATATAAATGATTTACTTCGTATGCAGAGATGGCCTTTTTAATCTCATTAAACAATGAATTTCGTATTGTTTTACCAATGTTTCTTGTAAGCAGCCAGTTAACTCCCCTTAAATTATCCATAACAACACGCTGCGCTAAAAAGAAACTCTTACCGCTTGATGATCCTCCGTAATATATCTGTGTGCTCCGTTCCTCTGATAAAAACGGAATATACACATCATTTACATAAATCGTTTTGCCCATATCTATTCCTCGTCTTGACTATCAGATTTTTGTGAAGCAGGAACAATATTGAAGCTTATCTCCTGTTCCTTTGAAATACCATCCTCTTTGCGTTCAGTAAACATACCCAAATGCCTTCCGAGAAGCTCAAGAGCCTTGATTTTATCATAGGATGATACTTCAACACCGAATTTGCCTTCCTTTATGCATGATATGGTTTTCTTAATTTCATCAGGCAGTGTGTCTGTTGCCGCTATATCAACAGTGCCATTTGCATTTACACTGGCTATCTTTGTTCTGTCCGAAAATGCAATCGCCGCAAGTTCCTCTATCACCTTATCGGCTGTAATCTCAGTCCGCTTTGACCTCTTTTTCTGTAATTTAGAAATATATTCCTGCACTTCAACAATTTTCAGCGTACGCTGTCCTGTGGAATATGCTGTCTTTGCTGAATACCCTGCACGGGTTGCCGCCTGTGTAGCATTAAGGTCAATGAGGTACTCCTCACAAAACCTTTTTTGCTTATCGGTTAATTCTTTTGTCTTCTTCGGCATTACCTCACTCCCTTTCCTGCACCAAGGCATAATAAAAGCTCCGCTTTTGACGGAGCTTAAATATTTTATGTTCATCTGCTTTTTTCTATTTTATATTATATCACAGTCAAGGGGTGACATACAATGACAAAGGGTGACAACTTTTCAAGTCCTAACTTATGTTTTCTTTGGATACTTCTTTTGTCATACCCCATTTCAAAAGCAATTTCATCCATAGTCTGATAATTTAGATACCGCAGAGTAAATAAGGCCTCCAATTCATCGTCATGTAATTCCTCAAGTGATTTTCTGATCTCACTCCGATAGCCAACATACTCTCTCAAAGCTTTAGCGTGCTTTTCTTCTGATTCCGCAAGCAGTAATAAAATTTCTTCTATTCCGTTTGTGCGGCTGTCTGACTTGCCTTTATCATTTTTATCATAGTTAGCAGAAATATCTTCCGCTCGTTCTTTGTCACGTTCCAGTAAAGAACCAAGTGCCCTAACTTTTTTCTCAGCATGAAATGCCCTGTTAAGCCATGCTACTTTCTCAAGCTGTTCATCTGTCAAACTGTATCCCTCCGATATTATTCCTTTCCCTTGCTATAAGCTGACCGTAAGAAAGTCCCATACTTTGACCTCTCAGGGTAACGGCTTCAATCCTTTCAAACCAATTCTTATGTGCAACTGGCTCTCCGTATTTCTTAGATACCGTACCCCGCTTCTTAGCCCTGAGCTGGGCTGCACTTCTGTTCTTACGGAACTTAGCGCAGCTGTCGCAGAATCTTTTGCGCTTATTGTCTGTAACGAATCCATCACCGCAATGCTCACAAATTTTAATCATCAGGCTCTACCTCCTTATGAAACTGCGGTACAGCTTCTTTTTCCATTCCGGTATTGACTCAGGTCTGTATTTATTACATTTTTCAGGCAACTTGTAATTTGCACTGTCAATACACTTTTTACGGTTTAAACATTTAATACACTTGTCCATTTTTATGTAACTCCTTTTTCATATTAAGCAACTCAGAAAGCTTGTTTTCATACCACTGAGCTTTTAATATATCTTCCTCTCCGTTCTTTTTATCTGCTCTGAAACGGTATTTAAATATATTACATTTGCAAAATCCTATTACCGCTTCTATCCCAAATAAGTCAATCATTATATCTATGCACTCACGTTTTCCCTGATAATGCTCAGGATGGTTTACATTATCATTCTTATTCAAAATATTACCTCACGCTTTTCTCTTTTTAAACTCCCTGCATGGATATTGCCTTGAACTTTCAAAACAATATTTACGGTGCTTGCAGTCTTTACACTTCATTATTTTTTAACCTCCTCTTGAATTATTTTCATAACCTTTTCCAGCGCGTCAATATAGCAATTTATATTCGATATGCTTTTCTTATCTTCCGGTAAAAGTTCTATTTTACCCTTGTAGTAATTGTATATATCAAGCACTCGCTTTTGTATCGTCTGTAAATTTTTATTTGTCATACGATAGCCCTCTTGTTCCAGCACAATTCACTATACATGTAACCGCATAATGCTTATCATTTATTTTTCTAATTCGCGCCTGTAAACCGCAAAACGGACATGGATTTAATTTCACTTTCATTTTTAATTTTTCCACCAATATTTTTACCAATTGTTCTTTGCCTGACATTTTGATTAACTCCTATCTAATTTAAGCTGTAAATATTTAGGGAAACCCACCATTTTTTCACATCTTTTCTTAATACAAAATTTCCCTCTATATATAAAGACACGCCAAATTAACTTTTCCGGACACCTTGTCCGGTAAGACAGAACAAAAAATTAAAACTTTATGATATCCGACAAATTGCACCCTAAGAATTTAGCTAAAATAACGAGGGTTGAGACTTTCATATCAACCTTACCATTTTCTATGTCACATATACTGCTGCGCGACACTCCTGCCCCGTCAGCAAGCTTACGAATGGTTAAATTTCTACTTTCCCGTATTTGTTTTAATTCACATTTATATATCAACATTGATCACCCTCCATTTTTATTCTTAACAGTGTAGGTGATTTTATGTTGAAAATAAAAAAATCCTTAGCTTAGTTACTCCATTTAAGAGTTGACTAAACTAAGGATTATATTTTAATGATCATCAAATTTACGAATGCTTTTGAATACCCACTTTTAAAAAAATTATCATTAAGTTGTTGGAAGTTTGTATAGTTTTTGATCATAATAATTTTTCATTCCATCCAGGATACCTGTCAAAAACAGTATTACTTCATCTTTAATTTTTTCTAAATCACTAATAGTTAAATCTCTTGCACAATTACCAAAAGAAACATCTCCATGTGCCAAGCTATTCCGCTCCCTTCTAACACGTTCTAAAGATTCTCCTGAAGTCTCTATACGATAGCGTATTCTATGTTTATTGCAAATGTTTTTAATTTTTTTTGCATTTAGATTACCGCTAATTCCCAAAGCGTCTTTTGAAAGAATAATCGGTGCATTAGTCGTAATATTTCGAATAATTTCTTGAACGCGATTTTCATAGGCAACTCGTTCTGTGGCAGGTCCATATATTTCGTTTATTTTATATTTCGACCAAATATCTTGAATCTCACGAATTACTTGATTATAAGAACAATTATCGTTTTTCAAATCTTCGTAAATCTCCATCATTCCACTAACGATGCATGCCTCAACCAAATTATATAACATTAGCAAAAAATTAGATTTCATAATTTTATAGAAGCGTGTATTGTCAACGGTTTTTATATTAGGATTCCCATTATCAATTTCAACCATAACAGAAAAATAAAATTCAATTTCTTCCTTTCTGTCAGCAAAAATGCTTAGTGTGTTTTGCATAGCACTATCCTTTTAATAATTGATCTCTCACATATTCAACACGCAATTTCAATTTTCCTTCATTATTGCTGGCATCTGAGGTCGTGTATTCTTTAAATTTATCAGAATCAAGCCAGTCAACATTGCTTATTTTTAAATCTGGCTTTTCTCTTAATGCTAATGCAACGCCAACAGAAATTGCTTCAAAACGAACACGAGGAGTTGCTTTCGCTTTTTCAGTCTTAGCAAAGCCAAAAGGAAAGTTTTCTTTTACAAAAAAAACCATGCATTGAAAATCTGTGTAAAAAGTATATTCATCAAAATCTACCAGATTATTAATGAGATATTCGTCTAAAAATTCATTAACAGTATGTACAAAGTTTTCATAGTTATTTAAATAGGCAAAAAAACGGAGAACAAATTCAAATCGTTCATGTCTCTTAACTCTATCTTCACTCATAGGGCAGAGCTCAACAAATGTGTCATCTTTAGAACATTTTTCAATAAAATCAGTAAATGGACCAGGATAAGAGCCACGCCGTACTTCTGAATCATTAGCTTTCATTCCTGTTGTATTAATTCGATAGAAGAGATCCTGTCTAGCTTCAGCAGGTGTATCTTCCTCCAAAACAATAATCCTTAAGGTTTTATTCAGAAATTTACGTTGCTGAGCATCAGATAAGTCTTGAAAATAAAATCCATTAAGTTTGGTTAAATTTTTTAAGCCGCTAAGTTGCAGTTTATTATTGTGGAATTCAACAAGAGTCTGCATACGTTGAGCACCATCAATTACCTCTTGTTTACCATTATCACAATCTGCAAAAAACATAAACGGAATTGGTAAACCAAGAAAGATTGATTCCAAAAAAAGTGTTTTATTTTTAGATTGCCATACAAAGTTTCTTTGATATGACGGGATAAAAAAGTCTTTCTTTTTAAATTTTGCAATCAAAAGTTCTATGGTAAAATCTTTTGTGTCATAATCAATTTGTTTCTGCATTTCTTTGATTTGCAGATCAGCAACTTGTTTTTCATCCGTAGAAATAATATGATCTTTTTTAATTCGCGGCATTTTCTTCTACCTCCTGTAAGTGTTGTTGAATGCTGATCCCTATAGCTCGCCCTAATTCAACAGGAACAGCATTTCCTATATGTATTCCTATTTCGCGTCGGTTCGATGGATGATCATTGTCAATAAAAACATAATCCGGAGGAAACGATTGCAAAATAGCGCCTTCTCTTAATGACAAAGCTCTATCTTGCTCAGGATGCCCAAATCGTCCATTTCCGTATCCATAAAACTGTGTTGTTATAGTTGGAGAAGGTTCATCCCAGGACATCCTTCCATATACAGAAGAATATGTTTTTCCACTTTCTTTTCTATGACATTCTAATTGTAACTCTTCATCCCAATCGCGCCATGTACCCCCAGGAGTAGATTGTCTTATTCTTTTCAAGTTAGTGAGTGAAAGCCGACAAGCACGATGAAGTAAATCATTGGCATCCTGTTCTCCATTTTTTAATGCAGACAAATTTCCTATGGCTTGACGTACTGTTGGATAATGTTCGGAATCATACAGCGGAGGAATTAATTTTATTTCTCCTAATCGAGAAGCCAATAAAACCAGTCTTTTACGATTTTGAGGAACACCGTATTCCGGACAATATACAATTTTCCAGTTAACATAATAATTCAATTCTTTCAGAGTAGATACAAAATCAACAAAGACTTTTTCACTCTTTAATTCTGGTACATTCTCCATAGAAATTATTTCAGGTACTACCTCCTGAACTAACCTTGCAAAAGAATATAATAATTTCCACTTATCATCAGTTGGTCCATCTTTTCGATAGCGATTAGTATATTTAGAAAATGGTTGGCACGGTGCACATCCGACAAGTATTCGGGTAGTGTTATCAGGATATAATGCCTTTAAATGTTCTCCCTGTAAAGAAGTAATATCACAATTTATGAATTGCGCATTATTATTCCTTTCATAAGCAAATCGACAAGAATCATCAATATCTATACCAGCTTGCACAGTTATACCCGACAGAGATAATCCTTTTGTCAAGCCACCAATTCCACAAAATAAATCTATTGCGGTAGAAAGCACTAAACCTCACCTCTCTTTGATTGAAATTTTCTTGATCAATAAAAAGTAAATATGTGTCTATCTGTAATGCGTCAGCAATTTTTTAATATTGTCTAAAGAAATACTTCGTTTTCCACATTCTATTGCACTAATATATGTCGTATGCAATCCTGCTTTTTCCGCGAAATGTTCTTGAGAAAAACCTATTGCATACAACATGATTTTCATTTTTTGGAAATAACTTAATTACATCTACGCTAAATTCACCCTGTTCTAGTATAGCCAAGTGAATACAATAAGTCACAAAAGACTGTATTTGCATCTTATATGTATAATTGGATTTGCTAATAGGACGATACAGAATTAACAAGAAATATGTTATACGAACAAGCACTCTGTAACGAGTGGAACGCTCGAAAAGGCCTGTGTTTGCAAGGTTTCTGGCATATTGAAGTCATGCATTCGTATGACGTACAATGTGGTATACCATACTCTTAAAAGTAAGTACAAAAAAGGACAGCCTCCTAAACAAAAGATGAAATGTCCTTTGGCATGTACGCTGTTCAATTTTATGTACAAAGCAGTTTGCCACTGTTACGCCGCTTTCTGCTGGTGTATCTGTGTTACATTCCCATCATAAAATGGGTGAATATAATCAAATAGATAATGAAAAATTGCTATTATCATCGTTAAGAAATTTTAATAATTTATTTAAATAATCTTGTTTTTCATTTTCATGAGTTACACCCTTATGTATAATCTTAGCTGATTTTTGTTTATATTATACCACATTTTTTTTATTTGTCAATAAATATTCTTACTTTTTATTAAGAAAAAGTTTACTTCTTGATTAAAATGCTCATCAAAATTGTACTCCATGTTTTTTGCATGTTTCTTTCAAGTGCTTAAACCCGTTTTCAGATTTACGCTTATTCATCCTAATTCCCACCCTTTTTATATTGACATATACAGACAAATAATGTATAATTTTCTTTAAGGGCATACCATAACGGTAGGCGGTCAATCCTTGCTCCCGGAAGGGAGTGATTTACTATGAATAACTTTGTTACATGGAGTGAATTACTCCAGTTCGCGTCTGTCTTTATAGGCTTTGCAACACTTATGTACGCAATCTTTCATAATAAAAGGAAATAACCGCCCTGAGCTTCCAACTTGAGGACGGTTATTAAACTAAAACCTTAAATTCGGGAGCGACCGTCTATCGGTATGCCCCTTTTTTATTATTATACACTATTTACAGGATTATGTCAACTCAATAATATGCCATTTTTATATAACTCTGACAAATAATTTACATAAACTTCTTATATTCTGCAAATTGTTTTATAGTTTTTACTATGATATAATTAAATAAAAATGTCAGGAGTAATTTTATGGGACGTCCTAAAAAGGAAAAGCCAAACCACGCTTCAGGTATGTATGAAGTAAAAATAACAATCGGACACACTTTTGACGGTAAGCCTATCCGCAAAAGCTTTTACAGTTCCGTCAGTAAATCAGCTGCTAAGGCTAAAGCTGAACAATTTAAAATTGATCAAGCTGTTTCAATGCAAACCGATTCACCATTTGTTTCTAAAAAAGAATGTTTCGATACATGGGCTAAAATAGTACTTGAAAATCTAAAAGGAACAATTAAAGATAGTTCTTATAACTTAACTTATAAAAATTCAATAAATAATCATCTTATTCCTTATTTCGGTAAACGAAAGCTTACTGAAATTAAACAAATAGATATACAACAATACTTTAAGAAAAAAGGCCATGATCTATCAATTGAAACACTAAAAAAACATAAAATGTGTATTAACAAAATATTTGAAATGGCGGTATTAAATGACTTTTGTTCTAAAAATCCCTGCATAGATATTAAACTAACAAGTAATAAAAAATCTACAGAAAAACAGACCTATACTAAAGAACAATGCGAACTGGTATTAAACTTTACAAAGATACACAGATTTGGGATAGGTGTATACTTAATGTTAGAATATGGATTTTCACGCAGTGAACTATTAGGACTTATGTGGAATGATATAGATATGGAAAATAAACTTATCTATATTAATAGAGGTGTAACTGATGTTCAAAATGCTGAGAGCGGAAAAATGGAAATTGCTATAGGAGAACCTAAAAATGAATTTAGGAAACGTGTTATTCCAATTAAAGATGATACTATAGAGTTATTGAATAGCAATAAAAATAATAGTAAATTCATTATATGCAATTCTAAAAATAAAGTATGCAGTCCACGCACTTGGAGCAGACGGCATTATGACGTATTTATGAAAGATATGCATGATTATTATATAAAACAAAATATAGACGTTCCAATGTTAAATCCTCATGAATTAAGGCACACTAGGGCTACAATATGGGTAAATGATGGTGAAAATCTTTTCGCGGTAGCAGATATTCTTGGCCACTCTGATTTAAAAATGCTAAGAAAAAGGTATGCGCATGCAGATCCAGAAAGTGTCAGAAAACTTTTAAAATTAAAATAATCACTACGACATTACTACGACATTTAAAACAGTTTTTTTCAAACTATACAATACATTTAAAAACTTCCAAACCGCATAAACACGGCTTTTACGACGTATTTACAATATATGACGTACTTTATAAAACTTCTTTGGGGTGGTAGAGGCCGTGGGTTCAAGTCCCGTCACTCAGACCATTGAAAATCC
>CAJUPO010000019.1 GCA_910588145.1 uncultured Oscillospiraceae bacterium | reverse complement strand
TACAGTATACCACCTTTTCTTTCCTTTGTCAATACCTTTTTTTGAATTTGTATAACATCACATCAAGTTTGTAAAAAACAATGGAATAGTTATGCAACATGCATAACTATTCCATATCAAACTTCAATACCGGATAACTTTTATCATATTTTTTAATTACTTCAGGATGCTTTTTTGCATAATCAAAAATAAAATCTGCAAGACCATTTTCAAGAAATCCTATAAGCGAGGATAGGGGACGGTTATATAGCTCATTGCACACTGGTGAAATGGTAATAGCATTTTTACCAGAAACGTCCATAATCCTATATGGCCAAATGCGGCAGTCAAAAGGTTTATCGTTACCAAGAACACAACCATTTTCACCAAGTGCAGGGCAGAAATAAAGTTCCTCCCCCTCAAGCTGCGGCGCCTTAACTAAAAAACCGTTTCCTTTCTCCTGAAAATCAGCTTCAGGATTTAATTCCTTTATCCTGTTTACTGCTGAAATATCCATAACAGGCATTTCCCACAAATCGGTTTTATCAAATCCGCAGCATACCCTGCACTTGGCGCAGGTTTTATTCTCAAGCAATCCTTTTAGCATTATCTGCACTCCTATTCATTATTCCTGTGAAATCATATAAGTCAGTATTTCTATATCCAAGTCGTTTATAACCTTATCTCCGTTAATATCCGCTGCACAAAATTTATCATATTCCAAATCATTATACCCATTTTCCGCATACTGATTCAGGAGAATAAGATCAAAAATCGTTCTTTTTCCGTCACCGTCAATATCGCCTGTAAGAGGTCTTTCTTTATGTTCCTTAACGCTGACAATAAAAGTCTGAATGAATCCGTTATAGCTGATTCTAATAACCTGGTCGCCCACTTTCTGAGGATCAAATCCGCTTACTGTATAATCTGTTACAGCATTTTTGCTGTGATTATCATAATAAGCATAAACAATCATGCCCTTTGTGCTGAATTGTTCTCCCTTGAAGTATTCAAGCTTATGGGGAAGCTTTGTAATCTCAACAGCTGTAAGCTTCTTTTCAATAACTTCAATATTAAAATCAGCTGTGAATCCCTGATATTCAATTACAATTTTCTTTTCACCGATAAAGTGATTATATCCGCTTACGCTGAAATTCTGAATTTCTTCAGCTGTTCCGTTGTTGAATAAGGCATTCACTTTAATTCCGGATATATCGAGCTGTTCGCCCTGACTGTAAACTGTCTTGTCGGGAAGCTTGGCTATTTCTATACCAGTAAGCTGCTTTTGAATAACCTCAACTTCAAATGAGGCTGTTTTATTCATATAAGTCACATTGATCGTATGTGTTCCCGGAGCAGATTCAAATCCGTCAAGGGTAAAGTCCGGTATAGATTCTTCGGAGCCGTCGCTGTAAACAGCCTTAACGCAGATACCCTCAGGATCAAACATTTCCCCCTCTGTATAAGTCAATTTATTGGGCATAGAGCTTATGTATATGCTTTCAAGGGTTCTTCCGGGAAGTTCAGCGTCCTGATTGTCCTTTCTCTCGGCAAAATCAAGAGCGCACCAGCCCTCGCTTCCGGCAAACTTAGTTTTTCCCCATAGGTATCCGTCTGCCTCAGCGGTTGATGTAACTATGATTTCCTTATCCTTTGGGATTATGGCAAGCTTTTCATAATTCAGACCCGGACCGCTTCTAAGCCTTACTCCGTCTTCAGAGGTTATGATCCACTTTTCTCCGGAAACTTCATCACCGTCTTCAATGCATTCAATAGGGCCTCCGTCAATATATTTTGAAAAATCAAGAACGCACCAGCATTCTTCTCCCTCATAGCTGACCTTACCCCAAAGGTATCCGTCACCTGTTGTCATTTTTTCCGTCACGTAAAAAATGGTATTCATTTTCATAAAGCCGATTCTTTCAGAGTTAATGTCAGGCTCACTTCTAAGATTAGTTCCTTCCTCGCTGTTTACTCTCCAGACTTCACCTGAGTAATCTTCTCTATCCGAAAGAAAAAGCTTTGTTTCTTCCTGACGTCTTGTTACAAGCCCCTGTATGACACTTCCTCCGGCGACTCTCCATTCACCGAATCCCTTTGCAATATCAAGAAAGCTGTAATTTTCAGAACCGTTAATAACATAAGTCTTAAGATCAAAGGTATCATAAGCCGACCAAATATTTCCCATATTGTATGTAAGACTTACAAGTGCGTCAAACTGATTCTGTTTAAGACTGACGTCATATCTGTCTGCAAAATTATTTACATATCCCTCATATCTTACAACTGCGCTATAAAGCAGTTCCTCAGCTTCTGCTTCGGTAATTCCGTCGGGATACTCGTCCTCTGAAACGCCTGTTCCGTAACCGATTGTCCACTGGCTGTAATCCCAGTATTTATATCTGCTGAATCCCTCGGCTGATTTTATCAGCTCAATACATTCCTGGCTGACTTTCATATCTTCTGCTGCATATACAGGATAAAAATGTACGCAAAATGCTGCTGATACCAACATACATAAAATCTTTTTAAATCTAAGCTTCATAGTTTTTTCTCCTTACTCAATTCCGCATAACTTATTAATCATAATTGCACTGTCTGTTATTTCGACTATACCGTTTTTGTCCATATCACAGTTTGCTTCTGCTGTATATGAAGGCAGGGGATAAATATGATTGTCAAGGAGATACAAATTTAGGGTGACAATATCGTTAATATCAATAATGCCGTTTTCGTCGGCATCTCCGGGCAATATTTCCCGGGCAATCTTTATTTCTCCGTCATGTGTTTCGATTTCAACCGGTTCAAGATGTGAATTTCCAAATTCTGAATCTTCTATTTTCAGCGCTGATGAAGTTTCTGCTTCTGCATTTTTTACTTTAAATCTTATTACTGCAATATCGTCGTTTAAATACATATCGGAAGCGTTGGACCATACTGCTTTTACACTGTTGCCGGAGCGGCTGCCGTTGCAGAAAAATGTTCCGTTTGTTAAACCATTGCCGCACCTTGCGTCTGCAAATTCAAGTATTTCTTCGTCATATGATAAATTTATAGAAAAGGCAGATATGCCCGGATTATTTTTAATATCAATTTTCACTTCAGCGAATCCCCACGGTTCTGCATAAGCGCCGCTTACAATAACCTTTGGACGATCGCTGTTTTCAGCATAAGCATTTGTACTTCCGATAACCAACAACGCTGCCGCAAAAGCAAACAGCTTTTTAAATTTCATGATTAACTCCTTTCACAACAAGTTTCCTATAATTTTTACAAATTAAGTCTACCACAATAATGAAACTTTTTTATGAACATTTTGTTAACACGTAACCATCCTGAAATTTTTTCTGCTTATTGCACAATACCTCTGTAATTTATTTGTAACAAATATGTAATCATTTCCTATCAATAAACTTCGGTTCAAGCTTTGAGTACATAATTTTCTGCTCGCTGTAAAGTCCTCCGTATCCCGAAAGCATATAAGAGATCCCGCAGGCAAGCATGAATACCGGCAGATATTTTATTCCGAAAAGCTCTGCGCACATCAAAACAGACGCTACCGGACAGTTTGTTATTCCGCAGAAAAGACAGGCAAGTCCTATTGCCGCTCCCATTGAGCAATCTATTCCCAAAATTCCTGATACAGCGCTCCCGAATGCAGAACCCACAAAGAACGCCGGCAGAATTTCTCCTCCCTTAAAGCCTGCTCCTAAGGTTACTGCTGTAAACAGAAGCTTTAGAGCAAATTCCCATATATGAGAACGCGTTTCAAAGGCTTTTCTTACAAATTCCATACCTGCTCCGTTATATTCTCTTGTCTGACAGATAAAAGTAAGCGCAATTACAAATATACCTCCCAAAGCAATTCTGAGATAAGGATTTTTAAAAGCTTTTTTGTATAACCTTCCAGAGTTTTTTAATACAAAGCAAAACAGAATGCTTAAAAAAGCACACATAACCGCAAGCAAAGCTATTTTAAGATAAAAAACTATATCAACTTCAGAAACCTTAATATCCATACGGGAAGGAGCAACTCCTGCATATGAAGATATTTTATACCCCGCAATGGCAGAAATTATGCAGGGAACAACTGCTGAATAGTGCATAATTCCAACGCTGATAACTTCCATTGAAAAGAAAGCTGCCGCTGCCGGAGTACCGAAAAGCGCAGAAAATCCAGCGCTCATTCCGCACATAGTTATCAGTCTATGATCCTGTTTATCAAGCCTCAGCCATAAACCGATCTGGGACCCTATGCTTCCTCCAATCTGGAGAGCTGCTCCCTCACGTCCTGCGGAGCCTCCGCCGAGGTGAGTCAGAACCGACCCTGTAAATATTCCCATGGTATTTTTCCACGTCATATTCTCGCCGTCTCTAACAGCAAGTATGACCATATTTGTTCCCTTGTCATGGATAAGACCCAAAAGTTTATATATAAACACAATGGAAACACCCAATACCGGCAGCAGCAGTATGATATACTGATACTTATTTCTCAGTACTGCCGCATACTCCAGTGAGGCATGAAACGCACCTGAGCATAATCCTACTGCCGCTCCTGTAATAATTCCGAGAATTATCCACTTGAAAAAGCTCGCAAAGGATTTTATAATCCATCTTTTCAAGCTTTTAAAAATTCTAATCAGATATAATTTTGTTCCCACAATAATCAGCTCCTCATAAAAATTTACAAAGAATAAAGGCACGTAATTTCGTGCCTTTAAATAAGATCAATAAATGATTACTCTTCAGTTTCCGAAGCCTCGTCTTCAAGTTCAGCCTTAAGATTTTCCGCTTCTTCTTCCTCTGCTTCCTTGATTTGAGCCTCAAGCTCCTTTTCATCAGGTTCGTCGACCTTTTCAATATCTGCGTCTTCGTCATGATCGGTTCTTGTAAAGGAAACAACCCTGCTTTCGCCCTGAACTTTCATAACTCTGACGCCCGTTGCATAACGTCCCATGATTCTTATATCCGAGCATAAGATCCTTATGATAATGCCGTCGCTTGAAATAAGAATTATATCGTCTGCTTCGTCAACAACCTTAATTCCGCAGACGCTGCCCTTTTCTTCACTGACCTTATAGTTTAAAAGACCGTATCCGCCTCTGTTCTGAATCCTGTACTCCTCTGCAACGGTTCTCTTGCCGTAGCCCTTATCAGTTACAGTGAGAAGTGAAGCGCCCTCTCTCATTCTTGCCATAGATACTACAAAGTCCCCGTCACGAAGCTTTATTGCTCTTACGCCGTGAGCAGCACGTGTCATTGCTCTGATTTTATCTTCTTCAAGCCTAATAGCCATTCCGTTATGGGTAGCAATAAACAGCTGAGCGCTTCCGTCGGTCATTCTTACTCCGGCGATTTCGTCGCCCTCGTCAAGACCGATAGCAATAAGTCCGTTCTTTCTGACATTTTTATATGCAGAAAGTGCGGTTCTCTTAATTTTACCGTTCTTGGTGACCATCACCACATACTTGCCCTCGTCAAAATCAGATGTTTTAATCATGGCGGCTATTTTTTCGTCTTCGCCCAGTGTAAGCAGATTTACCGCATTAGTACCCCTTGAAGCCTTTGAGCCTTCCGGTACTTCATAGCATTTAAGCTTATACATAATGCCCTTGTTGGAGATAAAGAGAATATTGTCATGGGTCGAGCAGATAAACATTTCATTGACAAAGTCTTCTTCTCTCTGCTTCATACCGCTGACGCCCCGTCCGCCTCTTTTCTGGGTCTTATAGGAATCCGCAGGCATTCTCTTGATATATCCGATATTTGTATAAGTCACAACGCAGTCCTCAACCGGAATAAGGTCTTCAATATCAACTTCACCGCTTACCGATTCGATAGCAGTTCTTCTGTCGTCGCTGTATTTCCTTCTGATTTCGGCAAGCTCATCCCTGATAATGCCGTGAATCTTATTTTCATCAGCTAAAATTGCCTCAAGCTCAGTGATTTTCTTGCTAAGTTCATCTAACTCGTCAAGAATTTTCTGTCTTTCAAGGCCTGTAAGCTTACCTAAAGTCATTTGTACGATAGCGTCAGACTGAGCCTCGCTAAGTCCGAATCGTTCCTGGAGCCTGCGTTTTGAATGAGGGATATTTTCCGAGGTCTTGCATATTTCAACTACTTCATCAATATTATCCGTTGCAATAACAAGACCTTCCAGAATATGTGCTCTTGCCTTTGCTTTTTTCAGGTCATATTCGGTTCTTCTTCGGATAACCTCAACCTGAAATTTAATATACTGCTCAATTGTCTGTTTTAGGGTAAGGCACTTAGGCTCTCCGTCCACAAGAGCAATCATGATTACTCCAACTGTATCCTGAAGCTGGGTATATGTAAAAAGCTTATTGAGAACGATTTGCGGTACAGCGTCCTTTTTCAGCTCGACTACAATTCTCATGCCCTCTCTGCCGGATTCGTCACGGATAAAATGGATTCCGTCAATTCTCTTATCCTTTACAAGGTTAGCCATGCTTTCAACCAGCCTTGCCTTGTTTACCATATACGGAATCTCTGTAATTATGATACAGTTTCTTCCTTTGATTTCTTCAACCTCAGTTTTTGCCCTGAGTGTTATTTTTCCACGTCCTGTACCGTAAGCAGCTCTGATTCCGGAACGCCCCATAATAATTCCGCCGGTAGGGAAGTCAGGACCCTTCATAAATTCCATTATCTCGTCAAGGGTGCAGTCCGGGTTCTCCATAACAAGATCAATAGCGTCGATGACCTCTCCCAGATTATGAGGAGGAATATTTGTAGCCATACCTACGGCGATACCGGTAGAACCGTTTACAAGGAGATTCGGAAAACGGCTGGGCAGTACAACCGGTTCTTTCAGCTTATCGTCATAGTTTGTGGTAAAGGGGATAGTATCCTTGCCTATATCAGTAAGCATTTCCCCTGCAATTTTTGACATTCTTGCTTCTGTGTATCGGTAAGCAGCCGGAGGATCACCGTCAATAGAACCGAAGTTTCCATGACCGTCAATCAGGGGATACCTGAGTGAGAATTTCTGCGCAAGACGTACAAGTGCGTCATATACCGAAGCGTCGCCGTGAGGGTGATACTTACCTAAAACCTCTCCGACGGTATAAGCACACTTTCTGTACGCCTTATCGTATGTATTGTTTGATTCGTTCATTGTATAGATAATACGTCTGTGAACAGGCTTCATGCCGTCCCTGACGTCCGGCAGGGCTCTTGAAACAATTACAGACATTGAATATTCAAGAAATGATTTTCTCATTTCCTTGTCTATATCCACGTCACGAACCTTTGAATTGTCATTATACATTTCCATAAACTTCCTTTATTGCTTTTTTCTTAAATCAGAAATATAATTTTTTCCAAGCTGCTTTTCAAAATGAAGCTGCATAACTGTAATTTCTTCTTCTGAAAAATCCTTTTTCGGAACAACATAAAACATTGCCCTTTTAATATAAATCAGGAAAAACTTTTCCTTTTCGGCGATTCTTACATCGCTGGTCAAAAAGATCTCTGATTCAGCAATCTGCTCCTCATTATTTCCTATGCCTTCAAACGCTTCTTCATAATCTTCCGTTTTGATTTCTTCCGGTTCCAAAACAGTTCCGATCTTAATTTTATCCGGATAAACCTTGAACGAGTATGTATCTCCCTCAATGCCCTTAATTGATTCCATCAAATTTCTTCTCAGCTTTCTGGGATTATACCAGTTTACAGCGGCAAGGGCAAGGCACACGCATATCAGTACGTATCCGAGGGTAGTTCCGTTTCCCCTTGAAATATTTACAGCATTAACAACCGCAAAGGCTATGAGAATAAGCGCCATAAGGTTATTTCTGGGATACACAAACCTTTTTTGAAAAGCCTTAAAAGCCTCCCCGAAGGTTTCATAGGGTATCTGATACCGCTTTTCTATGAGTATTTCTTCTTCCATAAATTATGTCCTTTCTTTTTCTTTTGTAAAAGAAAAGCTTAAAATAACAACCGCCAAAGATTTATACGTCAAGATTTTCTACGTATCTTGCATTTGATTCGATAAAATCTCTTCTTGGACCAACCTTGTCGCCCATAAGTATAGTAAATGTTTCGTCCGCTTTAACTGCGTCCTCCATATTTATTTTAAGCATGGTTCTTGTTTCAGGATTCATAGTAGTTTCCCAAAGCTGTTCCGGATCCATTTCACCAAGACCTTTGTAACGCTGGACCTCCGGCTTAGAACCGCTTTCGGTTGTCAGCTCGTCAATGTATTTATCCCTTTCTTCGTCAGAAAAGGCATATCTTACCTTTTTACCCCTGAAAACCTTGAACAGAGGCGGCTGTGCTATATAAATATTTCCGTTTGTTATAAGGGGCTTCATAAAGCGGAAAAAGAATGTAAGCAGCAGCGTTCTGATATGAGAACCGTCAACGTCGGCGTCCGCCATAATTATAATTTTTCCGTAGCGCAGCTTTGATATATCAAAATCTTCACCTATGCTGGTTCCTAAAGCCGTTACTACCGGCATAAGCTTTTCGTTTCCGTAAACCTTGTCGATTCTCGCCTTTTCTACATTCAGCATCTTGCCCCACAGCGGAAGTATAGCCTGAAATTTACGGTCACGCCCTTCTTTAGCGGAGCCTCCCGCTGAATCTCCCTCGACGATGTATATTTCTGTACGGTCAATATCGTGTTCAGAGCAGTCTGCAAGCTTTCCCGGGAGTGAAGCGCTCTCCATTGCAGTTTTTCTTCTTGCAGTTTCTCTTGCCTTTTTAGCCGCTTCTCTTGCTCTTCTTGCCGCTTGTGCTTTATCGAAAATGGTTCTTGCCGCACTCGGATTCTCCTCAAGATAGCACATAAGCTTTTCTGTAACCATTTTTTCAATAAATCCCTTGACTTCAGGATTTCCAAGTCTGCCTTTGGTTTGTCCCTCAAATTCACATTCTGTAAGCTTAACCGATACTATTGCCGTAATGCCTTCTCTGACGTCGTCACCGAGAAGCTTTTCTCCGTCCTTAATCAGATTAAACTTTTTTCCGTACTCGTTTATAACCTTTGTAAGAGCATTTTTAAATCCGGCTTCATGGCTTCCGCCGTCGGTTGTATGTATATTATTTGCAAAGGAAAGTATAACCTCGTTATAGCTGTCGTTATACTGCATTGCTATTTCGGCAAACGAATCCCCCTGCGTACCTGAAACATAGACTACCTCTTCCGTCAGGGATTCCAGTCCCTTTGTCTTGTGAATATGCTGTACAAACTGCTTTATACCGCCCTCATAGTGGAGAACCTCATGTTTTTCATCGTCCTTGTCTCTAAGGTCGCTGAAAACAATTTTAATTCCGGCGTTCAGGAACGCCTGTTCCCTGAGTCTTTTAAGGAGCACCTCATAATCGTAACGGGTATCCTCGAAAATTTCTCCGTCAGCCTTAAACATTACTGAGGTTCCGGTTTCGCTTGTTTCGCCGATAACCTTAAGCTGTTCGCTGTAATTACCCCTTTCAAATCTCTGAAAATGGATATTTGTACCGTCCTTGACCGTCAGCTCAAGCCATTCCGAAAGAGCGTTTACAACCGAAGCTCCCACGCCGTGCAGACCGCCTGATACCTTGTATCCGCCTCCGCCGAATTTTCCTCCCGCATGAAGAATTGTATAAACAACGGTAGCGGCTGAAATTCCCTCCTTTGGGTGAATGCCGACTGGTATTCCTCTTCCGTTATCGGAAACCCTTATTATATCCCCGCCGAGAATCTCTACTTTTATTTCCGAGCAGTAGCCTGCAAGCGCTTCATCGATCGAGTTGTCTACAATTTCATATACGAGATGATGAAGACCTTTAGGTCCGGTAGAGCCTATATACATACCGGGACGCTTTCTGACAGCCTCCAGCCCCTCCAGCACCTGTATTTGATTTTCATCATAATTCTGATTCTGTGACATTAAATGTTCTCCTCCGTTTTCAGGTTTCCCCGCATATTGACGTTTTATTTAAAAAGCTTTCCGAACCTTTTCTTCAGTGTGGAAACCGATATTTGCGAAATGTATATTATCTCTTTTCCCTTTTCCATGCAGACGACAAAGCTCTTGGGCATTTCATAGGTTACATTTACGATTCTTCCCTCTCTTGTCGCCTTTTCAAGAAGATGACCGGTTGTTTTTCCGGTAGTGGTATTTTCTATATCAAAAATTCCGACTATATTTTTTTCCCAAACAACTACATCATTTCCGAGATGTATATACATTTTTCTCAGACCTCCGTAACAATTCCCTTCTCGACTTGAAAGACAGCTCCGCCGGAAAGACCTTTAACCGAATTTTCATTGCAGGCTGTTATAAACACCTGCATATTCCTGACTGTATCAAAGACCATCTTTTGTCTTTCCCCGTCAAGCTCTCCCATAACGTCGTCAAGGAGTATTACCGGAGCCTCGTCCCTGTTTCTGTAATATATTTCCGCCTGACCCAGCTTCATAACGAGAGCGGCTGTTTTTTTCTGTCCCTGAGAGCCGAAATCCCTGATATTAAGTCCGTTTATCCTGACAGAAAGATCGTCTCTATGTGCGCCGCAGGTGGTATATCCGAGCCTTATATCGTCGTCTATGGAACTGCTTAGCTTAGAATAATAGGCGGCGACGGCGTCGTTGCCTTCCGGTATCTCGGTTCCGAAAATATTAGAATTATAGGTTATTTCAAGCTTTTCGCTGCCTCCGCTGATTTTTTCATAAAGCCTTGCGCAGACTTCTCCGAGCATTTTTACATAGGCGCTTCTTTTTTGGGATACAATGGTACCGATTGCAGCCGACTGCCTGTCCCAGACATAAATCATGTCCTTTGACGCCTTTCCGGCGGAAGCTGATTTCAAAAGAGCGTTCCTGTGCTCCAGTATCAGTTCATATCTTCTTACCGGATCAAGGCACCCCGGATGAAGCTGACACACGCACAGGTCAGTAAATGTTCTTCTCTTTTCGGGGCTACCCTTAATAATTTCAGTATCGTCAGGCGTAAATACCACGCATTTGAAGCTGTCAAACAGACTGCCCGTCCCTTTAACGGGAACTCCGTTAACAGAAATTTTCCTGTCTTTCAGGCTTTCACGGCTCATTCTGTAATCAATATTCTGTATTCTTCTTCCGTCGTCGAAATTCAGGCTGATTTCCATAAGCTTTCTGTCAAGCCCTATATAATCCCTCTCACGGGAGCCTCTGAAGCTCCTGCACCCGGTCATGAGCCAAATTGCCTCAATGAGATTTGTTTTTCCCTGAGCGTTCATACCCGTTATAAGATTATATTCAGGGTGAGGTTTTATCAGCACACTGCTTAGATTTTTATAGCCGTCTGCTTTCAGTTCCGTAACATACATTTACTTGACTCTAACAATAAAATTCTCAACGGAAACCTCATCACCGCTTCTTATTTTCTTACCCCTCATGGTACAAACTTCTCCGTTGACCCTGACTCCGCCCTGCTGTATCAGCTCCTTTGCGAATCCTCCTGTATCGGTAAGGCCCGCAAATTTCAGAAGGGAATCAAGCTTTATAAACTCCGTACTGATTTCTTTTTCTATAATTTCCTTTTTCATTTTTTCTCCTTATCCCCTTATCTGAATAGGCATAATGATAAAAGTAAAGCTGTCCCCGTCGGGAGGTATAATCTTTACAGCCTTATTCGGTTCGTTCATCTGGATCTTTACCAAATCGCTGTCTGCCGCCCTCAGTGAATCAAGGAGAAACTTGTTGTTAAATCCGATAACTATATTTTCTCCGTTTATTTGTGCAGGCACAGCGTCGTCAAAGCTTCCCACGGCAGTACGGCAGCTTACTCTTATCTGATCATTTTCAAAACAGCATTTTACCGGAGCCTTATTCTTTTCGCTTAGGATAAGAGAACATCTTTCCAGACAATGAATAAGTTCACGGGTATTTACTGTAATTTCTGTCTTAAAGGTATTGGGAATACTGTTTTTATACTTTACAAAATCACCTTCAAGAAGTCTTGCGAATATTCTGCAGCCGTTTACTGAAAATACCACGTGCTTTGTATTTACAAATATTTCGCATTCCTTTTCAGCGTCATCCTTAAGAAGTCTTGACGCTTCAAGGAGAGCCTTAGAGGGTACTACAAAGTAAAAGTTCTCCTGACTGCTTTGTTTTTCATGCCTTATAGCAAGACGGAATCCGTCGACAGCCACCATATTGAAGCTTCCGTTTTCTATATCAAACAGTTCTCCTGTAAGAACAGGCTTGCTGTCGTTAAGAGATACAGCATAATTTGACTGATCTATCATGCTTTTCAGAACAGTCTGGCTGACAGATACTCCTCTGTCATTTTCAAATTCAGGTATTGCAGGGTATTCCTGAGCGCTTATTGCCGATATTTGATATTCAGCCTGTCCTCCGAATATTTTCATATTAAGGTTTTCGTCTATTTCATAGTTTATGTATTCGGACGGCATTCTTCTTGTGATCTCACTGAACAGACGTGAATTCAGAATCCATTCGCCTCTGCATTCTCCGTCGCTTCCGCATTCAGAAGTACATTCAACGGAAGTTATGATTCCTATTTCAAGGTCATATCCGGTAAGCTCAAGACTGTTTTCTTCAAGTCTTACTTTTATTCCCTCAAGTGCAGCTATGGGTGACTTCTGGGATACGGCTTTGGATACGTTGCTGATAGCTGAACATATATCTTCCTTTTTACAGGTAAATTTTATAAAATTATATGACATTGACAATCATTATCTCCTTTATACAATTTATACACACCGTATAATTTATACAATATGTAATTTAACAACTGACGATAAAAGAAACCGGATATTTATATATAGATATATCTAATAAATAAATATAATAGATAGTAGTAGTAGTAGTGTCTGTGGAAATGTTGGAAAGTTCATTTTAATGCGTAAAACTGCGGATCCGGAGAAAAAAGTTTTTAGAAACCGCCGTGTTGACAAAATGTGCAAATGTTGGAACTCAAAAAACAGGTTTAAACTGTTGATAAAAAATAGTTTAAAGTTGAAAGATTCTTAAAAAAGCTGTTAAAAATCAAACTGGTTTTAACAGCCTGTTTATTTGCATGATTTTCAATATGTTGAAACCATGATTTTACAGGTATAACATCATGATTAAGACAAGGTATATGCTGGTTTAAGAAGTTTCCACACTCTTTTCAACACTGTGTTGAAAACATGGTTGAAAGTGTTGGAAAACTAAAATTACCCATTATTTTTGTCTTTTATGTTCTTTATTATATCTTCAACAAGTTCTTTAAGATGCGGGTCTTTTCCCACTGACGCAGATACATTGTTGACAGCATATACAATTGTAGAATGATCTCTTCCGCCGAATTCCAGTCCGATTCTTGCAAGAGGCATCTGGGTAATTTCCCTTACCACATAAATTGCGACCTTTCTTGCGTTGGAAATCTGGGAAGAGCGCTTTGTTGAGCGTATATCCTCAGGAGTTACGCCGTATACATTAGCTACTTCCGCAATAATTTTTTCAACTGTAATAGGCAGAGGCTGATCGTCGTTAAGAATATCCCTGATAACGCTCTGAGCCATTGAGATTGAGGGCTGGCTTCCGGCATAGTGCTTGAGAGCCTTTAGTTTTTTTACTGCTCCTTCAAGCTGTCTGATATTGGTTTTCAGCTTATTGGCAATAAACTGAGCAACATCGTCGGGAAGTTTCAGATCCAAAAGCTCTGCTTTTCTTTTTATAATAGCCATTCTTGTTTCAAAATCAGGGGTATTTATATCTGCGATAAGTCCTGATTCAAAACGGGTTCTGATTCTGTCTTCAAGGGTTTTTATAGCCTTCGGCGGACGGTCCGATGTAAGAACGATCTGTTTTCCGTCCTGATACAGAGCATTAAAGGTATGGAAAAATTCTTCCTGGGTACTGTTCTTGCCGGCGATAAACTGAATATCGTCAACAAGAAGTACGTCTGCTCCGCGGTATTTGTCGTGGAATTTAGTCGTACTGTTTGTCTGTATTGCGTTGATAATTTCACTGGAAAAGGTTTCGCCCGTTACATATATAATATTAAGGTTTGAATTTCTTTTTTTCATTTCCTTTGCAGTAGCTGTTATAAGGTGGGTCTTGCCCAGTCCGGAAGGACCGTATATAAAAAGGGGATTATATACGCTTCCGCCGCTGCCTTCAGCAACGGCCTTGCAGGCTGCGCAGGCAAATTCATTTGAGCTTCCTATAATAAAGGTATCAAATGTATAGTCGTATTTAGCATATTCAAAGCTTTTTTCAAGTTCCTGCTGTTTTTCGTCAAGGGTATCAAGGTCAACAGGATCAGTTATATTGTTTTCCTCAGGAATAATAATGTCTATTTCAACATCGAATCCGAGAGTGGCCTTGAATGCGTCTTTAAGAAGCTGCATATAATTACTGATAACAACTCCCCGCTGGAAGTCGGAATCGATCATAAATTTAGCCTTGCTGCCGTCAAGGCTGACAGGTTTAAGCGTTTTTATCCAAAGCTTAAGGGCAACTTCTCCTATATCGCCCACATCACGGCAATAGTCTATAATACAATTAAAAACCTCTTCAAAGGAATTCATATGTTATTTAAACCTCCAATCGAAAACAGGTTAGCTGATTTCAGAATTTACAATTATTAATAGTATAACATGAATTGTTGAAAATTACAAGAGCTTAAAAGCTATGTGGAAAAAACTTTTAAATATAAGAAGCCTCCCGCTTTTGTAAGAAAATGATTTTTTTGGCGAAAAGGTATTGACAAAGATAAAATCATACTGTATAATTTATTAGTGCAGAATTTCTGTACAGGCATATTTTGTCTGCAAAAAAATAAGAAACAGAGCGCTCAGCGCTTTTAATTTATACCGGGAGGAGGAATTTTAAATGAAAAGAACATACCAGCCTAAGAAGATCCATAGAAAGAAGGAACATGGTTTCCGCAAAAGAATGTCAACTTCCAACGGAAGAAAGGTTTTGGCACGCAGAAGAGCTAAGGGCAGAGCAAGATTGACTCACTGATTTAAATGCAGACCACATTTTCTTGTGGTCTTTTGTTTTAGTGGGGTTTTTTATCGGAACTTGTTTTCACACTTGCAATAATGACCCGGCGGGTGTATAATAATTTTATAATAAGAAATAAACCGCTTGAATAAAAGCGGGGTGAGTATTTTTATGCTGTATACTGAAATTATAAATAAAAATAAGGATTTTCTTTATCTTTACCGCAGGGGCAGTTCGCTGGTTTCAAAGTATGCTGTAATCTATACAAGAAAAAACGGAAGGCCTTATAACAGGCTGGGCATAACTGCCGGTAAAAAGGTCGGCAATGCCGTCTGCCGAAACAGGGCGAAAAGAGTCATCAGACAGGCTTATATGGAAACGGAAAAGGACATGCCTATCGGCGTTGACATTATAATTGTTGCGAGAAATTCTATCGGTACTATTAAAAGTACGGTTTTTACTGAGTTTCTTCAAAATTACGGCATTAGAAAAATTAGGGAACTTGCTTTCGGAGATAAGGAAAAATGAAATATATATTGATGGGGATAATTAAAGTTTACAGAAAATTTATTTCCCCGATTTTTCCTCCCTGCTGCAAATACCATCCGACCTGTTCAGCCTATGCGCTGGAGGCGGTGAAAAATTTCGGCTTTTTCAGGGGAGGATGGCTTGCCGTGCTCAGGATCATAAGATGCAATCCGTGGAGCGACGGCGGAATTGATTATGTTCCCGAAAAATTCAGTTTTTCAGGAAGAAAATATAAATAAATATTTCAGACGATTGGAGAAACAGCTTTGAGTAAAATAATTGGTATCCCTCTTGGATGGATAATGTATTTCTTATACAACTTTATTCCGAATTATGGCATATGCATTATCCTTTTTACCCTTTTGACAAAAATTATTCTTTTTCCTACAGGATACAAGTCTCAGCTTGGTTCTGCAAGAATGCAGGCGCTTAATCCTAAGCTTGCCAAGCTTAAAAAACAGTATGCCAATAATCAGCAGAAGCTTGCCGAGGAACAGCAGAAGCTTTACAGTCAGGAAGGCGTAAATCCTATGGGAAGCTGTCTTCCTATGATAATCCAGATGATTATTCTTTACGGCGTGTTCTATGTTGTTTACCGTCCGCTTTCTCATATTCTTAGACTAAGCGGCGACGTAATTAATCAGGCAACTGATATAATTATCAATAAGGGATATTTTAAAGAATCCGATATGAAAGGCAGAGCAGAGCTTTATATTCTTCAGGCAGTTAAGCAGCATAAAGAAGATTTCGCTTCGCTTGGAGAAAATTTTGTAGATAAGGTATCGGAATTTAAAAATACTTTTCTCGGTATAGATCTGGGGTCAATCCCAACAATACATCCTGACGGCGGCTGGACCAAAACGGCAATTGCCCTTGTTATGATCCCTGTTGTTTCCGGACTTGTACAGCTTCTTTACACTATATATACTCAGTATAAAACAAGAAAAATGAATCCGGCAATGGCTGGTATGGGCGCTATGAATATCGTTATGTTTATAATGCCGCTGTTTTCAGTTTGGCTTGCTTTTACAGTGCCGGCAGGCGTTGGTTTCTACTGGATTTGGTCAACAGTATTTGCATTCGTTCAGTCAGCGGTGCTGTACGCTTATTTTACTCCTGAAAGACTAAAGGTCATTGCTGAAAAGGATAAGGAAAAAAAGAAAAACAAGAAGCCTGGTTTTATGCAGAAAATGATGGATCAGCAGGCGGCAATGCTTGCTCAGCAGGAAGAAGCTAAAAAGGCAGGACGCCATGACTATTCGGCTGAAACAGAGGGAATGTCAAAGTCTGAAAAACAGATATACAACAGACAGCTTATAAATGAAGCAAGAAAAAGAATGGCTGAAAAATACGGGGATGAGTATAAGGAAGATAACGTCGAAGGTAATGATGACTGATTCTTATAATAATAAGAAGAAGGAGAGTGGGTATAATGAAAAGCAATGATGTTTCTGAAATGATACCGATGGATAAATGCGGAATTTTTAACGGAAAGTCAGTTGATGACTGTAAAAGGAAGGCATCTGAGGAATTTGGCGTTCCGGTTGAAAAAATTTCCTTTAATGTTATTGACGAGGGCAAAAAAGGCTTATTCGGAAAAGTAAAGGAAGAGGCAAGAGTTTGGGCAGGCTATAATTTTCCGTCTGCTAATGACGGTCCGTCCTTTATAGAGGAAAATAAAAAGGAAAAAGAAATTAAGGATAAAATGAGCGCTGCTAAGGGATATCTTGAAAAGGTCCTTGAAAAGATGGATATAGAATCTGAGATAATTCTTACCTCTACTGATTCCGGAATTTTTATAGATATTGACAGCAAGGGTTCGGGCGCCGTTATAGGCAGAAGAGGTGAAACTCTTGATTCACTTCAGTATCTCACATCTCTCGTTGTGAACCGTATCGAAGGCGATTACACAAGAGTATCCATCGACAGCTGCGGCTACAGAGGAAAGAGAGAAGAAACCTTAAGGGCGCTGGCTAAGAAAATAAGCGAAAAGGTTTTAAAGTCCGGACGTTCAACTACTCTTGAACCTATGAATCCATATGAAAGAAGAATAATTCATTCGGCTGTTTCTGAAATAGAGGGAGTTAGCTCTAAGTCAGTGGGAGAAGAACCATACAGAAAGGTTGTTATATCTTCTGATAATCCGAAGAAAAGAGATTCCGGTAAAAAGAACAGCAAGAAAAAATCAGAGGGTCCGCGTTCCCTTGATCTGAAAACAAGCTTTGAAAAAGATTATAAGAAACCAAGACCGGAAGACGATATTCATGCCGGACTTTACGGAAAGATTGAACTTTGAGTGATTTTAAAGCGGCCCTTACGGGTCGCTTTTATTTTATACTATAATAAATGATTGGAGTATTTTTATGTCAGCAATTGCTGCTATTGCAACGCCGGACGCTCCCGGAGGAATTTCAGTAATAAGAATTTCCGGTGAGGACGCTTTAAAAATCGCTTCCCTTATTTTCAAAGGTGCCGGAGATAAAAGTCCGGAGGAAATGGAGGGGTATACCTGCGCTTATGGATATGTTACTGACGGAGATGAAAGAATAGACGACGCAGTTCTTACTGTTTTCAGAGCGCCGAAAAGCTATACGGGTGAAAACTGCGCTGAAATTTCTTGCCACGGCGGCAGATATATAACAAAAAAAATTCTTAGATTGATTTTGAAAAAAGGAGCAGTTTTAGCTGGTCCAGGTGAATTTACCAAAAGGGCGTTCCTTAACGGAAAGATGTCTCTGACTCAGGCGGAAGCTGTTATGGACGTTATCAGCTCTTCCGGAGAAAGAGAACTTAGATATGCCAATGCAGTAAGAGAAGGAGCGGTTTTCAGACGCATAAATGCCATCAAGGAAAAAATAATAAAAATTTTAGGTGATCTTGCAGCATGGGCAGATTTTCCTGAGGAGGATATTCCTGAGGTTAGTCCTGAGGCTCTTGGAAAGGAACTTGATGAAGTACTGACGCTTTTTAGGAAAACAGCAGAAACTTATGACTACGGAAGAATCCTCAGAGAAGGGATAAATACTGTAATTGCAGGTAAGCCGAACGTGGGGAAGTCAACACTTATGAATTGTCTCAGCGGTTTTCAGCGCAGCATTGTAACTGATATCGCCGGAACTACAAGAGATGTGGTTGAAGAAAGCGTGAAGCTGGGGGATATTACCCTGAGATTGTCGGATACTGCCGGAATTAGGGAAACGGAAGATGTTATAGAAAGCATTGGCGTTGATATTGCTTATAAAAAAATAGACGAGGCTGAACTTATACTTGCGGTTTTTGATAATACTGTTCCTCTTGAAAAAAAGGATTACGAACTTATTGATTATATAAGGGACAGAAAAACTATTGCGGTTATAAATAAATCTGACGGTAAAACATTAGTAAACAAAGAGTATATAAAAGAAAATTTTAAACATGTAGTAGAAATATCTGCTTTAAATGATTCCGGTATCAACGAACTTAAAGATTGTCTTGAAGATATGTTTCTTAAAGAGGAAACTGAGGCTGACGCAGGAATAATTGCTAATGAAAGACAAATGGAATGCCTGGAATCTGCAATGCAGAATGCAAAAGAAGCTAAATATGCCCTTGAAAACGGGGAATTGCTCGACGCAATTACTGTTCTTCTTGACAGTGCGGCGTCTAAGCTTATGGAACTTACAGGGGAATCAGCTTCCGAAACGGTTATAAACAATGTATTTTCCAGATTTTGTGTCGGAAAGTAGAATGGAGAATAATTTATGAGTTATTCAATGGGTGAATTTGATATAGCTATTGTAGGCGCAGGTCATGCCGGAGTTGAAGCCGCACTTGCTGCGGCAAGGCTTGGATGCAGTACGGCGCTCTTTACAATTTCCCTTGACCAGATCGCAAATATGCCCTGCAATCCCTCAATAGGCGGAACTGCAAAGGGACATCTTGTAAGAGAAATAGACGCTCTCGGAGGAGAAATGGGCAGAGCGGCGGATAAATGCTTTATACAGAGCAGAATGCTTAACAAGGGAAAAGGTCCGGCAGTGCATAGTCTTAGAGTGCAGGCAGACAGAATGAGATACCATGAGTATATGAAAAAGGTATGTGAGAAAACCGATAACCTTTTTGTTAAGCAGGGGGAAGTGGCTGAGATCGTTTGTGAAGATGGCGCTGTAAAGGCAATAAGAACAAATCTTGGTGCAGAGTATAAGGTAAAGGCTGTTATCATCGCTACGGGAACTTATCTTAAAGGCAAAATTCATGTAGGAGAAGAATCCTATGAAAGCGGTCCGGACGCAGCTTTGCCGTCGGTTTATCTCTCTGAAAGCCTTGTGAAAAACGGGGTTGAGCTGAGACGGTTTAAAACAGGAACTCCTTGCCGTGTGCATAAAAGAAGCATTGACTTTTCCGTAATGGAAAAACAAGACGGTGACGAAGAGATTGTTCCGTTTTCTTTTGAAAGTGATTCCGATGATATGAAGAATATTGTTTCATGCTATGTAACTTATACTAACAGTGAAACTCATAAGGTGATTATGGATAATCTTCATAGATCTCCTCTTTATTCAGGACGTATTAAAGGTGTAGGACCCAGGTACTGTCCGTCAATTGAGGATAAAATAGTACGCTTTGCCGATAAGGAAAGACATCAGCTTTTTGTTGAACCGATGGGTCTTGAAACAGACGAATACTATCTTCAGGGAATGTCGTCTTCACTGCCGGAGGATGTTCAGCTGGCTTTTCTGAGGACTATAAGAGGACTTGAAAATGTAGAGATAATGCGTCCGGCGTATGCAATAGAATACGATTGCTGTGAGCCTACTCAGATGAAATCTACTCTTGAATTTAAAAATATCAAGGGTCTTTACGGGGCAGGACAGTTTAACGGCAGTTCCGGATACGAAGAAGCCGCCGCTCAGGGACTTGTTGCCGGAATTAATGCGGCGCTTTCCATACAGGGAAAAGAACCTTTGATACTTGACAGAGCAAGCTCTTATATCGGAACGCTTATAGATGACCTTGTTACAAAGGGCTGTGCTGATCCTTACAGAATGATGACTTCAAGAAGTGAATACAGACTGATACTCAGACAGGATAACGCTGACCAGAGACTGACTCCTGTTGGGTACAAGATTGGTCTTATATCAAAGGAAAAGCATGATAAACTTCTTAAGAAAATTGAAAACATTGAAAAGGAAATAAAAAGAGTTAAAAAACTTAATATTGCTCCTTCAAAGGAACTCAATGAATTTCTTGCTGAAAAGGGAACATCTCCTCTTGTAACCGGCTGTAAGCTTGCAGATCTTATAAAACGTCCACAGCTTGGATATGATATGCTGTCCGAATTTGACAAGGAAAGAGAAACTTTGGATTTTGCTGAAAGAGAACAGGTGGAGCTTCAGATCAAGTATGAGGGATACATAGAAAAACAGCAGGAACAAATTGAGATAATGAGAAAAATGGAGTCAAAGAAGCTTCCGGAAAATACAGATTACAGTGAAATAAGGGGTCTGAGACTTGAAGCGGCTGAAAAGCTTAACAAGCATCATCCGGAAAATATAGGACAGGCTTCGAGAATATCCGGTGTATCTCCGGCTGACGCTTCAGTGCTTGCGATATGGCTTGAACAGAAAGGAAAAATGAATGAACAGCTTTGAAAGAGCTAAGGAAATATTTGAAGAAAACGGACTTGAATACAGCAAAGAGCTTCATGAAAAGCTTGAAATTTATTATAATTTTTTGGTAGAATATAATGAAAAAGTAAATCTTACGGCTATCACTGAAAAGGAAGATGTTTGGATAAAACATTTTGCAGACAGTATTGTGCTTTTAAAATATGCTGAGATTCCAAAGGGAGCTTCCATGATAGATGTGGGAACAGGCGCCGGATTTCCGTCAGTGCCGGTAAAAATATTTCGTCCTGACATAAAGCTTACTCTTCTTGACAGCCTTAACAAGCGTATTGTTTTTTTGAATCAGCTTTGTGAAAGGCTTGATATAAAATGTGAAACTGTTCATGGCAGAGCCGAGGAAATTGGAAGAAACAGCAATTATAGAGAAAAATTTGATTTTGCAGCGGCAAGAGCGGTAGCGTCCATGCCGGTTCTTTGTGAATACTGTACTCCTTTTTTAAAGGAGGGAGGAATTTTCGCCGCAATGAAGGGTCCGAATGAGGATATTGAATCTTCCCTTGAAGCTATAAAAAAGCTTGGATGTATCAAGGAAAATGTATTCGATTATACTCTTTCGGGCAGTGAGAAAAGAAAAATATTTACAGTCAAAAAAATATCGCATACTTCTTCAAAATATCCGAGAAACAGCAGTCAGATAAAGAATAAACCCTTGTGAAAAAAAATGAATATGATAGAAAATCCGCTTTTAATTTATTTAAGAGCGGATTTTTTAAGTAGAAATTATTTCCCGAATGATATAAAATTTAATACAGAGGAAAGAGAAAGCAGCGGTACTGAGGAGAAAGGAAGTTTAACATGGCGGCAGCATTTTTGAATATTTTAAAGGAAAAGGAAAGGGAAAAAGAAAAAAAAGAAAGCGGGAATCGGGTAATACAGATACAGGTATCACATATTTCACCCAATCCCCATCAGCCGAGAACGGATTTTGATTATGGTGACATAACCTCACTTGCTGAGAGTATTTGTCAAAATGGTATCTTGCAGCCTTTATCTGTAAGAAAAACAGAAAACGGATACGAGTTAATCGCAGGCGAAAGGAGACTGAGAGCCGCCAAGCTTCTACAGATGAAATGTGTGCCGTGCATTGTTCTTGATATTACGGAGAGGACAAGCGCAGTACTTGCCTTGGTAGAGAACATACAGAGATGTGATTTATCTTTTTTTGACGAGGCTAAAGCCATTGAAAAACTGATTACATATTACGGCATGACCCAGGAGGACGCCGCTATAAAGCTTGGAAAAGCCCAGTCGACAATAGCGAATAAGCTGAGAATTTTGAAGCTTACTGACGAAGAAAAGGATATTATATCGAAATTTAATCTTACTGAGCGGCATGCAAGGGCGCTGCTAAGGCTTGGAAGCAAGGAAGAGAGAATGCAGATAATTGATAAAATTATCAAATATAACTATAACGTAGAAAAAACGGAACAGGCAATTGACGAGTATATCGGAAAGGTAAAGGAAAAGGAAAGCTATAAGAAAAGAAGTGCAGTTTTCAGAAATGTAAAAATTTTTGTCAATACCATAAACAGAGCGGTAGAAACCATGAAAGCGGCAGGAATTGAAGCTGATTCAAAGAAAATACAAAGTGAGAATTATATTGAATACAGGGTAAAGATTCCGATAATGAAAAAGAATGATGTTCCACGTGGAACATCAGAATAAGAAATAAAATGTTCCCGTGAATGTTCCACGTGGAACATTTTTTTATAAAAATTTATTCGATACCTTTACATAATGAAATTAAAGTGGTATAATTTATAAAGATACATATAAAAAGGAGAATGTTATGGGAAAGGTATTCGCTGTTGCCAATCAAAAAGGCGGAGTAGGGAAATCCACCACTGCCGTTAATCTTGCCGCATATTTCGGCTCAAAGGATAAGAAAGTATTATGCATTGATATTGACGCTCAGGGAAATATGACAACAGGCTTCGGAGTGAGAAAAAAAGCAGTACAGTACACTTCTTATGACGTTTTAATAGGACAAGCAAGAATACAGGACGCAATTGTCAGGACTGAATTTAAAAATGTCAGCCTTGTTGCTGCAACATCTGCCCTTGCAGGTGCGGAAATTGAAATGATAGAGCTTGACAATAGAATGAACAGACTGAAAATGCAGCTGCTGACCTGCCGGCTTGATTATGATTATATTTTTATAGATTGTCCTCCGTCCCTCAGCCTGATGACTATAAACGGACTTGTTGCCTGCGATAAGATAATAGTTCCTATGCAGGCAGAATTTTATGCACTTGAGGGATTAAGCCAGCTTATGGAAACTATAAAAATAGTTAAGAATAAGTATAATCCATCACTTGACATCGAGGGGATCTTATTTACAATGTATGATCCAAGACTGAACGTAAGCCAGCAGGTTGTTGCAGAAGTAGAAAGATTCTTTCCGGGAAAGACATTTGAAACAAAAATACCGAGAAATGTCCGTTTATCGGAAGCGCCAAGCCATGGAAAGCCGGTTATGTATTACGATAAAAGCTCAAAGGGAGCAGAGGCTTACGAATTATTAGGCATGGAAATTTCCGGAGAAAAGCAAAAACCTAAGGAAAGAAGAAAACTGTTCAGCAGAAAATAGAAAAAAGAAAAGGTGATAAAAATGGCAGCAAAGGGAGGTCTTGGAACAGGCTTAAGCGCACTGTTCGACGATAATACAACAGATACAATTTCTTCAATGACGGTCAGACTGTCTGAAATCGAGCCCAACAGGGATCAGCCAAGAAAGGTTTTCAATGAAGAATCAATAACAAGTCTTGCGGAATCAATAAAAGAACACGGAATGCTGCAGCCGATACTTGTAAGACCGTTCGGAAGCGGTTATCAGATCATTGCCGGCGAAAGAAGATGGAGAGCCGCAAGAATGCTGGGTCTTTCTGAGGTTCCCGTACAGATAAGGGAAATGAACGATCAGCAGGCAATGCAGATTGCTCTTATTGAAAATCTGCAAAGAGAAAATCTTAATCCGGTTGAAGAAGCAGAAGGATATAAGGATCTTTGTGACAGATTTAATATGTCCCATGAAGATATAGCCAAAGCGGTGGGAAGATCAAGGTCATCGGTTTCTAATGCAGTAAGGCTGTTATCGCTTCCTGACGAAATTTTGAGTATGCTTTCAGAGGGAGATATATCTACCGGTCACGCAAAGGCACTCTTATCTTTTGAAGATGAAGTGAAAATGATTCAGGCAGCAAGAAAAGCCGCTGAGGGAAAATTGAATGTCAGGGCATTGGAAAAATTAGCAAAGGAACAGGACAAGAACGAGGAAAATTATATAAAAAACAACCGTATTGACAGTTATTTCAAAGAGATGGAAATAGGACTGCACGACGCTCTTGGAAGAAAGGTAAAGGTTGAATACGGAAAAAATAAAGGGGCGCTGATTCTTGAATTTTACAATAAAGAGGATCTTGCCGAGCTTGCTGAAAAGCTTGCAAAGTGATAAAAACAAAGGGAGAATAGAAAAATGCTTGATATTAAAATTATAAGAGAAAATCCGGATAAGGTTAAGGCTGCGCTTAAGACAAGAAACGCTGATTATGATGAATATATTGACAGCATTCTTGAAATTGATGAAAAGAGAAGAAAGCTTTCCACTGAAACTGATAATCTGAAGGCTGAACAGAACAGAGTTACAAAGCAGATTCCGATTATGAAGAAAAACGGAGAAAATACTGACGCTGTAATGGCTGAAATGAAGGAAATTTCAGAAAAGATAAAGACAGATAATGCAGTTATCAGCGAGCTTGAAGCTAAGCAAAAGGATACTCTTTTAAGGATCCCTAATATTCCGTCCGATACAACTCCGGTTGGAAAAGACGACAGCGAAAATGTAGAAATCAGAAAATGGGGAGAACCGTCAGCCTTTGATTTTGAACCTCTTGCACATTGGGATATCGGTAAGAATCTGAATATTCTTGATCCTGAAACTGCTGCAAAGGTAACAGGTGCAAGATTCCATTTTTATAAGGGACTGGGCGCACGTCTTGAAAGAGCGGTAATCAGCTATTTTTTAAATACTCATACAGAAAACGGATATACTGAAATACTTCCTCCTTATATGGTAAACAGGGCTTCAATGACAGGTACAGGACAGCTTCCTAAATTTGAAGAGGACGCCTTTAAGCTTGCTAATAACGATTATTTCCTTATACCGACCGCTGAAGTTCCGGTAACAAATATGCACAGAGATGAAATAATAACAGGAGATTCTCTGCCCATAAAATACTGCGCATATTCAGCCTGCTTCAGAGCAGAGGCAGGAAGCGCCGGAAGAGATCAGAGAGGTCTGATACGTCAGCATCAGTTTAATAAGGTAGAGCTTGTAAAGTTTGTTGAACCTGAAACATCATTTGACGAGCTTGAAAAGCTTACAAACGATGCAGAGAGAGTCCTCCAGGGACTTGGACTGCCTTACAGAGTTGTTGCTCTCTCAACAGGAGATATTGGATTCTCAAGTGCAAAAACCTATGATATAGAGGTATGGATGCCGTCTTATAACAGATATGTAGAAATCTCAAGCTGTTCAAACTTTATGGACTATCAGGCAAGGCGTGCAGGAATCCGTTATAAGAAAACTCCAAAGGATAAGGCACAGTTTGTCCACACTCTTAACGGCTCAGGAGTTGCGGTTGGAAGAACTGTTGCGGCTATTCTTGAAAACTATCAGAATGCCGACGGAAGCGTGACGATTCCGGAAGCGCTGGTTCCGTTTATGGATACTGATACAATAAAATAATAATGGAGATCCGGAATAAAATATTCCGGATTTTTTCATTTGGTAAATGAAAAAAAAATATAAAAAAGCTTGACATAAGGTGAAAAAAATAGTATCATTATAAATAAGAATATTTAAAAAAACGAAAGTCAGCTTTAATTTTTTATGCATAAAAATTGGCGGCTTTTATTCATATACCAAGGAGGATTTTTATGCTAAGCGAGAGTAAATTTTTAAAAGAAGGGCTGACTTTTGACGATGTGCTTCTTATTCCGGCGAAATCTGATGTAACTCCGAACATGATTAATTTGGGTACAAGACTTGCCGGTAACGTAATGCTTAAAACACCTGTTATGACAGCTGCAATGGATACTGTAACAGAGGCTAAGATGGCTATTGCCATTGCAAGAGAAGGCGGTATCGGAATTATTCATAAGAATATGACCATTGAACAGCAGGCGGACGAGGTTGACAAGGTAAAGCGTTCCGAAAACGGAGTTATTGTAAATCCTTTTTCACTCACAGCTGACAGATTTGTCTATGACGCGGACGAGCTTATGGGAAAATATAAGATTTCCGGTGTTCCGATCGTTGATGAAAAGGGCAAGCTTGTTGGAATCATTACAAACAGGGACATGAGATTTATCACTGATTACGACACAAGAATCGATGACGTAATGACAAAGAAGAATCTTATAACAGCGCCGATAGGCACAACTCTCGAACAGGCTCAGGAAATTCTCCGCAGCCATAAAATTGAAAAGCTTCCTCTGGTAGATGAAAATGGTTATCTAAAGGGACTTATTACAATAAAGGACATAGAAAAGGCAATTCAGTACCCTAATTCAGCAAGGGACAAAAGCGGAAGACTTTTGTGCGGCGCTGCCATCGGCGTTACAAAGGATGTAGTGGACAGAGCAAGAGCTCTTGTTGACGCTCAGGTAGACGTACTTGTCCTTGATTCTGCTCACGGACACAGCAAGAATATTATGGAATGCCTAAAAAAAGTCAAGGCAGAATTTCCGCATATACCTGTTATTGCCGGAAATGTTGCTACTGCTGAAGCTGCTGAGGATCTTATTGCTGCGGGTGCTGACTGCATAAAGGTAGGAATAGGACCTGGTTCTATTTGTACAACCCGTGTTGTTGCAGGTATAGGCGTGCCTCAGATAACAGCCGTATACGATGTTGCAAAGGTAGCTCAGAAGTATGATATACCGGTTATTGCAGACGGCGGAATTAAGTATTCAGGAGATATTGTAAAAGCTCTTGCAGCTGGTGCAAGCGTTGTTATGCTTGGTTCACTCCTTGCCGGATGTGAAGAGGCTCCCGGAGATACTGAGATTTTCCAGGGACGTTCTTTCAAGGTTTACAGAGGAATGGGAAGCCTTGGGGCTATGGCATGCGGTTCAAAGGACAGATACTTCCAGGAAGACGCAAAGAAGCTTGTTCCGGAGGGTGTTGAAGGACGTGTACCTTATAAGGGACCTGTTTCAGATACAATATTCCAGCTTGTTGGGGGTATACGTTCAGGTATGGGCTACTGCGGATGTGTAGACATACCGACGCTTCATGAAAAATCACAGTTTGTAAGAATAACAGGTGCAGGACTTAAGGAAAGTCATCCTCATGATATTTATATCACCAAGGAAGCGCCTAACTATTCAGCACAGATTTAATATAAGAAAAAGCACCCTTTATGGGTGCTTTTAGACTTTTGAAAATTAAATTTTGAATTAAAATAAGGGGACTCCCTCTCTTGCAGGGAGTCCCCTCTTTCAAAAAAATCCGCTGGACTTTTTTGAAATTCACCCCTTGCGGAGCGCTTCTAAGGCTAAGTATTTCTCCGTCTGCGGACGGCGACCAAGGGCTTTGCCCTTTGGAATCCCACAGCCTTTAAAAAGGCTGCCGAAACTTTTACTTCGCCGTTCGGCGGTCATTATTTACTTTATCCATAAATAAAAAGCACCCTTTATGGGCGCTTTTTTGTTCTATAATACCTTTTATAAAAGAGAGGGTGATCAGATTACTTTATAAAAAGGTAATAGATTAATCCATAAATAACCGAAGCCGTAGTTCCGTAAAGGATAACCGGACCGGCTATTGTAAATATTTTTGCTCCGACTCCAAGTATGAATCCCTCAGTTTTGGATTCTATTGCAGGAGAAACTACCGCATTGGCAAATCCGGTAATAGGAACAAGCGTACCTGCGCCGGCACGTTTAGCAATTTTTTCATACAGTCCCAGTCCGGTAAGCAGTGCGCTGAGGAAAACAAGGCATATAGAAGTCCATGCGCCGGCTGATTCCTTTTCAAAGTCATAGTGAAGAAAAATTTTCATTAAGACTTCTCCTATTGTACAGATCAAACCTCCTATAAGGAAAGCAAGGGGAATATTGATCCAGCTTTTTGAATTAGGAGAAGCTTTTTTGCTCATTTGACTGTATTCTTCAGGTGTAACCATACAAACACTCCTTATAAACTATTTTAAGTCTTTTATTATTTTTATTATCTGTAATATTTGTAATTTTATTCATAAATCAAAGCAAGCGTTAATATAAATTAATTAAAACCATTTTTGAATGGAGGAATTTCTTTTGAGTAGTGTAAAAGAAACCGCAGACAGATACAGAGAAGAAATGATGAAGCTTTATGGAAACAAAATGAAATCCGGAATAAATAATTATAATGTTAAAAGTGAAGAAACTGAAAATAATGCTGCAATTGATGAACAGAATCAAGATATACCGCAGCATCAGAATTTATCCGAAGAAAATAACGGTATGAGCATGAACCGGTCAGACAGCATTGAAAGCAGGTATCCTGAACCGGTAATACCGGCCTTTATGAGGGAGCAGACAGATGTAAATGAACCTGATGAAGATACTGTTCCAATGAATAATATGGGTAATACGGAAGATTTAAGAGGACAGGAAGCAAATGAAAATCAAAGACCAGCCGCCATTGGGACAGAGGAAGAAGCCGACGCTTACGGATATTTATTAGTGCAGGCAAGAACACTTGACAGCGGAATCCCCATTCCGAATGCGGCAGTAAAGGTATCAAGAACAGTAGACGGTCAAGAAAAGGTTTATGTATTCACAAAAACTGATATGAACGGCAAAACGGAGATCATGAAGCTGCCGACTATAAAACTAAAAAAAATACAGAGAACGCCGGAAGATTTTGAACAGAGTTTAAAGTATGATGTTTCAGTTTACATGGATAACTTTTTTACTGAAACAAGCGTTAATGTCCCCATATTTGAGAATATAAAGTCGATACAGACCTTTAATATGATACCTGAACCTAAATTCAACTCAAATAATGAAGCAATAAGATTCAGAAATACTGAACCGGAAATTTAAGGGGGAATAAAATGACAGGAACACCTTTTATACCGGAACAGATAACAGTTCATCTGGGAACTCCAAACTCGGACGCTGAAAATGTAACTGTAAATTTTCCAGATTACATCAAGAATGTAGCAAGCAGTGAAATATATCCTACATGGCCAGAAAGCGCAATAAGAGCTAATATTTACGCCATAATAAGCTTTGTTCTTAATAGGGTATATACAGAGTGGTACAGGGTTAAGGGATATAATTTTGATATTACCAATACAACTCAGTATGATCAGAAGTATATACAGGGCAGAGAAATTTTTGAAAATGTCAGCCAAATAGTAGATGAAATTTTCAACAGCTATGTGGTAAGAGACGGAAGAATAGAACCTCTGTTTACAGCATTCTGCAATGGTACTACAGTGACCTGCGACGGACTCTCTCAATGGGGAACAGTAGGTCTTGCCGAACAGGGCTTGACTCCGTATGAGATATTGCAATATTATTATGGGGACGATATAAATATTGTCGATAATGTAATCGTTAAAACAAATACTCCGTCATATCCCGGTGAGGAAATGTCACTGGGAATGGCAAGCAATGATATAAAGACCATACAGGTTCAGCTTAATAGAATTTCAAGAAACTATCCGGCGATTCCAAAAATAGAACCTATAAACGGAATATACGGAGGTTCAACAGAAAGAGCTGTTAGAGAATTTCAGAAAATTTTCAATCTGCCGGAAACCGGCGTTGTCAATGAAGCAACATGGTATCAGATTGCTTATATTTACATTAGCGTTAAAAAATTATCAGAGCTTAATTCTGAGGGGCTCAGACTTGAAGATGTTTCAAAGCAATTTCAGATCGATCTTGTACCGGGAATGCAGTCTGCCGAGGTTCAGGTTCTTCAATATCTTCTTGCAGTCGTAGGTGCATATTACGCCAATGTTATGCCTGTTGATATTACCGGATATTATGGAGAAATGACTGAAAACTCAGTAAAATCATTTCAGCAGGTATTCGGGCTTCCTGTTACCGGTACAGTCGACGAACAAACCTGGATAGATCTTTATGACGCATATTACGGCATTGTTCAGTCGATTCCGATTACAGCCGGAAACGATGTTGTTCTATTCCAAGGAAAATTTCTGACAGAAGGTGTAAGAGATCCGGCTGTTAAGATTCTTCAGGAATATCTCTCGTATATTCATCAGAGTTATCCGAATATTCCAGCAGTAGATAATACCGGATATTTCGGACCGCAGACAAAAGCTTCTGTAATTGAATTTCAAAAGCAGTTTGGAATCAGCCCGGCCAACGGCGTAGTAGGAGCATATACATGGAATCAGATAGCAGGAGTTTACTCCGATCTGAAATATGGCTTTGATAAACGTCCGTATCAAAATCCCGGGTATACAATAAGTTAAAAACAAGGAGGATAAATATGTCTTATTCAGATGAACAGAAACGAAAACATATCAAAGAAATTCAGAGGTATATTTATAATATTTCACATCATAACAAAAGAGTTCCCACAATAATGCCCGACGGAATTTATGGTCCCCAGACAACAGCTGCAGTCGGTTCTTTTCAGAGAGAATACGACCTTCCAGTAACAGGGGAAACAGACGATAAAACGTGGAGTAAGCTGGTAGAGGTTTATTTTGATGTTAATAATGATACTGTTCTGCTTGAAGTTTTTCCCGAAAATTTTGAACTGTTTCCAGGTGACGAGGGGATAGTCGTATACATTATACAGGTTATTCTTGAATCTCTGAAAAGGCGGTTTGAAGATATACCTGAAATAGTCATAAACGGCGTATTTGATAAGGATACTCAGTCTGCAATAAACAGCTTTAAAGAAATTGCAGGAGTTGAGAGCAAGCATCCGGGTATTGATATTGAAACATGGAATAAACTTGCATCCGGATTCAATATGATGAATCATAAACAAAAAAAGGTATCCGACGGTACTGAATGATTTAATGTTAGTATTGTTGAAAAATCAGATTTTCATTAAAATTGAGGATCTGATTTTTGCTTTTTTGTATATTATGTATATTTCACATTTTAAAATGGTTTGCTATTTATAACTTCCTACAAATTCAAAAAAAGGTATTGACAAAGGAAAGAAAAGGT
>CAJUPO010000018.1 GCA_910588145.1 uncultured Oscillospiraceae bacterium | reverse complement strand
CGCCCTTGACAGTATTTTTTTATTTATTTTTTCTCTATTAGCAAATTTAAGGATTTCTATTATAGAAAATAAGCTGACTTATATTATAATTTAATACACAAATCAGCTTAATTCATTTATTAACTGCTTTTTTATACACCCCTACAAAATCAACAAAAAATTTATAGCAGAACCGCTTGTTTTTATCATATTTTACCTATGTTGCTTATACAAGATTGTAGCACCAATAAGACCAGTCCTACTTTTTAAGTCCGCAAACCACGTAAATAAGCCACTTTCAGGGTTTGTAGTCTTTATATTATCGTACCCTCTGCCGCCATATCTTCAACAAGATCAGTTATTGGATCGCCTTTAGATTGAAAATAAGCCGCAGTAAACGGAGCTCCGGAAGCAGCAACAGGATAAATTCCAGTTGTATGATCAACAAAATAAGTGTCAAAACCGCTTGCCTTAATTTCGTCTATTGTCAGGTTTCTTGTAAGCTGATAAAGAATAGCGGAGATCATTTCCATATGGCTTAGTTCTTTCGTTCCAAACGGTTATCAATGAAAATTAAATAAATGCAATGCATAATTTAAGGTTGTCCATTTTAAACTGCCGCCGCAAAATTCTTATTTTATAAGATTTACGGCGAATGTTTTATAAATTTTGAGAATCTTCCTTTTTCATGGCTGCAATAAAATGTTGTTTGGCTGTTCCTGCAATACGTTCAAGAATTTTCTGTACTTCCTCCGGTGTTATAGTATCGCAGAAATCCGTTGCTATTCTGACTCTTGTATTTCCAATTTTAAAATCCTTTGCTATTTTATCTTTTGCAAATTCAGCCATAGCACACACCTCCGCTTAAGTATATTCCAGATAAAATCTGTCCTATCACTGCATTTTTTTATTGTTAATAAAAAATAATCCCTGACACTGCCGGGGATTATTTATAATTTTTGTTTATGTACTTGAACGCTTAATAAAGTTTATGATACTAATTAATATTATCTTCTAAGTTTTCAATACTGTCACGCAAATCGGTCAGAGAAATGCCATTTTTAGTAAAGTACATCCAGCCATTTACATGCAAATTTTCAGACCATCCGTGACGTTCTTTAAGTAATTTACAAGCCAAAGATGTAACAGAATAAACTCCGTCTTCATACTCAACCTGGTTTTTGTCATCTACTACCTTTGCATTAACCGTATCATCATACAAAAAGGTAATTTCTTCTCCAATATTAATATTCAACAATTTAAAGGTATTATTAGAACGTTTGGTTTTTCTTTCAGCAATTTCCTGTTCTTTAGCTTCAGTAAGGGTAGGCATATAAAGTTTCAATTTATCAACATCACCTCGTAAACCAGCTATATCTCTGAATATGCCATATGCTGTTTCTGGTGAAATTTTAAAAAACTCCCGCTCACGGGTTTTTCCGTTATCGAGCTGTTCTCTTGCGTGCAGGGAATTATCTACCCTGTCAATAATACTATGAATTTTCTTTTCAACATCAAGAGGATTTTCTACCTCATAAACTGCATAGCACCGATATGACAGCGGAATATTTGCTGGAGAATTTAATTCCTTAAGCCGTTTGTTAATATCATTGCGCTCAGTCATTCCTATTTTTACCCACCCGTCAAGGCAGGGGTTTGTAAGTATATAAACTAATCCTTTTGAAATATAAAAAACCTCCTTTCTATTCCTGATACTAATAAATAATGGACTAACCTGTACTAATTGCTTAAATTTATACTAATTATTTTGTAAGCATTTCAATTGCTTCAGCTTTTGTAGAAACAAAGAATATGTCTTTGCCTTTATTACTTTCATAAATAAAATCTTTTAAAGGCTTGCTTGTATAATGAGTATAATCTCCGTAAATTGCTATACGTCCGCCGTAATTAATAAATTTTTGCAATATCTCGCCTGCAAGACCTGTACTAAGAACAAAAAAATCTTCTATAATAAGCTTTTTAGAAATCACAATATTTTTTGTACCTGTCTCATACTTAGCGCTCATCAGAAGATCTATAGCAGACTGAGCATCTTTAATAATAATATTACTGCTCTCTGCTGCAACACATATACTGCCGTTGTTTTCAATTTTTATTAAATTCATATTTTTATCCTTTCTAATTTCATTCCATATAATAAATAATATTTTTAAAGTATAACATATTCATACATAAATAGTCAAGAGTATACAACAGCACATTTTCTGATAAAGTTATACTTAAATTTATATTATAGGATTGACAAGAACATTAAATACGAATATAATAAAAACTGATGTTTTAAATGAGAGGTTAGCAAATGAAAATCGACCACATTGCCATGTATGTTAATGATCTTGAAGCTGCAAAGGAATTTTTTATTAAATACTTTAATGCCTCGGCTAATAATGTATATCATAATAAAAGAACAAACTTCCGCTCTTATTTTCTTTGCTTTGATAATGGCGCAAGATTAGAAATTATGAATAAGCCTGAAATGATAAATGAAGATAAAAATATATCCAGAACCGGTTATATTCATATTGCTTTTTCTGTTGGAAGCAAAGAAAAGGTAAACAAACTTACAAATCAAATAAAAAATGACGGTTATAAAATTATCAGCGAGCCGAGAACAACAGGTGATGGTTATTATGAAAGCTGCATTATAGGTATTGAGGAAAACTTAATTGAGATAACCGTTTAATGTAAATTTTCTAATAGGATCGGAATTAAGAGGTTAAACGGCAAGGTATTATTTTAACTAATTATATTATGAAGCTTCAAATAAAGCTGATTTTATAAATAAAATTCAGGAGTAAAAATTAAATGAAAAAGACATATAATAGAAACGTGCAGATAAGCAAAGGAAATTTTATTGCCTTTGAGGGTATTGACGGAAGCGGAAAAAGTACTCAGGTTCAAATACTTACAGAAAAATTAAAACAAGAAGGCATATACTGCTATACTACCATGGAGCCTACTGATTCTCCCATTGGTTCGCTGATTCATCAAATAATGACAGGAAGAATCAAAGCTGACAATAAGGTTATAGCCGCATTATTCGCAGCGGACAGGCTTGATCATCTTCTAAATGACATAAACGGTATCGTCAGTAAAATAAATGATGGCATTACGGTTATATCGGACAGATACTATTTTTCTTCCTATGCATATCACAGCGTTGATATGCCCATGGACTGGGTCATAAAAGCAAATGAACAAAGCAGCGTTATCCTGAAACCAACTGTAAATATTTTCATAGACGTAAATCCGGATACAGCAATAGAAAGAATAGCTAAAAACAGATTTCATCAGGAATTATTTGAAAAGAAATCACGTCTTGTAAAGGTTCGTGAAAAATATCTTGAAGCTTTTGAAAAATTAAAGGAATCTGAAAGGGTCATAATAGTAGACGGTAACAAAAGCAAACAGGAAATTGCCGATGACATCTGGGATAAAATAAAACCGTATCTGGCAGATTGAACTATCCAAAAAATAAAAATTAAATAATAAAAAGGAGTCATATATGAATTTTATGCGCCATAAGCTCCCCGGAATAATGCTTTGTACCCTTATAGCCGGTATCTCAACTCTACTTGCCTCTTTAAATGCAGGATCTTTTTCATTTGAAGTTATAGGAGCACCTGTATTCGCTATTTTAATTGGTATGCTTATCACTCTGTTCATTCCTTCTCTGCCGGAGCATTCAACCCTAAAAAACGGAATTAAATTCACATCAAAAAAAATTCTCCAGTGGGCTGTAATCATTCTTGGATTTTCACTAAACCTGGGGACTATTGCAAATGTAGGCGCCAAAAGCCTGCCGGTAATTATTTCTACAATTGCAGTATCGCTTATTACAGCAATTTTTCTTATGAAGCTTCTGAAAGTAGATAAAAAAGTTTCATGTCTAATCGGCGTAGGCTCATCAATATGCGGAGGCTCAGCTATTGCCGCTGCTGCTCCTGTTATCGGCGCAGACGATGAAGATGTTGCACAATCGATTTCAGTAATATTCCTGTTCAATGTTCTTGCGGCTCTGATTTTTCCGGCGCTGGGACATTCAATAGGACTCGGTACGGAAGGTTTCGCCGTTTTTGCAGGAACAGCAGTTAATGATACATCTTCAGTTACCGCCGCCTCAGCCACTGCCGAAAGTATATACAATTGCGACGGTATTCTGTCTGCTGCTGTAACAGTCAAGCTTACAAGAACTTTAGCTATTATTCCGATCACATTGATCCTTGCTTTTATCCGAACCAGAAATGCTAAAAAATCAGGCTCAGGCGGAACAGACTTTTCCTTTAAAAAGATTTTTCCATGGTTCATCTTGTATTTTATCGGAGCGTCAATTATTACAACTATTGTCGGTCTAATGAGTGACAGCTCTTTTACAGCATTTTACAATGACAGCTTTATTACAGCTGCAAAATGGCTTGCTAAATTCTTTATTTCAATGGCTATGTGCGCAATCGGTTTGAATACAAATATTATAAAGCTTGTCAAAAACGGCGGAAAGCCTATTCTTATGGGCTTTTGCTGCTGGACGGCAATTACGGTAGTTTCCATAGTTGTTCAGAAGGCAACGGGCATTTATTATACAAATATCTAAAAAAAATCCGTACAGAAATAATCTGTACGGATTTTTTTATCTAAGCTTCCTTTACAGTAAAAATAACAGTAAATGAAATAATATTTTCATTAAAGTCAACTTTAATTGTACCTTTATGAACAGCAGCAATTTCTCTTGCGATTGAAAGACCCAGTCCAAAGCCTGACTTTTCACCAGAACGGGATTTATCTCCCCTGTAAAAACGCTCAAACAAATGGGGTATATCCCTTACATCAAAATCCTTGCAGGGATTTTTACAGCTAAGAATCAATTTTTCCTTAGCTGAATGCAGACTAATCCTTATATCAGATTTTTCATCTGAATACTTTAGCGCATTATCAAGTAAAATGCCTGTAAGTTCATCAATTTTATCTGCATTGCCTGTAAAATTAAGATTGTCTTCTATATCAGCTATTATTTGCTTCTGTTCTTCAAAGGCTCTGCTTTCAAAATAAAGCGCTGCATTTTCAACTGTACGGCTAATGTTAAAGGCTTTAAAATCAGCATGAACATTTTCGGGAGCTGATAGTCTTGTCAGCGTCAGCATTTCATTTACAAGCCTTCCCATTTTATTAGCCTGGACATAAAGACATTCAGTAAGTCTGTCGGAGCCGTTTTTCTTTTCCATAAGCTCAGCAGTCGCAGAAATTACCGTAATCGGAGTTTTAAGCTCATGACTTGCATTTGAAATAAAATCCTTTTGTTTCTGATAACTTTCGGAAATAGGCTTTACAGCAATACCGGAAATATAATTTATAAGAATTAATACTAAAACAAAAACACTGCCTCCTGAAAGTGCAGAAATAAGGAGTAATTTACTTGTGCTTTGCTCCGCCTGCTTATCACTTATATATAAATAGATACGATATTTTTCAGTATCAACAACCTTTCGTTTATACTCCTTATTATCAATTATCTCAGATTCTTTTCCGCTGTTAATTATATCATAAGCATTCTTTTGTGTTATTGATTTTAAAGTATTGCCGTTGTTTACCTCCAGCAAATTTCCCTGCTTATCGGCTATCAGATAAAAGCATCTGTAATTATTTAAAGTATCGGGCAATCCGTCAGGATAAATTTCATTGAAATCACGGTTTACGGCAACATAATTTTCAGAAGACGCCGCTGAGGAATCTGAAAGATACTGAAGTTCTATACTTTCAAGTTGTAATTTAACGTCTTCATCGGGTCCCATATCCTGATTAGTGCTTGAAGACGCCCACCAGACCTCTGAAACAAAGAAATGCTTTGGTGAAACCTTTGTAATATCCGTTTTTAAAGGATTTCCGTTATATAAAAAATCCGAATCGTCTGTAAAATCAATTATAATTTTGGTATTATCACGGTTAAACTTATATTCCTTATGAACATATATTATTTTCCCTTCGCTGTCAGGCAGTTCAAAAAACAATCCGCCGCCGGCGCAGTACCAATCAGCGTTTGGATCAGTACAGCTTATAGTTCCGTTTAAGATCACTTTTTTTATTGTTGCGGGATTGCGGGGAATTATATTATAACCGTTCTGATTAGTTTGTGTATCCTTTAAAAATATAATCTCAGACCCTGCGTCCGACACATTTGATGAAGCTGTTTGGGCAAGCATATCCGCAGCTGCTTTCATTTCATTTTTATATGTCATCTGCATAAGGATATTTAAAATCAGCATCATTACAAAGATAACGATGAAAGATATAATTGAAGAGAGAAGAAAAAATTTTTTTCTAAGGTGTCTGATCTCATTATCCATTTTTCTTCTCCTTAATGGTATAACCGCGTCCTCTTGCAGTAGAAATATGTATACGGGAGTTAACTGCATTGATTTTTTTCCGGAGAAAAGATATGTAAACTTCTATTGAATTATACTCAATGTCAGCGTCATAACCCCAAATTTTCATGATAAGACTTTCCTTAGAAACCACTTTGCCGTAATTTAAAATGAGCAGTTCCAATATATCATACTCTTTCTTTGAAAGTTTTATTTTCTGATCATCTTTTATCATTTCATGAGTTGTTTTATCAAGAATAATATCTTCAAATTCTATATTGTCACTGATAAGAGTTTTTTCTTTCCGCCTTGATAAAGCACGTACTCTTGCAAGAAGCTCTTTGGTGTTAAATGGTTTTGTCAGATAATCGTCAGCACCGTTGTCAAGTCCTAAAACTTTATCTTCTATTTCGGATTTGGCAGTAAGCATTAATACCGGAATGGTTATACTGCTCTTTCTTATTTCCCTCAAGACCTGAATGCCGTCCATAACCGGCAGCATAATGTCCAATATGATCAAATCATAAATACCTGACAGTGCGTTATCAAGACCGCTCTCACCGTCGTAGGCATTGTCAGTATAATACCCCTCCATATTAAGTATTTCAGACAGAATCATTGCAAGATCCTTTTCGTCCTCAACAATTAGTATACGCATTTTATCACATCCTTTTTCTCTATTATTATATCATATTGTGCGCAAAAAAGCACGCCCTATTTCAGACGTGCTTTAAGTTATATATTTATCCCTTCATAACCTTACGCTTTAAAGCAGCAAGGTCAAAAATGTTAACACAGTCGTCAGCAATTACATCTGCAAGCTTAGGGTCAATATTAGCTTCGATATTTGCAAGCCACTTTGAAAGTGCAACTACGTCGCTGACATCTATTTTCCCGTCGCCGTTTACGTCGCCGACAAGTCCCGTTTCGCCGTCATATTCGTATACAAGAGTGACTGTTGTATAATTTACTACTATGTCGGAGCCTGTATCTCCCTGTTTTTCAGAGAATTTCCACCAGCCCGGCTGCCACTGAGCTTCGGTATCACCTACAACTGATTTCACCTCATCCTGATTGGAATCGGTATAGTATTCGTCAAACGGTACTACTATTTCTGTTTGTCCGTTAGAGAAGTTGACTGTCTTAAATCCCCAAAATTCTTCTCCTCCGCTGATAGGAGTAAGCTTAGAAAAACAGAGTCCGCCGCCGCCGCTGTAATACGCTGAACCTTCAGTAGAATAGCTGTTTAATGCAAATTTAATCTCTTTAAGGTTTTTCTTATCGCCCAGAGGGATAAGGTAAGAACCGTCTGCTGATGTTGCAAGATCATTTACATTATAAACTGTTTCCTTAACAGTTATATCAGGTTCTTCATATTCTGTTTTATCTGTAAGTTCGTCTGAAATTACAACATGAGCAACTGAAAGCGGAGGAAGCTCTACTTCTACCTTGTTTCCGCTGACATTATTCTGAACGTCGATTATGCGTATTTCACTGCTGTCCTGAGTGATAGCATAAACAACTGCGCTCTTATAATCTGAAGCTGAGCCGTCAATAGTAATAACAGCATTTTCAGAAGCTGTCTTGTCTTTATTTGAAAGAATTACGCCCACATCTGAATCGTCATTTCCATCAATAGCTGCAAATGCTGCTGCCTTGGAAAGATCATCTGTCTTAGCCTGAACAAGAGTATCGCCGAAGCTTGCGCCCTTACCGTCATAGTTTGTATAAAGGTTGATTGCTGATTCAACATAAGGACATTCCGGAAGAGTTCCCCAGTATGTTGCAAAATATACCCCGTTATCAGCAAATGCACCGAGAGCCTCTGTTTCGGCAATTGCAGAGATTACATTTTTGCCTGTAACCTTTTCGTTTGCAATATCCGCTAAGTTATACTCTGATATTGCAATTTTTGTTCCCGGATAATATTTATCAATGGATTCCTGAATTTTAGGGATCAGCGGGAAGTATCCGCCGAAATAAGGCTGAAGCCAGCTGTTTTCAACATAGCTTTCATCGTAAAGACTTCTTGCAGCCTGAAGCTTACCGTCATCTGTTGAGCAGTCCTGTGAATAATAGTGAACGTCAACAACATCAAGCAGACGTTTGCCGGATTCTTTTTCTGCATTTGCCATGCTTTCAAGATAGTAATCAAGATACCAGTTGTAATTATTCTTTATACTTTCCCACTTTGGATCTGTATAATTTTCACTTGTTCCAGCCTGGATACATGCAAGCATACCCCAGAGCGCCGGTCCGTAAACTTCTGCATTCGGGTCAATTTCCTTTATAACCTTAGAAAGTTCAATTGACTTTTCAATAAGTTCATCGGCTGTACATTCCTCAGGGTGAAGCATAGGATGTGTGTCATTCCACAAGAACGGTTCATTGTCAAGGCTGTAACCCTGAATACCTGTTGAGGTTGTAGAATCTCCGAGAGTTTTAACAAGATAATTTATATATTCATCCATGTAAACCGCATTATCCGTCAGATCAGGTTCCAGTTGCAATTCACTGTTTTTACGGAAGTATACTTTATTCCATCTGTCGGACGGAGCAGTCTCAGTAACCTGACCCAATTTATCAGCAGCAACATAACCTGCCATCTGGAGTGTAGTTATTTTATAAGGAACATTATATTCTTCACATTCTCCCGAAAGCTTTTTCGCAGCATATCCAGGACCGTTTGAAAGATCGCCTATGTTAGTATCTGAACTGTTTACCCAGTCTTCTCCGGCGTTGGACCAGTTGGTTTCCCAGTTATAACCGGTATAGCGGTTACCGCCCTGACGTACAGCATTGACAGTTACATTTTTATAGTTGTTGGTATTTCCATACTGATTAATACCATAGATATATGGACTGATCTCCTTTTTATCTTTAGAAAGATCAACCGATACATTCATACTATAGCTTCCGGCTGCTTCAGCATAAACAGCTGCAGCAGGATGAGCCAGGCAGGTAAGCGTTACTATCCCTGCAATAACTCCTGCAAATTTGCGATGGAAATGCATATTAAATGTCCTCCCTTGTTTTCTTGTTTTTACCGCATTTAACAGCAAGAGCAAGTTTACTGTTAAATGCTGATAAACTTTGTCTGATTAGTTTGTAATTTCTTCAAACTGTTTGATATTATAGCATAGAAACCTTGAAAAATCCTTAGATACTTTTATAAAAAATATAAATTTGTTTCTCTATTATTTATATTAAAACTTTTATGGCGATAAATCATTTAACTTGACAAATCATAGTGAAAAAGATATAATTATAAAAAAGTATGGTTATGTCTGCAAGGGCGGCGGAAGCGCATACGGTGGTAAATGGAAACCTAAAGACGAAATCCACATGACCATGAAATTTCATGGAAAAACAACCATTCGGACCCCGGACCCCCCTATAAATTATTGGGACAGTTTACCGCCAGAATTAAAAAGTTTTACTGGAGGAATAATTATGGACAACGAAAATAATACTAACAAAACATTTAATATATACGGAGAAAAGTTTGAAACCTTGGGAGAATTTAAGTTTTACTTATCCACCGGCTGGAATCTCGGAATGCAGTATAAGGGCGTTGAATACGGCATAGAGGGTCACAATAACAGCTTTGACATTTGGATTTACAACAAGGGCGATATTGCTAACGGACTTACCCTTGAAGAAACTCTTGATTTTGAATTTGACGGAGTTAAGCTCCGTGATTTTATTACTACCGATGACGTTGAAATTTTAGAAAGACATCTTTAATTTATATACTGGAGGAATAATTATGGATAACGAAGACAATATTATTATGGAATGCAATGTTTACGGAGAAAAGTTTGAAACTTTGGGAGAATTTAAGTTTTACTTATCCACCGGCTGGAATCTCGGAATGCAGTATAAGGGCGTTGAATACGGCATAGAGGGTCACAATAACAGCTTTGACATTTGGATTTACAACAAGGGCGATATTGCTAACGGACTTACCCTTGAAGAAACTCTTGATTTTGAATTTGACGGAGTTAAGCTCCGTGATTTTATTACTACCGATGACGTTGAAATTTTAGAAAGACATCTTTAAGTTTTAGGAGGAAATAAAAATGCTTGATGCAGGATTAAAAGCGCCGGAATTTACATTACAGGATAAGGACGGAAATCAAGTTTCACTAACAGACTTTGCCGGACAAAAAGTTATAGTTTACTTTTATCCAAGGGATAATACACCAGGCTGTACCCGACAGGCATGCGCCTTTGCTTCAGCCTATGATGTGTTTAAACAGCATAATATTGCCGTTATAGGCATAAGCAAAGATAGTATCACTTCACATCAGAAGTTTGCTGCAAAGCATGATCTGCCGTTTATACTGCTGTCAGACCCTGAGCTTACGGCAATTCAGGCTTATGATGTTTGGAAAGAGAAAAAAATGTACGGCAAGGTTAGCATGGGCGTTGTCAGAAGCACATATATCATAGACGAAAATGGTATTATTGAGAAAGTTATGCCTAAAGTAAAACCTGATACTAACGCAGAAGAAGTTCTTAAATATCTGGAAATTATTGCAGAATAATTAAAAAATAAGGCTTATCTTAAATGGGATAAGCCTTATTTATATTCAAATTCAAAACTTGCTCTGTCACTAATAAATTCACATAAGATTTTATTTTTATAAGAAAACTTATAATATGCTTTGCATGACGCACTTTCATGAATTATTCTGTTCATTTTTCCGTTATCAGGCGCTGCAAGCGAATGCGCATTATTTTTTATCAGCTTTGCATTTAACTTATAGCTTCCTTGAACAACTGTAATCGAGCTGCTGTTTATTTCACATATTTTAGCCCCAAGATAAGTAGCTATACGATATTCCTTACCGTTTAGATAAATTACTCCTATAATTCCGGTAAAATTTAGCCCAAGCATTGGAATATCTGCAGCTGAAAGCATAAGCGAACCGTTTCCGAAAAAACATTGAGTCCAGATATAACGGTTAGGAAATGATGTTCCGCAGTCACCCTCCATGTATCCTATACCGCTCTGAAAATTGATATGCTGATTATTTACAGTCAAATATCCGCTGACCTGATGACGCATACTGTAAACACTGTGACGGCACTGCATAAAAGGTATATATTTAAACGGTCCCATAATATCGTAGCCTATTGGTGAAAACTTACCAAATTGCAAATTGCCCTTGACTGTCAGCTTATCAGATTTGATATTTATAATTATACCATTCTCAGAAAAAACATTGTTCCCAATTCGTATATACAACGGCTTTTCACTGTACTCCAAAAAAGGAAAAGAGAGATTATAAGAATTTTCGTTCGTTATTATCTGAAGCGAAGCAGTTTCGTTATTATTTCGGCTATGAAATGCAGGAATAAAAGCAATAGTTTTATTCTTGCTGCTGCATTTGAAGTACCAGCCCTTGAAGTAATCTTTTTTCAGCAAAGTATTCCTCCATGTATTTTTACTTTTAATCTATTATTCCCCGTTTCAGATTGTATATACTTAGGTTATAATAAGAAAAAACTCCTCCCGAAATAAATTCTAAGAAGAGTTTTTATGTTATGGCAGATCAAACTGTTTACTGATTTATAAGATTACGTTTCATAAGACATAAATCATAAATGTCAATTAAATCATTTTTATTTATATCTCCGGCTTTCCAGTTTGTTATCTCACCTTTACCCAAAAGCCATTTTTGCATCATTACTATGTCGGCAAGATCAAATTTTCCATCAGCAGTTACATCACCTGCAATATCTTTTGCAGTATATTTTTCTTTAATTTCAAGATACTCATTTTGCAGCTGTTTATCTATCATTTCATATGTTTGCCTGTCATAATGAAGATTTGTAATATCCCACAATACCGGACAAATTCCCCCTCTGGAGAGTGACGCTTCACAAACTGCCGTTAAGAATTTTCTTACGGAATCTTCTTCCTTGTTTTCCTTAGGGCAGCCGTATTCACCAATAATTACAGGTATTCCCTTATCAACAAAGGTTGATTTCAGCATATCCATTTGCTCGTTAAGGTATGCATATTCTTCTTCTGTTCCCCATGTTGGAGAAGCTTTTCCCCAGTCAGCGTCTTCCGTAAGAATTGCAAAACCGGCCGGATCATAATAATGTACTGAAACAGCACATCGGTTTGCAGGATCTTCAGGCATCTTAAACAACGGATCGCAGGTATGACCGATATTAGTGTTGTATCCTGAAATCAGCAGATGGCGTTTTTCGTTATTGCCGCCTGACGAGCGAACTATATCAACAAAGGTCTGATTTATGGAATTGGCATAATTAAAGCTTTCTTCCTTGCCCTGGGTTCCGCCCCATGGATTCCACACTGATGACCAGCCCAGTTCTTCGTTTTGTGATTCAAAGATAAGATAATCGCCGTAATCTCTATATGCGTCAGAAATCTGATTCCATATGGCTGTATATTTTTTTATGCATTCATCGTATTCGGTCGGTACCTTTTCAAGCCATCCGCTGTCCCAGTGAAGATTTATAATAACATACAAATCTGCGTCAAGTGCCCAGTCAACGACCTCTGTAACTCTTGCAAGATAATCCGGGTGAATTTTATACTGACCGTCGTTTGCCATCATGTTCGACCAAGCTACCGGAATACGAAGTGAGTCATATCCTGCCTTCTTATAACCCTGAATAAGCTGTTCTGTAACGATTGGACTGCCCCAGGCTGTTTCAAATGAAGACGGTTTTGATTCTCCCCATTGTGTAATCCAGTCACCGCAGGATTCAAAGGTATTGCCCAGGTTGATTCCCATTCCCATATCGTTGACAATATCCATTGTAGTCATGTCACGCATTATGTTATCCTTTGAGGACGCCTGTACGCTGAAAAAAGACAGCGAGCCTGTAAGTATAACACCAGTAAGTGCAGTACTTAGCAGTTTCTTTATTTTAATCATATAATCTTCCTTTCACAGTTCCTTATATTTATTTTACCTGATTTTTTATACTAAGTCAATATTTTTCAGTGATTTATACTATATATTTTTGTTTATTTTGAAAATTTGTATTTGACAAAAAATTATAAAAATGTTAGAATTATTTAGAGTAAATATTGTTAATTTTTTTCGGGAGGAACTATGAAATTAAGAAAATATCTGCTAATGGCAGTCACATCTGTAATTACATTTACTTCAATCGGAAGCGTCGGCGTTTTCTCAGAAGCTTATCCGGATTCGGTTTTCACCATTACTGAGGATAAAAGTACTGCTGAAAATTTAAATTCACTGCTTGACTTTTTAACCTGCGGCGGTGTTGACGAGAATGCAGATTTTGATATGAACAATGACGATAACATTGATGTTTATGACTATATCTTAATGAAAAGACAAATTTTATCTGAAAACGTAAAAGAAGAATTTACAGACTCTGAATGGAAAGCAACTGAAGATAATGTAAAGCTTATGGGCAGAAATGTTAAACTTAATGATGTAACTTGGCTTGTACAAAGCGGCTCGGCAGCAGAATTTAGTGTAACCGGAAAATCAGCAGAAATTGTTCTTAAATGTAATCATGTAAGTTCAAACAAGGACCACCGTTCGAGATATGCAATCTATGCAGATGACGCTTTAATTGCAGATGATACCATGAACAGCAAAGAAGAAAAAATCACGCTTTTCAGCGAAGATTCCTCCGTCACAAAAAATATAAGGATAATTCTCTTATCCGAAGCAATGTACGGAGCAGTGGGCGTGGAATCAATTAATGTTAATTCATCGGCTGAAACACCCGTAAAGCCGCTTCCGAAAAAGAATCTCAGCATTGAATTTATCGGTGATTCTATAACCTGTGCATACGGAGTAGAAGGCGCAAGCAGCAGTGAAGCATTTAAGACAACTACCGAAAACTTCACCAAGTCATATGCATATCTAACTGCGCAAAAGCTTAATGCGGATTACAGCGCTGTTTGTTACAGCGGACATGGAGTGGTATCAGGTTTCAGCTCCGGCGACAAAAACAGCGAAAATATTATACCACCGGTTTATGATATAAACAGCAAGATTTCTCCTTTTAATACAAGCTGGGATTTTGATTCTCAGAAGCATGACGCAGTTGTTATTAATCTGGGAACAAATGATCATAATTATGTTACTGCTGATTTGGAAACACGCTCAAAGGAATTTGTTGACGGTTATGTTGATTTTCTTGAAACAATAAGAGAAAAAAATCCTGACGCATTTATAATATGCACTATGGGTACAATGGGCGGTGAGGAAACCTGCGGGCTCGTAGAGGAGGCTGTTAAATTATTTGCGGACGAAACTAATGACAAAAAAGTAACTTATTATAAATCAGCGCTTCAGAATGTTAATGACGGTTTAGGCTCGGATTGGCATCCGTCAAAGGTAACACAGCTCAAAAGCGCATATGTCCTTGCAGATAAAATATGTCAGGTGCTTGGAATAGAATCTGATCAGGTCGGACTTGATATGGCTGCCAATGCCGTTTATGATGTAAACATTAATTCTGATAATGGGGCAAATGCGGCTTTTTATGTAGGCTATGACAAATCATTTTGGATAAACATGGTTACCGGCGGTTCTCAGGATAATGACATTCAAGCTTATTTGTCAGAAATCCCACTGAAAAAGAACGGAGAATATCGTTTGGAGTTTGATTATACTACAACAGTTGACAGAGATATAACCGTATCAGTTGAGGGAAATGATACTTATTTCAGCGATACGATTAAATCAGGCGCAGAAAAACAGCATTTCATCGGAACATTTAAAGCGTCCGAAGATGACAGCAGCGCCAATATTACGTTTAATATCGGCGGTATAGACAGTTATAATGCAACACTTTCTAATATATGTCTAATAAAAACAGCATAAGAACAAGAATCTCCTATGGTTAAAAAAGCCATAGGAGGTTCTCTTTATATGAATGAAATGAAGGGGTGATTATGTTTTGTTTTTCAGCTCCAAATGTTTGCTGCAAACGGCAGATAACAAACAAAGCAAAAGTACTGCCGCAACGATTTTTTTCAAGGGCTATTCCTCCTTACTGCTATCTATTATATTTTGATACAGATCCAGGTCATATTTTCCGTTATTACGCTGTTCCCAGAATTTTCCCGTATTTACCATATCGTTTCCGGTAAGCTCAAAACTGTATTTTAAATTATCGTTTTTATCATATATATTTACGGTTATTCCATTTTTGCATTCTATGAGCGACGGAAGTGTTCTTTTATATTCAGAGCCGTTAATATCATCTATGATTTTTTTAATGGTTTCGGAATCCGTCACCTCTATATGAGATACGCTTATCCTTGAAACGTCACTATACTTTATATCTATTATTTTGTGCGGACGAAAATATAAAAGACCGCCTGCAATAATTATAACTGTAAATGCCAATGTTACTGACGCTTTCGTTCTTTGAATTTTACAGATACAGCGTATCAGAATTACAAAAATCAATACCGCAAAAATTACTGCTGCAATAGGAAGCCATATGTCCTCAAGACTTTTCCATGCCTCAGCGACGTCAATCTTCATAGCTTAAACCTCCTTATTACTAACAATGTGATAATAACTTCTTGAAGTTATTTTATAAACTATAATATAGAAAACTGCAAAGGCCAAAAATACACCGATCGTTACGGCTATAAGCAGTCCGGTATCAAATAAACCGAATGATTCCAAAAGCTTTTTTATAATAGGAAATGCAAAACATATATGAAGTCCGGCAAAAATCAGAGGCGCAGTGAAAACTGTTAGTATCTGAGAGTTAATACTTCTGCGAATTTCAACTTTTGTCATGCCGACTTTCTGCATAATCTCAAAGCGTCCGTTATCCTCGAAGCCCTCTGTAATCTGCTTATAGTACATAATAAGAATCGCTGCGCAGATAAACACTATGCTAAGCAGGATACCCAGGAAGAACAGTCCGCCGAATAATGCATAGAAACTGCTTCTTTCCTTTTCAGCACATCTTGAGCTGACTGCCGGAAAATTGCTGTCACTTTTTTGAAGTTCCTTTATATCTTCACTAATTTCCTCAAAAATTTTGATCTGTTCCTCCGGAGTACAGTCTATATTAAATCCATAATAATACTTTGCTGTTTCATCGTTTTCATTAAAATAATCGCTGAATTTATTGAACTGTTCCTGAGATACCAATAGCTGAACCGAAGGAAAAATTGAAGCTATGGCTTCACCGTTAGATACATAATTATCAGCATGATTTTTTATCTGTAAATCTGTTAAGCTCTCAAAATTTATTGAGTCATAATCATATTTACATTTTTTCACTGCAATAAGCGCTTCGTCTTTTTCCAGTGTTTCATTTTTGTTATACAGAGCATTATAATCTTCAATAGGAATAATATGAATCTGCTTAACTTTACTGAAATCACTAAAATCGCCGTCAATGCTCATCGTTGTACTGTCTTTTTGAATTGCCCCAAAGGATAGATAACGGTATTCCAGCACATTATCATATTTTACATCGCAGTCAGCCAATGTCTTATATATTGATTCCTGCAATGATTCCATATATTCATTATCAGCGGAGTCAAGCTCCATAATTATATCACGGGGATAGCGTACTTGAAGATTATCTTCTTTTGCAATATAGAGACACATTGTTGATGAAATTATAACAAGTACCATAGTTGACAGAATACAAATAGAAGCAAGGCTTGCGCCGTTTCGCTTCATACGATATGCCATAGATGATACTGAAACAAAGTGCTCGGTTTTATAGTAATACTTTTTATTTTTCTGAAGGATTTTGCATAGTACAATTGAACCGATTATAAACAGAATATAGGTAGCCGCAATAACCATTATAACTGCTACAAAGAATAAAGAAATCGCCGACATGGGATCATCAATAGTACAAGAAATATAGTAAGCAATTCCGAGTATTACTGCACCTATAAGCGCAGGCAGCATTCTTGCTTTCGGAGGCTTCTCACCGGTTTTATCGCTGTGAAGAAGATTGATGGGATTAGATAAATGAATTTGGCGAAGTGCATTCAAAAGAATAAGTCCGAATGCAGCGGCAAAAAGCAGAAGTGTTTTGATAACTGACTTAATATCGATGTTGAATCCAAGCTGCCAGGTATCCCCTAAAATTTCTGCGCTTACAAGTTCCGCAAGCTTGGAAAAAATAACCCCAAGTATAAGTCCGGAAGCAGTTGAGATAACATATGTTATTAACGTTTCCCATATTAAGATATGAGTAATATTGCCTTTTCCCATTCCCAGGATATTATATAATCCAAATTCTTTTTTACGGTTTTTCATAATAAATGAATGGGTATAAAATAGAAAAATCATTGTAAATACTGCCATAATACCCGTACCGATAGAAAGAAAAGTTTGCAGTTCGCTGCCGCCTTTCATATTGTGTACGGATTTGCTGTATGAAAGAAATGAAATAATATAGTACATTATTACCATTCCTATGCAGGTGAGGATGTATGGAAGATATATTTTTTTATTTTTTCGTATCCCCTGCACGGCAAGTTTGGGGTAAAGACTATTCATTTTTATCACCGCCTGTTGAAATGAGAGTTAGCGTATCGGAAATTTTTTGATACATTTCCTCATTGGTGCTGTTTCCCCTGTAAATCTGATGGAATACTTCTCCGTCTTTTATAAACAGAACTCTTCCTGCATGACTTGCAGCCTTTGTAGAATGAGTTACCATTAAAATTGTCTGACCTTCACTGTTTATGTCGCTGAAAATTTTAAGCATACTGTCTGTTGAGCGTGAATCAAGAGCGCCGGTAGGCTCGTCGGCAAGAAGCAGTTTCGGATTAGTAATAATAGCTCGTGCAACTGCCGCTCTTTGCTTCTGTCCTCCGGAAACTTCATAAGGGTATTTATCTAAAAGATTTTCAATACCAAGCTTTGCCGCAATTGGCTTTAGGCGGCTGCTCATTTCTTTATAGCTTTTTCCTGACAGAACAAGGGGAAGAAATATATTATCTTTCAAGGAAAATGTGTCAAGAAGATTAAAATCCTGAAAAACGAATCCAAGATTATCACGGCGGAATGATGAGAGTTCTTTTTCCTTAATAATGGAAATAGGCTTGCCCTCCAAGAATATTTCTCCCTTTGTCGGCTTGTCAAGTGAAGCGAGAATATTTAACAGAGTTGTTTTACCGGAGCCTGATTCTCCCATGATCGCCACATATTCTCCGTGTTCAACTGAAAATGATACATTTGTCAGTGCCCGAACCTGATTGCCTCCAAAGCGTGTTGTATAAATCTTTTCAAGGCACTGTACTTCTAAAATTGCCATTTTGTTTACCTCCTGATTGAAGACCGTTACATCGGTCTTTCTGTAATTTAGTATAACACAAAAGCCGAATGTCCGACATTTATTTGTGTGACATTTCGGCTTTTTATGTGACATTTTTGTAAGGTTATTCGATTTCCAGTTCATCAGTTTTCAGGTTAATGTAAAATACGCTTCCTTTTCCGACAGCAGATTCTACGCTGATTTTATGAGAAAGCTTGTCCGCAGCCTTCTTTGTCAGATAAAGTCCTAAGCCGGTAGATTTCTTGTGCTCTCTGCCGTTGTATCCTGTAAATCCACGTTCAAAGATACGGGGAATATCTTCTTTAGCAATTCCGATTCCGGTATCAGATATACTTAAAACCATGTTTTCATCTGCTTTAATGGCAATACATCCGTTTTCCGTAAACTTTATCGCATTGGACAAAATCTGCTCAATTATAAACGACAGCCATTTATCATCTGTCAGTACAACAAGATCTGTCTGCTCGTAATGCAGACTAATGTGTTTACGGATAAACTGAGGAGCAAACTTTCGGACAGTATTTCTTATAATCTTATCCAGTTCATATTTTTTAAAAAGAAAATCGGAAGAATTGCTGTTTAATCTGAAATAGCTAAGCACCATTTCCACATACTGCTCGATCCGAAATAGCTCTGACGCAAGCTCCCGGTGCTCGTCACTGTCATCTGACTGTAATATCATGTGCATGACCGATATAGGAGTTTTTATTTGATGTACCCAGGTTGTATAATAATCAATGCTTTCTGTACGCTCATTTTGATATTTTGTCAGGTTACTGTGATTTGCTTTCAACAGATTGAGGATTATCTCCTGATAGTCTTCCTCCGCAAGAGTTTGGGGTTCCGGAAGCTTCTCCGTCATTATTAAAATGTTTTCCTTAATATTTTCACGTTCTGAATGCTGATTGCAAAACCTAAAGAATTTAACCGTAAAAATGGCTGATGCCGGCAGTGCGCATAGTAAAACCGAATACAGTACCGCTTCTGTTTCAAGATTGTAAAGTGAGAAAACTATGAAAAATATTAAAGCGAAAAGCAGAAAAATTATCACTGTATGCCTGCACTGATAAATAAATTTCCAAAGTAATTTGCGTTTATTCATAACGTACCTCTTATTCAATGATATATCCGCTGCCGACTTTTGTTCTGATAAAATTATGAAGTCCCGCATTTTCAAGCTTATTCCTTAAGCGTGATACGTTGACAGTAAGGGTATTTTCCTCAACATAGCAATCCATTTGCCATAGCTTTGTCATCAGGGTATCCCGGCTTACTATTTTTCCCTTATTCTCCATTAGAGTCTGTAAAATCCGAAATTCATTTTTTGTTAGCTCTATTCTCTGACTCTGATAAATTAAGGTTGAATCGTGCAGATTAAGTATCGCGCCTTTGTGTTCCAAAACAGGCGTCTGATTAGTTATATCATAGGTCCGGCGTAAAATTGCCTGTATCTTGGCAATCATTACATCGGGTTCAACAGGCTTTGCAATAAAATCATCTCCGCCCATATTCATTGCCATAACAATGTTCATATTACTTGACGCTGAGGATATAAACACAATCGGTACATTTGAAATTTTCCGGATTTCAGTACACCAATGATACCCGTTGAAAAACGGAAGCATAATATCTATCAACACAATATGAGGATCATATTCAATAAATTCCGGAATAATGTTTTCAAAGTTTCGTATGCACTCTACCTCAAAATTCCACGATTGAATATGCTTTTTCATTGCTCCTGCAAGAGCGCTGTCATCTTCTAAAATAAGTATCTTATACATTTGAAATTCACCTTATTTAATATGTGTATTTTTCTCATTAATTATATCACGATTTTTTTTAATCGTAAAGTACGGCAATGCCTGGAATTTTTAAGATTATAATTCTTGCATTATTTTTTTATTCTAAAATATTTGACATATAACCTTATTTGAATTATACTTTTAGTTGTTAAACTTTTATATAAAGGAGTTGAAAAAATTGCAGATAAACAGACTCTTTGAAATAATATACCTGCTTCTTGAAAAGAAAACTCTAACAGCCGGAGAGCTTGCAGAGCTTTTTGAAGTATCACCAAGAACCATTTATCGTGACGTTGAAACCCTTTCACAAGCCGGAATACCCATTTATATGAGCAAGGGTAAGGGAGGCGGAATCTCTCTTCTGCCGGATTATATTTTAAATAAGGCTGTTTTGTCCGATGAAGAGAAAAATGATATTTTGTATTCAATGGAAGCAGTTAATGCAGTAAGCTTGGAAAATAAGAGTTCAGCTCTTAATAAGCTTAACAGTATGCTCGGAAAAAATGAAAATGACTGGATCGAAGTTGACTTTTCATCATGGGGAATTTTTCAAAACGACGGCGAATACTTCAGCCGCCTTAAAACAGCTATCACGCAAAAAAAAGTTATTGCTTTTATGTATTCAAGCGCTAAGGCTGAAAAAATTAAGCGTACTGCTTTGCCGTTGAAGCTTATTTTCAAAGGCTCTGCATGGTATCTTTACGGATATTGCAGAATCCGTAAAGACTTCAGGTTTTTTAAGATTCGCCGTATAAGCGAACTTATTGTAACAGATGAAGTATTTCAATTATCCCCGCCGAAAAAGGTTATAAATAATCACAGAACAGATATGGATACCTTTATTAAGACAATATTAAAAATTTCCCCTGAAATGGCGTTTCGTGTTTATGATGAAATAAGCAGCTATACTATTGACGCAGATAATAATTTCATCTGCGAGCTTTATCTTCCGAATATAAATACTGTATGTGATTACGCAGCTTCATTCGGGCAATACTGTACTATAATTTCTCCTGCAGCCGCAGCAAAGAAAATGAAAGAACGGCTTGAAAAAACTTTGAAAAATTATATTTAATATGACATGATGATGTCATATTATAGGGTGTATAATGGGATTATTAAATAGAAAAGAGGTAGTCAATATGAACTATGAAATTGTTGATCTTGAAGAAAAAATATTTATGGGAATTTCAGAAAGAACAGGTATGAATGATCCTAAATGCCAAGAAAAAATAGGCGGTCTATGGCAAAGATATATGGGTGAAGGAATTTGTAATTCCATCAGAAATAATGCCAATAATTATTGCGTCGGACTGTATTCTGATTATGAGTTTGATAACCTTTCCTATGATGTTTTAATCGGAAGAGAAGTTACAGAAGCTTATGACGCTGAGCAGTTTACGGTAAAAAGGATTCCGGGAGGCAAATATGCACTTTTCAGAATAAAAGGAGATGTGGTAAAGGACGTTTCAAATGCGTGGGAAGAAATCTGGAAAATGAATCTTGACCGGAGCTTTACCGGCGATTTTGAGGAATATATCAGCAATGTAAACGGAATCGCTGAAATAAATATATATATTGCACTAAAATAAGGTTAATAAATTAGGCAGAAATGGTATTTTCTGCCTAATTTGTTGTTATATTAAACAATTATATGTAAAAAATATATGAAATATACTGAAAATTTAACAGAATCTGTCGAGCGCTATTTTATTTTGAAAAACGATATGTTATAATATTTATACATAAAAGAATAAAAAAGAAAGAGGTTATATCATGAAAAAAATTATTTCAGCTGTTACAGCTGCAATGATGATGCTAATAAGTGCAGCATCTGCCAGTGCGTCAGATTCAAACGCTGTTCCGACAGATTACCAAAGCGCTTTGGATTTTTACAACAGCTCAGGTGAAACAGCGGTAATGAAAAACGGAAAAGACATAGCAGTAGTGCTTCCCTGTTTCAACACAGAAAAGTACAGATATGTTCTTACAGACAGTGACGGATATACAGTAAACTCATCTGATTCTTACTATTCGAGGGAAGCAGATGCTGAAAGAGGATTTGAAGTTTATAGTATTTCATTGGATTCTGAAAATGATATTGAACTAAAATTTGAGTATTACAATCTTGAAGACAATGAAAAAGTCCCGAATGCGGAAGCTATTGAACTAAAATTCAACTATGACGGCAACGGCGAATACAGCGCTGACTATCTTCCAAGGACTGCAAAGCAGGCTGAACTGCTTATAGATAAGGGCGGAGCGGTTGTTAATGAAAATAAAATTTGTATAGCGCTGAAAGCAGCCAAGGGCGCAGGTTATGATATTTTCAGCCTGAATAATACTCAGTCCGGAAGTCTTACCGGTTTAAGCGAGCCTGTACTTATTTCTGAATCATCAGAAAGCAGTGATAATTCTGTCTGCAATATGAGATTAATTGACGGAAATCTTGATACCCCTGTCGGCGGTTCTGAAATCAAAATTTATGAGTATAAGTTTGATAAGGAGGGTCCGTATAATTTTACATTTGCTGAAAAACGCGGGGAAAATAAAAAATACGCAAATAAAATTTATGATATAGGTGTTTTCAGCAGTGAATCCGGAGTAGAAATTAAATCAAATAACGAATATGCTTCAGGAGATGTAACTCTTGATGGAAACATAGATGTATTTGACGCAATAAATATAGCAAAGTTTACAGTAGATTCTGTAAATTTCAACAGTAATCAGGAAATGCTTGCAGATTGTAATATGGATAATACAATTGACGTATTTGACGCCATAACAATTGCACGCAGAACCGTTGCTAAATAATCCAAAATCAATAATTTCTGCCGAAAAAAACTTCCTTTTTTCTTTAAAGAGAAAAAGGAAGTTTTTATTTATTTGGAAAAAAATTATGGGTTAACTATTCCAGAGTTTCCGGCGCTGTCCTTTCAATTGGACACTCTTTCTTATAAGGACAGTATTTTTCATAATAAGTAATATATGCACATTCAAAGTTGCGCTTTTTATAACGGTTAATATCAAAAAGCTTATATTTAACACTTACAAAGTATTCAGATCCCTTTAAAGGACAATATCCGTATTGTATAACTGATTTTTCCATTTTTTTATTCCTTTTTATATAATATAAATATCGTAAGATAAAATTAATTTACAATTTGAAGTTTCACTGTCGGATAAATCAATTAACATATCGACTTAAATTTAAATTCATTAAGAAATTCCGAAAGCTGCTTAGAAGACCAGCCGTCATGCGAAAAAAAGATTGAATTATTTTCGTTAATCATTGCAGAAATATAATATTCTGATGATTCTGAAGGGGAAGTTTTATATATAAGTGCAGGAGTATCTCCCCAGATCACTACTTCTGTTTTTTCAGACAGTGTATCGGATTTCATTGCATTAGCCATTTCCTTGTACGAGTGGAAACAGGTTCCAAATGATATTTTAAAACTAAATTCCTCTTTAGTTTCGGTATTTATAAAATAGCTGATGTAATCAGAATTGTTCAATAAAACGCCGGTCTGCTCATACTTTGCATTATCAAATTCAGGAATAACCGGAATGAGGCTGTCATAGCAAACCTGTTCACCAGTTTCTGCATAATACAGCGGTTTAAAGTCAGCTAATATTCTTCCGGATTCAATATACTCTTCAAATTCGTCCAGATTATTGAACATATGGTCGTAGTGACTATGTTCTGAAAAATTTTTATTATATGAAAATAAATCTATTTTTATTACAATAGTAATACATATTGCACAAATCGTCAGAGTAAAGATAAAGAAAAATTTTTTTAAAGACTTCTTCCTCACAACAATAATCCTTTTCATTAATATTTAAAATTTTTTCCCGGTCTGCCAAAAGAGAAGGGGAAAATACGCAGACCGGGATATACAGCAACAGTTTTAATACTGATGTTGCTTAAGATATGCCGCTGCTTTATATCTGCTGCGGCAGTTCCGGTACGTTTGTACCAGTGTTAATGCTTGTGGGAGTATATATGTAGCTGTATATACTGTATTTAAAGGATCAATCATTGCATAAACCGTAGTGCATCCACAAGCCATTAACCTGTATTTGAAGATTTGAAATTATTATGATTTTTGTCGTTTTTTTATTGTCAGTTGCCTGTATGCAGTTCAGAGCTGTCGGAAACTGTGATCCATGCTGATTATGTCTGCTGAACAGTTTGGCAGATGATACTGTCCTCTTCCAGTGAGTCTGAATATTTTTCAAGGTAATATGCACCAACGGATATTACTTCGGCGGCAGTCATCTTTCCTGCAAAACGGGCGTCTAAGTTATTGTTCGGTTTCATTGGTTATCTTCCTTCTTCAAATTGAGAATATTTTATCCTCTATATATAAAGACACGCGAAACGCACATTTCCGGACAAAAATTTTCAAAAATCCTTAAATTTCAGCGTTTTGCATAATTCCAATGTTCGATTCTTGTCGAAAAAGCTCGATAATTCAAAAATATATTCATCATAGGTCCATAAAATATGAGTAGCATCCTTCCCATTATAATTCCAGTAATAGATGTAATAATCGATTCCGTTTTTATCAGAATGATATTTTTTCTGAGCTTTTTCGTTATCAAAAACAGATTTGTATGCTCTCATAGCAAATTGACTAAGCGTAATCATATTATCAGGATCCTCATCGCTTGCATAGCACTCGATAGTAATTGCCGACCCCTTTCTATATGGAAGGCAATATTCATCATATCTGGAAAATCCTTCCGGAAAATCAATAGTATATAATTTTTCAATATAATCAGGCGCAGACTTGGGTACTGCAAATTCAATATTATCAAAACTCGGAGCGCTGTCTATGGATATATTAAAAAGAGAACCCTTATCAGCCTTTATGGCTGTCCTTGCCGTACCAAACACAGCAAGAAAAGCAAGTGCAACACAAGCAATTCTGCGCATACAGCGCAAAACAATTTTCTTTCGGCTTCTTTTCTGAATTTTTATTATTCGGGACATCTTGTTTTCAAAATCACTTGAAAATTGATGTTCCTCATCAGAATTAAATTCATCCTCATAAGAAAGAAGTTCAGGAATGAACACATCTGCTAATGCTTGTGCAAAAATAGATTTATCGTCTTTTTTCATAGCTTTACCTCTTTTCCATATGTTTTTTTAGACTGCTTCTTGCTCTCTGGATATGCTTCTGAACCTGATCATAGGATGTACTTTTCATTTCAGCAATCTCTTTTAAACTTCGCTGATAGTAGTAGTAAAGCATAAGTACTTCCTTATCCTCGTATTTCATACGGGAAAGTTTTTCTTTAAGCAGTATTATCTCAACTTTTCCCATTTTTTCGTCAGCTAAAAAGTCATCAGGAATATCATCACAACTTTCCAGTGAAATAGCCTTGTAAAATTTATAATTACTTCTGATTATGTTCTTGCAGGTATTATTAAGAACGATCATACAATAAGCTTCGACTTGAACAGAGCCGAACTTATCAAAAGAATCAAAAACCTTTGAAATCTGTAAAAAGCATTCAGAAACAGCGTCTTCAGCAAGAAAAGAATCATTAAGTATACTATACGCCCGCTTATATAGTTTATTTTTCATTAAACTCACTAATTCTTCAAAATTGCTGTAAGGCTTTTTCTCATCTTCGATGTTATTAGATAATGATGTCTCAGTCAAGATGCAAAACCCCTTAAAATCATTTTGGTAAAATTTAGTAATTTATCACTAAATTTCATTCGTTATTAGCTGTATTTTTGATGTATTTGTATAAATTATATCATTTTTTATTTAATTTGTAAAGGAATAAGTAAAGACTTTTTAAAATAAATCCTCTTTCTGCATTAGCAGACGCCTGCCATTTTTCATAGTATATAATAACGGAGGTGAACTTAATGGATAAAGGAATCGATGTAAGCTATGCTCAGGGAAATATAAACTGGAAGCGTGTGCAGACGGATTTTGCTATTATAAGAGCCGGTTACGGAAGAGAATCATCTCAAAAGGACGCTCAGTTTGACAACAATTATGAAGGCTGCAAGAGCAATAAAGTTCCCTGCGGAGCTTACTGGTACAGCTATGCCTTAAGCGCTGATGAAGCTAAAAAAGAAGCTGCTGCCTGTATTTCAGTTATTAAGGGAAAAAAATATGAATATCCTATCTACTATGATATAGAAAATTCTAACCAATTTGCACTTGGAAAAGCAAAATGTACTGAAATAGCTCGTGCTTTTCTTGAAGAGCTTGAAAGTCAGGGATACTGGGCAGGTCTATACTCCAGCAAATACAGCCTGGAGCAATATTTTACTGAAGACCTTCGAAAAAGATACGCTGTCTGGGTAGCAAATTATGATGTAGACGAAACTGATTACAGCGGTCCTTTTGGTATCTGGCAGTATTCAAGCGAAGGAAAAATGAACGGTATTTCTGGAAACGTAGATATGAACTACTGCTATATTGATTACCCATCATTTATCAAGCGTGCAGGCAAAAACGGATTCGTTGCAGAAAAACCAGCGCTTGACAAAACCGGATACAAAAAAGGCGATTCGACCATCGGAAGTCTTGCCCTTAAGGAAATGCTTCTTATTGCACAAAAGCTTGATATAAACAAATACGGCATGGACGAAAACAGCTCATTTGGCGACGGCACTCTCAGAGCTGTAAACGGACTTCTCAAAAAATGGGGTTATCAGGAAAACGGAATTGCAGGACGAAATTTTATCATGAAACTTAAATCCGAAATATTTAAAAAAATTTGAAAAAAGTTTCGCTCAAGCCTTTTTAAAGGCTTGCGGTTTCCAAAGGCAGAGCCTTGGTCGCTGTCCGCAGACAGCGAAAAGCTTTGCCTCAGAATCGCTTTTCAAGGAGTGAATTTCAAATAGTCCTGAGGACTATTTGAAAGAGGGGATGCTTTGCAAGAGAAAGCATCCCCTTTTTTAATTCCCAAAACAAAGCAGAGAAAGACATGAAAAGTTTCAATTTATCTGTTATAATGTTATCGGAGGTGAAAAAATGGACTGGACAGAAATTCTGCGGAAAACTATTGACTATATTGAGGATAATTTGCTCGAAAAAATTACTGCCGATAATATAGCGGCAAGCGTTAATGTTTCTCCCTTTTATCTGCAAAAAGGCTTTAGTTTAGTTACGGGTTATACTATTGCGGAGTATATCCGATACCGCCGTCTTTATCTTTCAGCGCTGGATATTATAGACGGAAACGAAAAAATTATCGACATTGCATTTAGGTACGGATATGATTCCTCGGAAAGCTTCAGCAAAGCATTCAGCCGTTTTCATGGTATTCCGCCCGTGAAATTAAAACAGAAAAGAAGCGGAATCCGCCCCTTTTTACCTCTGAAAATCAAACTGATAATTCAAGGAGGATACGACATGGACTATTTAACCGAAAAAATTCAGGGATTCAAAGTTATAGGTTTTGAAAGAAAAATATCCTTTGAAAACAGCTATGAGGAAATCCCAAAATTCTGGGACGAGTTCTGTAAAATGTACATAAACAATAATAATGCTGAAACAGAACAGACAAAAATTGTATGGGAAAGCTGCGTCGGTGAATTTGGTATCTGCATTGACGATGATGGCAAGGAAGACGAATTTAGATACATAATCGGCGGAAAATATGATGGTGAAGCAGTTCCGGACGGAATGACAATCTATGAATTTCCGGATATGGAATGGGTAAAGTTTAGTTGCACAGGTCCTATGCCTGGAGCTTTGCAGGCAGTTAATACTAAAATATTTAAAGAATGGCTTCCGGGAAATCCTGAATATAAAATTGCCATGGGAGTTAACATTGAATGGTATTCAAAAGGCGATACCCAAGCTAAGGATTATAAAAGCGAAATATGGCTGCCCGTTGAAAGAAAAAAGTAATAACCCCATTATAAAAAATAAAACGCTTCACTTATATTGTGAAGCGTTTTTTGCAGGCATTATTATTTAACTGTTTCTTTAGCAATAGCAATTGCGTCAAAAACATCAACTTTTCCGTCCTGATTGAAATCTGCCGCTAAAAGCTGAAGGTCTGTAAGAGTATTTTTTCCAACCGTATACTGTGCAACTGCAATAGCGTCAAATACATCTATTTGGCTGTCGCTGTTTATGTCCCCTATGGCTATTTCCGGAAGAGGAAATCCTACTTCAGATGATGTATGGTAAATACTTTCAGCGTCTGTAAATACCGCCTTGCCTTTTGTCAAAGCCGGTACGGCAAGGGAATCGTCCTTTTTTATAGAAAAATCTATGCTGTATCCCTTTACTGTATTATCTTCAGCATAATCCGTATCTGCAACTGTAAAAGATGTTTCATAGGACTGATAAACTTCAGTACCTGCATATTTTGAAGCTGTTAATTTTATTGAATATGAAGCGTCGTTTTTTCCCTCAACGTCAAAATAGTATGTATTTGGGGTTACGCTTCCGTCACACCTTGGAATCACTGTATTATAATAAATATAATTTCCCTCATTTGTAACCTGTGAAATCTGCACCTGAACATCTCTGTTAATTTCAGACGTTATTTTTACAGAACCGCATATATTCCCGTACATAGGGTAATTAGGCTCATTCTTTATTATATCTGCCGACACATTTGCAGCTGAATACATTAAAAGTCCTGCACATAAGACCGCAGAAGCAGAATGCTTTAAAATTTTCTTCATAAGTATCTCCTTTTGATTAATTTACGGCTGGTATGACGGATGTGCATAACCGAATATATTCTCACTGTCCAGCCTATACGACTTTGTTCGGCAGGTGTCATTGCTGTTTCCTTCTACCGTATAAACATAACCGTTTTCTACATAATCCACTATACCGATGTGGTCGGCTACGCCGTCAGGTTCCCAGTCAAAGAAAATGTAATCTCCGGAAACCGGAGTGTAGTTTCTGCCTCTCCATTGATTATGTTCTCTAAACCATTTTATCCCTACTGCGCAGGATATGAATACAGGTACTTTATCATTCTGAGTATATCCGCAATGAGCAGCACACCATGAAACAAAACAAGCGCACCATTCAATACGGAAGTTAAAACCATACCATGTCCAGTAAGGCTGTCCGCCAACATTTCCAAGCTGTGTAAGAGCCAATACAACAATTTCCTGAGTTCCGGTTGTTACCATTTCGCCTGTTGAAAGAAAACAATAATTCTTATTGTCAATTTTATGTCTGTAAGTTGCCATTGCACCGTTATTGCCAAGATAATATTTTTTTCCGTTAACAGTCTGCCAGCCGGTTTTCATTACGCCGTCATTTCCAAAATAGTATGTATCTGAGCCGACTTTGCAAAAGTTTGTTGCCATAGCTCCGTCATTTAGAAAATAATATTTTTTTGAATTTAGTATCTGCCATCCAATTTTTAATTTTCCGTCTTTTTCGGAATAATATTTGTTGCCGTTAACTGTCTGCCAGCCTGTTCTAAGGATACCGTCATTTCCGAAATAATAGATTCCCGAAGTAAGTTTTTTGAATCCCAGCGCCATTACACCCTCGGAATCAAAATAATATTTCCCTGAATCAAGGGTAAGCCACCCGATTTTTATTACGCCGTCAGTACCGCAGTAATAACTGTTACCGTTATAAGTTACAAATCCTGTTTGCATTATTCCGGATTCGTTAAAATAATAACGGTAATTTCCGACTTTCTGTATGCCTGTCTGCATTTTTCCTGATTCATTAAAATAATACTTCTGTCCATCTATTTCATAAAGCCCTGCTGCCATTTCACCTGTTTCAGCAAAGAAATATCTGTCTTCGGAAATATTCTGCCAACCGGTCATCATTAGATAATCTTCACCGAAATAATATGTATTTCCGCCTGAGGATACAAATCCTTTAGCAATAGTTCCGTCGGTATTATAGAACCTTGTGCCGTCCTCAAATTTTTGAAGTCCGGCTGCCATATATCCGCTGTCAGTAAACCTATAAATATTATTTTCAATAGTATGGTCACCTGTAAATTTCCCCGTTGTTTCATCTGCATAGTAAACCAGACCATTATAATGTATCCATCCATAGACAGGCTTTGCCGTTTCATAATCAAAAAAGATTCTTTTGCCGTCAGATGTCTGCCATCCGCTTTCAAATCTGCCTGTTGGTGAAAAATGATATGTAATTCCGTCAATCTCACTCTCGCCGGTTCTTATTGCACCGTCAGAACCTCCATAGTATTTTACTCCGTCAAGTACGAACCAGTCAGTATAAAGCTTTCCGTTTTCATTGAAATAATATGTATTATTGTTTATAGTCTGCTTTCCTGTAAGTTTACCATACTGAGGATCTGAATAAAAAATTCCGTCCAGATAATTGATCCAGCCGTCCGTCCTTTTTCCAGTATTAAAATCAAAAAACACCCGCTTCCCATCTATGGTAAACCACCCGGTTTTCATCACCCCGTTAGGAGCAAAGTAATATGTATCTCCGTCAATCTCTGCAATACCTTTCGTCAGCGTGCCGTCTTCAGTATAATAAAATGTCTTGCCGTCTAAGTCCTGGACCCAGCCTGATAAAAGTATTTCATCCCCTCCGCTATTGTTAGTATCGGCTTCAGAAATTGAAGTTATTTCTGCCGGTGTATTCTCTGCTGAAGCTTCTCCTGAAACTGCACATAATGCTGCAGCAGCTAAAATTGCCGGCAGGTATTTATAAAATCTCATAAGTCGGCTTTTTCCTCCCTTTCTATTTATATTCTGGTACTCTATACTTTTATATTTTACCATAATAATAGGTTGATAATCAAGGGTTTTACACTAAAATGAATTATTTCTCAAATTATATACCTTTTGTATATTATGTATATTTCACTGTTTAAAACTATCCATTATTTATAACTTCCTACAAATTCAAAAAAAGGTATT
>CAJUPO010000017.1 GCA_910588145.1 uncultured Oscillospiraceae bacterium | reverse complement strand
AATAATCAGCCCCTGATTTAATCATTTTTAATATATTAAAAATAGCTTACAGGTTGATCCTGTAAGCTATTTTTTATTTTAGAGTTCTGATATTTTTTGCAAAAGCTCATATTTTTGCATTGCAGTTTTTTCAGCTTTTTCAAAAAGCTTTTCCGCATTTTCCGGGTCTTTCAGAGAAGTAATGCTAAATCTTGTTTCACCGGACAAAAATTCACGGTATTTTTCAGGTTCAGGCTTCTTTGAATCAATTATAAGAGGGTTTTTCTGCTGTTTTCTCAAATCCGGATTAAACCTAAAAAGGTGCCAATAACCGGCTTCAACTGCTCTTTTCTGTTCCGCCATGCATGAACTCATACCGCCCTTTATTCCGTGGCTTATACATGGAGCGTATCCGATAATAAGTGACGGACCGTTGTAAGCCTCAGCCTCAATAATGGTCTTAATGCACTGATTCAAATCTGCACCCATTGCAATTTGTGCTGTATACACGTTTCCGTAGCTCATCGCCATAGCGGCAAGGTCCTTTTTAGACGACTCCTTGCCTGACGGAGAAAATTGTGCCGCCGCACCTGCCGGAGTAGATTTTGAAGTCTGCCCTCCGGTATTAGAATAGATTTCAGTATCAAAAACAAAAATGTTAATATTCGCACCGGAAGCTATAACATGATCCAAACCGCCGAATCCAATGTCATATGCCCAGCCGTCACCGCCGAAAATCCAGTGAGATTTCTTTGAAAGATATTTTTTATATTTTTTAATCTTCTCTGCTTCTTCAGTAAATTCATTTTCTAAAATATTGATCATTATATCCGCATTTTCATCATTTTGATTTTCAATAAAATTTTCTGCTGCGGTTTTATAATTATCGTTATTTGTCTTTTCAGCAAGTTCCTTAACTGCATTTACCGCCCTTTCATGAAGCGTATTATGCGCAAGCATAATGCCGTAACCAAACTCAGCGTTATCCTCAAAGAGCGAATTAGCCCACGCCGGTCCCCTGCCGCTTCGTCCGCAGGTATAAGGAATCGACGGAATACTTCCGCCCCAAATTGAAGAACAGCCTGTCGCATTTGCAATAAACATTTTTTCTCCGAAAAGCTGAGTTATAAGCCTTGCATACGGAGTTTCGCCGCAGCCTGCACAAGCTCCGGAAAATTCAAGCAGAGGCTTTCTGAATTGGGAGCCTTTAATAGTACCCGCTTTAAACTTTTCCATTACTTCTTTCTTAGGTTCGAGGGATTTTGCATAATCAAAAACCTTTTGCTTTTCTATCTGTTCTTCAAAGGGCTTCATTTCAAGAGCCTTAGGATCAGCAGGACAAATTCCGGCGCATAATCCGCATCCGGTGCAGTCCATAACAGACGGAGCAACAAGAAATCTCATTTTATTTAGGATAGGCTTCAGTAAAACTGTTTTTACATTTTCAGCTTCCTGTTCTGTCAGTACAAAGGGTCTTATAACTGCATGAGGACATACATAAGAACAGAAATTGCACTGTATGCAGTTTTCCGGAATCCATACGGGAACACGAGGAGCAATTCCCCTCTTTTCGTATGCGGCTGTTCCAAGAGGAAATACTCCATCTGCATAATCAACAAGGGCTGAAACGGGAATATCGTCGCCCTTCTGCTGATTGCATGGAATCTGTATCTTTTTTATGAAGTCATTATCCACCTGACAACTATTTTCTTGTTTCTCTTGGGCATTTACCCAATCAGACGGTATTTTAACTTTAACGATACTCTTATGACCCATCTCAATAGCTTTGATATTGCTTTCAACAATATTTTTACCCTTTTTGCCGTAAGTTTTCTTTACGGCATTAATCATATATTCAACAGCCTTATCCATAGGAATTATATTTGTAAGACTGAAAAACGCAGACTGCAATACAGTATTGATTCTATGGCCTGTTCCGGCTTCAGCGGCTATTTTGAATCCGTCTATTATATAAAATTCAATATTATTTTCAGCGATATATTTTTTTACTTCTGCCGGCAGCTTTTCATCAAGTTCCTCTTCGTTCCATGAGGTATTGAGAAGAAATGTTCCCCCGTTTTTCAAGTCGCTTACTATGTCATATTTATTAATATAACTTTGATTATGACAAGCTGCAAAATCTGCCTTGCTGATAAGATAGGACGATTTTATCGGTTCTGCGCCTATACGCAGATGAGATATGGTAAGACCGCCTGATTTTTTAGAATCGTATGAAAAATAACCCTGAACATGAAGATCAGTATTATCACCGATTATTTTTATGGTATTCTTGTTAGCGCCCACTGTTCCGTCCGAGCCGAGTCCCCACACCTTGCATGACATGGTATCTTCCGGTACCGTATCCGGTTCTTCTGATATTTCAAGGGAAAGATGAGTAACGTCATCGGTTATTCCGATTGTGAACACAGGCTTTTCCGTGTTTTGGAAAACTGCTGCAATCTGCCCCGGAGTGGTGTCCTTAGAAGCAAGACCGTATCTTCCTGAATAAACCGGTATATTGCAGAATGCTGAGCCTCTGAGAGCCGCACAGACGTCCAGAAACAGCGGTTCACCTACAGCGCCCGGTTCTTTTGTTCTGTCCAGAACAGTAATGCGCTTGACGGTTTCGGGAATTTCGCTTATAAAGCGTTCAGTCGAGAAAGGTCTGTAAAGCCTTACACGGATAAGTCCGTATTTTCCGCCTTTCTTGTTAAGATACTCGACTGTTTCCTCTATTGTATCTGTAACCGAGCCCATCGCCACTATTATGTGTTCCGCGTCAGGAGCACCGCTGTAATTGAACAGTCTGTAATCAGTGCCAAGCAGATCATTTATTTTTTTCATATAGTTTTCTGCTATTTTAGGGAGTCTGTCATAATATATATTGCAAGCTTCCCTGTTCTGGAAGAAAATATCGGGATTCTGCGCAGTACCCCTCATATATGGATTTGCAGGATTAAGAGCTCTGTCACGGAAGTTCTTTAACGCATCTTGGTCCAAAAGTTCATAAAGTTCCTTTTCATCCCATGCTTCTATCTTTCTTATTTCGTGGGAGGTGCGGAAGCCGTCAAAAAAATGTATAAACGGTATTCTGCCGCTTATAGCTGAAAGATGAGCAACTGCTCCCAGATCCATTACCTCTTGAGGGTTAGAAGAACAGAGCATAGCCGCCCCCGTCTGACGGCAGGCGTAAACGTCAGAGTGATCGCCGAAAATACTCAGAGCATGTGATGAAACGCATCTTGCAGCAGTGTGAATAACGCCTGGAAGCAATTCTCCGGCCATTTTGTAAATATCTGGTATCATAAGCAGCAGTCCCTGAGAAGCCGTATATGTTGACGCCAGTGCGCCTGCTGCAAGCGCTCCGTGTACTGCTCCGGCTGCGCCCGCCTCTGACTGCATTTCAACCAGGCTGACAGGAAAACCAAATAGATTCTTTCTGCCTGAATCCGACATATAGTCAACGCTTTCCGCCATAGGAGTCGAGGGCGTTATCGGATAAACCGCAGCTGTATCCGTAAAAAAGTATGATACCCAAGCGGCGGCGCTGTTACCGTCCATGGTCATAGTTTTTCTTGTCATAATAACTCTCCATTCCGCCGCATTTTATTAATGCAGACTGTTTTTATTTATTTTGTGTTAAAAAATAAAAATAAATCATTTTTCTTCATTTATAATACGACATTTTTCTACAATATCGGCATTTATCTGATTAAAATTGTATAATCTGTAAGGTAAATAATTGGTCAATTATCCAAAAAAGAACTGTAAAACATAAAATTTTCGAATTTTTTGTTGACGATTAGGTGTTTTTAGTGTATAATATTTATAGTGTTAAATAATTATTGATTATTTACACTCGTTTTGTTGTCTCCTTTCTTTTGTTCTACACATATTTATTTTCTATCATTTTATTTCTTTTATGCTCGGGTTCGACGCCCGGGCGATTTTTTTTGCCGTTTTTAATAATGCATACATTAATATTATCTGCCTGCTGACGCTTTTATGCACGCATTCTCAATTATACATAAAAAAGGATATGCCTGTATTCAGACATATCCTTTAAATTTAAAATTTCGGAATGTATTCAAATAAAGTGTTGAAAATTAGATTCAAAGTATCACGAACAGCCAACAACAGATTTATCAGACACCCTATAAATCCAATAACAGAAAGTATAAGTCCCGTAATACCCACAGTCCTTTTTTGACTGCAAATTCCCAGAGATCCGAATACTATTCCTAAAACGGAAATAGGAAATACAATAAACATTACAATTGTTGAAAGAATATATAATTCAAATATTAAGTTGACTTTATATAATGAAATGCTATAATCAATTAGAAGAACCCATGAAAGCATACTTATAATACCGAAAACCAATCCGGCTGTCGCTTTATTATTATGTTTACTCATTTTGCCAGTGCTCCTCCATTACCGGCTGAAATCTGAAAGCTCAAGTCCCTCATTCTTGTCAAAAGCCCAGTTAATATTCCATTCGCTTGAGAAGAGAAGCAGAAAATTATCCTTAAAATCCTGCACAAGCTTTGTATCAGAGCTGATAACAAGGTCCTTAGGCTCAACAGGACTCTTATCTATCCAGCGAATATATGAATAAGGAAGCGGTTCACGAATAATTTCTACATTGTATTCATTTTTCATTCTGTATTCGAAAACTTCAAACTGAAGTACGCCTACAACCCCCACAATCACCTCTTCCATACCGGTAAAAGGCTCCTTGAAAATCTGTATAGCGCCCTCCTGAGCAATCTGTTCCGTACCCTTGACAAACTGCTTTCTTTTTAAGGTATCCTTTTGTCTTACTCTTGCAAAGTGCTCCGGAGCAAATGTCGGAATACCCTCAAAGGTAACCTTTTTCCCCGGAGCGCAGACGGTGTCCCCGATTGAAAAGATTCCCGGATCGAACACACCGATAATATCTCCGGCATAAGCGCAGTCGATTATCTCACGTTCCTGAGCCATCATCTGCTGAGGCTGGGAAAGACGCATTTTCTTATCTCCCTGAACGTGATAAACTTCCATATCTCTTTCAAACTTACCTGAACAGATTCTCATAAATGTTACTCTGTCCCTGTGAGCCTTATTCATGTTAGCCTGAATCTTAAAAACGAAAGCAGAAAAATCCTCGTCAAAAGGATCCGCTTTTCCTTCAACGCACTGCCTTGGCAGAGGAGAAGTTGTCATGCTGAGAAAGCTTTCAAGAAACGGTTCAACACCGAAGTTAGTCAAAGCAGAGCCAAAGAAAACAGGTGAAAGTTTTCCGTTTCTTACAAGCTCCATATCAAATTCTTCGCTTGCGCCGTCAAGAAGCTCTATATCCTCAAGAAGCGTTTCTCTATGCTCCGTACCGATAAGGCTGTCAAGAGAAGCGTCATTAAGGTCAACCGCAGTAGAATCTGCCTGACGGCTGTTTCCGTTAGCGGAAAAGCTTATAATACGGCTGCTCTCACGGTCGTATACACCTTTAAATTCCTTACCTGATCCAATAGGCCAGTTTACAGGATAAGTTTTGATTCCAAGTTCCTCTTCAATCTGCTCAAGAAGATCAAATGGATTTCTTGATTCACGGTCCATTTTGTTTATAAAAGTAAAAATCGGTATATTACGCATTACGCATACCTTAAACAGCTTTCTTGTCTGATTTTCAACGCCCTTTGAAGCATCAATAACCATAACTGCCGAATCGGCTGCCATAAGTGTTCTGTAAGTATCCTCTGAAAAGTCCTGGTGTCCCGGAGTATCCAGTATGTTTATGCAGTAACCGTTATATTTAAACTGAAGAACAGAAGATGTAACTGAAATTCCTCTTTGTTTTTCAATTTCCATCCAGTCTGACACTGCGTGACGATCAGACTTTTTCCCCTTTACTGCGCCTGCCTGATTTATTGCGCCTCCGTAGAGAAGCAGCTTTTCTGTAAGCGTTGTTTTTCCGGCGTCCGGATGCGAAATAATCGCAAAGGTACGTCTTTTATTTATTTCCTTCTGAAAATCAGTCATATTTCCTCCTATATCAGTCCACATAAATTCTCGGAACACGCTTTGATATTCCGCATACTATTTCATATCCTATTGTACCATAAAGGGAAGCCAGCTCGTCAGCAGTTATTTCTTCGTTTCCGTCACGTCCTATAAGGGTAACTATGTCCCCTTCCTGAACTCCGTCAGCGCCTGTCACATCAAGCATAAGCTGATCCATGCAGATTCTTCCGATTACGGGGCACCGCTTTCCTCTCACTATAACCTGAGCCTTTCCGGAAAGAAGCCTTGAATATCCGTCAGCATAGCCTACAGTAACCGTTGCGGCTTTTATTCCGTCACACGGAGCACAATAGGTTCTGCCGTAGCTTAACGAATCTCCCTTATGTATTTCCTTGACCTGAGATACAACAGCCTTCAGGGACATTACAGGCTTTAATTCAATAGGAAGAGGTACAGGATAATTCGGAAAAAGACCGTACATAATAATGCCTGCCCTTGCCAAGGTACTTCTTGAATTATTGTGATGGCACAAGGCCGCACTGTTCAGGAAATGAAGATGCTTTAAACTAATGCCTCTTGATTTTAGCTCATCATAGGTTTTTATAATAAAATCGGTCTGTTTTTCGGTATAGCTGTTACAATCCTCATCAGGCGTATCAGCTACTGCATAATGGGTATACAGCCCTTCAGCTTCAAGCTTTTCCAGCGCAATAATTTTTTCGGCTTCATCGGCACATTCGCAGGGAGAATTAAACTTTAAACCGATTCTTCCCATTCCCGTATCTATTTTTATATGACATCTGACTTTTCTGAGCGCTTGCTCATTAAGTTCTAAGGCATAGTCATAGGACAGAACGCCCTGAATTATATTATGTTCCTCAAGCTCATGGGCATACTCAGGGGGAGTATAGCCGAGAATCAATATTTCTCCGTCCGGACAATGTTTTCTGACGCTGATTGCTTCATCGAGATTGGACACTGCAAAATATTTGACCCCGCATTGTCTTAGCTTTTTCAGAATATCGTCCTCACCGTGTCCGTAAGCGTCTGCTTTAATAACAGCCATCAGTTCAGTATTATCTGACAGAAGTCCTGAAATATTCCTTATATTGCTTTCAAGGGCGCCCAGACTTATTTCTGCCCACGCTCTTTTGAGATAAGGTTTCATAAACCTTTCCTCCTTTTGTTCTATTTCAATCTTTTTTATTATACTACTTTTTCATATAAAATGGAAGTGGTTTAACAAAATTTTGAAGTAAAGCAATACAAAAAGCTGAACGGAGTGTATTATAAAGTATGAAATAATTTAATTTTACCTATAAAAACAGTAAAACCAACCCATCCGGAAATTTGTCCGGACGGGTTGGCTGTATGAGTACAATTTAAATAGTTTTAATTAGTTAATGATTGTCTTTTCTGTATCCTTATCAAAGAGATGAATCTTATTAGGATCGATAGCAACCTTGATTCTGTCATGAGCCTTAGCAGTTGAACGAGGTGAAACTCTTGCAGTAAGCGGAATACCCTCGCAAGTAAGGTAAAGATATGTTTCAGCGCCCATCATTTCAGTGATGTCAACGTCGCATTCGATAACGCCTGTTGAAGCGTTTGAAAGGTACATTTCTTCATCATGAACGCTTTCAGGACGGATACCCATAATAACTTCCTTGTCAACGTAGTCAGCGAGCTCAGGAACAACCTTTGATTCAGGAACTTCAACAGTATACTTAACGCCTCTTGAAGATCTTGAGTCGCTTGAACCGAATTCAACAACATACTTAGAACCCTGCTTAAGAAGAACAGCGTCGATAAAGTTCATCTGAGGTGAACCGAGGAATCCGGCAACGAACTTGTTGCATGGGCTCTCGTAAAGATGCTGAGGTGTATCAACCTGCTGAATGAAGCCGTCCTTCATAACAACGATTCTGTCGCCCATTGTCATAGCTTCAGTCTGGTCATGAGTTACGTAGATAAATGTTGTACCCAGCTTCTGGTGAAGCTTAGCGATTTCTGTTCTCATCTGAGCACGGAGCTTAGCGTCAAGGTTTGACAGCGGCTCGTCGAGAAGGAATACCTGAGGTGAACGAACGATAGCACGGCCGAGCGCAACACGCTGACGCTGACCGCCTGACATAGCCTTAGGCTTTCTGTCAAGAAGCTTTTCAAGGTCAAGAATCTTTGCAGCTTCCTTAACCTTACGGTCGATTTCATCCTTAGGAACTTTTCTGAGCTTAAGACCAAACGCCATATTATCATAAACAGTCATATGAGGATACAGAGCATAGTTCTGGAAAACCATTGCGATATCTCTATCCTTAGGAGCAATATCATTTACCAGACGGTCACCGATATAAAGCTCGCCCTCGGAAATTTCCTCAAGACCAGCGATCATACGGAGTGTAGTTGACTTTCCGCATCCGGAAGGTCCTACCAATATGATAAATTCCTTATCTTCGATTTCTAAATTAACATCTGTAACAGCGACAAAGCCACCGGGATATTTTTTGTAAATACCGCGTAATGATAAACCTGCCATGTTATCAGTCCTCCCACTTCTAATATTTTTGCTAACCTCTATCTTTTAGATTAACCATGTTAATATAATAACAAATTTTATTTGTTTTTTCAAGTCACTAATTACCCAAACTTATTATAACTTGTTTATCCAATATGACGAAAAAATGCTGTCAAACTCATTATAGACCTCTTCAAAGGATTGAGTTTTTAACAGTTTTTCAACATCTTTGTGCAAAAGTTCTACATAGCTGCCGGACTCCAAATTTTCGGGCATTGACAGATTTCCCATCCTAATTCTCACCAAACTTTCAACATGATTTTCCACAGCAGCAAACATTCGCTTAACCTGATGAAATTTACCCTCAAAAAGTTCAAGAAACGCAGCGTCAGGGCAGTTTTCAAGCCCTCTGACTTTAGCCGGAAGACATTTTTCTCCGCCGTCTATAATAATACCCTGCTCAAATTCCTTTGCATATTTTTCACAAAAATTTTCCTTTAGCCTAACAAGATAATATTTCGGTATATGTTTTTTCGGGGAAAGTATCCGGTGACTGAGTTCGCCGTCGTTGGTAATGAGAACCATTCCCCTTGTATCCTTGTCCAGTCTGCCTGCCGGAAAGAGGTCCTTTCTTTTCACATCGTCTGAAAGAAGATCAAGAACAGTCTTGTCCCTTAGGTCCTGGGTTGCGCACACAACACCGTCAGGCTTGTTCATAAGGATATATACTTTTTCTTTAAAAGTTATTTCCCTTTTACAGACATATATTCTGTCACTTTCAGGATCAATCTTTAAAGAACAGTCCTTTACAATTTCACTGTTAACCTGAATTTTGCCTTTAAGGGCAAGTTTTTTTATTTGTGATCTTGTATATTCCGTCATTGAAGATATAAATTTATCAAGTCTTTCCACTATAAAGCTGCTCCTTTTTTTATTGTCCGGACATTGACTGCCAAAGACAGGCATAGAATTTAATAACCGCCTGTTTTATGCGGAATACAACCCGGGAGTGTTTATTTATGTTAAAAAAATCTCTTATTCTTATGCTTATTGCCGTTTCAGCGGCTTCGATCGTCTTGCTGTGCCGCACTGCCTCAGGAAAAAAGACTGCGTCTGAGGCGCCGGCCATTCTCAGCGACAGTCAGCTTGAGCCATATCTCAACATCAGGGGCTGGGATGTTGAAAAGCTCTCCGATGAAACTGTAAGGATTCCGGAAAAATTCAATGATACCTATCAAAGATTTGCCGATGTACTGAAAGAGAGCGGCTTTGACATTGAAAAATACAAGGGCAAGGAAGTAAGAAGAGTCCTTTTTCTTGTAAAGAATTACGGCGGTGACAGCGAGGTACACGCAGAGCTTCTCCTTGACGAAGGCAAGCTGATAGGCTCGGCTCTCATTGAAAACAAGCCGGATGGCTTCATAAAACCGGCGGAATAAAAACAGGGCACTTTTACGTACCCTGTCACTGACTTTATTTAACTATATCGATCAGATTTCCTATAATCGGGAGTTTTTTAGCATTTCCCTGAGCAGCGGAAAGCATTCCGTAGATCATGAATCCAAGAAGTGAAATTCCCAGTACAAGACCAAGCAGAACATTGATAAGAGTACCAATAATCGGAATCCAGCCCAGAATCAGGTTAACGATAAATTCTGATACGCCTACTGCTACTGCAAAGATAGTAAGTATTATTCCCTGATTTGAATGGAACTTAGCAAAAGGAGAACCTGCTGCACCAAAAAGCGGTATCAGAAACAAAATCGGTATGTACGCAACGATAGAAACACCCTTGTTCTGATTGATATCATTGGTGTCAAAGTTTCCGGTCAGATCTTCTGAATAAGAATTCATATCCATTTAATAACCTTCTTTCAAAAATATAAATTTATAATAGCACAGTTAAGATTTTTTTTCCATAGCTATTAAAATTTTCTGCTTTTTGCATAATTAGAGAATTACTTTTCCGCTTGATTTGTGCATTTTTCCTTATTGCAGTTATCAAGTTCACTGATAGCGCTTATAAAGCTTTCAACATCAGCGAAATCCTTATAGACGGAAGCAAAGCGGATATACGCAACCGGATCAATTTTTCTCAGATGTTCAAGAATCAGGTTTCCTATTTCGTCAGAAGAGATCTGACAAAGAGATGAACCAGAACAGGTGTTTTCAATGTCGTCAACGATCATATTTACCTGCTCTGCATTTACAGGACGCTTTTTTATGGCGTTGAAAATTCCTCTTATAAGCTTTTCTCTGTCAAAGGGTTCAAAAGTACCGTCTTTTTTTGCAACCATAAGAAGCGGTCTTTCTACAATCTCATAGGTATTGAATCTGTTGCCGCAGTTTATACATGCTCTTCTGCGGCGTTTTTTTCTTTCTACCGAACGTGAATCTATAACTTTTGTTTCTTCAAATCCGCAAAACGGGCATTTCATTATTCAGCCTCCATACGTCAAATTTTCTTTTCTGCATTGCTAATCATTTTCCTGAGTATATTATAATTGCCTACAAGGTCAGATATTCCATCAAAATTGCTTCTGTAAAGTTCAAGCATGACTGAACAATCAGGACTGTATTCATTCAGCAGTGAAAGAAAACCTTTAACATTAAATCGACCCCTGCCGATTCTCAGGCAGTCACCCATCTCGCCGTGATCGCTTATATGAACATGAACAATATGATCCTTTAAAGTTTTAAGAATCTCAAAACTGCTTTCGCCTGCCCTGACAGCCTGTTTTATATCAAGAACAAATTTTGCGTCATCTTTAAGGCTGTTTGCCATTTCTTTCATAAAGGAAAGTGAACCGCTTGAACAGCGTGAAACATTCTCCTGAGCAACAATAATCCCAAATTCTGCGGCAGTCCTCACAAGACGGTAAAAGCTTTCAAAGTAAAGCTCGTTTGGAGTGTTCATAATGCTTTTATTGCCGTGAAAGATAAATATTTCAGCCCCAAGTATATTCATTGCCTCAAAATATCTTTTATAATATTCCAGGGCGTCGCCGATTCTGCGGCTGTAGCCGGAAAAGAACATCATCGGCTCCATAGCGCAGGTATACGGATGCACCGAACGGCAGGTAACTTCAAAATGCCGCATAGTTTCCCGAAGTCCGCCAACATAAGATTTATTAAGCTCGCTGTCGGTATTGACAAATATTTCTGTATGCCCTATTCCATTGAGCGCCAAATCATATAATGATTCCTCAAGCAGCTTAGGATACAGACAAGCTGTCGACACTCCTGCACGCATATCGGGAACTCCCTTCATAAAAATTTATAGACTTATTATACCAAAAAAGCGCCCTTTTTACAAGGCGCTTTTAATTATTATTTTTTAGATTTTACAGTTTTTGCATTTTTTCTTTCATTCCACCATACCCAAAGAGGTGAAGCGATGCAAAGGCTTGCATAAGTACCTGCGATCATACCAACGATCATTGGTACAGAGAAGCTCAGTATTGATTCTACGCCGTAAATATAAGCCACAACGCTGACAATAATCATTGTAGAAACAGTAGTTATGGAAGTTCTGATGGAACGTGTAAGAGACTGAGATGTGCTGACATTTACAAGTTCTGTAAATGAAGCCTTAGGCATAATCTTCTTGTTTTCTCTGATTCTGTCATAAACTACAATTGTATCGTTTACAGAATATCCAAGAATTGTAAGTATAACTGCAATGAAGTTTGAGTTAATCTCAAAACCGATTACAGCAAACGTACCGAATACAAAAACAAGGTTATGGATAAGTGCAATAACTGCGCATACGCCGGCAGACCAGCCGCTAATTTTCTTAAATCTCCACGCAATATAGAGAATGATAAGTACCGCAGCAAGAATAGCCGCTACCACGCATTTCAGGAAAAACTCACGGCCTGAAGTAGGGTTTACATCATTTGAATCCAGCACTTCAAAGTTGCTGTCAGGATATTTTTCCTGCATAAGCGAAGTAAGGGAGTTTTGCTTTTCGGAGCTAAGTCCCTGGTCATAGCTGAAAGAAATCGAGAAAGTTTTTGAATCTCCGGAAAGATTCTCACCCTGCTGTATAGTAACAGGCGTTTCAAGGAGAGCTTCTATATCGCTCTGAACGTCACTGCTTTTTACATCGCCCTCATAGGAATATGTGATAATAGTACCGCCCTTAAATTCGATAGCGATTTCAACTCCTCTGATAACAGAAAACGCTATTATCAGAGCAATAAGAGCAAGTGAAAGTCCGAACCAGATTTTCTTTTTTCCTGAAAAATCATAAATCTTTTTATTCATTACTTCCACCTCCGTAAAGCTTCTTGTTTTTAAAGGCTTTGAATCTTGAAAGGGAAGTAACCATAAGTCTTGCGGCGAACACGCCCATTACAAAGTTCATGAGAGAACCTACAAGGAGAGTAAAGCCGAATGAGTAGATTACGCCCTCAGTTGTAGCGCCGATTCCGAACAGACTGAACAGACCGTTTAGTATCTTTGCAAAGAAGCTGTCTGGAGTACCAAAAGCAGCCATAAGTATAATTGCCACTATAATACTTGTTACATTACCGTCAAGGATCGAAGAGAATGCTCTCTTATAGCCTGATCTAAGGGCTGAATCAAGGCTCTTTCCTGATCTGATTTCTTCCTTGATACGCTCGCCGGTAATAATATTAGCGTCAACGCCCATACCGACAGTAAGGATAATACCTGCAATACCAGGAATAGTAAGGGTTGAGCTTGCCATGAATCCGAACCAGCCTGAAACTGCCGCAAGAGTAGCCGCAATCTGACCGATAATGGTAATTACTGAGATAAATCCAGGCAGTCTGTAAAGTACTGTCATGTATACGGCAATAAACGCAAAAGCGATAAGAGCGCTTATGAGCATTGCCTTAAGAGCGCCTGAACCCAGAGTCGGGGATATTGTCTTAAAGCTTGAGGTTTCAAGCTTGAAAGGCAGTGCGCCTGAATTGATCTTGTCCGCCAAGCTTTTTGCGCTTTCGGCGTCAAAGCTGCCTGTAATAACAGCTTTACCGTCTGTAATAGCTTCGTTTACAGTCGGAGCAGATATCATATTATCGTCCATCCAAATAGAAATGGCTTCTCCTGTTCCTGCCATTGCCGAAGTTATCTGAGAAAAATACTCAGCGCCGGAATCAGATAGTTCAAGTGAAACAACATAGCTGAATGTACCGTCGTCGTTAGGCTGTCTCAGAGGCTCAGCCTTTTTAACGTCGTTGCCTTGCAGTACGATATCACCTGAGGGAGTACCGTCTTCATTTTTTTCGCTTCCTGCACGGAAAGTTAGGACCGCAGTTTCGCCCAGTTCCTTTACTGCCGCCTCAGGATCAAAATTTTCTTCTCCTGCCTGCCACGGGAATCTGACAATAATTCTGTCATTCTGATCGTCGCAGTAAACTTCACTGTCGTTAATGTTAAGTGAAGCAAGTCTTAGCTTAACAACTTCAAGAGCCGCGTCAAGCTGCTCATCAGTAGCGTCAACACCGTCTGCCGGTTCAAAAGTAACGTCAACACCGCCCTGAATGTCAATTCCAAGACGAATATCATTTACGCCCTTTATGTAAACTGATTCTATATCGCCGTACTGGGAAGTAAAACCGAATACTACTGAAGCAGCAAATGCAGCAATTAACGCAAAGACTATGAAAAACGTAATTTTCTTTGCACGTTTCACAATCAGACCTCCTAATCATATTTTTTAACAGCGCCGTTTTTTATCCGGCGTTAATTACATATAATTATATTATCAATTAATTATAATGTCAAGATATTTTGCTTCCAGAATTTGTTTTTCATTATTTTTTCACAAAATTTATGTTCCAAATCATTTATCAGTCACAATAAAACCTGCAATTTAGACATATTTTTTAATTTTTCATTTCAAATGTTTCATTGAGTATATCACTGTTAGCGTTAAGGATCGGTTTAACAAATTCATTTACAAATTCTTCAACCTGCTGCGAGCTTCTTCCGGTGAAATTTTCAGGCTTCATGATATTTTCCATTTCTTCTTTTGTAATCATGAACATAGGGTCGGCAAGGATTCTTTCGCAAAGATCGTTTTCAAGACCTTCTTCCTTAACCTTTTTGCCTGCTTCCATGGAGTACTGTCTGATTTTTTCATGAAGCGCCTGACGGTCTCCGCCCTTTTTAACAGCATCCATCATAATGTTTTCAGTAGCCATAAAAGGAAGCTCAGCCATTACTCTCTTGCGGACTATCTTAGGATAAACCACCATACCGCTCGTTACGTTTATCATGATATTCAGAATTGCGTCTGCTGCAAGGAAAGCTTCAGCAACAGAAATTCTCTTGTTTGCAGAATCGTCAAGAGTTCTTTCAAACCACTGTGTTCCAGCCGTAAACGCCGGATTAAGGCTGTCAACCATAAGATATCTTGCAATTGAAGTGATTCTTTCGCTTCTCATAGGATTTCTCTTATAAGCCATTGCAGATGAACCGATCTGGCTCTTTTCAAAAGGCTCTTCCATTTCCTTAAATGACTGGAGGATTCTCATATCGTTGGAGAATTTACTGCATGACTGTGCAATTCCCGCAAGAGAATTTACCACAAAGCTGTCGATTTTTCTTGAATAGGTCTGTCCGGAAACAGGAACAACGCCGTCAAAGCCCATTTCTTCGGAAATCATTTTTTCCAGTTCCTTAATTTTATCGGTATCACCCTCAAAAAGCTCCATGAATGACGCCTGAGTACCGGTAGTTCCCTTAGAACCGAGAAGCTTCATGTCGGAGATTCTTCTTTCAATTTCAGTCAGGTCATAAAGCAGTTCATTTGTCCATAGGGTAGCTCTCTTGCCCACTGTTGTAAGCTGTGCCGGCTGAAGATGTGTATAAGCAAGCGCAGGCATATCCTTATACTTCACTGCAAAATCAGAAAGCTGAGCAATAACATTTATAAGCTTTCTTCTGATGACCTTAAGAGCGTCACGCATAATTATAACGTCGGTATTATCCCCTACATAGCATGAGGTTGCTCCCAGATGGATAATTCCCTTAGCGTCAGGACAAGCCTTGCCGTATGTATAGACATGAGCCATAACGTCGTGACGGACTTCCTTTTCTCTTGCGGCAGCAGTTTCGTAGTCAATATTATCGATATTAGCTTCAAGCTGTTTAACCTGTTCTTCTGTAACAGGAAGTCCCAGCTTCATTTCTGCTCTTGCAAGAGCGACCCACAGGCGTCTCCATGTTCTGAACTTCTTGTCAGCGGAAAAAATATACTGCATTTCCTCACTGGCATATCTTGTACAGAAAGGACTTTCGTAACTTTTTGTGTTGTTCATAAGAGTTTTTACTCCTTACTTTCAATTATTAACACTTTATTATATCACGAAAAAAACATGGTTGTCAATTATTTCATTGCAATATATCGAATTAATCTTTATTATGGAATAAGGGATAAAAAACAGTTAAAACGCAAAAAATAATGCCGCCCCATCCGGAACGGCACTATATAAAGGAATTTATACAGCACCGCGGCATTTTCGTACTGTATTTTCCAAAGTTTATGAGTCCGCTGCTTCTATCAGCCTTTGATCGCTTCTGAAAAGCAGTGAAATACACCATATTGCAGAAATTGCAACAATTATATAAATTGCTCTGCTGATAATACTGTCAGTACCTCCGAAGAGCCATGCAACAAGGTCAAAATTGAAAATTCCTACAAGACCCCAGTTGATACCGCCTATTATAAGAAGAGTAAGTGCAATCTTATCCCACATTCTTTACACCTCATTTCTGCTGAACATCATTTTTAATGTTCATGATAGTGTTATTCCCGGTGTTAATACTTTTTATTCTTGTATAAAAAGGGAATTTATTGAAAAATATCGCTGAAATTTCAGTTTTAAAGATATATTCACCTGAATATCATACAATTGTCACATAAAAAAGCCATAATACTATTGTCAGCAGAAATACTGACAAATAAAAAACAATAGCAATTGTTTTTTAGATTTCATCTCCTCTAAATTATGTCACTCTCTTTGTTTTATCTCCTGTAATTTTTATTACAGGAGACTTTTTTTTATTTTTTAAAACATAACTGATTCCACATCTTCAAATTTCATTCCCGGCTGAAGTGCAAGGTTTATCCCCATAGCGATAAATGCTGACGAGCGTTCAATAAGCCTGTCCACATCACGGGGAGTAACCATCATATTCGGAACGTCCTTAGCGATACGCCTGCCCGTAATTTCTTTAACAATAGTGTGCATATCAACAACTGTAGGTACGCCCACCGCTATTACCGGAACGCCCAGAGTAGTTTCAGAAAGCTCCCGTCTTTTATTCTGAACTCCGCTTCCCGGAGAGATTCCCGAATCGGAAAGCTGTACAGTAGTTCCAAGACGGCTTATCCCCGAACAAGCAAGAGCGTCAATGGCAATTACAGCAGAGGGCTTGGTTTTCTCCAGCAGTCCGCCAACTATTTCCGCTGTTTCGATTCCGGTTTGTCCCAGTACGCCGCTTGCGGTAACGCTTACCGGACGAAGTCCTGACAAAAACTCGTCTTCTTCTCCCAGTTCTTCACGAAGATGCCGTGTTGCCAGAACCTTTGATACGGTTCTCGGTCCGAGAGCGTCGGGAGTTATATCGTTATTCCCGATTCCTGTCACAAGAATATGACCTTCCGGAATCATCGGCGACAGCTCTGCGGCAAATTCTTCTGCCATTTCTTTGAAATTTTCACTGAATCTGCCGAATGAAGCGCCCTCCAGGGTTATATATCTGCCTTTTTTCTTTCCTACCGGTTTGCCGTGCTCGTCGCTGTCTATAACAATTTCAGTTATTTCAAATGCTTTTCCACGGCGCACTCTCGTGATCCCCTCACTGAGCATTGAAGCGTCTATACTCTCCACTGCAAGGTCAGTTCTGATATTCATTTTTTCAACATCCTTCCTTAATATTGTTAAAACTTGTGCATTATGCTTTAAATCAACGCAAATTTTTCTAATATTATTTTTAATTTGCCTATTGCATTTTAAAGCCCAAAATGGTAAAATGATACTTAGCGTTGGTGCATTACTGCACCTGACAGATGATCATTACATCTGTTCTTTAAAAACAACGGTCGTGTCACGGCTCGTTTACAGCCGGTGTTGTTTTTATTTTATGCCGCTTCAGTCGGATTATTATTAAAACCCAGCAGATAATAAATCCGGTATACAAAATTCAGGGAGGTGCAAAAATATGCCAAATATCAAATCCGCAATGAAGAGAGTTAAGGTTAACAAGACTAAGGCAGCTGCCAACAAGTCAAGAAAAACAAATCTTAAAACTGTTCTTAAGAATGCTGACGCAGCTTGCGCTAACAATGCAGCAAACAAGGAAGAAGCAATCAAGGTTGCTATCAAGAAGGTTGATCAGGCAGCAGCTAAGGGTCTTATGCACAAAAACTGTGCAGCAAGAAAGAAATCTCAGCTTGCTAAGAAGCTTAATGCAGCAGGTTAATTTTTAAATTGCAAAAATCAGATTAATAATATATGTGTAAAAGTGTATCCTTTACGGATACACTTTTTTTATGAAAAATAAATTATTTTATATTTACTATTCCATTTTTAACTTTTTTCTGATATAATAAAAAGGAACATATCTTCACAGATTATGGAGTAAAAATATGAACAAATACAAAAATCTTGCCTTTAATACCATAATATTTGCAATCGGCACCTTCGGTTCAAAGATTTTAATGCTGTTTCTGACAAGGCTCTACACCACATACATGCCCGCAGATATGTACGGTACTAAGGAGCTTATAGAAATTACCGCAACTTTTCTTATACCGATATTTTCATTTTCCATTACGGACGCTATTATTCGGTACGGACTCGATAATGACTATGACAATCACAAGGTTTTTTCAACCGCCTGCTGTATTGAAATTATCGGAGTTCTTATGCTTTTGCTGATTTCTCCTTTGCTTTCCGTAATTCCGTTTATGAAAGGCTACACCCCTTATCTTATTATCTATACCTGCACTTCAATTTTCCGGCAGACCTGTTCTAACTTTGTAAGGGCAAGAGGATTCGTTAAGCTCTTTGCAGCCGACGGTATCTTCACAACCCTTACATTCTTTGTTTTCAACATGGTCTTTATCTCAGGGTTTAAAATGGGAATAAAAGGCTTCCTTATTGCAGTTATTATTTCTGATTTCATTTCCGGCGTACTGCTTTGGGTTGTGGGCGGTCTTGGAAATTATTTCAGACTGCGTTATGCAGACAGAGAAATAATGAACATCATGATCCGCTTTTCTCTTCCTCTTATCCCTACAACCATAATGTGGACTATTACCGGATTTTCCGACAGAATTTTTGTAAAATATATGGACGGACCAAAAGGTCTCACAGGCGATACAGCCGCCGGAATTTATACTGCCGCTTCAAAGGTTCCGAATCTTGTATCCCTTGTTACAGCGGTTTTTTTCCAGGCATGGAATATGTCCGCTATTATGGAAAACGGAAAAAAGGGAATTAATAAATTTTATGAAAATGTTTACGACGCTTATCAGTCAATAATGTTTATTGCGTCTGCTTTTCTTATTTTTCTTATGCAGCCGATTTCAGCCGTTCTGCTGAATCTGAGCGTACATCCGGAATACAGACAGGCTTTCAACTACACTCCCGGACTCATTATGGGCGTTTTGTTTATGTGCCTTAACCAGTTTCTCAGCAGTGTTTATACAACTTCTCAGCATACTAAAAATTCTTTCTGGACCAGCTTTATCGCTACGGCTCTTAACTTTATATTTAATATAGCCCTCATCAAGCTTTACGGAATCCAAGGGGCTGTAATAGCAACCTTTATAAGCTACGCAGTATGCTATATTATCAGAATTGCAGATACAAGGCGTTATATTTATTTCAGAGTGAATCATTCAAAAACCCTTGTCAACGTAATAATAATCTTTGCAATGTGCATGATTTCAATAAAACAGCCTAATTTATATTTTGCCGCACTGTTTCTTTTGACGGCTTTTGTCACACTGATAAATTTCAGCGCCATTAAAACCACAATAAGAAGAGCCTTGTCAAGAAAATAAAATTCTATAAATTCAGAACCGCCGCTTTAAAAAGCGGCGGCTCTGTTTTCAATTAATATCTTTGACGAATCTTCGCTTCTCAGGGCAATAACAGCTCCTCTAATAAGATAAGCCACCGGATCTCCTGACGGGCTTTTTCTTAAGCATACGACCTCTGTACCGTCAATCAGACCTATATCCTGAAGACGACGGCGCATAGGTCCATTTATCATTAGTCCTGCTACACGTCCTGAAGTTCCTTCGTCAAGTGTATCAAGAGTCATTGTTCTGTTCATTCTTTAAACTCCGTATGTGCATTTAAGTATTTATTTATTTTTCCATTAACAGTTTATGCACAATAAAGTAAACATGACACACTTTAGTTTTTAAAAATAAAAACAGCCTGAGAATTTGCTCTCAGGCTGTTTTATTATATAAAGGATTAACCCATAATTACTTCAACTTCGTGAGTCTTGCCGTCGCCGAATACTGGAAGAACATTGCCTTCAACAGCATTTCCGTCAACTGTTACAGACTTGATTCCCTTGCTTACGTGGTCAGGATTCTTGAATGTAATTGCATAAGATGCGCCTCTGAACTGTCTTACTGCCTTGAAGCCGTCCCATGCAGATGGAATGCTTGGATCAACCTTAAGACCGTTCCAGTCAGGGATAATACCAAGGATATACTGTGAAACCGCAACAAAATTCCATGCAGCAGTACCGGTGAGCCAGCTGTTTTTAGCTTCACCGTGACGCTTAGCGTCCTTGCCGGCGATCATCTGAGCGTATACATAAGGTTCTGTTCTGTGAAGATCGGAATACTTTTCTTCACGGTATGCAGGAGCAATCTTTGAATAGTATTCAAATGCCTTGTCGCCGTGACCTACAAAAGCTTCAGCGCAGATTATCCATGCATTGTTGTGGCAGAATATTCCGGCATTTTCCTTATATCCTGCAGGATATGTAGAAATTTCGCCGTATTCGATATAATACTTAGTGAATGCAGGATTATTAAGAACAAGACCGTGTTCGGAGTTAAGATACTTGTCAATGCTTTCAAGAGCCTTAAGATCAGCGCCTGTTTCCTTGCCTACGCCGCCCATAACTGCAAAGCCCTGAGGTTCAATGAATATCTTGCCTTCTTCGCATTCCTTAGAGCCCATTTTCTTTCCGAAATCGTCATATGCTCTGAGGAACCATTCACCGTCAAAGCCGTATTCCATAATATTGTTCTTCATCTTGTCGATTTCAGCCTGAGCCTTATCAGCTTCAGCGTCATCGCCCAGATGTCTGCAAAGATCAACATAGTTAGGACCGGCATATGTAAACAGTGCGGCAACCATTACAGATTCAGCAATCTTGCTGTACTTGTCCTCGCCGTACTTAGGAGAAGTAGATGTCTGGAAGGATTCACCAGGCTCTGAGGAGAAGCAGCTCAGGTTGATACAGTCGTTCCAGTCAGCACGCATAGCAAGCGGAAGTCCATGAGGACCTACGTTTTCAGCAACGTGATAGAAAGACTGCTTTAAGTGGTGCATCATAGTCTTAGCCTTTGCAGGGTCATTATCGTAAGGAACCATTTCATCGAGAATTGCATAGTCGCCTGTTTCCTTAATATAAGCTGCAACAGACAGAATCATCCACAGCGGATCATCAGAGAAGTCGCCGCCGATTTCATCGTTGCCCTTCTTTGTAAGAGGCTGGTACTGGTGATAGCATCCGCCGTCCTCAAACTGAGTAGAAGCCAGGTCGATAAGACGTTCTCTTGCTCTTTCAGGAATCTGGTGAACGAAGCCGAGCAGATCCTGGTTGGAGTCACGGAAGCCCATACCTCGGCCGATACCGCTTTCAAAGTATGAAGCAGAACGTGACATATTAAATGTAACCATACACTGATACTGATTCCAGATGTTAACCATTCTGTTCATCTTATCATCGCAGGTTTCAACTGTATACTTAGAAAGAAGAGCGTCCCACATAGCCTTAAGTTCTGCAAGAGCAGCGTCAACCTTTTCAGTTGTGTTATACTTTTCGATCATTGCATATGCTCTTGACTTATTCATAGAGCCGTCGCTGTTGAATTTTTCCTCAACCGGATTTTCAACATAACCGAGAACAAAAATAAGATCCTTAGCTTCGCCCGGTTCAAGAGTGATCTCCATGTAATGTGAAGCTACAGGTGACCAGCCGTCCGCTACCGAATCGGAAGCCTTGCCGTCCGCTACTGTCTGAGGATTTTCAAATCCGTTGTAAAGTCCAAGGAAGCTTTCTCTGTCTGTATCAAATCCGTTTATCTCAGAATTTACTGTATAGAAAGCAAAATGATTTCTTCTTTCCTTGTATTCTGTCTTGTGGAAGATAGTAGAGCCTTCAACTTCTACCTCGCCTGTATTGAAATTTCTCTGGAAGTTTGTAGAGTCATCCTGAGCGTTCCAGAGGCACCATTCAACGAAAGAGAAAAGCTTGATAGTTTTCTTTTCAGAGCCTTCGTTTTTAAGTACCATTTTCTGAATTTCGCCGTTGTAATCCTGAGGAACAAAGAATGTAACTTCTGCTGAAACATCATTCTTAGCGCCCTTGATAACAGTATAGCCCATACCGTGACGGCATTCATAGCTGTCAAGATCTGTTTTTACAGGAGACCAGCCCGGTGACCAGATTGTTCCGCCGTCATTTATGTAGAAGTAACGTCCGCCCATATCAACAGGAACGTTGTTATAACGGTAACGAGTAATTCTTCTGAGTCTTGCGTCCTTATAGAAGTGATAGCCGCCTGCTGTGTTGGAAATCAGGGAAAAGAACTCCTGAGTTCCGAGGTAGTTTATCCAAGGATAAGGTGTCTTTGGGGAAGTAATGACATATTCCTTGTTAGCGTCATCAAAAAAGCCAAATTTCATATTTTTACTCCTTTTTGCAAATAATTTATTAGTGCAGTATTTTCCACACAATAATCACGTTTATTATACCATAAGTACCAATAATATTCAAGTGATTTAAACTCAAAAAAAATTTTTTTGACAAAAAACAAATTATTAAGCCATAAACCGGTATTAATTCAAGGAAAATATACGGACAGGTTTTTTCAGCTCACTTCATTATACGGCGAAGGTTTAGAAATAAGAACTCTTGTCCGAAAATTTAATACTTGAAACAGAAAACTAAATTCATGCGTTAAAAGGGCGCTGAAGCTTAAAAAAACTTTCAACTTCTCTTTCAACACTCTGTTGAAAGCACTGTTGAATTAAGTGGATATATTTGTAACAAAACCCTCCTAAGTACTGTAAAAGGCTTGTTTTCCACTTGTTGAATTGTTGAAAAACTTTCAAGAGTGAAATTTATGTTTTATTATATGAAATTTTGCTGAAAATGATAATTGACCATAAATTTATGGATAAATCAGTATCACAGGGTAAAAATAAATATCGTATTGCAGCAGTTTTTCTGCAATAAAAAACCGAAAGGATTGAACTTTATGAAAAAATTACTTTCCGCCGCATTCTGTCTTTCCTTAATTTGTACAGGTCTTACAGCCTGCGGAGACAAAAATGATAATTCTTCAAACGCAAGCAACAGGGATTCAAGCGCTGCTGACTCTAACATCAGTGCAACAGATGCTTCAATGAATTCCAGCACAGAGAATTATACAGATAACACTGACAACACAGTAAATAACAACAACAATAATACTGCGACAGATAACGGCAGCAGCACAAATGCCGGAGAACAGATGGTTACTGACGTTGAAAGCGCAGCTGACGATCTTATTTCAGACGGCGAAAGAATAATTGATGACGCCGGAGATATTCTTACCGGAAATGATAATCGTTAATTAAGGACGGGAAAACCGTCCTTTTTTTTCTTTAGTATACAAAAATAACGGCAACCTAAGGTTTGCCGTTATTTTATCTTAAAGCTTAAATTTTACTTATTTAGATACAAATCAAACTTCATCTGATTCGACCTGATCTTCCACCTTATCGAGAATTTCTTCCTCAGCACAGCCGCATGAGCATGACGCTGCGTCGCATTCAGCCTTTTCAGCAGGAATTTCATTTACCTCATCTTCACATCCGCAGGCATAATCGTCGTCACAGCAGCAATCTCCGCAGATAAAATCGTCATCTTCACACATACATGATTTCTTTTTCTTTGTGATAATTGCAGCAGCGGCAACGGCAGCAGCGGCAACAGCGCCGACAATAAATAATTTTTTCATTTTATTCCTCATTTCTCCGCAGAAATAAGTTTTTATAACAGGTCTGCGGTCCTGATTATGCACTTTTCTGAAAATCAATTCATTTTAGTTCATTATACCACATATACTGACAGATTTCAATAATTTACATATTTTTTGTTATATACATCAATATTGACAGCGCTGTAACCGGCGCTGTTTCACATCTCAATATCCTGTTCCCAAGCCAAACGGACTGCACTCCGGAATTTTCTGCAAGCAGCGCTTCCTCCGGATCAAAACCGCCCTCACTGCCCACGAGAATTGAATAAGACTTTTTTTCAGCAGTATCAACCTCACTGAATCTTATTCCGCCCTCCTCGTAAAGCATAAGCGGACAGTCGTCATTTTTCATTCGTTCAACTGCTCCGTTAAAGCTTGTCAGCATTGAAACCTTAGGGATTATACCCCTTCCTGATTGTTTTGCGGCTTCAAGGGCAATTTTATTCAGTCTGTCAAGCTTCTTTTTGAAATCCTTTTCGGCAGGTCTTGAAATACATCTTCTTGTAAGAACAGGTACTATCTCTGTTACTCCCAATTCCACTGATTTTTGAACGATATGCTCAAGCTTGTCCAGCTTCGGCACCGCCTGATAAAGCGTAACTTTTATATTCGGTTCGGAGCCGCAGACATGTGAGCTAAGAATTTCAAGAAATACAGCGTCCTCTGTAAAAGATTTTATCCTGCATTCATAGTCAGTGCTTCCTGCACAAACTGTTATGCATTCACCGGTTTTCATTCTGAGCGAACGTCCGATATGTCGTGCGTCATCTCCCGTAATGCACGGGCATTCTTTATTTATTGATTCAAGAAAAAAACGAGGCATTGTTCCTCCTAATTATTTTAAACAAAATAGCAATAATAATTCCTTAGATAAATTATACTATATTACGGTAAATTTTTCAATATTTTTTTATAATTACTTTTTTTCATTGACATTGACGGTTTTATGTGATATGTTAGATATAGATATTATAAACCAAAGGGGTAAAATTATATGATACTAAAAAAGACTGCCGCTGTTTTTTTATGCACCTTAACAGCGCTTATATCAGTAACTGGGTGCAGTTCCAAGGAGGAATCTTCAGAAGAAATTTACTATGGTCAGGCATACAAGGAAGTAAATGCAAAGGATATTTACAGAATCTACGACGGAAGATTCATAACTGATGAGGAAGCTGACGCTGTTGCAAAATATTTCTACTCTGTTCAGACTCAGGACTATGAGCTTTTTGCTTCAACTCAGCCTGCGCCGTATCTTGACTTTTTAAATAAGCAGAAAGAGGGCTATACACAAGATTATCTCTCGACATTTTACAACGATGAAATGGAAGGAATCGGAGGCGACTTTGAATATACCCAGCTTGAAATTACCGATTGCGGAAGCAAGGACGATGACCACAGTCTTTCCGACATCAGCGAAATGCTGGACGGTATTTACGAGGACGCCGGAGAAGATAAGCTTTTCAGCGAAACCGTAAAGGATCAGAAATACATCAAGTGTACTCTTACGGCAATAAAAAAGGGAGATGAAACTTCCGCAGAATTTACCAATGCAGACCAGATACTCTATGTGTTTACCTGTGAAAACGGCATATACATACTTTAAGAAAGGGTGTTAATATGACAAATAATCCTGAAATTCAAGGCGTTGTGTCAAAGCTTATAGAAAAATGCAGTGATATAGAAACGATTTATCTTATCAGCAATAAAATATCTACAAACGGAACACTTACGAGCTTTAAGCTGTCGCTGATAGTCAAGGATGAGGTAGAAAGTATCTCAGAACTTGAATGCCGTCTTTATATGGAAGTGGACAGCGATATGCCGTATGATATAGTGCTCTATACAAGAAAAGAATTTGATGAACTCAAGGATGATGAAGGTACGTTTGCCTGGAAAATATACAATTCGGGGGCGGTGCTTTATGGGTAGAGGATATCGTGAAAACGACAGCCGCCGATACTTTGACTGGCTTTATTATTCAAATCTTGATCTTGTTTGTGCAAAAACCCTGCTCAGTGATGAACGGTGTTATAATGCGGCGGCGTTTCACTGTCAGCAGTGCATTGAAAAGGCTCTTAAGGGATACCTGCTTTACAAAAAGCACCATCTTTATGATGGACACAATCTGACATGGTTATGCAAGCAGGCAGCTCAGACCGACGAGCATTTTTCTGTATGGATTGAAAAGAGTGCTTTATTAAATCATTACTATATTGAAACAAGATACCCGGCAGACATACCATTTGAAATTGACGCTGACACGATTATGGAGCTTATAAGATCATCGTCTGAAATGCTTAGCTTCATAACCGAGATAGTTCACTTTGATTTCAGAAGCTACCACAAAAAGAAATAGAAAAATCATTTAGTTTATAAGGGGACGCTTTCACTTGCAAAGCGTCCCCTCTTCCAAATCAGTCCACCGGACTGTTTTGGAATTCACCCCTTGAAAAGCACTTTTGAAGCAAAGTTTTTCGCCGTCTGCGGACGTCGACCAAGGCTCTGCCTTTGGATACCGCAAGCCTTTAAAAAGGCTTGAGCGAAACTTTTAAATAAAAAAGCTGACGTGTAAACGTCAGCTCCTTTTTTATCCCTTCGATAGTATATCCTTTATTACCGATTCAAGACGGTTCATATCAATCGGCTTTGATACGTGTTCGTTCATTCCTGCATTCTTTGCGTCGTTTATATCGTCTGCAAAGGCATTCGCTGTCATAGCAATGATCGGAATCGTCTTCGCCTTTGGATGACTGCTAAGGCGTATCGCTTTAGTCGCCTCGTATCCGTTCATAACAGGCATCTGAACGTCCATTAAAATCATATCATAATAGCCCGGCTCAGATTTTTCAAATTCTTCCACTGCCTTTTGTCCGTTCTCTGCCACATCACATTCAGCGCCGAACATACCCAGTAATTCTATTAGAATTTCGGAGTTCAGTTCGTTATCCTCAGCGGCAAGAAAACGCTTGCCGTTAAATATGCTGCCCTGCTGTTCAACCTTTTCTTCCGTCTTTTTTTCCTCAGACTTTAATTTTTTTATGGTCTGCTTGAAATTGCTTATAAAGAATGGCTTTTGCATGAATCCGCTAACGCCGGCTTCAAAGCCTTCTTTTTCAATTTCCTGCCAGTCATATGCCGTCAGAATCATAATCGGAACCTTGTTTGATATGATTTTACGGATTCGGTTAGCTGTTTCAATACCGTCCAGATCAGGCATCTTCCAGTCAATCAGAATCAGATCAAAATCACGATTATTCTTATGCTCATACTCGACCATCTGAATAGCGGTACAGCCGTTGAGTGCAAACTGTATAGCTACTCCCGTACCGGACATTGCACTTAAAATATTTGTACAAATTTCAACATCATCGTCTACGATCAGAACATTTCTAATTCCGTATTTTTCCCAGAATTGATGCTCCTCTTCCTGCTGCTGAATCCTCATATTAAGGTTTACAGTAACGACGCTGCCTTCACCAAGTTTGCTTTCAACCCCTATAGTACCGCCCATAAGGTCAACCAAATTCTTGGTAATCGCCATTCCGAGACCAGTTCCTTGTACCTTATTTGTTACACTGCTGATTTCACGGCTGAATGGCTGGAAAATATTTTTCTGGAAGTCATCAGACATTCCGATTCCGTTATCTTTAATAACAAACTGCAGGTTAACATAATTATTTGAGTTATGCGGAAGCTGATTTATTATCAGCTCAATTCTTCCTCCCGCAGGCGTATACTTTATTGCATTTGACAGTATATTTATCAGTATCTGATTTATTCTTACCATGTCTCCGAGAAGATGTTCGTTTGAAATATCATGTACAAAAATTTCAAAATCCTGCTGCTTTGCTTTAGCCTGCGGGCGTATAATAACATCTATTTCCTCAGTGATCTCAGCAAGGCTTATTTCTGATATGTTAAGGGTAATATTTCCGCTTTCTATCTTGCTCATATCAAGGACATCGTTGATAAGTCCCAGCAAGTGACGGCTTGAAGCAGTGATTTTAGAAGCATATTCCTTTATCTTTTCCGGATTTTCAGTATTGCGGTTTAGCAGCTCAGCAATACCGGTAATAGCATTCATAGGTGTTCTTATATCATGGCTCATATTGCTGAGGAATGTGCTCTTAGCCTCATTAGCCTCTTTGGCAATTCTCAGGGATTCTTCAAGAATATATTCTGTCTGCTTTTCAGAAGTTCTGTCTGAAATTGTAACAACAAAACGATCCGATTCATCAACAGTAGTGCGGTAGATAGTTTCAAGATACCATCTGTGTTCGCCTGTTTTTCTATGAATACGTTCAGTCTTATATTCCTTGCTGCTTCCCGAATCCATAAATCTCAAGTCATCATATTCTATTGTAATACCGTCCGAATATGAAGCCCTGCCCAGCACTGAAATATTTTTTTCAGCTTCTTCAAGCTTAATTCCGAGAATACGTTCAACATTAGGGCTGACATACTTCATGGAAAAATCACTGCTTTCACACATGATAAATACGTCATTAGTGTTATTTACCAGAATATCAAAAAGCTGTTTCTGGTGTTCAATCATTGATTCCTTTTCCCTGACGCTTTTTCTGTACTGGTGCATTATCCACATGAATACCATCAGTATGATCATTCCGGCGCAAATAATAAATATAAAATACTGAGAATCATTCAAAATCTTATTTGTCTGCTTGATAATTGCTGAATCAGGAATAATTGAAACAACATACCAGCCGTCTATATTATTAATAGGCACGAAAGCGAAAACATAAGTTTCATCATTGAAATTGAAACGCATAGCGCCCTCATCGTCATTATTGAGGGATTCATGAAATTGTTTTATATCCTCCTGCTCATTTGTATCAGTACTGATAATATCAAAAAAGTTAGTAACATTAAGGTCAGAGGTGTTCTGGTCAGGACGCACCAAAATATCTCCGTCCTTATTGACTATATACGAAAAACCTTTTTCATCATAAAATGAAAGCGAAAATTCCTTTTCTATTTCCTGCAGGGATTGTCCCAAACGAACGATGCCGTCGGTACCGTCTGCAAACTTAAACCGCTTGTAATAACCAATGGTTCTAAGCTGAGTGTATTCACTTATATAGGGTTCAAGGATGCCGAAGTCATCAAGATTTCTGTATTCATTAAGATGCTCTTGAGTAATCTCAACTCTGCCAAGAGTACGGTTGGAATATGAAACGCCGTGATCTAAGTCCATAACCACATAGTTAGCGTTTGAATCTTCAAACATACTCAGCTTTCTCATAATATGCTCGTCATCAAGAGAATCAAACTGCTCGATATTTTCGATAAAGGTATTCATTACTTTAAGATCCTTATCTACAAAGACCTCAAACGAATGACATCCCTGATTGGTTACTTCCAAAACCTCCGAAACAGATTGTGACCATAAAGACTGCCGCATATTTGATATGTAATAATTTCCGCCTGCAAACAATATAATCAGCGATAAAATCGCAAGAAAAACAGACATAATCCACTGTTTATTTTTCACTTTAAACCACTCCTAATACAAGCTCATAAATTAAAGGTTACTGGGCAATTGATTACATAATACGCAATATTTCTGCCGTATTACCAGTGCAGATATTACTCTGCACTGCAGGGCAGACGCAGATTTGTATAAGCTTACACGCAGCAGTTTTTTATGCCTTCAACAACGCTGTCATATTGAATTTTGATTTCAGGCATCATGCTGTAAGCCTTTTCCCAGTTTTCCTCACGCATGAGGTGAACCTGTTCTGAAAACAGGTCAAATAATTTATCCATTGAGAGATTGCCGCACACGCCTTTAAGCGTATGAGAAGCCGCAAGAGCGTCTTCCTTGCAGTCCTGTTCAACAGATTCTACAAGCTTATTCCAGCTTGGGTCGCTGAGAAATTTACCGAGCAGTCTTTTCAGCAGATTTTCGTTTCCCATTACTCTTTTAAGAGCGCTGTCTACATCTATACCGGCATTTTTTAGTTCAGTATGGTTCATAGCTGTATATCTCCTTATTAAATTACAAATTCGATTTTAAATTTTATATTCAGAATTTAAGTGTATCCTGCCTACTACTCCATTTAACTGCGGCGGCTGAGTATTTAACCATACTGTCCGGCATATATATTCACAAGGAACCATAGTTCCGTTGATTTTAATATATCCGCTAATTGTAAACTGCGGATCATCAGGAGCAGATCTGTATATACTTGCTGCAATATGTTCAAAGGTTTCATCTATCAGGTCAATAACTTCCGGAATATTTTTAGGTTCTGTTATAATTTTATCCAGACCCAGCAGTTCTGCACTCTTGTCTGATAAGGTCAGAACAGCCGGATTAATGTGATAAGTAAAAGTAATATCTGACAATTCTGTTTCAAAGAAATTTGATCTTGCACGTTCAAACTCAATTTTCTGGAGCATATTTGCGGACAGGGACAGGTCGTCGTTGCTTATGATTTCTTCAGTAATACTCTTAATTTCCCTGTTTTCATTCACCATTGGAGAATAATCCCCGAGAATTTCCCTTTCAAGGTCATCGCTGATATTTACAAGACAATCAAGAAGATCCGGATTAAAATCACCGCACTGACCCTCCAGAATCATATTTATAGCTTCCTTATGGGTATAAGCCGCTTTATAGCATCTTTCGCTGACAAGAGCGTCGTAAACGTCGGCGATTGAAACTATCTGAGCAGACAAAGGAATTTCATCGCCTGCAAGACCGTCCGGATAACCTCTTCCGTTATATCTCTCATGATGCCATCTGCATATTTCATATGAAACCTTAAGCAGGGGTTCATTCTGATAAACAGGGAGATTCTTAAGCATTGACGAGCCGATTTCGGAGTGGGTTTTCATAATTTTAAATTCCTCGTCAGTAAATCGTCCTGGTTTATTGAGAATCTCATCGGGTATAGCGATTTTTCCTATATCGTGCAGAGAAGACGCAGTTGTTATAAGGCGTATATCCGACATTGAAAGATTATACTTATTTGATTTTTTCAAAAGCTGTCTTAGCAGCAATTCAGTAATGGTACTGATATGAAGCACATGAAGTCCGCTTTCGCCGTTGCGAAATTCAACAATATGACTGAGTATTGAAATCATGATATTGTTGTTCTTTTCCTTTTCAAAAACCTGTTCTGCGACGATGTCAGCCAGTCTTTTTTGTTTCGCATACAGGACAATTGTATTTTTTACACGGCGCTGTACAACGGTTTCGTCAAAAGGACGGCTAACATAGTCAGACACTCCCAGATCGTATGCCTTGGTAATGAAGTCGGATGAATTTTCGGCAGAAATCATAATAACCGGAGTATCCTCAATAAGCTTATACTTGTTCATATATGAAAGAACTTCAAAGCCGTCGATTCCGGACATAACAATATCTAAAAGCACCAATGAAAATTCATACTCTTCATTCTGCAAAAGCTCCAGCGCTTTTTCACCGCTGTCAGCTTCAATTATATCATAATCATTTTTTAGAATTTCTGATAAAATCATTCTGTTAATTTCAGAGTCATCTACTATCAGAATTTTATATTTTTTTTGTAATGCTTCGGCCATGAACTGCCTCCTTAAATATTAGAAATAGTCATTAATAAACTGATATTTTGGCGACTGGACATAGAGGTCAAATTATATTTTTGATTATATCACAGGCTTTGTTAAAAGTCAACTTTTCTACATTAAATGACAAAGTTTTAACACCTGTTTTTCATGAAATTATGCGTTTTTTAAAGTTATTTTGGTAAATAGCTTTACTTATAACTAAAAATAAAAATTTTCACATTACATAGAAAAGAATAAACAAAAAATGAAGTATGCTTCCGAAAACTATAAAAAGGTGGAAGACGGAGTGGATATAGGCGTGTTTTTTTCCAAGCCCGTATAATACTGCGCCAAGGGTATAGCAGAGTCCGCCGATTAGCAGCAGGGCGGTACCGCCTGTTCCCACTGCTCTGTAAACGCCTGGAAATGCCCAGATAATGCACCAGCCCATTCCCAGATAGAGAATCATTGACAGAACACGGAATTTCTTTAAATCCACTGCATTGAGAAGAACTCCGACTGCCGCAAGAGTCCAGATGATTCCAAAATAAGACCAGCCCAAAGCAGCGCTTTCTTTTCTGAGAGTACATAACGCAATAGGGGTATAAGTACCCGCTATGAGAAGATATATAGCGCAGTGGTCGAGTATTCTGAAAACTCTTTTTGACATAAGCTCCGGCTTCAGACCGTGATAGATACTTGACATACAGTAAAGTACTATCATCATGGCTCCAAAAACAGCTCCGCTGATAATTCCGAATATATTATGATTCAGAGCAGCGGCAATAACACAAAGCGTAGTGGCAGTAATTCCGACTGCTCCTCCTGCAATGTGAGAAACCATATTAAAAATTTCTTCCCCTTTAGTATATGAAGGAATGGTTATCTTCTTTAATCTTTCTTTAAGCATTTTCATCCTTTCCTTTCAGACAACAAAACCGGAGAGTCATAAAAAACGGCTCTCCGGTCATTTTTTTATCCCATTCTTACAGAGATAATATTATTTTCTGCCAGCTTAACGGCAGGAATATAATTATCTTCGAGCCTTTCACCGTTTAGAATTATTTCGGCAACGCCGCTTTCAACATGATCAGGATTTTTTATTTCAATTGAAAGCTTTTTGCCTCTGAATTGTTTTTCAATTGTAAAGCCGTCCCATTCCGCAGGAATTGACGGAGAAACTGCGAGTCCGTCTGTATCAGGTCTCATTCCGCAGATACCCTCAACGCAGCTGACCATAACAGTAGAAGCTGTACCTGTCAGCCAGTGAACGTGGGAACGTCCCTCAAAAGGAGAAGCAGAGCTTTCGGTAAACTGACCGTGAGCATACGGTTCGATAACACGAATCTCAGCCTTGTCATTCATCGCAGCAGGAGAGCTTTCCATAAAGTATTCAAACGCTTTGCCTCCGTGGCCCAAAAGAGACTCGGCAAGGATCAGCCATCCCTGTGACTGGGAGAAGATTCCGCCGTTTTCCTTGGTATCAGAATTAAATATATGCATAAGAGCCCCGTTAAAGTAATGCTTTGTATAAGGCGGATCAAGAAGCTTTGCTCCATAAGGAGTATTGAGAATATTATAAACGGATTCCATTGCCTTGATTCCCTGCTCATTTGAAGCGAATCCTGAAATAACGCTCCAGCTCTGAGGATTGAGCCACATTGACGCTTCTGGATCTTTTTTTGCTCCGACTATTATGCCGTCTTCACGTATTCCTCGGATAAATCTATCGCTGTCCCAGCAATTAGCAAGAGAAACTGAGAGTTTTTCTCTTACCTTATTTATATAATTTACATATTCGCTGTCGCCCTTTGCAATTGCCATTTCCTTAATTACGTTCATGGCATAATAAAGCTGGAACGCAACAAATGTAGATTCACCCTCTGCTCCCAATCTCAGACAGTCGTTCCAATCTGCATGAAGTCCTGCAGGCATATTATGCTTACCCATATGATTCATGGAAAAGTCAATAGCTTTTTTAAGGTGGTTATATACTGTATCCTCTCCGCCGTTTGCATAGACGATAACCTCGTCAAGAAAATCCTTATTTCCGCTTTCTCCCAAATACTTTACTATTGTAGGGAAAAGCCAAAGTGCGTCGTCAGCACGGTAAGAGGGGTGTCCTGTTTCCTTTACATATTCCGGATCGTCAGGAGTGTTCTCATAACCTGCATTATGATTAAACTTAACAAGAGGCAGTCCGCCGCCGTTATCTACCTGAGCGGAAAGCATGAATCTTATCTTATCTGCCGCCATTTCCGGGTCAAGATGGATAATACCCTGAATATCCTGTACGGTATCACGGTAGCCGTAGCCGTTTCTCAGACCGCAATAGACAAATGAAGCGGCTCTTGACCAAATAAATGTAATAAAGCACTGAAATGCATTCCATACATTTACCATATTGTTAAATTCGCTGCTTGGAGTATTCACCTTAAAGCGGTTTAAAGTTTCATGCCAATATGATCTAAGCTCTGCAATTTCAGAGTCAGCTTTTCCGGAGCCCTTGTAGTTTTCCATTATCTCGTCAGCTTCAGCGCCTGTTCCCTGGCCCAGAACATAGGTAAGCTCTATGGTTTCACCGGGAGCAAGGCAAATGTCAGTCTGAAGCGCTCCGCACGAATTGGAATTGTAGTTCATGGAACCGTCAAGTCCTTTTTCAATGCCTTCCGGATTGGAATAGGTTCTGTAAGCTCCTGTAAACTTGTTCAGATCACCGCAGGCGCCTGTAACTTCTGCTCCTGTCATACCAAAGAATCTGTCACGGCGGTCTTTTTTGCTGTTTGAGCTGATAGTCTGTACTATTTTGTTGCTTTCAAGCTTTGTCTGAGAAATAAACAGAGAATACTGAAGATTTACCTGATCCTGTTCATAATTATCCTCATTAGTAAATTCTACAAAGCCGGTTACAGAAAGATTCCTTTCCTTGCTGTCATTATTTGTAATTTTTGCTCGCCATACCTCATAAGTTTTACCATTTGGAACATAATATGCAGTTTGAGCAGAAATTTTCTCATACTCAGAGCTGATTACAGTGTATGCTGTACCGTGGCGGCATTCGCTTTTATACTTATCGAGAGGCTTGCCCACCGGCTGCCATGAAGCTGACCAATAGTCATTAGTATCCTTATCCTTTATGTAAATATATCTTCCCGGAAGTGACATAGTGGAATTAAATCTGAAACGGCTTATACGTCCGTTGGCGCCTGATTTAACAAAACTGTATCCTGCGGCGTTGTTTGAGATTATAGCCCCGTATTCAGGCGAGCCGAGGTAATTTACCCAAGGTGCCGGAGTATCAGGCTTAGTTATAACATATTCCTTATTTTCAAGATCAAAATATCCGTAATTCATAAAAAATCTCCTTATTTTTTTTTCTTGCTGCAACTCTTTTTATGATAACATTTAACACTGCATATTTCAAGGGGTTTTGAAAATTTTTATAAATAAAAACAGACGCATATAAAGCGTCTGTCACAATTTTATTAGTGTATTCCTACTTTTTTGTCCTTAAAATCCTCAAGCCTTGCCTTATACGCTTTCATGGCGTCGTCTTCAAAAGCTAAAGTCCTTTCTTTACCGCATAATTTTTTTATCAGCTTCTTGGTAAAAAGGGGATTAAGAACAAGCAAAGGTCCGATAATGCTTGTACCTATAAAATTATTTTTAACAATTCCCTCTTTACTGCTTTTAGGATTCATTCCCTCGCCTTTTATTACTTCAATGAAGCTCTGCGTGTTTTCGCCTGGGAATACATCTGTAAATCTTGCATGGAATCCGGTAATTTCTATATCCTCATAAACACCCAGCACAAGACCGCTTTTTCTCTTCATCATGTTTCTTTTGACTGTAAAGTCGAGAAGTCCCATACATTCAGTTTTTCCGTTATCGGAGTCGTCAATATAATTTCCGAAAATTTCAAATGCATTGCCCGTCATAAGAAATACAGTACCGTTATCAATCATTTCATTTATTCTTTCCTTAAACGGCAAAAGGCGCTTCATAACTTCAAGCTGACTGCTTTCAGTCATTGGTCCCATGTAAATCATGTTAACATCTCTGCCGGCAAAAGCAGGTCTTCCGTTAAGAGGAGTTCTTATATATTCAGCTTCAGGCAGGGATTTTACAAGATAGCGCATATTTCCCGTATCTCCGAAAAGATTCCCTACTTCCGGAAAAAGATCTTCAATTACTATACTCATTTTTTATTATCCTCCGGCAGTTCCTTAAGCTGTTTCTTTATGCTGTTCAGTGAGATCACGTTGAAAAGATCATACATTACCATGATTTTATCAATGCCTTCTGTTTTAAGATAGCTTACAGTATCCGTTTCATTTTGGCAGCAGACGATTTTAGACCTGTCGATTCCCGCAATAAGGAATCTTACCATATAGTCGTCAGCTCTTTTTCCTCCGACTATTATTTGCTTTATATCGTCACCCTTGAGAAATTCGAAATCCGTTTCATAGATCCATGCTATATTTTCAGAGGTTCTTTTTGCGTCATAGAAGTCTTCAAGAATCATGATAACAGCCTTATTTCCGGGCTCTTTTCTTATAAAATCACAAACGCCCGAACAGGCAACAGGATTCTGTCCTTTTGCAAGAGATACTATAACCTGTTTTCCCGCAGCTTCAAAGCTTTCGTATCTTGACTTTACTATTTCAAGCTTTTCCATGGCAGAGGAAACCTGTTTCTCGGAAAGTCCGAGAGTTCTTGTAAGTGTAACAGCGGCGGCGGTATTGTATAAATCCGTTATTCTGTTATTTGGAAGCCTGTATACCTCCCTGCTGCCTTCATGGTCAATATATACCATTGAGTCTTTAGTTTCTTTTACGTCAAAATTTATCGGGGGAGTTCCGAAGCCGCATTCAGTACAGTGACCTCTTCCGATATGATTATAATGCCTGAAATCAAATTCAAGCCTGTTTCCGCATTCAGGACAGTTCACTATATCGCAGATAATATTATCTTCTGTGGTAACTTCACCTTCAAGCCTGCTTATTCCGAAATATATTCTCTGGTTGTCAGGCGCAAGACGGCTGCTTATTAAATCGTCTCCGTTTAGGATAACCTTAGTCTTAGCAGGGATATTTTTGTTCAGAACATTAAAAATAAACTCTGTATGAGCATTTCGCTTCATGGAATCCCTTTGAAGATTGGTGCAGACAAGGTAATCCGGAGAGATATACGGCAGAAGCCTCGGCGCACTTCGTTCATCCACCTCAAACAGAGCCATATTCTTTTTGAATCCGCCCTTAAGAGTGCAGTTTTCAAGGAGAACCGAAGCGATACCCGTGTCTACATTTCCGCCGAAGCTGTTATTTATAAAATCAAATCCGTTTTCAGTCAGGATATTGTTTATCATATTTGAAACGGTTGTTTTTCCGTTTGTTCCGGTAACTGCGATTACTGTTTCGGGCATATCGAAATACCGAAGCAGATCAGGATAAAATATCAGCGCAATTTCTCCCGGAAGATTTGTTGCGTTTTTCTTAAGCAGTCTCATAAGCTTTATTATAAATTTTGCTCCGAGCACTGACAAATAAAATCTAAAAGTTTTTTTCATTTTTCCCTCTGAATCCATAATTATAGGCTTTACCTTATTATTTTACCACACCAGTAATTTATTGTCAATAAATTAAAAGTATATGCAGGATCAAAGCATATTCAAAATAAAAAAGAAAAACAGTCCTTTATCAGAACTGTTTTGCTTGTTGATTTAAGTCTTTTTTATGCTTGTGCTTTAATAAGAGAAGCCTTAACAAGAGATTTTCTTATTACAGGACCCAGCGCTGCCGCCGCCGCTATTTTAAGAGCGTCCCCAATAAGATAAGGAATAACGCACAATGTCAGAGCAGAGGCAAGGCTTGTCCCTTGTTGTATCATGAACCAGGCTGTACCGAATATGTATGCAATAATCATTCCCGCAATCATGCCTAAAATATTCATGTATATCCTGCAATGAAATTTTTCTACAAAAAATGCGCAGATCATTGCAGTAAATATAAAGCCTATAATATATCCCCCTGTAGGACCGGCAAGCTTGGCAAGCCCTCCGGTATATCCCGAAAAAACAGGAAGCCCTACTGCACCCAGTAAAATATAAATTATAAAGCTTAAACCGCAAAGCTTCCAGCTAAGTACGAATGCTGCGAAAAAAACCGCAAGGTTTGTAAATGAAATTGGAACAGGACTTATAGGAATAGGTATGACGTTAGGTCCTGCGATACAGAACAGCGCCGCCATAAGTCCCACCATTGCCATTTTAAAAGTTTTTGTTTTATTCATATATCTTCCTCCTTAAATCTTAATATATTTTATCACATTATCAGCTAATTGTCACCCTATTTTTAAACTAAAGGTGACAATTAAGCATTATTTCGTCCATTTGCTGTATTTTTATATATTTTTTTATCTGTTTTTCACACTAATGCATAATATTTTTTCCTCTGTAAATAATAATTCCAAAATAAATATTAACAGGAGGTATTTATAATGGCAAAGAAAATAAGCAGAAATACATTTCTAACTGAAAATTCTCCTTCCATATCAGCTTTTGCTTCGATTACAGGCGAAAAAGAAGGATCAGGTCCCATCGGTTCCTGCTTTGACAGAGTCGAAAAAGACAGTCATTTCGGTCAGGATTCATGGGAAAAGGCTGAAAGTGAGCTTCAGAAACAGACAGTTGAGCTTGCTATCAAAAAAGCAGGACTAAAATCCGCTGATATTGACTGCATATTTTCAGGAGATCTTATCAATCAATGCATGGGCACAACCTACGGACTCAGAGACCTCAACATTCCCTTTCTCGGAATTTACGGAGCCTGCTCTACTATGGCCGAAGGATTACTCCTTGCAACACTTCTCACTGACAGCGGGCTCGGCGAACATATTGCCGCCGCAACCTCTTCACACTTTTCCACAGCAGAAAGACAATTCCGGTTTCCCCTTTCCTACGGAGGACAGAGAACTCCCTCCGCACAATGGACCTGTACGGCGTCCGGAGCAGTTATATTGTCCCCACAGGGCGGTGCTCCCTATATAAAAGCGGTTTCTATCGGCAACATAACCGATCTCGGTATTACCGATGCAAACAACATGGGAGCGGCAATGGCTCCGGCAGCGGCTTCGACTATTAAAAATTATCTCAGCGACACCGGACTGACCCCGGATGACTTTGATGTAATAGTAACAGGTGATCTGGGAACAGTAGGAAGTCAGCTTTTAAAAGAACTTCTCCTAAAAGACAATATAGATATCTCGGTACAGCACCGTGACTGCGGAGCTATTATTTTCGACAGCGAAGAACAGGATACCCACGCCGGCGGTTCAGGCTGCGGATGCAGTGCAAGCGTTCTCTGCGGATATTTTCTTCCAAAAGTTCAGACCGGAGAAATTAAGGAAATGATCTTTGCCGCAACAGGAGCGCTCATGTCCCCGACTGCCTCCCAGCAGGGAGAATCAATACCGTCAATTTCTCATCTTATCCATATCAGCTACAAAATATAAGGAGGACAACAATGGATTTTTTATGGGCATTTCTTATAGGCGGCTTGTTCTGCGCAGTGGGACAGGTTCTTATTGATTACACAAAGCTTACTCCCGCAAGAATACTTGTTTCCTATGTGGTAGCCGGCGTTGTAATTTCAGCCTTCGGATGGTACAAAAGTCTTGCGGAATTTGCCGGCGCAGGTGCAACTGTACCTTTAACCGGATTCGGACATCTTCTTGCTGAGGGAATTAGAAAATCAGTTGATGAAAAGGGTTTTCTCGGAATTTTTACAGGAGGAATGTCAAGCGCAGCAGGCGGAATTACTGCCGCTCTTTTATTCGGTCTTCTTGCAGCTCTTATTTTTAAACCCAAGGATAAATAATTATGACGGCTTAAAGCCGTCTTTTTTTGTCACATTCAGCAATTTTTAATATAAATTTATATTACATTAAGTCAAAATATACAAAGTTTTAAAAATCTATTGACAAATATCCGGATTAAGTATATAATAATAAAGCTGTTTGACATAAAACAGCATGAAAAGTTTAACCGAGGCGTAACTCAGTTTGGTAGAGTGCTTGGTTTGGGACCAAGATGCCGCAGGTTCAAGTCCTGTCGCCTCGACCAAACTTTTTCAAAAAAATCTAAAATCAGGGGTTGACAAGTTCTTGATTTTATGATATAATAAACAAGCATTAATAATGCTGGTGTAGCTCAGTTGGTAGAGCAGCTGATTTGTAATCAGCAGGTCGGGGGTTCGAGTCCGTCCACCAGCTCCAATCTGTCGGCAAAAGTCGGCAGAGTTTTTATGGGAGAATTCCCGAGTGGCCAAAGGGGGCAGACTGTAAATCTGTTGCTTTCAGCTTCGATGGTTCGAATCCATCTTCTCCCACCAAAATGTCCTGCATGAAAATGCAGGACATTTTTTATGCAGTAACACAAATTAATACACTATTTCAGGGTATTACATCCGTACAGAAAATTAGCCTTTACGAATTTTCTGAAAGAAGCTCTCTTTTAGAAAAATATCAATAAATGCAAATCAGGAGGAATCTCATGATAAGAGAAGATTTAAGAAATATTGCCATTATCGCTCACGTTGACCATGGTAAAACTACTCTTGTTGACGAAATGCTCAAACAGGGCGGCGCTTTCAGAGAAAATCAGGTCGTGGCTGAAAGAGTAATGGACAGCAACGATATCGAAAAAGAAAGAGGTATTACAATCCTTGCAAAAAATACTTCAGTATGCTATAACGACACAAAGATCAATATTATTGATACCCCCGGACACGCTGACTTCGGCGGCGAGGTTGAACGTGTTCTCAGCATGGTAGACGGAGTTCTGCTTCTTGTAGACGCCGCCGAGGGTGCAATGCCTCAGACAAGATTCGTTCTTTCAAAGGCTCTTGAAATGAATCACAAAATCATTATCGTAGTAAATAAAATCGACCGTCCTGACGCTCGTCTTGACGAAATAGGGGACGAGGTTCTTGAGCTTCTTCTTGATCTTGACGCAAATGACGAACAGCTTGAAAGTCCTATTCTTTTCTGCTCAGGCAGGGCCGGTACTGCTTCTCTTAGTCAGTACGAGGAAGGCAAAGACCTTACTCCGCTTTTTGATACAATTATCAACTACATCGAACCGCCTAAGGGAGATGACGAGGGACCTCTCCAGATGCTGGTATCTTCCATCGACTATAATGAATATGTTGGACGTATCGGTATAGGAAGAATCCAAAGAGGAAACGCAAAGGTGAATCAAAATGTAATAGTCTGCAATCACCAGAATCCTGACAAGAAGCCGGTAAATGCAAAACTTGTTTCTCTTCTCCAGATTCAGGGACTCCAGCGAGTTCCGGCGGAAACTGCTAAAGTAGGTGATATTGTCTGGGTAAGCGGTATTGAAGGAATCACCATCGGTGATACTGTTTGCTCTCCTGATTGCCCTGAAGCGCTTCCTTTCACTAAAATCAGCGAACCGACTGTTGAAATGACATTCTCTGTTAACGATTCTCCTTTTGCAGGAAGAGAAGGAAAGTTTGTTACATCACGTCAGCTTAGAGAAAGACTTTTTAAAGAAACTCTTAAGGACGTATCTCTTAGAGTTGAGGAAACAGATAATACCGATTCATTTAAAGTGGCAGGAAGAGGGGAAATGCACCTTTCTATCCTCATTGAAAATATGAGACGTGAAGGCTATGAGCTTTCAGTTTCAACTCCGAGAGTTCTTTTCAAAGAGGACGAAAAGGGAAATAAAATTGAACCTGTTGAACGCCTGGTTATTGATGTTCCGGAAGAATGCGTTGGTTCAGTAATGGAAAAAATGGGCACAAGAAAAGCGGACATGCTTGAAATGCATCCTCAGGGTTCAAGAATGAAGCTTGAATTTCTTATTCCGTCAAGAGGTCTTTTCGGTTATAAGAGTGAGTTCCTTACCGATACCAAGGGTGAGGGAATCATGTCAAGCGTTTTCGACAGTTATCAGCCTTTTAAGGGTGAGATTCCAAGAAGAAATACCGGTTCTCTTATTTCTTTTGAAACCGGTGAAGCTGTAACCTACGGTCTTTATAACGCCCAGGAAAGAGGAGCGCTTTTCATCGGCGCAGGTACTCCTGTCTATGAGGGAATGATAGTTGGCGCTTCTCCTAAAACAGAAGATTTAGTCGTAAACGTATGCAAGAAAAAGCATCTTACAAATACCCGTGCAAGCGGTTCTGACGACGCACTTAGACTTGTTCCGCCGAGACGACTTAGTCTTGAAGACAGTCTTGAATTCCTTGCTGATGATGAGCTTCTTGAGGTTACTCCAGAAAACATCAGAATCAGAAAAAGGATTCTCAGCAATACACTTAGAGCAAAAACAAAAGCTAAACAGTAAAAAAATAGCTTACAGGATAAACCTGTAAGCTATTTTTAATATATTAAAAATGATTAAATCAGGGGCTGATTATTTGATTACATCTGCCCAATCATCTGCTGTTGTGTAGCGGGCGATTGTGATTGCATCGAATATATCGAAGTTATCGTCTTCGTTTACGTTGCCGAAATATTTTGCTGCGT
>CAJUPO010000016.1 GCA_910588145.1 uncultured Oscillospiraceae bacterium | reverse complement strand
TAACTATCCCTTGAAATAAACCTGCCGATACTTGGGTTATAGTTTCTCGCCCTTAGATAAACCGTCGCTGTTTCTTTGTCGTAATACTCACCACAATAACGGAATGCATTTGTGTCATTCTTATCAATATTTTTTCCAACACCGAATATATTATATCATATTTTTAACTATTTGTAAAGAAAAATGGAGCAAAACAAGCTTATGAAAGCTTATTTTGCTCCGAATCCAATAATAATTTAAATTCTGTTAAATTCTATTTCTGTAGCTACAACATATAACTTTGCTTGACAAAAAAAATCAAACATTACTGCAAATGGTTTTTGCTTATTAAAAATATTCATTTTATAGTATTCGTTAATATCTTCAAGTTCAACTACTTCCCAACCATTTATACCATGTTCACAGCCGTTTATATCAATCCCTTGATTATCTTGCAGGAAACATTGTACATTAAAAAAAATTATCTCCGCATTAGTATTATTGGTATCTTCATCTATTAAGGTTTCCAAGCGAATCTTTAATCTTCGATTTAAAGGCTCATATTCTAATGATATTAATGAACTGTCATGTAAATAACACGTGTTACTATCAATTATATCTTTATTATCAAATAAAATTTTCATTAATTATATCCTTTCCAAAAATATATTGACGCATATGGCTCTGGAACAGTGTCATATGTATAAAAATGTTTATGAAATTTTGACGGAACTCCCTTATCAATATCATCAATGTGATAATGTGCTCCATTTTTGTGATTAGAATTTTCATGCCATGTAAAAATAGGTCTATTTGTTAAAGGGGTAACCCATTGAATCATTGGTCCATTCTTTGTACCGTCCCTATAAACTGGCACTAATCCTATTGGCTGAAAATCATTTGGGTTTTCAGGAAAATATGCAGGTTTTTTAATAGGCAAATAAGGTATATCTATATTCTTTTCAATAGAATCAGCATCATCCTTAGCAATTGACTGCGAGCCCATAGATGCATATAACCACGGTGCAAGATAAGGATTAGCTGTAGAAGAATTTGCTGAAAATGCTGCATCTGTATTTGCATCGGCTGCTATATCGGTAGCAAGTGCTGTATCTGAAGTTACCGGCATATCGTCAGCACCGGTATTGGCACCACCAACAGGTTTAAAGAAAAAGTTTAGTACAATTACTGATTCAAATTCTTAATTTACTTTATATAATTTATTATATCATATTTTTAACTTTTTGTAAAGAAAAATAAAAGGAGCAACAATCTTTAAAGACTTGTTACTCCTTTTTTATATTGATTTTTACTTGCAAATTTATGGCTAATTCTGAATCTATTTTAAAGTGAGTATATAAAGAAAAATTAATTACTATTTTTTTTAATTTCTACAGCATTAATAAATTCATCAATTTCTTTATCAGTTATAATAAATGGACTAAAATAATTTTTAGTTGCCACAATCTTTTCCTCATTATTATATTTTTCCCATAACTTATCTTTAGACACTCTATGCAAAATTCTATCCCAAATAGTTTTCCCAAATTCAAATTCACATGTAGAATTTAAATGATTGTCTAACTTTCTCCATGTTTTCCAGTCATTTCCGTTTGCATGCGGATCTATGTCAGCTATAATGTCAACAATTTCATTCATAATTTTAGCTATTATAGGGCTGCCAGCAACATATTCGTTGTCAGGATTATCATGAAATTTAGCTTCCATTAATGCTTTATGTAGATTTAATAAATCATAATAATTAGATAATTCAAATTTTCTCATATATTCACCTACTCATTTTTCATTACTGTTATTGTTGCATTTCTTCCATTTCTAATAGTTCCATAATAAATAATTTCATTCCATTGAGTTGCACCAACCTTACTTAAGCATGGGTCATTTGATGAATATAATTGCACTGTTATTCGATATTCACCATAATCAGAGCTTTTCATTCCCATAAACAAAGAATTATTTACTTCATCTGAAGAATATAAGTATGACGTCAGAAAAACGCGTCCTCTTTCATCAGGTAATATTTTACCTGATTCTAAAATTGCCATAGCATTTTCCTCATTTGTATAATGATAATAATTATATGATATTTTTAACTATTTGTAAAGAAAAATGGAGCAAAACAAGCTTATGAAAGCTTATTTTGCTCCGAATCCAATAATAATTTAAATTCTGTTAAATTCTATTTCTGTAGCTACAACATATAACTTTGCTTGACAAAAGAAGTCAAACATAACTGCAAAGGGCTTTTCCTCGTTAAAAATATTAGTTTGTTTATAATTTTTTATATTGTTCAATTCAACTAATTCCCAACCATTTATTTCATCCTGACAATTTATAACATCTATATATTGATTATCCAATTCTATATATTGAATATTACTAAAAATGATTTTAGCTTTGCATTTATTTGTTTCTTCGTCTAATAGTGTTTCTAATATTATTGTGAGAGTATGATTTAAAGGTTTATAATCTAATGTTATTACAGAACTATCATGTAAATAACATATTTCAGTGTCAATTATTTCCTTATTTTCAAATATTATTCTCATTTGTTCACCACCTTTAAAAATATATAGAAGCATATGGTTCAGGCACTAAACTACCTGGATAAAAATGTTTATGATTTTTTTTAGATAACCCTTTATCAAGGTCTTTAATATGATAATGTGGTCCATCTGATTTATGTATGTTTGAATCCCATTGAAATACAATGTTACCTTTTATAGGATTTACCCATTGAATCATTGGTCCATTCTTTGTACCGTCCCTATAAACTGGCACTAATCCTATTGGCTGAAAATCATTTGGGTTTTCAGGAAAATATGCAGGTTTTTTAATAGGCAAATAAAGTATATCTATATTCTTTTCAATAGAATCAGCATCATCCTTAGCAATTGACTGCACTATACTCAATTTTTAATTTGATTTATTATATCATATTTTTAACTTTTTTTGTAAAGAAAAATGTAGCAAAACAAGTAACTTAATATTGTTCTGCCCCATTTACTGATTCAGTTTATTTGATTTTATTCTTTAGAAATTTCAGTTATTCCAATTTCTTTACAAATGATTTTTAACTTATCACCAGAATTTAATAAAATTTCTATACCAAAATAATCATACAAATCCATTGGTGTATATGAAGTTCCTCTTGATCGTGATTGTTCTATAACCTGTAATCTTAGTAATTTATCAAATATTGATGTTGTATCTAATCTAGACCAACAAACAACATTGTACCCTCCTCCCCAAAAATCACAACATACCATTTCGTAATATAAAACTGTACGAAATTCTAAAATATAATCAACATTTCCCCACTCGCTTTCTAATTTAATGGTAATTTTTTTATAAGTATTATTGTAAATAACTTCTTCAAAATATGCATCATGTAAACTTATATCCATAATTTTATTTATATTTTTTTTGGTTATAATCATTCAATTTCTCCTTTAATATCCTCTATACCATGATGCCCATGGTTCAGGTATTATTTGCCCAGCTCGATAATGAATAACATCTTTATTTTTGCCACTTTCACTATGTTTATTTTTCCATTCTGGTAATATACAATGATAATGATCTCCCATTTTTATATCTTCATTCCATTCAAATAACGCTACCTTATTAGTATAGCCCCATTTTATAACTATACCATTAGGTGTATCATAATTACTTCTTAACATTCCCTTTGGATTAAAATTATCTGGATTTACAGGAAAGAAAACTGGTTTTTTAATAGGCAAATAAGGTATATCTATATTCTTTTCAATAGAATCAGCATCATCCTTAGCAATTGACTGCGAGCCCATAGATGCATATAACCACGGTGCAAGATAAGGATTGTAATTTGAATCAACAAGTGTACTATACTTTTTATTTAAACCTGTTGGTGGCGCCAATACCGGTGCTGACGATATGCCGGTAACTTCAGATACAGCACTTGCTACCGATATAGCAGCCGATGCAATTACAGATGCAGCATTTTCAGCAAATTCTTCTACAGCATAAGAAGCTTTGTTTATCATTGTTGATAAACCTTCTTGTACCTCCGGTTGATTTAAAACTGATGATGCCAAATATATAATACCAGCAACTATTAACGTTCCTGCTATAATCACATCATCTACGCCTGCTATATGTCCTGTAGGATCACTGTAATAAACGGGGTTATTAACACAGTAAGTATACAGATTAAGACTAAGCGGGTCATGTAAATTTCCAGCATAACTATCCCTTGAAATAAACCTGCCGATACTTGGGTTATAGTTTCTTGCTCTTAAATAAACAGTCGCAGTTTCCTTGTCGTAATACTCACCGCAGTAACGGAATGCATTTATGTCATTTTCATCAATGTTTTTCTCAACACCGAATGCGTCATATTTATAGCTCTTAGTTACTTTTCCGTCTTTGTCAGTAAGGTTTACTACATCACCGTGGGCATTCTGAGTGTAATAAGTATAATCAGATTTCTTACCATTCCAGAAGTTGTACTTCGCAGCAAGATTTGTTCCTCTGATATAACAGTCTGCTTCGTAGAACTGATTGTCAATTACATCTGCAATAATCTGCTTATTTCCGTCCCAGACATGATTTATTGTCTGACCGTCAACAGTCTTTTCATACCTGAGACCGCTTGCGTTGTACTTATAGCATGCTGTAGTTTCACCGTCAGTGAATCCGATAAGCTGATTAAGACCGTCATAAGTATTAGTTTCAGTCTTGCCGTCGGCTGTCTATTACATAATTTGATATTTATAATTATCAAGTTATCTTACCGTCTTTATCTGTTAGGTTTACTACATCACCGTGGGCATTCTGGATATAGTATGTATCATGTCCTATATTATATCATAATTTTAACTTTTTGTAAAGAAAAAAAGGAGCAAAACTCGCTCAATAAAAGCTTGTTTTGCTCAAAAATTATAATATAGTTATTTACTAGATAATTCAACTAATGCAAAATCATCCGCTGCATGATAAGTTGGAACACTCACAACTAAAGCATCCGGAGTAATATAAAACTTATATCCCCCCCATTTTTCCTTAAAAGCTTTTAATAACATATCATCATCTTTAGAATTTATTAAATCCATTAATTGTTCATTTGTTGCTGTTGCAACCCCTTCCATCATAGGTATTGTTGTTGCTCTTTTTGCATTCTTTATATTTTTTATAAATTCTTCGTTTATATCTACAAAATCAGATAATTCAAGCTGTAAACCATTTGTGATATTAAATGTCATACTATACACACCATAATTAGGATGCATTCCCGTTTCTATATAACTAGTTCCCAATAGAACAAAACTAAAAATTTCATCTGTATGAAGTGTTACTTGACACTTCATTGTAATTATCAATTGCAATTCAGGATAAATTTTTTTAGAATTATAAACTAAATCTTTTAATACTGTATTTTTTATATTTTCATTAATTTTCCTTTCATTATGTCTATTCTGCAATCCATTTATTTGCGGAAATTCAATGTAAACATCATTTTCTTTATAATCTGTGTATGTTGCAATCTCAAAATTATAACTTTCATCTCTAACAGTATTACCTGTCATTTTGTACTGAGTATCACTTAAACTTAATAATGTTAAACAAAGAAAATTAACAATAATTACAACAATTTTTTTCATTATACCCTCCTTTTATATAGTTTTAATTATTATATACAATAATATTGTTTTAATTAAAATAATCATACCAATAATTTGCATAACTTAATCTATCTTCTAAATGACTATATTCCGGATTTGGACGTTCATATGAATTCATAAAAACTTCAGTCAAATAATCTACACTTTCATTCGAATGTGTAAATTCCTCGAATGTCATGTATCCATAATCCTCAACACCGATCCATTGTATTGGTGCACCTTCTGAATCCCTTGGATTTTTAATTTCAAATAATATTCTAGCTAATTGCCCATCCATAGAATCACTTGCAAAGTTATTTTCTGTTGCCCAATCAATATATTTAGATGCAGGATCCCATTGAACTAACCCATATCCTGGACCTACACCCCCTTGCCATTTACCAGGATTTATGCCCATGCTTTCAACATGCATATTTCCCAAGATAGCACATATTGAATTTTCATTCCAACCATTATCATAAAAAGTTTGATAAACATATGTAGCATTAATTTTCATCTGTTCATCACTCAAAGTTTCATAACCAGGAAGATCTTCAGACTTAACTTGGTCAATGGTAACTCTGTTAATTGATGTTCCAGGAATTTTAGAATTATTTTTTTCAGGCGTACTTGCTCTAGATTTAGATCTGCTATATGTTAATATGTTTTGAGCTTTTTCACCAAAATTCCCATGACCTCCATTATATTCATAACTAATGTTACCTTTTGCCACTTCATATGCCCAATCCCATTCTGAATTAACAGTAATATGCCCACTTGGATCAATATACCTAATCGGATTGTTTCTACAATAAGTATAAAGATTCAAGCTAAGCGGATCAGATCTTCTTCCGGCGAATGAGTCACGGCTGATAAATCTACCAGTTGACGGGTTATAATACCTCGCTCTTAAATAAACAGTAGCAGTTTCCTTGTCGTAATACTCACCGCAGTAACGGAATGCATTTGTGTCATTCTTGTCAATGTTTTTCTCAACACCGAATGCGTCATACTTATAGCTCTTAGTTACTTTACCGTCTTTGTCAGTGAGATTTACAACATCACCGTGGGCATTCTGAGTGTAGTAAGTATATTCAGATTTCTTACCGTTCCAGAAGTTGTACTTAGCAACAAGATTTGTTCCTCTGATATAACAGTCTGCTTCGTAGAACTGATTGTCAATTACATCTGCAATAATCTGCTTATTTCCGTCCCAGACATGATTTATTGTCTGACCGTCAACAGTCTTTTCATACCTGAGACCGCTTGCGTTGTACTTATAGCATGCTGTAGTTTCACCGTCTGTGAATCCGATAAGCTGATTTAAACCGTCATAAGTATTAGTTTCAGTCTTGCCGTCGGCTGTCTTTTTTATCTGATTGCCGTTAGCGTCATATGTATAAACTGTCTGCTTAACATTGCTGTTCAAATCAAGCGGATTTGATTCTTTTTCCACAGTCTTGACTTCCTTTTGCAGAAGCGCTGTATACTTTCCGTTTACTGAATAATCGTAAACAGTTTCATATGTTTCGGTACCTGATACCGTCATTTTTGAACGGTTGCCGTAATCGTCATACTCGTATGAATAAGAGTCAGTTGTATTTCCGCCTACCTTGATGGATTCCTCGATAAGTCTTTTCAGACCGTCATACTCATATTCCGTTGTTTCTATTATACCATTTTCTGTCACTTTTTTGCAAGCGTCAGAACCGTCTAAATAATATGAATATTCATAGCTTGATATGGTGCTATTGCCCTTTTTGTTAATAAGCTTTACTATCCTATTCGCATTGTTGTATTCATAAGTCGAAACTACGCCGTTTGCAAGAGTTTCAGACTTTTTGTTACCGTTTTTGTCATAGGTATATGAAACCGTTTCTTCTCCCGATTCCTTTACCTTGACTATTCTCATTTCAGAATCATATTCATATGTCTTGTCTGAATAGAACAAGAGATGATACAATCCTGTCAGTTCCTTACTCACATACTGTGAAACGCCTTCGTAGAAATAGCCTCTGAACACCGAGTATCCGTTTTTATTATGCTCTCCTTCAGTATACTTTCTTCCCAGCGAATCATAAAAAGTTGTGGTCGTTAGGTCATTGCTTACCGTTTCTATAATCCTGCCCATATTGTCATATTTGTATGACTTGCTGACATTATTTTTAGAATCTTTCGGATTGACTGTATTTGAAGTAAGTACTCGGTTTAAAGCGTCATAAGTATTTGTTGTGACATTGCCGTTTGCGTCTGTATTTGTAAGCACATTTCCGTTCAGGTCATAGGTTATTGTGCCTGAGTTGTAGCCTGTGCTGTCGGTGGTTCTTACCGCCCTCAGCCAGCTGTCATACTCATAATTTGTTGTCAGATACGATGTGTCATTTTCCGATAACATGCCTGTGTACATCTTTATCTGCAATCCGGCGTTGTTGTAGAAATACTTTGAAATATTTTTATTCTTTGAACCTGTTCCGCTGAGCGTTACCTGTTCCAGAAGTCCCATTGCGTTGTACTTATTCTGCGTAATGCTGTACTGCGCTTTATCGGAATCCTGCTTCTGAACAGTCTGCTTTGTAAGGATTATATTTCCGTTCTTGTCGTACTGATTTTCTGTAACAGAATACTTTTCCTTACCGCTGAACGGAGAATGGGTTTTGGTCAGCTTGTTCAGAGTACCATACTCATATTTTGTGGTATTTCCAAGAGCGTCGGTCTGTCTTGCAAGCTGTCCGTTAGCGTAATATGCACTTTTTCTCTTGGTTTCACCGTTGGTTTTTTCTTCGACCGCATTTCCTCTGAAATCGGCTAAGGTTTCGGTAATAACCTGTTTTTCTGCTGTGATATATGTTTTCTTTTTAGTCTTTAAACCGCCGCATGATTTAGCGGACTTGCTGTCTAAAGCTGTGTATACATCAAAGCCATAACCCTTGACAAATTCATATTCTGTTGAAGTGAGAATCTGTTTTTCCGAATCTGCATTTGATTTAAAATATGCTGCTTTTTCACGCTGCAATCCGTCATATTCGGTTATGTTGATTGTACCGTCGGGGTTGATTTTCTCTGTAACATTTCCGTATGCGTCATACTTAAATGAAGTCGTATTGCCAAGTGCGTCGGTCTGCTTTTTCACTTTGCCGCTCGGATAATATTCCGTCAGTGTTCCATGACTCTTGTCAGCAGAGAAGTTCGGAGAGTATTCAGCTGTTTTTCTGCTGAGCTTGTCATACTCTGAAATTGTAACAGCAGCAGTATTTCCTGTTCCGTAATCTTTAACCTTGGTTACATTGTTGAACTTATCATACTCGTATTCCTTGACAGCGTAAACGCCTTTTTCAATATCAATGCTTGTCTTTTCTTTAGACACCTGAAGCTGTGAATTGTACTCATACTCAACGCTGTTTACGACTGTATTTCCGTCTTTAACTGTCTTGGATTTCGGAAGTCCCTTGCCGTTGCCGGATTTGTAATAATCATATTCAATTATGTTTCCGACAGGGTCGGTCGTTTTTTTGATCAGTCCCACTACTCCGCTGACATAGCTGTCTGCATAGTATTCATGACTTGTTATTGCATAACTGCTTTCATGGGCTTCAAGATATATTAACGGATCAAAATTCTTTGCAGTTACAGCATTTATATCTGCCTGTGATAGCGGACTCACACTTGCCGCTTCCTTTATTACTCTGGTTCCGTTTTTGTCATATGCCTTGATTGTCGCATATCCCATTTCGTCAACGGAAGCAATGAGGCTGTTTTTATCGTTGTAATTTGCTAAAGTATATGTTCCGTCTGGATTGATTGTCTTTGTCACATTTCCGTTTTCATCACGCTCATACTTGGTGGTACTGCCCATGATGTCAACGCTTTCGGACATTTCGTCGTACTTGTTTTCACCGTCAACCATATTGTAGGTAATCTTGTCAACCTCATATGTCTGACCGTCCGTTGTTACTGTATTTGTCTTTACCGCATACTTTTCATCGTAGTCATATTTAAAAGTCTTAACGAGCTTGTCCCCGTCATATTCCTTTAGACCCGTCTGCTTAAAGCCCTTGTCATAGGTATATTCCTGCTTGAGCCCTGCGGAATTTGTCAGCCAGTTTACAGAACCGTTGTCGTTGTAAACGATTTGATCTGTCATTTCATCATAGCAGTTTGTTATCTTGCACAGTCTGCCGTTTCCGTCGTATTCGTACTTTTCCGTACCGCCTGATACGCTTGCAGCAGATACCAGTTGGAAATCTCCGTTGTACCTGTATATTACCGTTCTTCCGGCGCTTGTGTCCTCAATCTTAATAACACGAAGATGTTCTTTATTGCCGTTATAGTTGATTTTATAGGTTCTGCCTGTTGAATCTGTTACAATTCTCTGATTGTTCCTCATTGCAGAAATAGTCAGGATATTTCCCTCGGCGTCCTTTACCCAATCTAACTCGCCTTTGGCAGTAAAATGATACTTTGACTGTGCGGCGTTTGTGATAATGTAGCCGTCTCCGTCTTTCTCCATTTTGCTGTGAGCGTTCAGACACTCATAACCACCGTTATCAGCGTCCTTGAATGTGGTGTTTGAACCATCAGGAAGAACTACCTGATAGTAACCCTCGGCAGGCATTACAATTTTGCTCACATCAATATTGAAGTCCCAGCCTATACCGAAACTTCCTTCTTCCTTGTTCATGGAGTTGTACGTTCTTACGAAATCCGACTTAACTCCGGGTGAAGCTATGCTTAAATCCGTGAAGGATTTTGTGTAGTTTCCTGTTGCAATGTGAACGCCGTCGCCTATTTCCATGCCTTTTCTGTAAAGTGTATAATCAGGTTCGTCATACGGTCTCCACCAAGGTCTGAACCAGAAGTTTTCTTCCGTAAATTCCTTTGTTACAAGGATTCCGTATTCATAATCAAAATTCAGGCGTCTGTCGGTATTGTAGCTTCCGTCCTCGTTATCTATATATGTTTCCGGATTGTCCCAGAGGACAGTCTGCTTTCCTTCATCGTAACCGAAGATAATGATATGCTCGCCTGAGGAATAAATCGACTTATCTCCCGATAATTCGTTTACTTCCCAGATTGGTCCTGCGAACCGAATCTGTCCTGCTGTCCATTTGCCCTGCATATCAGTCAGCGTTATATATGCCCAGTTTCCTCCCACATAGAGCCTGTCGGCAGAGTTTGTCATAAGAATGGTGTCATAACAGTTTGTCTGGCCAAAGTCAAAGCAATCCCCGATGTATACTTCACCGCCGTTGAGATTCATCAGCTGTCCTGTTTTGCCGCCCCAGCCGTCAGGAGAAGCTGTTCTGAACACGAGATTATTTTGTATCAGCAGCTGACCTCCGTTTATATCAAGGACTGCGCCGCTGTCTGACCAGAACTGCGGCATATCGGTTGTAAAGGACATACAGTCTGCCACAATTATCGTCTGACCGTTTAGGTCAAGATTTGTATCATGAAGATTAAAGCTGTATGGGAATGCCCCTCCTGACAGTACCTTTATATTTCTCTTGAAAGCATGGTCCCAGTCAAGATCACCGGAAGCCGCATATGCCGCCGAAAACCATGAAACATCGTAGTTTTCAATTGTTCCGTTGTTATCCTTGTCCATGTACTCGAAATAATTATCGGAACGTCCACGCTTTTGTGCGTCTGCATTTATTTTTGCAAGACCCTCTTTGTAATCGTCCTTATTAACTATTACATCGCCTGTCATTTCATGATTATATATGTAAACCCATGAATTTTCGGTTCTTGCATAATCCAGTTCGCTTTTTAAATTCGCCAGTTCCGCTTCGGAAGCGCCGGATTCTTCTAAAATCTTGTAATCAGTATCGTTGATAACTCCGTCCTTGTTTATATCCAAATCCAGAACATACTGGGATAGCTCGTAATATTCGTCATCCCCAAGCTTTTCATAGAAAGCACAGAAAGCGTCTAAATCAGCCTGACTTATCACATTATCGCCGTCTGCGTCCATGCTCGGATTAAAATCACTGTCACCCCGTGTTGCTCCAAGACAGCTTTTAACATAGGCTGAATCGGCTGAATTTATTACATCATCGCTCCACTGATTTTCATTTTCCTCATTCCAAGTTGTATCTCCGGGAACAAGTGTTATCGTATCCGGTGAATCGCCTGAGCCTGCCTGATATGAACCTGTTCCGAAATCCCTGAGGTAAAAGGGAAGATAACCGTCGCATTCAAACTTGACATGGTAAACGTCCGAACCGTCTGCCGTAACACTGTAGCTTCCTCCGTTTCCAACATCCGTATATGCTATTTCTTCCCAATTGCCATTAAATATGCGCACAAAAATATGTGTATCATCATTTGCGGTATATCCTGCCACAGCGCCTTTTTGTACGCTTCCGGTTACAGTCAGATTTGAAGCGATATCCGGCAGGCTGTCAGACGCTTTTTTCATCATTGCTGTGCTGTTTTCCATTGAACCGAAGTAATCCACTTCTCCCAATCCATTAATACCGTTTTCAAACTGCTGTTTCAGCTCTTCTGCATTTCCTGACAGCTCAAGAGATTTCTTGATTTGTTCAATCGTATCCGCATGAGCTATGCCCTGACTGTTGCCGTCTCCGTAAATCAATACCTGACCTATGAATACTGCAGAAAGAAATCCTGATAGTATTCTTGTAAACTTCTTATTCATGTCATCCTCCTTATTGCATTGGTCGTTTAATGTTTAAATTCTGTTTAACCTCCTTTTTCAGGATATCAGAATGGCTCTAAGTTAATTGCTGTTTTATTTACAAAAACTGCCATTCCGCTTATTAAAATATTAACACATCTATCTTAAGGTTTCAATGCAAAATAGTCAAAATTTTACATATACTGCCAAATATTAGCATTGTTGCATAAAATCAATAGGCTCGTTTTGTATGTTTTACAACAAAAAAACAATATGATTTTATTGCATGAACTTTTCATATTATTTTTGAGAGATATTATCGCTGTAATACATAATTCATTTCCTTTCTTTGAAATAAAAAAAAGCCGGCCGTTTTGACGCTGTGCATCCATAAACGATTGGCTCTGAAAATGAAAAAAGGCGGATAGATTTTTTATTTCTATCCGCCCTTATTTCCTGTTATACAGTTGTTGTGAAAGTTCAATTCCTTCCGCAAAGGGAATTTGTCTATTTTATATCTACGATTTCGACTTTTGAATTTCGCCGCCTTAAACGGCGAAAACCCCGACAAAATCGGGGTTTTCCGTGACTATCTTTTTTATTGTCTTTTGCTGGTGCGGATAACAGGAGTTGAACCTGCACCCCCTTGCGAGGACTAGCACCTGATGGCAGCGTAACGATAGTGAATTAATAACTTTCAATATTTTTTTCAAAACAATATTAAAACAATCAACAATTGGTTGATGAAAGGACGCTCTCTGTAGTTACATTCACATATCTTCCATATATAATTATATAAAGCTAACAGATTAATTTGAAAAACCAGCCATATTTCAGAAGAATACGACTGGTTTAAGTTTAGATATTATTTTTATTATTTATACTTTTTTCTCATCAGTGCAATTATACTTGCTGAAGTAAATCCGATTATGATCAATTCGCAGAAAATTGGTTCTGAATCTCCCGTTTTTGGTGAGGGAAGGCGTTTTGTGTTAATAGTTGTTGTAACTTTTGCTTCCGCATTGTCAGTAGATTCTGTACTTAAATTTTCTTTTGCCGTTTCAACAGCCTCAGTCGTTTGTTCAGTTTCTGTTGGTTTACTTGTGATTTGCTCATCGTTTTCACTATTATTTTCATTTTCCATTGAATCAAGCAGATACTCTCTTATTTCATCATAAGTTTGATTTAGTTTCCCATTCATCTGAAAGTCTGAGGATAATGGATATTCCGATTCCAATTTTGCCATTTGGCGTTCATATTCTTCCTTACCTACGTCTTCATCATTTATCAAATATGTTTCAACAGGCATCTCACTCCTGTCAATGCAAAATGAATAAACGTTGTTGCACGAGCCGTTTTCCAATTTGTGAAAAATATTATATTGGTATGCAGCATTGGTGCTATAAGTAGACCAAAAATAACCGTTTCTATCAGAGTAAAACCAAATTGACTCTCTGTTTCTCCAGGTACCGCATTGAATAAGTTCATTTCCATTGTAAGTATATAAAGCATAACACTGATGTTGGTGGTCCCACATATAAAGTTCCGGAATCTCATCATCATCAATATAGTGTAATAAATAAACTGAAGAGTCGTTCTGAGAATCTTTAATTACTTCTAAATATGCTTCTTGCCAAGCATTTTTAGAGGCAGAGACATTTATGTTCATTGTTGTAGTTGTCATAATGAGCATTAAGCTGACAACGAAAGCATAACGGATTTTACGAATAAATTTCATTTGCTTAACTCCTTTTTTGTTTTACTATACCGACTGCGTCAATATTGCTGACGCAGTTGGTATAGTGTCAATATTATAAACCTTTCATCATATCTTTATAGATATTTTCGGCAAGATTACCTCTTTGATTTCCTTGATAATCCTTATTTGCCGGAACTTCATAACTTACACAAATTTTATATGCCGCATTATATGCTGAACTTTGTGAGTTTTTCCAATTATTGTATATATAATTGTAATCACTACTATTAAGTTCTCGTGAAATCATTAATCCTTCAGCTTTAGTGGCTTCTGCTTTGGTTATTGTACTTTTCTGACCATTAACCTCTCTATATATCTTAACTAAATTATATGTCCTTCCGAATGTCCATTGAATGCTTCCTAAACCAAAACCTACTCTTGACCCGTTAATTCGCCAAGTACCTCCAGAAGATTCATGTAACTGCTTAAGCATATTATAAACATTATTTAAATTTACATTATAAATATACTTACCGGAATAATTTGACTTATAACTATAATTATTTTGCATATACTGCATATAATCCTGTGATGAATTATAATACTCAAATTGTCCTATATTACCCTCATAACAAATATTTCCCAACATACCTGCCACAAATTCCGGATCAAAACCGGCTTCTAACATTACCTGTGCCGTTGCTGCGCAAGTATCAATTTTTTCACTGCCATAATTACGAATATTACTGCTGTTTTTAATATTAGTTAATATTTTTTCAACGCTTGGTTTAGATTTGCCTGTTACAATAAATTCCTGATTAACTAAAGTTTTAGTATTTCCAGAAGCGTCAGAAGCCACGACTCTAAAGTAACGTTTAGCTCCATTAGGTTCACCGGGAACATTATCAAATAAAATATATTTATCTAAAGCAGAAATATCAAATGATCTTTTATTAGGCGCTGCTTCTTTTGAAGTATAAGCTACTGTTCCATCCTTAGTTGAATAAACGCCAACAATAACGGATGTTATGTTATAATCGGATGTAATCGTTCCCGCTATAGAAACTGGACTTCCTTCATTTATATTTGGTATTTTAGTTACATTTTTTATGGCAAGATTCGACAAAGATGAAACAGTAAACTTTTGATTAACCAAAGTTTTTACATTACCGGAGGAATCTTCAGCAGTTACACGGAAATAACATGTATTCCCTCCGGGAATTTTATTGAAAAGGATCTTACTGTCTAATGATAAGATATTATATGATGTTGTGTTAGGGGTGGCAGAAGCAGAAGTATATGCTTTTCCACCAGATTCTTTGTCATAAACACCTACTTGTACTGATGTAATATCATAATTAGATGTAATCAATCCCTTGATTGATACTGCTTTTCCTTCTTTTATGTCAGGTATAGTGCTTACATTACTAATCGTAAGTTTTGAACTTTCCGGAATATCTGCAATAGTCGGATCGCTGTTATATTCAAAATATACAAAAGATATTTCACCTTTTAATTTTCCGTTAGGCATAGTAGTATAACTTGTAGGATCATCAAACAAATATTCCTGACCAGGATTTAAATAAGCAGTTCGCTTGTCGGTTTTGCACTGCAAAATCATTTCTTCACCGTCAGTAATACCATCGCCGTCTGTATCAGGATTGTTAGGATCAGTAAAAATAACACTACCGTTTTTAGTTACCATTCCGGCAGTTTCTATGATATCTGGTATTCCGTCTTCATCCGTATCAACAGTAGAATCAAATTCACATATTATTCCAGAATTAATATACGAATATTCCGGGAGAAAGTCTTGTTCGTCTAAAGTATCGTTCCATTGTCCTCGTTTTGCGCCAAGATTCGCTGCAATGTAGGGAACAATATTATACATATGTGCAACAGCCTCATTATAGAGCGCGTTTGGTTCGTCAGGCGCCCAGTTTGTATAAGGCATTCCTTCTCCGTTTATACTTTCCCAATGAGGTTCAATTCCTTCGTATGCATCAACGTAGCGATATCCTAACCAATATGTATTATTTTTACCATACTGTGACATCAAACCCAACAAATAGGTTTGTTCTGTTTGAGAGGATATAGTTACCAGGTGACCGCCTAAATTTTCACAGTATTCTTTTGACTTTGCCCATGTTAAACCCGTATCATTTATAATCTGATATACACTGCTGTCAAATACACTGCTTGATTTATACACATTGTGCCATGTATTTGCATCAACTAATAAGAGACTGCTGTTAATATTTGGAACTGAAGCCGTTATCGAATAATTATCAGCATTGTAATAAGTTTCAAGTTCGTACAATTGATCGTTTTCTTCATCATGCCAAAGCATTAAGATATTATCAGTATCAACTTCATCTAAACTTTGTGGATTCAATTGTAAAGTTATATCCGATTCATCCTCACTAGATATATTCTCAGGAACAGAAATGGAAATTGGATCACAAATTAGTCCTACGGCTTCCGCTGCAAGAGGATCTGAAATAACAGCGCTATTCACTTCAAGTTGATTTTCAAGATTATTATTAATTTCGGAACTAATGGATATGCCGGTAATAAAACCATCGTCAACAGAAATAGATTTATCTACGGTTTGCTCAATCAATTCATCGCCGTCTAAAATCCCATTACCATCAGTATCAGGATTAAATGGATCAAAATATACTCCATAATCAACATAAAAAATACTGTTATTTCCTTCATCACCATCATTTAAACCATCCATATCAGTATCCGGATTCAGAGGATTGGTTCCATATACCTTAACTTCATCTCCATCACTCAAACCATCGTCATCAGAATCAACATTAAATGGATCAGTTCCAATTTCAAGTTCAGTACAATCAGGTAATCCGTCTCCATCTGAATCTAAATCAATATTTTTAAAGCAATCGACTATAGTTGTTACTAAATCCTCATTTACCGTAACTTCTGTCATTGAATATTCAGTAATTTTAGGATCGCCGGATTTTACGCCGTTAAACCCAAGTGAAACGCTTGAATTCGCATAAACAGTACCGGTATACGTGCCTTTAAGCATATAACTATAAGGTTCAAGTTCTGTTACAGTTGCCGCCCAACTGTTTGTGATTTCTGTGATAGTAAAGTTAGTATCCACCGTTAGTTCCCAAGCCTCAATAGGTTGGTCGGTATTATTCTGAATAATGATTTCGCCATTAAATGAATCTCCCCAAGTTTGATTAACTATGAGAGACACCTGATAACCGGATTCTTTTTCTGTCCTCTTTTGACAAAGTGTAAAATCATCAGGTATAGCTCTGCAGTCGTCAACCATGTAGCTGAACGAAACTGAAGAATCGGGATTGACATTTGCGTTGTAGCCACTGTTCTTAAAGTACGTTGTACCTACAGATGTTTGCTCTTTCTGAGCGTTAACCGGATCATGTACCTGGCCGTTCGGATCAAAGTACAGCATCCAGTTTTCGATGGCATTGTCACCAGTGTTGGATAATGTTACCGAAACAACTTCGGTATTTCCCCAAGAATTAGTTACGTCATACGAAACCTCATAGCCATCATATGTGTATGTACGACTGGTTTCTTCATCAGCAAAAGCAGAAAACGGCATAGTCATAAACACGTTAGTTGCCATAGCAACTCCTACAAGTGTAGAAAAAATCTTTTTGACTTTTAGCATTTTTCAAATTCCTCCTCACTAACAAACGCCCCATGCACAATAATAAACTATCTGCACAAGGCGTCTGTTTAACTGATCTTGAATTTAATCGTTCACTTCTTCATCTTTTTCAAAGCCTTTGGCTCTTTCGGCTGATGATATCCGGCACAAGAAGCTGAACCGGCAGACTTAACAGCGGCAAATTTGCCGATTGCAGAAATCTTTTTAAGAATCATTTTCTGAATTTTATTCATGCTCTTTTACCTCCTTTCCTGTGGGTATAGCAATTACAATCATCAATGTTATAACAAACAAAGTAAAAGTAATTAAAGCTGAAATTGGTTTTGCTTTATGAAAAAGCGAACAACTGATTACTGAAAGAAATATAGTCATTAAAAATCCGTACCAATGGTTACGGCGTTTCTGTTTTTCAGTAAACGGTTTATTTTTATTTTCAATAGGTGAACAAAACCAAACAGTAAGAACTGAAAAGATCAGTAATGTAATGTGAAAGTTAATCGTATATAATTCATTATACGCAGATATTTTAGTCATGCCAAAAATGACAATGGTAGTAAACGCATAAATTGAATTACAAGCTAAATACGTATTCGCATGGTAGCCGCCGGTAAATTGTCTAAGTATTACAAATATAATGTAATACAAAAGCGATAATAATACCATTTTAAACAATAAACCAAGCAAAAGTGTAATTAAGAATCCGATTATAGTTGAAATAACAATTTCGAATCCATATTGATACACATCTATGCTTTCATATTCAACGATTTTTTTACGGTATAAAAAAATCGATATTCTTTTACTTAGCGCCGTGATCATTTTCTCATCTCACTTTCTAAGTATAAGAATATCGTATTGCAATAAAAAAGTCAATTACTTTGCCCCCAACGTAACATTTTCTGCCCCCATGTTACTTTTTTCCCTTTTTGTTAACAAAGCGCTGACAACAAACATTCCATTTTTTTCATATATATTTAATGTTCCCGAATGCTTTTCAACAATTTCCTCCACTGATTTTAATCCCCAACCATGTAATTTTTTAGCATCTTTAATGCTTTTTAACTCTTTGTTGTACTCTATAACAGATTTTTGAATTGTATTTTTTACAGCAATTCGATAATAACCTGCAATATCGGATATAATCAGAATGATTTGTGATGAAATTTTATTTTTTTCACAAGCTTCAATTGCATTATCAAGTAAATTTGAAAGCATAATACTCAGATCATATTCTAAATATTTAGGAATAGGCGTTAAAATTCGACATGACGTTTCAATATTTCTTTCCTCTGCACAGCTAAACTTATCATTAATAACCGCATTTAATACCGAACTTGAACTTTGAATATACTGTTTTATTGCATTTCTGCTGTTCCCAATGAAGCTTTGAAGATAACTTTCAGCGCCGTTATAATCCTTCTCATGTATCAAAGAATATAAACAATTTAACTGATTCTGATGATCATGTCTCAAGATAGATATCTGTTTATATTGATGCTCTAATTGCTGTATTTCATTTTCTTGCTGAATCAGTTGAATTTGAAGCAATTCTCTTTCAGATTCCTTTCGGCTTGCTATATGCATCTTTTGCATAAAAACAAATACTATAACATCAAGCAGCGAAAGCAGAACAGCTATTAATACATAAATATATTCGTTAAACTGATCTCCGGCAATCAGCGTGTACATAGAAAATCCAATTGTCAATGTTATTACAAAAGCCGAAACAATTATAATCCATTCATTAAGCTTAAAATTATGTTCATCCTTTTGTCGTATAAGCAAAATCATCTGTGTAACTATAAAATATAAAAGTTTAGTAATAAAAATACCGATTATTCTTGTCATATTCTGTTCTGACGGTTCTAAAATTTCAGAAGCAGACACATTAGATATCATGCTGCTGATTGCTAAGACAGGAAGATTTACAAAATAAAATAATATGTATGATACTGCGGATATTGCAATCTTTTCAAACAAATATCCTTTTAAGCACATAACTGCAAAAATAGCTCCTGATGTAAAAAATCCAATCATAAGTATAATTTCATTTTTAATAACAAAACTTCCTATGCAGTCAATAAAAACCAAAGCAGAAAATAATACGGCAGACTTTACATATTTTGATTTTTCTGAATTATAACCAAAGTATAGAATTAAAAAGCGAGAAACAAATATGCATTCTGTAACTATTGCAGCCACTTCCGCTATATACCCAATCACACATCATCGCCTCCTTGTACAAACGATTGGTATTGCTTTTTCATATCTGAAAGTCGTCTGTGACTAACCGGTAAAATCTCATTTTCACTATTTTTTTCCGTTGTTAGTAATACGCTATTTTCTCGAAATTGATATACAAAACGATAATTAACAAGATATGATTTATGAATACGTAAAAATCCATACATCCCAAGCGTTTCTTCTATTTTTTCCATTGTATAAATTCTGGAAGATAATGTTTTAGTTTCTTTTGATTGAGTGATAAAAAATATATCATGACGTATAGAAAAGAAATATACTATTTTGCTGATTTTCTCTGAAACTATCGTTTTGTTATCCAATTCAAGCTTTACATATTCTCGATTTTTATTTAATTCGGCGCAGTACGACTTGATCGCTTCTGGTAATTCAGCGTCGAGTTTTTCTTTTCTGATAAATCGAAAAGGTGCATACTGAAATGTTTCAAAAACATAATTGCTATGACTTGAAACAAAAATTATTACCGCATCAGATTGATTAGCACGAATTTCAGACGCTATATCGAATCCATTAATTTCAGGCATATCGATATCCAAAAAAACAAGTTGAAATTCATCGTGACAATGATATTTTAACATTAAGTGTGCGTCGGTAAATGTAAACGACTGAAATTCATAAATTTGCTTTTCAAATAACCTATCTATTTTCTTTTTTAAAACAACTAAAAAAGCGGCTTCATCGTCAACAACAGCAATTCTTATCATACAGCGACCCTCCCTCCATATAAAAATCATACCATGCATAACGCTAAAAATCAAGATATGATTATAAAAAATTGTATTACAGCGCATACAGGTTCACAAACCGTGCAAATACGCCGGTTACAAGTAATACCGTTCATAAAAAAGTGCATACAACCGTACTACAATTTAAGCAAAGTAGTACAGCTGTATGTTTTTGTAATACCCTCAAAGGTCTTGCAAGGCTGTGACAACATTGGAAAAAACGTAATTTGTAATACTGTAATACGAATTTTACAGAACCGCTACCAACTTAATCAAGTTCGTGAATAAGCGCTGAAAAGCCTTCCGAATTAAGTTTTCCTTGTAAATACATAGTTTTGGCAGAACTCATTTTGTGCATCCATGAATTATACTGCGAGAAGGTCAAATCCCTGCCGGCAGGCTTATTTGACAATTTATTTTCAAAGCGTTCCACACGCTTATAATTTCTGTTCTTCGCACGCTCATAATCATCAAGAATAGCGTCCTTGCTTTTCAAATATTTCTGCATTAGTTTGGGAGCAACCTGTTTACAAGTATTTCCATTTGAAGTGATCACTCTGTCACAATACAGGGTGATTCTTTTGGTTTTGGGAATAAAGAATTTTCCACAGCATTGACAAATCCTAACTTTTTTCTTCATTTGTGCAAAATTAATAATTAAAAATGAATAATACGCTGCATATGACTGAAAGAAGTACATTTTTATCAATTCAGGCTTCAAACCTTTTAAATCTTTTTTAGCATATTTTAGTTTATACGACCTTGAAAATAAATCATCATCTGTAAAAACACACTCCTCAAACCATTTATCAAGATTATCATATTCTGAATTTTCTTTCAGAATATGGTACATTTCAGCACGAAAATACAGTGGTTCTTTCATAGCATAAACAACATCGTTCATAAGATTTAACCAATTCATAGCCGTTCCGTTGTCCGATTCAAAAGCCGCATTGAGTACCGACGCTTTCAGCAGCTGTCCCATGATAATATCGTTTACCTTTATTTCTTCAGCAGTTTCAAGAGCCTTATTTATAACAGTTTCAACTTGATCTTTATATATCTCGCCGTAATGTTCGCCATCAGGCAATTCCGTTAAACCTTCAACGTACTCAACCATCATTTCGTATGTTGAAGCTATGATTTCAAGTGTGGAAATAAGTTCATCTTCTATTGTGGTATCTTCTATCTGCTCAAGAACCGACTCGTTAAGAATGTATCGGTGAATTGTGTTCCCTTCAAGATATATGTAAAGTCCGTTATTATTTTGCTGCATTTTTATGTCCTTTCCAAAATATCATTTTTAAAATTATATTACATTTGTATAATTTCTGCAATTATTTTTGTCCGTCATCGTTAATCTTTAAAAAACAAATTAATAATGACGTATTTTCAATCGACTAAATCTGTGTTAGACTTAAAATCACACCAAAAGATTGGATTGAGATAAGAATGGCAGAAGAAAAAATTGAAGATTCGATTGACGAATCAATTTATGAGCCTCCTTATGTGGTAAAAAGCGGCTGTCTGTATGAAATGGTGAATGTTAAGGATCAGGTTATTCCGGTAAAACTTGCGGACTTCGTACCTGTGCTTGTTGCCGAAATAACTCGTGACGACGGTACAGAGCAGACCAAACAATTCAAAGTATCTGCAATATACAAATCAGGAATTGCTTTGCCTGAGGTAACTGTTTCCGCAGAGGAAATGCAGTCTATGAAATGGCTGTTGAATCGTTGGGGAACATACGGAGCAGCTCAGCCGAAACAAAATGTTCTGAGCAAGATTTGTCATGCGATACTGAGTACCAAAACGGTAGTCGAGTTCAGAACTGTTTACTTGCAGACCGGCTGGAAAAAAATCAACGGAGAGTATGTGTTCCTTATGCCGAATGCTCAGCGACAAATCATAGTTGAGTTACAAGGTAAACTGAAAAACTATTTTTACAGCAGCAAATATTCTAAAGACGATTTAATTTATTTGTCCGCTATGCTTGAAAACAGCTTCGCTCCGCAGAATGTTATGCTGCCGTTGTTAGCTGTCACGTTCTTGTGTCCGCTGAATCATTTCCTGAAAATCGCAGGATATGAGCCTAAGTTTGTAACTGCTTTGATTGGTAAGACAGGTTCAAGAAAGTCAACGCTTGCTGCGTTCTTCCTTTCGTTTTTCGGAAAGTTTTCAGCAAGCGATTTGCCGATGTCATTTCACGATACGGCAAACAGCATTCTGAGCAGCGTTTACTATCTTAAAGACGTGCTGACCTGCATCGATGACTTTCACCCAAGCGGAATGCTTCACTAACAGGAAATGAAAAGTATCGCTCAAAATATTTCGAGATATTACGGTGATAGAATCGGTCGTGCAAGGCTTAACAGCAAATCCGAATTACAGTCAAGTCGACCGCCGACAGGCAATGCGATCATTACAGCGGAGTATGCTCCTGAGATATCTGTTTCGGGTTCGGCAAGATACTTCAACATTGAGTTGAATGAAAATGATGTTCAGCTTGATGAACTGTCGGAGTGTAAGCAGCTTGCAGGTAGCGGTACACTTAGTGGAATTATGCAGTTATATATTGATTGGATAAAAGATGTGTACCTTACTGATGAAAATTCATTTGTAAAAATGCTTGAAGATATGTTTTTGAAGTATCGTTCTGATTTTATAAGTGTGCTATGCAGATCAAAAATAAAATTTCATAACCGAACTCCCGATATGCTTGCACATCTGAAAATCGGATTTTCATTTCTGCTTATGTTCTTAAATATGAATGAGCAGATAACAAAATCGGAGCTTGATAAAGTATTTGATGAAATAATTCTGAAGTCTGTTTCGGATAATACAGAAATTATCGAGCTTGAAAATCCTACGACAAAGTTCTGTGAAAAGCTGCGCAGTCTGCTTGACAGCGGTCGCTGCTACATTGAAATCAAAGGTGCGGAAAGTAGTCCTCGTCAGAAAAATTGTTTGGGATTGCAGGATGATAATTACTTCTATCTTTTTGCAGACGCTGCGCATTCGGAAGTGCGAAAGCTGTGTGCAGAACAAGGTGAGCATTTCGGTATCAGCAAGAATGAGTTACTTCGGCAGCTTCGTAAAGATGGTATTCTCATTTCAAGAACAAGCAGAAATACAATTTCTATTCGTGATAATTCAAATACGGTTGTAAATGTGATCATGCTGGATAAAAAGAAATTCTATTCGGAGCGTTGAGTGAACGTCAGCCGATTTGTGCCCTAGTATTTTCAATCGGACAAGTTATCGACAGAGAGTATAAAAGCGGCACACAAGCCAACGTGGAGCAGTCGGTGACCCGACTGGACAGATTACAAAATATTATCCGGTCGTGCCATGAAAAAACAGATTCTGTAAAATGAAAAACGATTTGTCCGGTGCGGTCACGCACTTGCTAGTTAAAGCGACGGGGTCGCAGTCACAGCAGACGGCAAAGCCGACCGCCATTCTACGGAGGTTACGGGGATTTTGTAATGGGGTCGTGAAATGGAACTTTTGCAAATTCAGGGGTCGTAACCGCAGAAAACTGCGTAGGTACGGCACATTTTTAGGGGTCGTAAGAGAAAAAGGAGTAAATTTATGGCAAAACAAAAAATGGCTGTTTATTTCCAGCCGGAAACAATTAAAAAGCTCGAACAGGAATATCGTGAGGACAACTGTGCATCGAAAACAGAATTTATTGAGAAAGCCGTAAAGTTCTATATCGGCTATCTTCGTCAGCAGGAGGAGGTAAATTACCTCTCCCCATTGAAAACGGAAACAGTAAAAGCTCAGATAAAAGGTACGGAACAGCGGCTTGCGAGATTGATTTTTAAGGTCGCTGTCGAGCTTGGAAAGCTATCGCATATGACCGCAGCGCTCAACGATGTGGACGATGAAACCTTGAAAAGTCTGCACGCTATGTGCGTTACGGAAGTCAGAAAAATCAACGGCATTATAGATTACGAGGACGCTGTTGCATATCAGCAAGATTAAAAATTAGAAAGGAAATTTAAAAATGCTTAATTTAATATTCACAAGGAGAACGAATGTAAAGACATCAGGGAGGGCGATAAAAATATGTCAAGACCGAGAGAGATACCCAAAATCAATTCAGTCGTTATCACTTTTAACGGCGATAAAAAATCATTTGAAATGTTCATTGAGTCCTTGATTCTGGACTATTTAAATTCATGTAGTATAGCCAAACCTGAACCTCAGAATTTTATTGGTAAGGTAGAAAATAATATGAAATCGGCATGATTGCTGGACTTTCATAAATCGTTGTGATATGGTTGGCGTAGCGCCAGACAAGGCTCTGCGACTGCCAAAGGAGGTTGAAAAAATGAGGGCATGGCTATACTACAGACTTTCCCGTGACGAGGATGAAGAAATGAACAGTTTACAGAATCAGCGGCAGATACTTGTTGACTACGCTGAACAGAACGGATATGAGATTGTTGGCGAGAGTTTTGACGATAACGTTTCCGGAATGACGTTCAACAGAAAAGGCTTGGGAGAACTTGAAATTGCTGTTGACGAGAGCAAAATAGATGTTGTTCTGGTCAAGGATCTGAGCAGACTGGGCAGACATCGTACCCAAACAGAATTGTTCATTGATCACCTAAGACAGAATAATGTCAGAGTATATTCCGTTACCGAGGGCATTGATTCTGCTAACGAAAATGACGATCTGATGATAGGGTTCAAGCAAATTTTCAACGATTTTTATGCTAAGGATATCAGTAAAAAGGTCAAGGCTGGAATGCGTCAGAAACAGAAAAGCAAAGGTCTGGTTCTCACGCTGCCGCTTGGTTACTACCTTGACCGCAACACCAACGAAGTAAAAATTGATGAGAATACGGCATGGATAGTGCGTGAAGTGTTCAAGCTTTATGTTGACGGTTATGGACTTACTACAATTGCCAAAAAAATGAATGCCGACGGTATCCGATCGCCGGAATACTATTTTAACAGAAAGCTTGCTGACTGGAAACCTGATATTTCAAAGAAATACTTATGGGTACAAACTTCTGTTAAGAGAATTCTTACAAACGAATTATACATTGGAACAATGGTTAATCATAAAACTGTGACAAGTAAAATTTACAAAACTAAGACGTTTATACCTACTGAAGAACAGTATCGTCATGAGAATTTCTGTGAGCCTATTATTGACGAAACCACATGGAAACAGGCGCAGTTTTTACTGGGGCAGCGTTCACAAATCAATCCTCGCTCGCAAAATGGCAGGAAGCTTCACAGATATTCTGGGCTGATAAAATGTGCCGATTGCGGTTCGGGATTTACCGCACGCAGGCGAAGATGGCGTGGCAATGAATACGTTGATTATACTTGCAACAGCAATCATCGTTATGGAAAGCAGTATTGTACTCCGCATACAATCAGGGAAAATCAGCTTGACGAACTTGTAGAAAACGAAGTGAAATCTTTGAGGGATAGCATCTTAGCGGAGAGCGATAAGTACGATAAAATAATAAGCGATTGGCTCAGGAAAAAACCTTTGTATGAACAGCAGATTCAAATAAATACTGATAAAATATTGGCGCTGAAACAGCAGATCGAAGATTTAATTATGGAGCGTATTGGCGATCGTGAACACGCTTCAATCTACAATAACATGATTATCAAGCGTGAGGAGGAAATAACTGCTCTTGAAAAAAAGATAGCGGAACTCAAAGAATATGATAAGGTCTGCAAGCAACGAAAGGAACAGCTAAAAAATACAACTCAGATACTTGATGAAATTCTATCAGAGGGCAAAATTTCAGATGTTAATCTTAGAATGCTGGTGAATAAAATCTTGATTCATCAGAATGAAGATAAGAGCCTTGATATTAAATTTGAGATAAACGGGGATTTTAATAACGCATCAAGCACACCAATCTTATCGGAAAATCATTAAAAACCGCATAAATTAAAGGCTGTAAGCAATCAAATACTTACAGCCTTTTTTGTCGTTGGTGCGGATAACAGGAGTTGAACCTGCACCCCCTTGCGAGGACTAGCACCTGAAGCTAGCGCGTCTGCCTATTCCGCCATATCCGCATAAATAATCAAAATATTACTAAAACAGTATAACATAAATATCACATTTTGTCAAGAAAAATTTATCAAAAAAATAAAATATAAATTTTATCCAGATAGAAAATATATCTTTACATCATAAAAAAGCTGTGATATAATATTATCGTGATGTTTTAATCTGCCCTTAACGTCACTAAAAACATATCGGAGGTAAAAATGGAAAATAAGGACGAACGTTATTTGAATATAACATTAAAAAATGATGAAGACGATAAAAGCGGGTTATCCCTGTCTTTTGCATCAATTATCAGGAATTTAAAAAGATTTTTTGTAATCTGGGTAGTTGCCGCCATTGTTTCAGGTCTTATTTCATTTATATATTCAACAATATCATATAATACAAATAAGGAGCCTCTGACAGCCCTCATTAGCTTTACATACCCAGGTGTGGAAAAGGGACATGATCCTGCAGGCAACACCTTTGATGTAAACTCAGTTAAAAGTCCGGTTGTCATTGAAGCTGCTCTCAGCAAACTTGGAAGACCGCTTGGTGAACTTGAAAGCATCAGACAGAATATAACCTTTGAAGGCATTATTCCGTCAGATGTAATCGACCGTATGTCAGCTTACAAGAGTATATACGAAAGCGGTTCCGGATCAGCTCTTTCAGCTGCGGAATCAATGCTTGAAACCTCATATTACCCGACCCAGTATAAAGTTATTTTTGATTATTCATCAACAAACTTTGACAGCTCCGAAGCAGTACAGATACTGAATACTACGCTTGAATGTTACCGTTATAATTTTATTGAAAAATATGGTTACAACAAGGCTCTCGGCAATGCTGCAACTGCAATTGACTATAAGGAATACGACTATGCTGAGGCAGTAGACGTATTCAGTTCTACTCTTGATACCCTTAAAACTTATGTAAACCAAATGGCTAAGGATGACTCAATACGTTTCCGTTCCAATACAACAGGTTATACATTTACTGACCTTTCCGAAGCGCTTGAAACAATTCAGTCAATTGATCTTGATGTAATTTCCTCATATATTAATGTTAATAACGTAACAAAGGACAAGGAAGCACTTTCCACTTACTATAAGTACAGAATTAATGCTCTCCAGCGTACCAAGAATGTATATGAAGAACAGCTTTCAGTTATTTCTGATTCAATTGATAATTATCAGAAGGATACCGTTGTAATGATGACTGGTACAGACGGCAATAATGCAACAATGACTCAGTCATCTCAGGAGTACGACAACCTTATCAATAAAAGAATCGATACACAAACTGCATTATCCTCAACTAAGCAGAAAATAAAGTATTATCAGGACCGTACAGACGCCATTAAGGATAAACCTGCTGCAACATCTGCTCAGATGGAAAAGGTTGATGAAGATTTGACAGCTCTTAATGAAAAGATAAACAAGATTATCGATGACATTAATGTTACGGCAAATGAATATTATGAATCAGTTGCATTTAAAAATGCTTATAATATTCTTGTTCCGGCAAGCTCATCTGTAACAGGTGCTATCAGTGATGTTCTGAAAAATACTATTTTACCTTTTGCAATTTTTGAAGCTATTGTTTTTGTTATCTACATCTCCGCAGCGTTTATAAGAGCATTAATTACAGAAAACAGAAGCCATTTTAATGGAACTGAAGTTAAGAAAATAAAATCAAATGAAGCTTCTGATGAAAAATCAAATAATAAAGAAAGCAAAAAATAAAACCATATAAAAATGCTGTCCTTTGAGGACAGCATTTTTTGTTTATCTATTAAAACCAGTATGATTATAAAAAGCCTTTCTGTAATCAGACGGCGTCATTGCGCATTCATTGCGGAATCTCGAGATGAAATGACTCTGGGAGGAAAACGAAAGTAATTCCGAAATTTCACTGCAGCTGTATTCAGAATATCTGAGAAGATTTTCAGCCGCCTCAATTTTGCGCTTCATTATATAACGGCTGACAGGGATTCCTACTTCCTTACTGAAAAGCTTAGAAAAGTAATTTTCATTAAGTTTTACATATGATGCTATTTCCGGAATAGTGATCCTGCAATGCAGATGTGAATAGATATAATCAATGCTTTTTACTACTTGTTTTGAATACACAAACTGTTTGTGCTGTTTTTCCATTTGAACAGTATAATCCATACACATTTTACTGTTGAGGTCTGCAACTTCTTTACCGGTAAGCGCTTTGTCAGCTTTTCTTATATAGTAATCCGAGATTTCATAGGCACGTGCGTGTTCCATTCCGCCTTCAATGCAATAACGAGCCAATACGCCCGCAGTAACAACCAAATGATATTTTAAGCTTTGAATCGGATCATCTGAGAGAGCTTTTTTTGTATTCTCATTAAATCCATTATTTTTAAGAATCCTGCTTACCTCTTCTTTTTTTCCCAGTTTTACAAGCATATAAAAATTCATTTCTTCACTATATTCAACAACCGAATTTTCCCTGTCAATATACTTTTCTAAAATTTCAACTTTGCCTTTTTCACTTTTCATACTATTCCCCCCTTTAATTTTTATTGTATCATAAATATATAAAAAAAACAATAATTATTATATATTTATAAACAGTTTGCGGATATAATAATTATATTGAAACACGAAAAAAGGAAGGTGCCTGTTATGCCGAAAACTCTCGACTGGAACAAATATCTTGAAACTGCCGCAAAGACAGTTTCCGAAGGTATTGTAATGTTAAAAAATGATAATAACGCACTGCCGCTTAGCTTAGATAAAGAAATAGCCGTATTCGGACGGATTCAGTTCAATTACTATAAAAGCGGTACAGGATCCGGAGGTATGGTAAATGTAACCAAGGTTACCGGAATACTTGATGGTCTAAACGACAACGGAGTAAAAATTAATAAGGAGCTTCTTGACGTTTATCAGAATTGGATCGAAGAAAATCCTTTTGATATGGGCGACGGCTGGGGAGAAGAACCATGGTCGCAAATAGAAATGCCTCTTGACGATGAGCTTGTAAAAAGAATATCAGAAAGCTGCGAAACTGCTGTTGTTGTCATTGGAAGAACAGCAGGAGAAGAACAGGATAATCTCCTTAAGGAAGGCTCTTATCTACTCAGCTCCGGCGAAAAAAGCATGCTGAAAAAAGTCACTGACAATTTTGATAAGGTAGTAGTTCTCCTTAACGTGGGAAACATAATCGATATGGAATATATTGAAAGCTGCTGCCCTGATTCAATTCTCTACATTTGGCAGGGAGGCATGACCGGAGGAACAGGTACTGCCGATGTACTAACAGGCAAAACAAGCCCTTCCGGAAAACTTCCGGATACAATTGCCCGTTCTGTTTCAGATTATCCATCAGATGCAAACTTCGGCGATAATTTTAGAAATATATATGCAGAAGATATTTACGTGGGTTACAGATATTTTGAAACCTTTGCTAAAGATAAGGTTCTGTATCCGTTCGGATTCGGACTTTCATATACTGATTTTAAACTTACAACTGACTCAGCATATGAAGAAAACGGAACACTTTATTTTAATATTACAGTAAGAAACACCGGTAATTACAGCGGTAAAGAAGTAGTTCAGCTATATTGTGAAGCCCCTCAGGGAAAGCTTGGAAAGCCTGCAAGAGTACTCTGCAGTTTTGAAAAAACACAGGAGCTCAATCCCGGAGATGAACAGACCGTTGAAATAAAAATTAATTTAAGCGATATTGCGTCATATGATGATTCCGGTGCAACTGGCAATAAATCATGTTATGTCCTTGAAGCCGGCAGCTATAATTTCTGCGCTGGAACAAACGTTAGAAATGCTGTTTCTATATATACTTTCAACATAGACAAAACCATCGTGACCTCTGCACTTTCTCAGGCGATGGCTCCTGTAGTTGAATTTGAAAGAATTAAACCTGTACAAAATGAAAACGGTTTTACTGTTGAAATGGAAAAGGTTCCTCTTTTAGAAATCAACGAAAGCCAAAGACGTATTGATAATCTTCCTGATGAAATTCCATATACGGGCGATATGGGAATAAAGCTTGCCGATGTTTTATCCGGCAGCAAATCTATGGATGAGTTTATTGCTCAGCTTTCTGACTATGACCTGTCCTGCATTATACGAGGCGAGGGTATGGGAAGCCCCCGTGTCACTGCCGGCACCGCATCAGCTTTCGGCGGAGTATCTGATCCCCTCACTGATTTTGGTATTCCAGCCGGCTGCTGCTCTGACGGTCCTTCCGGAATGCGTCTTGACTGCGGTACAAAAGCATTCAGCCTTCCGAACGGAACAATGATCGCTTCAACCTTTAACCGCAAACTTACAACAGAGCTCTTTGTCCTTATGGGATTAGAAATGAGCGCCAATCTGGTTGACTGTCTGCTTGGTCCAGGAATGAATATTCACCGTCATCCTCTTAACGGACGCAATTTTGAATATTTTTCAGAAGATCCATACCTGACCGGAACAATGGCTTCCGCTGAACTAAAGGGTCTGCATTCCGTTGGCGTAACCGGAACTATAAAGCATTTCTGCGCAAATAATCAGGAAACAAGACGTCATTTCCTTGAATCCGTTGTATCAGAAAGAGCCCTCAGAGAAATTTATCTTAAAGGCTTCGAGATCGCAGTAAAGGAAGGAAAAGCCGATTCTATCATGACAACCTACGGCGCTGTAAATGGCGTATGGACAGCAGGCAATTATGATCTTAATACCCAGATTTTAAGAAATGAGTGGGGCTTCCAGGGATTTACCATGACTGACTGGTGGCCTAATATAAATGAACGTGGCGGTGAATGCAATAAAACTAATTTTGCCGCAATGGCAATAGCCCAGAATGACATCTACATGGTATGCGCCAACGGTGCAGACAATGATGACAATACTCTTGAAGCCCTTTCAAGCGGTAAACTAAAACGCAGCGAGCTTCAGCGAAATGCAAAAAATATCTGCAATTTCCTGCTTCATACCAATGCACTTAAAAAGCTCTACGGAACATTTGAACCCGTTAAAGTTATAAACCGCCCTGACAATGATCTGGAAAACGATGAACCTATTACTTTCTATGAGATTGACAAGGAGTTTACTCTTCCTCTTGAAAGCATTAACACAGACAAGGGAACAAATTACTGCTTTGCCCTAACATTAAATTATCCAGGTTATTATAAAGTAACTCTTACGGCAAGCTCAACTCAGAGCGAGCTTGCACAGATTCCAGTTACATTATTCAGCATGGGAACTGCAAGCGGAACCTTTACCTGGAACGGAACAAACGGTGAACCTGTTTCATTTATTAAAGATGAAATGCCAATGTTCTCCAGATTTACTACACTCCGGCTGTATTTTGCTCAAAATGGTCTGAAAATGCACAGTATCAGCTTTAAGCTTATTGATAAAGAAGTAAAAATTGAAACTCTGAAAGAATAATAAAACAATATATGAATACAAAACGGTGTACAATAAACTTGTACACCGTTTTTTTATTTACCGTTTAGCTTTTCATATATTCTGCTGCACGCTTTACACGTAACAGCAAGCTTGTAGCTTTTAAGCTTTTTCTCAAGTATCGTAATCAGCGGAGATGAGTCTTCCGGACAGCATAAACGATTTTTTATAGTTATCAGTTCTGTATCACAAGAATTTCCTGTCTGACTGTCTTCAAAATCAATCAGTATACTGCCATGACTTCCGCAGCCGCACTCATACTCAAATTCAATTTTATCATATGTAGCATAGCAAAGATAACCTATATTTTCTCCGCATGAAGTACAGTATGTCCAGCCGCCGTAACTTGCCGCAAGTCTTGTGTTTTCAATATTCTTAGTTTTTATTTTTCTTGCCATTTCTAACCTCCAATTATTTCTAACTATTTCACATTTCCGGCATTGGAGCCGTATAAAATCCTAACTTATGGAAGTTGTACCAATCAAGTATTTTATCCTTATCTGCAATATTAAGAGCAAGCAAAACTTCCTTTGCAAACTCCAAAGCTGCGGTACCGTTAGCTGTTATCACATTTTTATCACTGACTGCCTGTTTAGCCATATATTTTGCTTCTCCGGTATATGACGAACCTGCCCATTGTTTTAAATCATTCAGATCATTACTTGTGTGAACAACATCATTTAAAATACCAATAGTTCCCAAAAATGCCGAAGCGTCACATATACCGCCTAATACTTTGCCCTTTTTATAACAGTCCGCTGCAAGTTCCTTTACTTGACCTGCAAATTCATTTCGCCAAGTAAAGCCTCCGATTAAAATAACTGACTCATAGTCCTTTGGAACAGAATTAATATCATAATCAGGCATTACCTTAAATCCGCCGATAGACTGTACATATTCTTTAATTAAAGATACTGTTTTAATCTCATACTGTCCTTGTCCTAACATTGCAATTGCAGAACTAAGATAAGCCGCTTCCCAGTCTGCATATTGTGGAAGGATAACAAATAATATTATTTTTTTCATGCTGTTCAACTCCTTTTCAAAATGTTCTAATAAAATACTTTTATGTATGAGTCCTTGTTTAATTTAAAGCCGCACTGCCCAGTCCCCATAATCAAAAGTGCCGCTTCCATGATGTAACAATCCTTTTAATTTGAGCTCACGAAAAGCGGTTCTCATACGAATAATTATTTCAGGCTCTAATTCCAATGAGTGATGTCCTGGAAAAACTTTCTTTACAGGCAAAGAGGCGATCCTTTCAAGGGAATTAAGATAGGCCATCGGATCAGTAGATGGATAGTATGCAAATAACGTATCCTTATAAACCAAGTCACCCGTAAACAAATATCCCTTTGTTTCTTCCCAGAAACACATATGCCCCGGTGAATGACCAGGAGTATGCAAAACTTTAATTAACCGTCCGCCAATATTAATAGTATCCCCGTCTTTCAAAACCCTTGACGGAGTTCCCTGAAATATGGAATATGTACTGACATCAAAGTTTTCCGGAAGATCACAGCGTTCAGCAACCATTTTCTTAACCGTTTCAAGTGACAAAGGAAAACTTCCGTTAAGCCAATCAAACTCTTCACCGTGCACATAAAACTCCGGAAAATACTTATGCCCTCCTGTATGATCCCAATGTATGTGGGTAGCTGCGGCAATAATCGGCTTATTTGTTAATTTAATCACCTCGTCATATATATTGCAGATACCAAGTCCCGTATCAATCAATAAGCTTTTGTCAGAACCATTTAAAAGATAGCAGTGCGTTTCTTCCCAATGCCTATACTCACTGATAATAAAGGTATCTTTATCGATCTGCCCGACGGTAAACCAATTATCCATAAAAACCCTCCCAGCTATTTTAATTGTATCACTAATTTAATATTTTGTAAACCTGTATTTACATTTAAACTTAAACTATGCTATAATATACAAAAAGGAGCGTGATTACAATAAAAACTCTTATATTTAATGGATCTCCGCGAAAAAACGGTGATACTGCCTTTCTTATAAAAAACCTTACGGCACAGCTTCAGGGAGAATGTAAAATTATAAATGCCTATACCGCAAATATATCACCTTGCATAGACTGCCGTAAATGCTGGAATGAATACGGCTGTATAATAAAAGACGAAATGCAGGAGGTTTACAGTTATCTTGAAATATGCGATAATGTTATCATTGCTTCACCTATTTATTTTTCAGAACTAACAGGAAAACTTCTGGATATAACCAGCCGTCTGCAAATGTATTTTTCTGCAAACCGATTTCTCAATATAAAACCAAAACTTAAAGAAAAAAAAGGGGCAGTTATTTTAGCCGGAGGAGGTACCGGAAGTCCGCAAAAGGCATATGAAACAGCAGCTTGCCTGCTTCACTATATGAATGTACAGACTATTCACCCTTTAATCTGCTGTCATAACACAGATAATATTCCAGCAGAAAAGGATACGCAAATTTTATATGAAATTCACAAAGCCGCAGCTTTTTTTAATTCAACTGGACTTTAATTAAATAAATATTAATAAAATAAAATCCCGGCAATAACCGGGATTTTTTATTCAAAAATGACTAATCAGACCAGCAACATATCTTTGGATTTCTAAAGCGTCACTGGCAGTAACACCATCACCTGTATAATATACATCGGCAGCTGCCTTCTGTTTCTCGTCAAGCGGGTATTTATCTTGATTAGCAAGATAGTTTAATATTGCATCAGAATCTTCTTTAGTAACTTTACCATCCAAATTTACATCGCCCATCAGTATTGTTTCTAATTCAATATTATCGGTTCTTAGTAATTTGTTATTAACATCCCGAATTACAACATCAGAATAATTTACAACATGAAGAACATCCTGCGTTGACATAGGCACAATAAATTTTGTAGAAGCCAGCGCTCCCGTTTTTGTAATAGGATCTCCCAAATAAATACACTGAACCTCACGGCTGTCAGTATCATTATTAGAGCGGAAGTAGCCGCCGCTGCAAAGAGAAGTAGCTGTACTTTTTTCAGCTGTTACGCCCGAAACGTAACTGAACGTATAATTAAAATAAGCCATATCAGAGCCGCTTTTTTTAACATAATTATTATAAATAACATAAGTCTTATACTGAGTGATTGCGCTTGCAGAATAATTACTCAGCATAGGTACTGCACACATTACAGACGCTGAAACCAAGGCGGCAATTTTTTTAAAACTCTTTTTCATAATGGACATCCTTTCACATTAAATTAAAAATTTCTTATTTCACCATTAACATACTCCATAATTGTGGCAGCGTCACCATTAGTAACACCATCGCCTGTTCTATATACATCAGCAGCCATTCTCTGTTTTGCATTAAGCTTATATTCATCAGGATTTGCTATACTATTCATAATTAGTATAGCATCTTCCTCAGTAACTTTACCATCCAAATTAACATCACCCATAAGAATTTTATCCATTTTTATATTTTCAGTGCTTAATGCATTACCGTTTATATCTCTAATTACCTTACTGGTAAAATAAATAAACTCATCAGTACTTTTGGTAGACATCGGTGCGATAACTTTAGCGAAAGCTAAATATCCATTTGTTTTAATTGGGTCTCCCATATAAGTACATTGAATGTTACGGCTTGCAGTATTTATAGTAGAACGGAAAGTTCCGCTGTTGCATAAATAAGTTGCAATGGCCTTTTCCCCAGTAAAACCTGAGTTATAATGCATCGTCAAATCAAAATATGCAGTATAATTATTACCGCTTACTTTTTCATAATTACAACAAACTGCATAAGTCTTATACTGAGTGACTGCACTGGCAGAATAATTACTCAGCATAGGTACTGCACACATTACGGACGCAGAAACTAAAGCGGCAAATTTTCTTAAACTCTTTTTCATGATTGACATCCTTTCACATTAAATTAAAAATGACTAATCAGACCAGCAACATATCTTTGGATTTCTAAAGCGTCACTGGCAGTAACACCATCACCTGTATAATATACATCGGCAGCTGCCTTCTGTTTCTCGTCAAGCGGGTATTTATCTTGATTAGCAAGATAGTTTAATATTGCATCAGAATCTTCTTTAGTAACTTTACCATCCAAATTTACATCGCCCATCAGTATTGTTTCTAATTCAATATTATCGGTTCTTAGTAATTTGTTATTAACATCCCGAATTACAACATCAGAATAATTTACAACATGAAGAACATCCTGCGTTGACATAGGCACAATAAATTTTGTAGAAGCCAGCGCTCCCGTTTTTGTAATAGGATCTCCCATATAAGTACACTGTACTTCACGGCTGTCAGTATCATTATTAGAGCGGAAATATCCACCGCTGCAAAGAGAAGTGGGGATACTTTTTTCAGCTGTTACGCCCGATACATAACTTAATGTATAATTAAAATATGCAATATCAGCGCTGTCTTTTTTAACATAATTATTATAAATAACATATGTTTTATACTGAGTGACTGCACTGGCAGAATAATTACTCAGCATAGGTACTGCACACATTACAGACGCAGAAACTAAAGCGGCAAATTTTCTTAAACTCTTTTTCATGATTAACATCCTTTCACTTTTATTAATTGGATTAAATTATTATAGTATAATTTTACTATAATTACCAGTTTTTGTCAATAGTTAATAGTAAGATTTTATAAAAAATAATTATCTTTTCCTGTATTATATTAATTGATGTTAAGCTTTGAAAGTTTCAGTGCAATCAAAAAGAATTTTTGCAAAGCTTGGATGAAAATCACTCATAAAAAATATAATTTAACCATTGACCTGCTGTTCAAATATAATAATAAGGGAGGGATATAATGAATGATAACAGACAGATTGCAGACATTCCTGAAAGTATAGTTCAGCAGATAAAGATTCTTGAAAAATCCAAATTCTACACCTGGATTATTGTCATAAGTGTATTAATATCAATACAGAATATTGATATACAAAAACGTGATCTGATTAACAGTGCACTTTGCGGCAAAGAATGTGCCTCTCCTGAACTCTTCACAAGAAAAATCGGAGCAAATATAATGGTTCTGGCCGCACTCTTTTTCTTTTACTGCATTACTTCTGAGGGAGCTAAAGCTGCTGGAGGAAAAAATTGTTCAGCAAATTTGAACCAAGCCGCTTCCGGTCTGACGCTTATGGCAGGTTTGATAAGACTGACGGATTTAATGAAAAATCAAAGCCCACAATGAACAGAAGGCATTGCGCCTTCTGTTTTTTATTATACTAATTTTTTCTTTAAATTTGTAAATACTATATTAATAATATTTAGCTATATATCACTGTTTTTTCTTATGAAGCTTGTTTACTGAAAGATTATATGATAAAATAAGAAAAAATAAAATTTTGGAGAAAAATATGAAGAAAATGATTGTTATCGGGTGCCCTGGTTCCGGAAAAAGCACATTTGCCCGTAAACTCAGGGATATAACCAATCTTCCTTTATATTATCTGGATATGCTCTGGCATAAACCAGATCAGACTAATATATCAGTGGAGGAATTTGATTATGAGCTTAATAAAATTATAAAAAAAGATAAATGGATAATAGACGGAAATTATCAGCGAACTCTTGAGATCAGGCTGAAAGAATGCGACTGTATATTTCTTTTTGATATTCCGACTGAGGAATGTATTACAGGTGCACAGGCGCGAATAGGAAAAAAGCGTGAGGACATACCATGGATCGAAACCAGTTTTGATGAGCAGTTCAAACAGCAAATCCTTAACTTTTCACAAAAAGAGTTACCTCAAATATATAAACTGCTGGAACAATATCAGTATAAACGTAAAATAATAATTTTTAAAACAAGAAAAGAATCTGAAAATTATTTAAAAGCATATACACTTATTAAAACCGACGAAAAATACATTAAATATTAAATTACAAAAAGAATCCAATTTTATTACCTCTCTCTTGACAAAATATTTTTTTTAAGATATACTAAAGGTTATGATAAATTATAAAATGGTTGAGTTATGCCCTGAAAATATTATCTATACAGCTATATTTAATTATAGCAGCTTCTTGAGGAGGATTTAATGAAAAAAATAATAACATATGGAACTTATGACCTTTTGCACTATGGTCATATAAATCTTCTTCAGCGTGCAAAAGCGCTGGGTGATTATCTTATTGTGGCACTTTCAACCGATGAGTTTAATTGGAATTCCAAGCAAAAAAAATGCTACTTTACTTATGAACAAAGAAAACGTCTGCTTGAAGCCGTAAGATATGTGGATTTGGTTATACCGGAAGAAAACTGGGAACAGAAAATCAGCGATGTTAAGGAATTTAAGGTTGATACCTTTGTAATGGGCGATGACTGGACAGGTAAATTTGATTTTCTTAAAGATTACTGCGAGGTTGTATATCTTCCGAGAACACCTGAGATTTCAACAACACAAATAAAAAAAGATTTAAAATAATAAAGAGAGTAAAGACTTTTTGATTTCGGAGGAAATTGTAAATGGCAAAAAATAATGCTGTAAAAAAAATAATAAACAAACTGAAATCCCGTATATGGTTCAGTGTATATTACGGGATGTATCAGAAATCCGGGATAAATAAGAATCTGGTTTTTCTGGAATCTCGAAACGGCTCGGACATGGCGGGTAATATTTTGTATATTACTAAGGAACTGTCAACTAATCCGCAGTACAAGCACCTTAAACTCTGCGTACCGGCAAAACCGTTTATGACGGAAAAGGTAAAACTGACGCTTAATAAATACGGCATAAAAAAAGTTAAATTCCTCAGGGAAGAATCACTTAAATATTATAAATATCTTTCAAAAGCAAAGTATCTTGTAAACGATACTTCTTTCCCCCGAAGGTTTATAAAAAAAGAAGGTCAGGTTATTTTAAATACCTGGCACGGTACTCCTCTTAAAAACATGGGCCGTGATGTAAAAAATGAAGTTTACAATATGGGCAATGTTATGAGAAACCTTATATTCAGTGATTACCTTGTTTTTCCTAATGAATATATGAAAGAAAAAATGGTAAGCGCCTATATGCTCCAAAATCTCTGCAAAGCAACTATTTTAAATGAGGGATATCCGAGAAATTCTGTTTTCTTTAACGACAGCCGAAGGTCAGAACTTAGAAAAAGTTTTAATGCTGATGACAAGGAAATTATCGTCTACATGCCCACCTGGAGAGGTCAGGTCAATAAATATGACGTTGATACTGTATTAAATGAAACAACCGAATTTCTTGCTGAAATGGATAAGAGGCTCAATGATAATCAGCTTATGTATGTAAAATATCACCCTCTTATGAAACTGGAATTTGATGATAATGAATATCGTCATATAAAGGCTTTTCCGACGGGATTTGAATATTATGAAATTCTGAATATGGCTGATACTCTTATTACAGACTATTCAAGCGTATTCTATGACTTTGCCAATTCACGCAGAAAAATTATTCTTTACACTTATGATAAGGAAGAATATTTTGAAAACCGCGGAGTTTATGTTTCACTGGACGAATTTCCTTTCCCTCAGGCAAATACAATAGACGAGCTTGCTGCGGCAATTAATACCCCAAAAAATTATGATGATACTGAATTTATAAAAAAATACTGCACTTACGATAATCCGGACGCAGTAAAGAAAATATGTGAAAGAGTATTTTTAAACAAGCCCGTTACGAATGAGGAAAAGCTAATTCCAAACGGCAAGGATAATGTTCTGATTTTTGCCGGAAATCTTGCTAAAAATGGTATTACCACTGCGCTTCTTTCAGTCCTTAACAATATTGATTTATCAAAAAATAATTACTACCTCTCTTTCAGAGAACGCCTTATAAAAGAAGACCCTATGAGAACCGAAGTTATACCGGAAAATGTTGGGGTTATTCCAATAAGCAGTGAAATTACATTTGACTTTAAAACAGATTTTGCTCATAAAAACTTCCTGAAAAAAGGCAAAGAAAAGAAAAAGTATAAGCAAGCAATGGCTGAAGCTTATTCCAGAGAAATTAAAAAGCATTTCTATAATATTGAATTTAAGCACGTTATCCATTACGGAGGTTATGAGAATACCATTCTTGGAATGCTTACTCAGTTTGACGCCATTAAAACAGTTTATGTCCACAATGATATGCTCCAGGAAATAGAAACACGTAACAATCAAAACATCTATCTTCTTAAATGGGCTTACAGCGTATGTGACCATGTTCTTCCGGTTTCAATTGATATTGTTGAACCGACATTTAAAATAAGCGGCAGAAAAGACAATATTATGGTAATGAATAATTTTCATAATCATGAAGCAATCGTGGAAAAAGGCAATATGCCGATTGAATTCCAGAAAGATACTGAGATTTTCTGCCCTCATCCAGATGGAGTAAATCATATTCTTAATTCCCCTGGAATGAAATTTATTACAATCGGACGTTTTTCGCCAGAAAAAGGTCACTTCCGTTTAATTGACGCTTTTGCGGAATTTCATAAGACTCATCCTGATTCAAGTCTTATAATAATCGGCGGTCTTGGCGTTCTTTACAATAAAACGATTCAGCACGCTAGAGAAACAGACTGCTGGGAAAATATTGTACTGATAAAGTCAGTTAAAAATCCTATGCCTATTTTAAAAAAATGTGATCTGTTTATAATTTCTTCATTCTATGAAGGTTTGCCTATGGTTCTCCATGAGGCAGACTCGCTCGGTATACCGGCATTTTCAACAGATATTCATGGTCCGGGAGGATACTTCAGGGAATTTGGCGGACATCTTGTAGAAGACAGCACCGAGGGAATTTTACAGGGTATGTATGACTTTGCAGACGGTAAAATTAAGCCAATGAATATTGACTACAAAAAACGTAACGATGGCATACGTGAAAAGCTTGAAGCTTTACTATAACTATATAAAATTAAGCATCTGAATTGAATTATAATCAGTTCAGATGCTTTTCATTTTGGATTAGATATTAATTTAATTTACATTTTTTCAGGCTTGATTTTACTATAAATATATGCTATAATATTATAGCAGTTTGTAATTATAGGCATAAATTGTAATTTTCGCTTCTTAACTTACTGCAATTGAATATGGAGTGGTATCGAAGTGGTCATAACGGGACTGACTCGAAATCAGTTGTACCTCACGGTACCGTGGGTTCGAATCCCACCCACTCCGCCAGCAAAAGACAATAAAAAAGATATTGTCACGGAAAACCCCGATTTTGTCGGGGTTTTCGCCGTTTAAGGCGGCGAAATTCAAAAGTCGAAATCGTAGATATAAAATAGACAAATTCCCTTTGCGGAAGGTATTGAACTCTCACAACAACTAAATAACATACAAAGAGTGCAGATAGAAGTAAAAATCTATCTGCATTTTTTGTTTTCAGAGCCAATCGTTTACAGACGCACAGCGTCAAAACGGCTGGCTCTTTTTTATTTAAAGAAAAGGGAGGAGAATTATATGTACTGCCGTAATGAAAAACATCGGATTGCTTTTACAGAAGCAATCGAAAAGCTGAACAAAGAAGATTACGCTCTCATGTCCGCCGTATATCTGCTGACAGCGGAATATTCACTTTGGATGAAGGCAAAGCATAAAGTCGGACAAAACAAAATCGGATTTGACGCTATCAAGCTTCAAAACAGCACAGAGAATGCCTACACTTTATTCTGCTGTGCAAAGGATTTATATCTCGGCACAAAACATATTACCATAAAAGATCTTGCAGATAAAGATTTGATTGCGCCGAAGATGTTTAAACTAATTTGCAACGCAATGGCAATCCGACGCTTCGGGCTTGGGGCAGTAAACTTTAATAAGGAAAGGAGTATTTATAATGATTAACTCTGTTGTACAAGACAAACACGGAGAAACTGCGGTTATTGATTTGACCTCAAATTACCATGTAATTTACCGTGAATTGAGAACTGCGGGTTAACAAGGCTCGCCGGAACTGCTGAAGCTTCGGGACAATGAAGATGAGGAATACAGTGTAAAGCTTTTTTCAGACAGTGATATCGGAAACAGCATGATTCTGCTTCTAAACGAAAGAGACAGTCTTTATGACGCCTATCAGCTCGACCTTGCCGTTACAAATGCAAGAGAGGAAATTAAAACAGACCTGGAACAAAATTTGCTGAATAAAAAGTATTCAGCTTATTCAGAGGTACTTGAAGATATCAATCAAATGAAAATAAACGCTGCCGAAACAAGGCTCACATTTTACTGTCCGCTGACAGCGTCGATTGATGACGGCGAGGAATATGGTTCCGCTGCAAAATATATTATCTTGGACAACCGCGATAAAATTGAAGATATGCTCGGAATAGAACAGCTTCCCGATCTCGGAGATATGGCAGAGTATGTGGGAAATCACAGCGGAATCGGAAAAAAGCTCCTATACGCCGTGTGGGGATTGGAGGAAATCTATGGGGAGATATACGGTAAAATTAATTGCTATATGACCGGAGAATTAAATGCGGAGGAAACGGAAAATCTTCGTTCTGCCGTCGAAGGTCAAAACAGCGACGGATTTGGAGAATCTTTTGAACAGCGTGCTATACAAACCGATGAGGGAAATTTATACGTTTCTTTTTGGAATTCAGGAAATGGATATTTTCTCTGTACGGAAGATGAACTCGACGATTGTATAGATAAATCACAGGGATTGCAGTTAGGAGGATGTAAGATATGAAAAACAACGATGTGAAGTAGAAAGCCGGAGATACCTGCGTAATGATCACCAATATTCAAAAACAGTATACACAGGAATTTGAGATAAAGTATTATGACGAAGGTACTATACCGTAAGGTATGGGAACTCACTGCACCGTATATCGCCGGAGCGAATGATCCAAACGCTCTTTAGGCTATAGATACCGGTAAATGTCAGTCAAGGGCAATGATGAATAAAAAGGAGAAAGAAAATATGAACAGATTTGAAGCTGAAAGACGCATGGCACAGCGTATGAAGGATAACTATCTTCCCGGAACAAGGATCATACTTTTAAGTATGGGAAACGATCCGTGCCCTGTGGAGGATAACACAAGTCGGTCATTTTTTGCGGACAGTTCAATACATACCTGTCGTTCTCTGCTCCTACGTTTCGTTTCTGTCCCTTGAGCCTTTCTTATCTTTCCCCTGCACTCTGGACAATACTTCGATATTGCGGAGCGGGGGACGTATTCAACACCGCACACTGTACAATTCTTAGGCTTTAATGCTGTCCACCGCTTTGTGGGTGTGATATGTAATTCACCGACAAAGCCGATGAATTTATAGTAAATCTTGATTTCCTGCTTCACTGTTCCGTCTGCTGACTTCTCACGCTCTGAAACAAGTATCTTGTCTATCAAGGCGTTTACAACGGATGCGTCCAGTTCCTTTAAGCCTTGATAATTACGAATGAGGGAGAGGAAGTCACGGATTCCCTGCGATTTCTCATAGCTTTCGCTTTGCTCTGGTCTGTTTCCGAGAGCCGCTTTTCAATCGCCCTCACCGCCCGCTCGTCATTCACCGCCATATCCGCAAAGCGGTTAATGTCGGCATGAAGCGAGGGATTTATTCATTGCCATTCGGTCTTTAATACCTTAAAATCCTGTTTTTTCATTCACATTTCTACCTTTCTTTTGGTCTGGTTCTGCCTGTTTTCTGCAATTCCTCTAATACCTCTGGTGGTATCCTTTTCAATAACCTTTCCATCTGCTGATTGGTTTTCTGCAGAGCCATGTGAGGATATGCTTCCGTCTGGTTTCCATTGAGGACTGACCTCTTTCAAGCTGATTCCACCGTGCGGACATACGCTCATGGTAGGCAGTCTGCCACTCGGATAAGGATTTCTGGTTGCCTAAGATACACTTCGCCGATAGCTTGTTGTCGGGAGTAATGGGTACAAAGCATAGGTGCATATGGGGTGTCCTCTCGTCCATGTGGACGACTGCAGAAAGAATATTTTTCTTCCCCACACGCTCCGAAATGAAGTCAAGAGCCGTCTGGAAATACGCTTTTTGTTCTTCGGGCGGCAGGCTGTTCATAAATTCTGGCGAAGCGGTGATGAGTGTTTCCACCATCATCACGCTGTCTTTCCTTACCTTACAGCCCGCTTCCGCTACCATTCGGTTTATCTCTTTCTTGTAGGTGTAACGGGGCGGCTTCACAAGATGGTAGTTATCTTTGGAGCGTCCCACGTCAATGTCTGGGTTGCTTTTATAGGCTTCTTTCTTCCGCTCGTTGTGGCGTTCGCAAGCCGCAACGCCGCCTGCTTTGCGTTTCTGGAAACGCAGGATTGCATAGGGCATAGTTCATCTTCCTTTCTTTCGGCGGGTAACTGTCACTTCCTGTTTTTGGTGCGTGACGGTCATGACGGTTATGACGGTGTTTTTGGGATACCCCCTCATAAGAGCCGCAACCGTCACGCCGATATTCTTTTATCCGAAGCGGAAAGCGCAGGATAAGCAGGGCGTAAGCCCTGCCATAAGGGAGTCCAGAGGGAACGTCTGGCACACGACTTTGCAGGGCAAAGTGTAGTGTGTTACACCCTGTAAACGCAGTCGGAAAAATCGGA
>CAJUPO010000015.1 GCA_910588145.1 uncultured Oscillospiraceae bacterium | reverse complement strand
AATGCGTTGTTGTTGTACTTACTGTCGAAGCCGATTCATTGTGTTCCGTTTCCATTTCTTTAAAGGTTTGATTTTCTTCATCATACCACAAAATTAAAAGGTTGTCAAACTTTGTATCACCGAGCTTTGACTTATCTACTTTAAAGGTTATTGTTGCTTTATTAAATTTTGTGGGTGTTTCAAAGTTGAACGGCTCGCCTATCATTGCATACACATCTGATGACATCGAGTCAATACCGTACATACTTTCAATGGTCAGATTTCTTTCAAGGCTTCCGTTTGTACTCATGTCTACCTTTACTTCTGTAATGGCTTCATCATGGGTACTTACTTCCTGCTTTTTGGACTGTCCGAAAACCTCGTCACCGTCAAGTATTCCGTTTCCGTTTGTGTCAGGGTTTAAAGGATCAAAATATACTCCGTATTTCTTGTATATTGTTCCGTTATATCCTTCTTCACCGTCCAGTAATCCGTCATTATCCGTGTCGGGATTCAGCGGGTCTGTCTTATACTTTTTGATTTCATCCCCATCTAAAAGACCGTCTTCATCTGTGTCTGGGTTATACGGCTCTGTTTTATTTTCATATTCACCTAAATTGTTAAGATTATCATTATCAAAGTCTTCTTCTGCATCTGATATGCCGTTTCCGTCCGTATCAACTTCAAGGGGATCTGTGTTTAAAGTAAGGACTTCATAACCGTCCGGAAGCTTGTCCCCGTCAGTATCAGGGTTCAGCGGATCAGTATCGATTACCTTTTCATAAATATCGAATAAATCGTCCTTGTCAGTATCGCCTAGCCAATCTTCCGGCAGATATATTAAATCGCTGAAATCATATACTTCTGATTTTGTCCCGATAAATCCGGCAATATTATCGTTGCCATTTAGATTTATACTGTTTCCGTTGATTATTACTTTATCAGCAATTATAACACCATTTATCGATACATTGGGAGAGTTGATCGTCAATGTTCCAAGCGGTGCGTAAATAAGACCGTTTATATTTGCTGTACTGTCGTTATTTATGGTAATATCTCCATACTTTGAATACACTACAGCAGTATTTGCATTCTTTACCTCTCCTGTTACATTTATGTCCATTAGAGTTCCTATGTTGGAATTCAATGCTACATTTCCGTCAAGCTCTATATTTCTATATGAAAATACTGGATTGTTAATATGTATATTCATCTCTGATTTTACATATCCGTCTTCATAAAGCTCACAGTTTTCAGTAAAATACTGTTCACGAATTTTTGTGTCAGCATAAACATGCTTGACTCTTTTTTCAATATCATTTCCTGTTGTGATTCTGCCGTTAATATTTTTTCCTTGTGCTGTTATTACGGCTTCCTTGTTTGTATGAACATAGCCGTTAATACATAGATTGCCCGCATTTATTTCTATACCGTTTCGACCGAAGATATTGTATGGGTACTTTTCCGCATCTTCAGCTTTTACAGTTACAGCAAGCTGAAAAATTATTGGGATAATTACCGCAATCGATGTCAGTATTGAAATAATACTTTGAATGTTTTTTCTTTTTGTCATTTCTTTTCCTCCTGATTAATTATGTCACTTAATTGTGCTTAAATATTTTATCATAAAACAACTTTAATGGCAATATTTAATGATATATTTTTATTATTTTATTTATTCATACATTTTATTATAAATTACAACATTTTTTTAACGCTTTACCGTACATATTGTGAACGCGTCTTTTTATATCTTCAATAATGTTCATATTTTTATCCTTTAGTCCTTCAGATATCTTTGAAAAATCTGAACCGCCGTGCCTACTCCTATAAATACCTTTTAACTTAATTTTAAAACCTCTTTCTTTCATTAAAATATTTTTGTGTACAAAAATGCGCCCTGTTTTTTACAGAACGCATAGACTTATATAAACTTTTTATTGACATATACAGACTAATAATGTATAATTTTCTTTAAGGGCATACCATAACGGTAGGCGGTTGTTCCCTCCTTACGCTATCAGTCTTACATATCGTCCACGAAAGTGCAGGCGAAATAAGCTGGCAGGGAGGTGATAGTTTTGGACATTGTTTACATAGTTCTTACTATCTTGCTTCTTGTTGCATTGAATGATGTAATTAAGAACATAAAGAAATAAACCGCCCAAGCGACCAAACTGAACGGTTTATTTTAAACTAATCATGAGGGAGCGACCGTCTATCGGCATGCCCCTTTTTTATTATTATACACTATTCACAGGATCATGTCAACATTATTTTTTTAATTTAAAAAGCTATACCATTGGCGTTTCTTGATTTGTTCATACATTTATGGTATAATTTCTTCTGGTAAGTAAAATTAATATTGGTGGAGATATTCATGTGTATAAACAAGAAAAGAAAGAATAAAGTTTGGCTCCATGCAAAGCCAGTATAGCGACGCCTGCATGGAGTAAATGTTAGTCGCTTACATATATTGCTGGCTTTGCTGTCTGACTATATCAATCAAGGAGAAAGCCGCATATGAAATATATTAATGCAAATGAAATTCTCCCTGTCAGGCTGGTTGAAGAATTGCAAAAGTATATGCAGGCAGGTTATATCTATATTCCTGCAAAAGCTGAACAGCATAAGTCTTGGGGTGAATTATCAGGCTACAGAAAAGAGCTTGAAAACCGTAATAAAAAAATTATTTCAGAATATAAGCAAGGTGTATCTATGGAGGAACTTGCTGACTATTACTATCTGTCAGTTTATGCCATTAGAAAAATAATATATCAAAAATAGCTGTAGGGAGCTGCTTAAAGTAAAGCGGCTCTCTTTTTTACACATTGTGTCTGTATTGTTTAGTGTATTGAAGATACCGCAGCTGATGAATAAAATTATAATATACATGACTGACAGGAGGATTATAAAATGGCTGATTCAAAAAAAATTTATCCACGTACAGGAGATACGCAGACAATTTATCTTAAAAATGTGATTACAAATCCCAATATAGAAGTGGGTAATTATACTATGTATAACGATTGTTTTAATGATCCTAAGGGATTTGAACAAAACAATGTACTTTACCATTACCCAATCAATCACGACAAGCTCATCATCGGAAAGTTTTGTTCTATTGCCTGCGGAACAAAATTTCTATTCAACAGCGCCAATCATACGTTGTCTTCACTAAGTACATATCCTTTTCCGCTCTTTTATGAAGAATGGGGATTGGAAAAAAAGGATGCTGCAAGGAGTTGGGACAATAAAGGCGATATTATAATCGGCAATGATGTATGGATTGGCTTTGAAGCTGTTATCTTAGCAGGAGTTACGGTTGGTGACGGGGCAATTATTGGCGCCCGTGCCGTTGTCACAAAAGATGTACCGCCATATACCGTTGTAGGAGGTATTCCAGCGAAACCAATAAAAAAACGGTATGATGAAGATACTATTTCTAAATTGCTTAGTATCAAATGGTGGGACTGGTCAAATGAAAAAATTACCCGAAATATAAAGGCAATACAATCGGGATGTATCAAGGAGCTCATGGATGATTAAATATGTGTACGAAATCAGAAACCTATCTATAAATTGTGCATAAAATATATTAATAATAAAATGGAGGTATTTTATGCAGTATATTAAATCCAATGACGGAACCAAAATAGCCGTTTATGATTATAACCCCAAAGGAATGCAGACTGTATTTTTAATTCATGGCTGGCCGCTTTCTCATAAAATTTATGAGTATCAAATTAACTTGCTTACAAACTGCGGTTGCAGAGTTGTTGCTGTTGATTTGAGGGGTTTTGGAAAATCAGATACTCCTGCGTGCGGATATACTTACAATCAAATGTCTTCTGATATATTTTGTGTTGTTCAGAAACTTAAACTCACAAACTTTATATTAACAGGTTTTTCAATGGGAGGAGCAATTGCCCTCAGATATATGAATAATTACAAAGGCTTCGGTGTATGTAAGCTGATATTGCTTTCTGCGGCTGCTCCATGTTTTACACAGCGTTCCGATTTCCCATACGGAAAAACTGTTAAGGAAGTTAACAGTCTGATTAATCTTGCTGAAACTAACAGACCGCAGCTGTGTCATAATTTCAGCAAACAGCTTTTTGCAAGCCCTCACTCAGAAGCAGTTATTGATTGGTTTAAAGATATATCCTTATCGGCTTCTGGTTTGGGAACAATAAAATGCGGTATTGCTTTGCGTGAAGAAGACGGCCGAAATGATTTATCCTGTGTTCATGTTCCTGCATTTATTATTCACGGTGATAAAGATGTTATTGTATCAGCAAAGCTTGCAGAAATTCAGCATAAGGGTATATGCGGTTCAAAGCTTATAACCCTGGCGAACAGCGGTCATGGAATTACTTATGATGAACTGGAAAAATTTAATTCCATATTTCTTAATGCTGTTAACAGTTAAAATAATGCCTGAGTTTTTTATTGCTCAGGCATTTTACTTTTATCTATACATTCCTTCGGTGATTTGTCATCTCTCAGTCCCTTAAACACAGGCTGCCGCATTCCGCCGTTATCTGTTTTCATCATATATTTAACTGTACAGACCAGTTCAGATTTTACCCACACGGCATTTTCATTGCCCTTTGGTACTTCCGAAAACGGACAGCTTGTTTCATCAAGGGATTTAATTTTTCTAAAGGGCTCTCCGCCTACTCCTAAAGTCACATGACCTTTGTAAATAAGCTGATTGTTTTTGTACTGTCCGAGAATAATACTGTTCATGTTATTTTCTTTCGGAACATATCCAAGAACTATAAAGTCATCGTCTTTAAGATATTTTATTTTTATCCAGTCTTTTGTTCTCCGGTCAAGATAATATTTACTGTCCTTTCGCTTTGCAACTATACCCTCCAGTTCCTGCTGTTTCGCAAGATTATAAAAAGCAGTACCGTTTTTTTCTATATGTCTTGAAACGGCAAATCTGCTGTCCTCTGATTTTACTGCTTTTTGCAAAAGCTCTTTGCGTTCTGTCAGCGTTAAGTCCGTAACCTGTCTGTCCTCGTAATACAGAATATCAAAAGCTGTAAAACAGGCAGGATATTTTTTAGCCGCCATTTCGATCTTTATAGGATTGCTCATCATACTTCTTTTCTGAATTTCAAAAAAATTCGGTTTGCCGTCCTTAATAACCGCAAGCTCTCCGTCAAGAATACAACGTACATTCACATTCTTATGAATTTCCGCAAGCTCAGGGACTTTCGGCAGCATTAATACATTTCTTTTGTTTTTCAATACCGTTTTTTCATTATCCAAATAAGCAATACAGCGTTCGCCGTCAAACTTTAGTTCGTAGATATATTTATCACTGTCGAAAGGTTCTCCTTCTGTACCGATAAGCATAGGCTTGATGTTTTTTGTTTTCCATATATCAGCCATTGTTTACGCCTGCCTGTGCAAGACTTTGCTTGAGAGCCTCCATGATATCAATAGCGTTTACCTGTACTTCAGGTGCAGAAGCTGTAATGTCCTCGCCTGCTATTTTCTGTTCAATAATCTCTCTCAGTTTTACCTGATATTCGTCCTTATACAAACTTGGCTCAAAATCCTTGACCATTGCATTTATCAAAGTTTTCGCCATAGTCATTTCTGCTTCATTCACTTCTGGATGTGTAGATTCTTTTGGCGCTTGTTTTACTTCATCCGCAAAAAACATGGTTTCAATCAATATTCCGTCGTCTGTTGGAATAAGCGTAAGCAATTTTTCCTTCGTACCCATTACTGTTTTTGCAATTGCAACCTTATTTTCATCTTTCATTGCTTTTCTCAAAAGCTCGAACGCTTTATCGCCTCCGGCTTCGGGAATGGCATGATATGTTTTATCGTAATAAATAGGACGAATTGAATTTAAATTCGTAAAGTGCAGAATATGAATTGTTTTGTCTTTCTCGGATTTAGCCTTTTCAAAGTCCTCGTCCGTCATAATAACATACTTGTCCTTGTCATATTCAAAACCCTTTACAATATCCTTTGCAGATACTTCCTTACCGCATGAAGCACAAACTTTCTTATATTTAATTCTGCTGCCGTCATCTCTGCACAACTGTTTGAAGTGTATATCGTTATCCTGCGTTGCCGTATACAGTCCAACCGGAATGTGGACTAAACCAAATGAAATAGCTCCTCTGTGTGATACTGCCATTTTAACACTCTCCTTTTAGTTAGTATATCCATTCTAAAACAAGAAATGCTATTTAAATTGTTTGCTCCTTTAATATTAAACGAATATATCTCCGCATTTATCAAGGTTACTACATCACCACGGGCATTCTGGGTATATTGTTTATGAAATAATAAAAAAAGGAAATGCTCTCATCATTACAACAATCACATTTCCTTATATTATTTTATGTCATTGAATCTTCAAAACCTGCGGAGCTTTTTTAATGCTTCCGGTTCTTTAGGCTGATGACAGCCGGCTGCTGAAGTTGAGCCTGCAGCCTTTACTGCTGCATATTTACTGCACGCAGCAAGCTTTTCCAGAAAAGATTTTTTAATCTTTTTCATTATAATTTCCTCCTTTTATTATTTTTAAAATTGCAATAAATACAGCTACTGCCAACAGAGTAAATACCATTAGTACAGATGTTTGTTTGTATGACTTAAGCATCAGGCAGCTTGCAATGGATACTAAAACTACAAGACAAATACTTATACTACGTTTACTTTTTTCCTTATTGCTATCCATTGGGTCATTATCTTCTGCAACCGGGGTATAACGCCATATTATTAAAATTGACAACATTAATAATAGAATATGTATTGAAATTGTATAGTTATTTACTGATACAGTCATATGAGTAAACCCTAATACAAGACAAGCCATACTTGAAAATACCAGATTATAATTTAAATGAGATTTGATATTAAACCCGCTGGTAGATAGCTTTATTACTGCAAACAGAAAAAAGAATATTACAGATAAGAAAAACATCTGAAACACTAACCCAATTAAAACAGTAACAGAAAGTCTTATTAAAGCCGATATAGATATTTCCAATCTATTTTTATAAATTTCAAGGTCATCAGCATAAATTATTTTTTTTCGACATAAAAACATAGATATTCTTTTACTTAATTCAGAAATCATTTTTCTCACCTAAGTTAATGATATCCCTATTTTTGCCAAAAGTCAATATAAAATCCCCCAACGCAGATTTTTAATCCCCCATGTTAGAAAAAATCCTTTAATTATATTATTAGGTTTGATCTTTTAATTACAATTTCCATAATTTCCACTAAAATAATTTTATATAAACACAAAAAATCCCCCGAAAAAACCTATATACGGTCTTTCCAGGGGACAATATTCTTTTAAAATTATTTATTCATTATTTTTGCGAACTATTTAATAGAAAAATACTTTATTTACTTAGTAAATATTAACTTTTATATGTGTATAAATACTTTTTAATTATTTGTATCCCCAACATCACCATACAAATTCTTTGAAAAGTTCTGCAAGCGCACTGGTATGAGGTTTGTTTCAATACATTCATTTCGACATTTCAATGCTACTGCTATGATATTAAATGGTGTTGATGTAAAAACGGTACAAGCTTGTTTAGGGCATAACGACGCAAATACAACCTTGAGCATATATGCTCATTCGTTTCATGAAGCTCAAGTTAGGGCAATGGAAAGTGTGTCAGATTGCATATTAGGTAAGACTACAAATAAGTAAACGGTCAAAATTTGATATTTTTAATCACCTTTTTGAAATAACGGACAAACAACGGACAAAATCATTTTTAATAAAAAATATAAAGTCCGCAAACAGCATATCTAAGCCATTTGCGGACTAAATGTCGTGTCTTGTGACTATGAAATAGATGAATTGTGCTATCAGGTTATTTTCGCTATTTTAATTGTAGATGCGCCTAATTAACGGAGTACTTTCAATCTTATGCCATTTAAATATTTTAAGCATTTCCATACAAGCTATTTCAAATAAGATAGTATTGTGTATTTTCGCATACATTTTTAAATAATATTAAGTTTTTTTATCATAAGTTCTTTAATGCATTGAGATGACAATACTTGTTTTCCATAGTGATTAAGTTGTAAATACATGAGATAGTCCATAAAGGTTTCAGAATTACTATAAATTTTAAATATATTTTTTAAATTATTAGAAAATTCCATATCATACTTTTTGCATAAAACTAAAGCGCGCAATAAATTTAATTCTACACAAGGGTTTTCTTCTAGAACCGTATCCAATATATTTTTTTTACGAATCTCAAAATACTTCTGATTACAATCATTTATATAATCTTTATCATTCATAGAATATACAATACCATCAATATTCAAAAAAACCGATTTGGTTAAATTATGAACAGACCCGCTTATTTTGTTCTCTTTAAAAGCCCAAGTATCTTTCATTTCCCACATATCAATACAAATATCATTCGATAAAATTTTATATCCTCCGAATATATTTTTTCTAAATTTAGTGTTTTTCATTAAAAATTCATCTATACTATAATTGCTCTTTTTAAAATCCACGACAAAATCCAAATCACGTACATTTTCAAAATCATCATCCAAATAATTACGTACAGCACCACCGAATAAGTATACATTCGCACAATTTAAAATTTCATTAAGCATTAAGCATATTGGTTTATCACTCAATATCTTATCTATAACCTTTTTATATAAATCATCCATATTATCTCTTTCCGCATAACATATTATGTAGATTTAAAGCGTATGAATCAGTCATTCCAGATACAAAATCAATCACCATTTGTAATCTTTGATACCTTGAAAGTTTCATATCTGAATTATATCTACCATTTTCATCATAGTATTGAATATGCTTAAAATTCTCCGATATTAAGGCATAAAGCTTGCCATTAGAGTGCTTAGTGTTTTTATAATTTTCATCATCCAAAACTGCAAAAACAAATTTATCAAGAAGATTAGTCAGCACTTCTTCACAAACAAGTTCTAACGAAAGGACCTCATTATTATTATAAGCATATTTGATGCATTCTTTTCTGATAAGACTCTCAAATTCAACGATTTTATGACATTTTAATAAACTTTCCTTTTCATACGTTCCATTCATAATTGAATCATAATTCTCAATGAATTCATCACAAACAACTTGTATAAAAAAACCTTGTACATATATTTTAAAGTTTTGAATGGAAATTAAATCCAATTCCATTTGCGATAATTCGACATCAGAATTATTTTGCTCGATACTATCCATTTTAGTCTTTAAATAATCATTATTTTTCAACTCAGTTTTAAAGATCTCCCAAACCTTATTCCAAGGCAAATAACGCTTTTTCAATGCATCTTCTAAATCTGCAAACAGATAAGCAATATCATCTGCTGCTTCAAGTAAGTAAGTTGCTGGGTGTCTTTTTATAATACCTGTTTCTTTCACTATATTTTCACATAATTCTTTTTCCGAATAAAAATAGCCAAACTTATCCTTATTCTTAGGACACTCAGTTGAATCCCAAGGATATTTCATTAAAGTTGCCAATGTCCCATAGCAAAAATTCATACCATACTTGTCATTCAAAAACTGCAGTCTCGTAAGAATTCTAATTGTTTGAGCATTGCCATCAAATTTTTCAAAATCAGATATAGTTCCACCAAACTCATTATCTAATTGAAGTTCATTTTTATGTTCTTTGATCCATTTTTTTATTACATCCTCCCCATAGTGTCCAAAAGGAGGATTACCTAAATCATGAACCAAACCAGTCACTAACATTAATGACGATAGCTTTCTTTCCTTTTCCTCATCAAATATGCCCTTTTCTCTTAATTTGCTGCCAACATTTGCACCTATTGATCTACCTATGGCAGATACTTCAAGGGAATGTGTCAAACGTGTTCGTGTAAAATCATTCTCCTGCAATGGAAAAACTTGTGCCTTATCCTGAAGCCTTCTTAATGAAGAAGAATAGACAATCCTGTCATAATCCATATCAAAACAATTTCTATATGGGTATTTTGTTGTTTTTGATTTTCTTTCTCTTTTTTCGCAAAATAATTTATCCCAATCCATACTCATTTCATCCACCTCACAGTTCAATTTCCGGAGAAAATTTATAATAAATGCAACCCTCTTTATAACTGTTATATTGAGAACTACAGCTACATTGGTTTGAACACTCCCTATTGACCAATAGGCCTATCAAACCACACTCTTCTAGTAATTCAACAATGTAAGAACGTGACTTTCTTAATATTACCCTATCGTTATAACGTATTAAATTAGGATTATCCAAAATTATTTTACACAAATAATCAAACGAAATAGGACGATGCTGACCAACTAAAGTAATGTGTTGTCCAAAATCACCTTTTTTAAAGTAAGATTCCAATTCATCAACATCAATAAAGTATTTTTCATTATCACACATATCTTCTGTCCAATGTATTGGATTTTTCTTAGTGATTTTGACAGAACCTTCTGGCAGACTATCAATAACATCTAAATCATATACAAAAGTTAAAGGTCCATAATTGTTTAATTTATTTGTGCGTTTATGTATATCTACAGAATCAAAAAATATATCATAAAACACATCATATTTTTTATCATCACTATCTGAGATTTGCGGAGTTTGTATTAATCCCATATCCTCCACTGCTCCGCGTGATAATAACCCACCAGATTTCAAAAAGGTTATAGCTGTACAAACAGTATTTGCATGAAATAAGTTTTCAACACCTTTAGCTTTCAAAATAGATTTAATTTCCATATTAGTCATAGTAATTCACTATCCTTTTCTCATTTGTAATAACTTGGCTGTATTAATTCAAGAAATGATTTCCGTGGTATTATTTTTTAAGTTTTTCAATTTTTTTATTGATTCTAGTTGCGGTGTTGCCTTAGTTATAGACAAATGTATGTTCCACAACATATCAATCCCCAAAATCTGGTTAAAAATCCAATAGTGCTTAACTTCTTATATGATTAAGATTCTTAAAACATTAAATGTAATGCTCAAGCATTTGCAAGAAAAAGCTGTATGGAAATATTGCATTAGTCTCCTGTGAGCGTAATTATGTTTAATCTTGAAATTCAGATGACATCAGATTTATCAATTTAAGATAGTGAAACAGCGAATATTAGAAAGTAAAACAAACCTTACGGTCTAAAGCAATACAATTGGATTACATCTTTTAACATTATTTTACAGTAAAATCACAAAAAAGCAATAGTTTCCAGTAAACTTGTACCAATTCAGCTTGTTTTTCTACTATTTGTCAAAAATTCTTTAAAATGATTTAGCGGATATTTACAAAACATGTATTTACATCTGGCAATTGTCAGATGTTATATTACCGGTGTCACCCCAATAAAATTTATAAAATATAACACCGATTAATTTTAAAATTAATTTTCTATAAATTCATAAATCTTTCTTTTTTAGGGAAAAGCAAACCGATTGAATGCAAATTTTCAAATCGGGATAATTTTATTTATAAATTTTTTCAATCAGACATTCATGTTTTTTTGTATTTTTATTATAATTGATACCCACAATAAGAATTTCTCCTGAGTAATCCTTCAAGGAATCTGCATACTGTTTTTTCTTAATCTGTTCTATTGCACCTCCAGCAGATTTATCATATTTAAGTTCAACGATCATTGCAGGATTACTGTTATTTTTTCTCGGCCGAAAAATCAAATCAGCAAAGCCTTTTCCAGTCGGAAGTTCTCTTTCAATCGTATAAATTTTTCTTGCAGAATAATATGCAAGCGAAATTACACAGGACAACGAATTTTCATCGTTGTATTTTAAAATTGACGTATTATCGCTGTGCACCTTGTCTATCAGTCCTGCGACCTTTTCTTCGTCACAGTTCAGTGTTGATTTCAGAAGTTCATCTGATAATTTCAATGAATTTACAACTTCCGACCATCCCATAACCTTAATAGTACTTGCAAACTGCTCTGAAATTTCGTAGTTTGGGATTGAAACTTCTTTCGTATAAAAATCATAAGTCAGGTATCCAAGATGAACCAAAAGTGTTAATACATCGTCTTTTGTTTCAAAAGTTACCATGTCATTTGAGAATGTTGTCGTATCAATTACTGCTTTTTGTCCGGCAAGAAGTTCAATGATTGTATCCTTCAAACCGTCAAAATTCATTTCAATATAGACTCTCAATGCCTCGTATGTTTCCGTGGAAGTCCAATAGTTATTAAAATATCCGCCTGTCATGGACATAACCACTGAACGTGGATTATAAACTGAAACTCCCATCAAATTATATCCATCATACCAACGTTTTGTTTCATCAAATGGCATTTTGTATTCATCACAAAGCTGCTTCACTTCTGACTCTGTAAAACCAGTAAATTCGGCATATTCACGGGGATCTGTCATGGAAACTTCTGTAAACATATTTAAAGCCGAATGCTTGCCATACTTTTTAATTGGCAGAATTCCGGTCATATACGCGAGTGCTACATAGCTTTGATCCTTCAATAAATTTCTCAAAAAATCGAGATACTTTTTCTGAGCATCCGTATCATTTTGATGCTCTCTGAAAATGCAGTCCCATTCGTCTATTATGAAGATAAAAGGAATACTATGTTTTGCAAAAACATCTTTTAAAGACCGAGTCAACTTTTTAGAATCATAAAATCTCACATCTGAAAATTCATCGGTTATTTCAAATAAAATTGACTTTTGAATTTCTGATATCATTTCCATATTATGCGATTCACTTAGAAAATCCACCATATTAATGTGAATCACATTGTATTTGTTCAGATGTTTTTCAAAATCAGGATGCCGTGCAATTTTCAGTTTTCTGAACATTTCTTTTGAATCACACCCACAGCTGTAGTACGCCAAAAGCATTTCGGCTGCCATGGATTTTCCAAATCGGCGTGGTCGGCTAACGCAGATGTATTTCTGTTTGGTTCGTAAAACCTTATTTGTGTATTCTATAAGTTCACTTTTATCAACATATATCTCTGAATTCAAAGCTTCTTGAAAATCTGCTCCTTGCGGATTTAAATATACTCCCATTCCCACACCTCCATTCTTTATTTCAGTATATCATTTTTATACTGTAAAATCAAGTATTGTACATTAATTATTCTTCTATTTTTGCTCTGCACTTTCATTTCAATTCACCTCAACACCAGATAACTTATAATTATCGTTTCTATGGAGTCCAATTCAAAGAGCAATATTTGAAAAAAATTTATATAGCCATAATATAGATAAACCTAATGACAATATATATTCTTATTATTTAAATGGATGTAGTGCACTTGAAAAAAAAGATTATAATCAAGCAGAATTATATTTTAACAAGCTATTAGAGTTGGATTTTTGTGAGGAAAATGTCTTGTTGTTGACTTTAGCTAAATATAAGAAAGCTGAATTGAACAAAAGTCCTAAAGAACTGATAAATTGCCTTAATTTTATAAAAATGAATACAAATGTAAATGATTCCCATTCCGAACATCTTTTTGGCAGAATTGCAGCAATAAATTTACGACTGTATAATTTAACTTTAAATAGTGAATATTACTATGATGCATTGGAATTTTACCGTAGAGGTTCTGATTTTTGTATTTCTAATTTGTACTGTCCTAGAAATTATTGCTCTACATTATTAAGAATACATGAATTAACCAGCGATAAAAATATTATTAAAGAATACTTTTATACTGCAGTACATTATGCTAAGTTGTATTTGCATAAAAAAATGAATGTAATGCAATGTGGGTCTTACGAAGAAAGAATATATTACACATATAATACTAATGATTTAAAATCAATAATTGAATGTGAATATATAAATTATGAATTTATTATGCATAAGCTTAATACGGATGAAGATATTTCAACAATGCAAAAAAATATTATTGCAACTGGAATAACTAGATTACGAGACGACCTAATTACTATAAGCAAAATCATTAAACCTTTTTAAGATTTAAAAAAAGATAATAGTCAGTAACTTTTCCGACCCAAACTAATAGCTGCTGTTCAAATGTTTTATTGTAAAAAAAAGAGTCAATGTCATTTAGATTGAATTTAGCAGTTTTTACGCAAAATTTACCACCTTTAATTATTCCTTCTTCTCTCACGCCTTCTTCATTTATAATTAACAAAGGTAAATCGTTTAACAACCCGATTGTCCCCTCAATGTGACAGAATGGACTGGTAAAAGCCTGATTTGATAAATCAGTTTCAGCAGGATAAAAAAAGTTTGGATTATTTATCCCATTCTTTTTTTTGCATCCTTTATCAATAAAAATTTGTTTAAATCCAATAATTATTATCCCATAGCATCGTTTAATCATACCCTTTAAATAGTTGATAGAATCCGTTAAATCATATTCATCAGCTTGCAAAGTTATCGTTTCAAAATTATAATTTTGTAATTTAATTTTTAGTTTATCAATGAATTTTTGATGTTCTTCTAAAAAAGGATTGGGTCTACTTAAAAATACAAGAATTTTATTTTTTTCCATTAATATTTCTCCTATATGTCTTTTTCTAATGGTAAATGTCTATGTATAGTTTGTTTGGCAACATGCTCAATATCATGGAATAAAAAATTTTCAGTTATTCCTAAATTATCCAGCACCTTTTTTAAGTGTTCTTTTTTATTTTTGGGAATATATAGTTCATATACAAAATTGTAATCACATATTTCATATATCGACTTCATAGAATCATGTATTGTAAAAGCTGATCGTTGTGCATATTGCCTCAAATCATTACTAACAGAAAAACACGCCAGAACTTTATCTGTTGAATGGTTAGGCTTGATAAAAGCAGATTTCAACATAGACATGGCACTTTTTGAATCAATAGGATAAATAAATGGATCAAATCCTTGTTTTTGGTTTAATAACTCTGGAACTATGATCGTAATGCATGCATCACATTTTGGATAAAGTTCATACTTATTTAGTGCAAAAAACAGAGCAATTAGAGGTGAATATGACCAATCTAAAAGTCTTGTTGGAAGACCATAATGTTGCATCATAGATACCCATTTATCAAATGACTCTCTATACATTTGTGCAGATGAAATTTGTCTTACCCCATGGTAGAAAGAATGAGACAAGACTTGCTCATAAGACAATCTATTATTTCTTTGTATAGAAGGAACAACTGACCACTTGCAATTGGCTTGACCTCGGTACCAAAGTGTAGTTTTAGTTATCAATTGGTTAGAAATATTTTTTTCAACATCATTATTTATACATTCTATAGCATCACATAATTCGTTAATATTATTGATAATGTATTTTTTTATAGCCATTTTACTACTCCATAGAAACGAAAATTATAAGTTATCCATCAACATCATTCGACAAAAAGCGCATTACAATATATAATAGAATCATTCCCAAACAAAGGAGTAATTACCATGATAAACTTAACCCTGCAAATAGAAAGGTTTCTTAACTACTGCAAAAGCTCTGAACGAAAAAACAATCAAAGCCTACAGAATCGATCTTAAGCAATTCTCTGAATATACAGACAGCACGTTTTCTAAAGAAACGATTTGCCAATACATCGACATGCTTCACGAACGATTCAAGCCCAAGACGGTAAAACGAAAAATTGCTTCTATAAAAGCTTTTACCCACTATCTTTTGATTCAAGAAATTATCGAAATCAATCCATTCAATAAAATTGATGTTTCCTTTCAGGAGCCAACAATTCTTCCCAAAACGATTCCCCTCAATGTAATCAACAGTCTACTCACCTGTGCTTACAATTCATTTTCACAAGCTGAAACAGATTATCAAAAACGATGCACGACTCGTGACATTGCAATTCTTGAAATTCTCTTTGCAACCGGAGCCAGGGTATCTGAAATTTGCAATCTGACACCCACATCTGTATACTTGATGAATCATACCATCAAAATTTTCGATTGCCAGATTGCTTTTTGTTATTTCTCCTCTTGAGTGGATACAATCCCGACTTCTTCCTGAACCTCCCTCACAGGCTCGACATTTTGGTCGGTGACCCGACAGGACATATTGCGTGCAGCAATTCGTTCAGCTTTAAGACGTTCCCTCTGTTTAATCGCATCTTCGGGGTGCAGCCATGCTATATTGCCCTCAAGATGTGATATCAGGTGCTTGCGGCAGTTTTTAAATTCGTCACCATTCAGACCTAAATTTATAAGCCACACTCTTGCGCTGTATCTGAGATTATCGCTCTCAGAAATGTGCGGAGAACAGAACTTTTTCGTCAGTGCCGCATTGGAAATTGCAAGTGCAAGCGTCACATAAGACCTTATGACACCGGCATGAAGTGTACTGTTGCAGGCTCTCATTTCCCAGTTGCCGTTAGCAAAAAAACTATGAAGATTGCAGGCACGATAACGTGTCGACGAGTAGTGATGATGCATCTCGTTCATATCGCCCCTGTACCACAATTTCTGAATTCCTTCAATGGTTTTCGGTTTTTGCTTATTCAGCTTTTCAAGAAAATCTCTGTCCACCTTCTGACAGTATGTTTCTCTCATGGGTGACACCTGAAGCATATCAAAAAGAAAATTTTCCTTGCTTGCAAATATGTTCACCAGATTCCGCAGACTTTGGGCAGTATAAGGTGCACCATCAATGTGTACATGAATTCCAGCACAATATTCTGCTCCGGTCACGCCGCCTGCTTTTCTTACCGCACGAACAACCTCCTGAAGTAATGACATATCCTCATATTCCAGCACCGGAGTGACGAGCTCTACAGCATAATTTCTCGATGCAGAGCAACCGTTTTTATCAACACATTTAATGCTTGAATCATAAACCACAGACCATTTTCTGTCCTTGTTGTCACGAACGTTATATTTATCATAACTTCCGCCCAAATGTTCCGGAGAACCGCCTAAAACCTTGCTTATTGCCTTTGCGGCCTCTGCTCTCGTTAAGCCTGTACACTCGATTTCAACGCCGAATTTCTGCTTTTTAATGCCCTCAAAATTTCCTGACAAATTATCATCTCCCAACAAAAAAATGCCTGCAGATTTTTTCTACAGACATAATTATTTTTTATTCCATTTCAGTTTTTACTTCATAGCCACCCTTGAAAATAACCAGAATCTCGTTCTTGCTGAGAACCTTTACACACTCAATCAATTTGCGAATCAGCACGTTATCAAATGTTTCCAACTCAAATTTTTCATTCTCTATCATATCCATGATTTTATTGAGTTTTGCCTGTGTTTCAGCTGATGTTTTATTCTGAGATTTCAAAGTTTCAAGCAGTTCACTAAGCTGCTGTTCCTCCTGATACAGCTTTGCAAATTCGCTGTCAAGCTTGTCCTCATCACAGCCGCCCGATGCAATCAGACTTATCAAATCATTTCTCGCCGCATCAATTTCTTTCTGCCTGTTTTCAATACTGATAATTTCTTCCTGTCCCTGACATTCCAGAACAGTACCGATATTTGCTTTCAGAATTCTGACGATATCATTACGGCAGGAATAATAATTATTTATAGCATGGATTATGGCTTTGTGAAGCGATTCTTCCTTAATCGTAGGCGAATCAGGACAGTATTTTTTACCGTGTTCCAGACGGCTGATACACCGCCATACAATTTGCTTTTTTCCTCTTGCTGACCATGTTGTTCTGCGATACGGAGTACCGCAATTACCGCAGATAAGCAGTTCTGAAAGTGCATATTTACTGGAGTACTTGCCTTGCTCCGTTGTAGTTTTTGTGCTTATTTTTCTTTTGGAGCTTCTTCTTGCAAGTTCCTGCTGAACACGGTTATATGTATCCCTGTCAACTATCGGAACATGGTGATCTGTCACCAGATACATCGGACGTTCACCACGATTTTTCACGACCTTATGAGTAATGCAGTCAAGCGTATATGTCTTTTGCAGAAGAGCGTCACCGACATATTTTTCGTTTTTCAGAATACTGCTTATAAGCGATTCATTCCAGACTTTCTTGCCTTTTGCAGTTAAAATCCCTTTACTTTCAAGCGTTTTCTTTATATTTGTCATACTGTAACCGTCAAGGAACAATTTATAAATCTGCCTTACCGTTTCCGCTTCTTCGGGAACAATTTCAGGCTTACCGTCAGTTCCTTTTCTATATCCCAACAGATTTTGATACTGAAACTGAACCTTGCCTTCACGGTACGCTTTTTCTTTGCCCCAGCTGACGTTTTTGCTGATTGATTCACTCTCTGCCTGTGCAAAACTGCCGTATAATGCAATCATGAATTCACTTGTCATGGTCAGCGTGTTGATATTTTCTTTTTCAAAAATCACGCCGATTCCAAGATTTTTAAGCTGCCTTACATATTCAAGGCAATCCACAGTATTCCGGGCAAATCGGCTTATGGATTTTGTAATAACAAGATCGATTTTCTTGTTTTTGCACATACGAATCATACGGTTGAATTCAGTTCTTTTCTTCGTCTGTGTTCCTGATATACCCTCGTCACTGTAATCCTGCAAGAGGAACGAAGGAGCTAAACAGCCCCAACAAATTTGTAGTAAATCGTAATAGTTTGTTCCTTATTCTTTTTACCCTGCTGACTTTTATCCTCACTGATTGTTATTTTATCAATTAAAGCTGTTAAAATTTCTCTGTCAAGTGTTGTAATATCAGCATAACTTTTTAACAGTTTAATAAACCTTGAAACATCAGTCCTGTTTTCTTGTAGTGTATTAATTTCATTTTCCAATGAGAAAACACTTTCTGTCATAGTTTGTTTTTCATTGGTATAATCTGAAATAAATACTGCAAATAATTCATCTGGTATTTTTCCGCTTAAATTGTCCTCATACACCTTTTTAATTCTAATGTCCATTTCTTCCAGACGATTTTTAGCTTGCTTTAATTCCTTTTTTGCCTTTGCAAGCTGTTTTTTTTCTGATGTACATTTTATTGAAAGAATTTGTTGTATTGCATGCCCTTCATCTTCTTCAATTAATTTGACATGCTTATGAATATCCTCCAATACAATATTACATAGGTTATCATATGTAATATGATGTGATGTACACGCTTTTATGCCATCTGCACGATACTTTCCGCAGGAATAATACTTAGGGTGATTTGTTCTATCGTGATGTAGCATACTTCTTCCGCATTCTGCACAATAGAACAGTTTAGAGAATATGTGCGGTTCTCCAGTTCTTTTTACAAATCGTAATCTTCCGTCAAGTGCTTTTTGTACTTCATTAAATAATTCTTGACTAATTATTCCTTTATGAGTGTTTTCTACAATAATCCAGTCTTCACGCTTGTTTGGTACAATTTTCTTTGTTCGGTATGATTGTACACGCTTTTTGCATTGTATATTGTGTCCTGCATATACTGGATTTCTTAAAATCCACCTGACAACTGCACCGTCCCAAGTGTATTTCTTTTGAAATGCATCATTAACTGAATTCTTTTTAGAATTTCGGTAATCTAAAGGAGTTAAAACTCCATCTTTTTCCATAATTTTTGCAATCTTCTTTGTAGAAATCCCAGAAGCACTCAGTTCAAACATTCTCTTAATATTTGGTTCAACCTCTTCATTGATAATCAAGATATGTTTATCTTCCGGACTTTTCATATATCCATATGGTGCATATGGAGCGAGGAATTCTCCTTTTCTCGCTTTTGCATGTAATGAAGAACGAACTTTGACTGAAATGTCCTTTGCATACATATCATTTAGGATATTTTTAAACGGTGCAATATCATTATTTGAATATAGTGTGTCAATTCCGTCATTCAAAGCAATAAATCGCACATTCTTTTCTGGAAAATATATTTCTGTGTACTGTCCGCACATGATATAGTTTCTTCCCAATCTTGACAAATCTTTGACAATAACAAGATTTACTCTGCCTAATTCAATATCATGTATCATTCTTTGAAAATCGGGACGTTCAAAGTTAACACCGCTATAACCATCGTCAACATAAATGTCAGACAGTTTCCAGCCCTGCTTTTTTACATATTCTGTAAGCATTGTTTTTTGACTTGCAATGCTCATACTTTCCAAATTGGTTCCGTCATCAACTGATAAACGGCAGTATATGGCAACGGAATAATTAAGTTGTATTCCCATTTCTGACCTCCTTTGAATACAACAAAAACCAACTGGACAAATATAATTTTCTGTACTTATTATAGCACAAATTAAATATATAAGTCTAGTTGATTTCTATAAAATAAGGTTATGTTTCATCATATAAAATTCTTTTAACTGCCAAATCATATATTATTCTACTGAAGTATTTGTACCTATAAATTTGCTTATTACGCGATATGTATTGTTATCAATTTTAACAGTAGATATTTTCTCTTTTTGGTTATTTACTTTTTCTGATGACATTGTATCTTTATTCATAGACAAAACCTCCCATATCATTTTTATGTATGAAAAATTTGTCTATGCATGTCCAATTTTAAAAATTTACCTGTTCCACCAACCCATTACAAAAGTGTTCTAATCATATAAGACAGTGAATAAAAATAAATAAAAAAATAAAAAACGGTGAACCCCTGTAGATACGCTATGATTTAATTTCAGTTGTAATAGAGGGGTCTCCTATTTCATACGAGACCCCTCTATTACAACGTGCAATACATATAATAAATTATATTTTAAATCATAGCTTTATTTTCTTTTTATTTTTATTATTTATTTTCTTTTTTGGAGGTGGAACTGTGTGAGAGTAATGAATAAGTAATATATACTTAATATAATTATGCAGTGTAGTACTGTTTAACCTATAATCTGTAAAAAACTGTTATGCTTTTAACATAACGGTTTTTTATATTCTAGTTAAGGTCAATTATCAACATATGATGTTTTTGAAACTGTTATATAAAGAGAAACTACAAAACAAATAATAATTAAAGACTCCCAGAAAAATGCTATACCAGGTTTTGTTATAGGGTTATCAAATGAACCAGCAAACATAAAAATTATACTAGCATTTAACATTTGAATGGTAGTATTAGACATTAGTAATAACGGTTTTCTTGCATCTTTAATAATTAAATTAACAATCAATCCAATTATTGAAATTATAATAAATATCCAAATCATAATTAATGTAATTTTATAATCATCTTTATTGATTAGATTTCCTATTAAATCGTCTTTTTTACCTAAAAAGAAGCTTAAATTAAATTTTGTTATACCATATATTTCTAGGCTATCTAAATGTCTTACTTTTGCCATTGAAGTAAATAACGCCAATATATTTAACGCATACATAATAATATGAAACCTTACATTATTTTTTCCTGTATCTTCAAAAAATTTGCTTTGTTTCTTATCTCTTGCAATTAAATATGTACATAGTATCCAACCTATAAAAGGAATAAAGTTCGATAAAATAATTAGACCTTTCTTTTGACAATTAAACCGGCAAGCCATATAAATAGGTAAAATAATGAATGTTGCCAATACCATAATCCAAGCTAAACCTCCTAATATCGTAATTCCAGAAATACTTTGCAATACTGAATAACTTCCTGCGTACATAATTTTTTCCTCCATTTTTTAATTATTAATTTCCATTTGAAAATTAAAATCAGAAAGAACAATATTGGTCTGTTTAATTAACAGAATAGTATGTTCCCTCATAATCTTTTATTAACCTATGAATTATTATTGCCTGTATTTGTTTCTGATTTTCTAATAACAATATTTTTCAATTTAGGATTATAAGATTTCATTTGTTCTGATGAAACACAACTAATTTTACCCAAGCTTAAATCTTTATATATTTCCTCTGGTATATTAAAATTCAATATAACTTTTGCGTTATTATCATTATAATCATACGATACAGAACTTACGTCACCACCTAAATAGCCACCAGTACCACCGATACAATTAAAATCGCCCAATGCCTTACTGCATGATTTATAATCCATATCGGTTTGAATAGTTTTGCTAACTTTCCCAGATTTATTGACTTGTATTCCGTCTAAGGTTAGTTCACCTGATTCTAATTTTGCTTCTAACTTATTGCTATGAATTTCTTCGCCATTGTTGGCTGATATAATATCATCACCCGAAACTTGAATATAAAATTCCATTCCAGGAAATACAGATTGATTTTGAATGTAATTATATATGTCACTTTCCGTTTTAATAATTTGATATTCTCCATTCATCATATCAATGATTTCAGGAATTGATTTGTCTATTAAATCTACTGCTGTGTAGTTGAAGGAGGGTTCAATGGGTTCAGTTGTCTCAATCACTTTTTTCAAAGTAATATTAAAAACAGTATCTTTGCCATAATCTATTTCAATAAAATCATCGGTTTCAAAAATTTCATAACCATCAGCTTTAACACTAATTTTATAACTATCCTGCGGACACTCTAAAGAATACTCACCGTTTTCATTTGTTGTTGCTATAATTCCATATGAATTTCCATGTACATTATGTATTCCGATTTCAGCACCTTTTACTGGTTCATTATTTTCGTTAGTTACTTTACCCAAGATATTACCATAATACGGAAGATTAATTAACCTAGCATTTTTTCCATTATCATTTACTTTTATCGTTGCTTTTGAATATTCGCTTATCATCTCCTGAATATTGTTTGGCAGGGATAAATACCATGTTTTTTCATCGGATTTCCAAACATTTTTAGAAAATTCTATTGCTTCTTCAACAGTATCGCCATACATTAAACTATACATCAAACCATCTCGTAAATAACAACCATATAAAACATTTACACTATCAGTATAACCAATAACTGCACCTGCACCACACTTTTCAAAAGCATTCACCAGATTATCATTTTTATATCCATAGCAAGCAGATATATATACAATAGTATCTTTTAATTTATTATTTCCATAGTATTTTTCAAAGAATGATGACTTTATAGCGAAAAAATCAGTACCTTCTATCGTCGCATATCTACATAAATGATTAGTATCTTCTAAATATTTTTCATTATTAAAAAGTTCTCTTGTAATAATTACAGATGCTTCATCACTTTTTTCAAATTTCTCAATAATACCACCATGTTCTTCAATAAAGACAATATTGTATCCTAATAAACCAGTCTTAAAATCCTCAACGGTACAATAATTATCTATATCCGTTTTTAAGTGATTGTTATTCCAATCGTTTTGATTTATCCGAACACTTGTTGTACAATAACCACATTTTTTATCTTTATGGGATAAGTCACACAATCCATACATAGATTTTACAGTAAGATTAAGTTTTTTTATTTCTTTTTCAGGAAAAGGATAACTTTTATTTGAAAAGTTTATAACATTTGTTTCTGAGGGTACATCTATTTTTTTGCCATCATAATCATAACTTTTAACATATTCATCTACATCTGCATTGCCCAGTGTTCCATAAAATGCATTTGATTTTTTTTCAAGTTGTATAATACAACCAAAAGAATCTGAATATTCAAAATAAATTGTTTTTTCACTTTCTATATAGGAAATTGAATTTTTTAAAATCTCGCCATCTTTCTCTAATTGATATAATATTGACAACATTCTGTTCTTTTTTTCGTTTAAAGAGAGTGAATTATAATCTTCTGCAAACAAAACAGAATCTATTGCACTATCAACTTTTTCATTGTGCATACTTGTATCAACTTTTTCATTGTATATGTTATTACTTGTATCTTCTTCCATATTTTTGGAATCATTATACTTGTTAATAAAAAATATAGCACTTGCAATTCCTAACAATAAAACAATAACAACAATCAAAATCCAAATCGTTCTTTTTTTACTTTTCATAAAAATCCCCCCTAAAGTTGCATAATTCCCATTTTTTAAGACATACTAATCATGTATAATTAATTTGTCTTTACTCTCAAAGTTTATTACTTTGAGAGTTTTTTGTGTTAGACCACGCAAATACGGGATTTCTTATAATTTTCGACCATAATTTTGACCACTAATAGAACACCGACATTTTTTCCATGTTCTTTCTTTTATGCTCCTCTGAGGGGTGCACATATCTTTCTAATGTAAATTTTACACTGGAATGCCCCAGTATTTCACTAAGACTTTTTATATCAAAATCTTGCTCTATTGCTCTTGTTGCAAAAGTATGTCTTAGGGCATGATAATTTATATCTTCTATTTCTGCCTCGTTTAAATATGTTTTAAACATATCTTGATATACCCTTGGTTCTATAAATTCCGCTGTTCCAGTTAATAAATATTTATCTTTTCCTGTTTTGTATTTTTTCATTAACTCAACCATAAATGACGGTATTGGTATATCTCGTATTGACTTCTGACTTTTTGGGGTATCTATTACAATTTTTGTTTTAGTGGCTGCATTTTTATCAAGATTTTTTATTCTCTGCATGGTTTTATTTATTCTTAAAGTTTCAGTTTGAAAATTAATATCTTCCCATTTTAATGCACATACCTCGCCTATACGAACACCCATAAATAATGACAAAAGTACACCGATTTTATTTATATTAAATGTTAGCTGAATGTAATTTATAAGTTTACTATGTTCGTAATTACTAAGTATAGACAGGTCTTTGGTCTTTACTTTCGGCTGACTTACATTAAAATCAAAGTATTCAATATATTTCTTTGATACTGCAAATTTTATTATCTGTTTTAATAATACAATAATGTCATGTACTGTCTTTTCGGATAGCTTCACAGCTTTTTCATTAATAAATAATTCAACAGTTTCATTTGTTAGATACCTTGCTTTTCTGTTCTTAAAGTATGGGATAATATGATTGTTAATTACACTATAATAATTGGTATATGTTGATTGTTTTACTGTGAATGCCTTGCTTTCAAGCCATTCATTGCAAAGATTTTCTATATTAACAATACTGCCGTTTGATGTAACTTTCTTATGTTCTTTTAGTTTGTTTTTTACATTTGAATATGATGAACCATAAACAGAACGGTAACAGGCTTTTCCATTAATATCATACCTTTCAATATATCGACCTTCCCATCTTCCGTCTGTTCTCTTTCTTATATTTTCACCTCGTCTTGCCATATATTAAACCTCCGTTGTACCATAATTTTGACCACTAATAGAATATTTTCTATAATTTCACACTATAAATTGTACAAAAACATTGTTGAATTATTGTATACTTTGTAGATATTTCTATTTTAACTTATTAATTTATTGACATTAATCACAAAAATCAGTATAATTAATCCATAAAAATAATCTTATTTGACACTCTCAAAGTAATAAACTTTGAGAGTTTTTTTGTCATTTTTACCTAATATATATTATTCATTTCACTTTCATATATGACTAAAATCCTTAAAATTTGCATTCTTATTCTAATAAATAAAAAAATACTGTCAAGGGTAAATTTCACGTTCTCACGCCCTTGACAGTATTTTTTTATTTATTTTTTCTCTATTAGCAAATTTAAGGATTATTATTTTTTGAAAATTATATTTACCAGTAAATTTTTGTTGTTCTGCTTTTATTATTTATTTTTTCGTTCCTCTAGCAATAGTTTACATCGGCGAAAATCCCAACGAGTGACCACTCCTTTTTTCTGTTAATCAAATCGGTGTAGTACGCAATCTGAACCTGATATGAATTCTGCTGTTCTTCCTGTTCTGTGCTGACTCGGCAGTACGCCGCAACCCTCAGCTGCTGATACTTACTGCGGCTTATTTCCGTCTGTGCTTTCGCAGGAATTATCCTGACATTTGATGCTGTGGTCATTTTTATTATTCCTCTCCGTTATATTTTTGATTTTAATTCCGTTTTTAAATTCAACCTCTATGGTACAAAAATGGCTTATCCAAATCCTGTTTACGCAGGACTTAAATAAACCAATATCCAGGGTATTTAATTGTTTCTGATTTTCAAGCAACTTCAGCAACTGCTCTGTTTTTTGTGGATTGTCATTGTATGTACAGCAATCGTATTTCATCTCTGCAAGCCTGATAAGTTCGGACTTGATTCTGTCAAAATCCACCTGTACTGAATCTATCATCTGATTAATTTCATTCTGTTTACGAATCGCATCAGCAGTGGGAGAATATGTGCTGATTTCACAGTCAGATTCCAACAAACCACAAACCCGGATTAGCAATTGTAGTATTTAGCACAGTCAGCACTGCACCGATTATCATCTGGTCTGTCAGTCTGTATTCAAATTTGTAACAGTCGGGATTTCTGCAATCCCATTTTTCATAACGGCTGTTGCCGCCGATTCTGGAAAGTCTGTGACCGCATTCGGTACAGTATGTATGATTTCGGATTTCCTGTAAATTTTCTGGAATTACGCAGACTGAAGTAGCTTTCACCATTCTTTTTTCATTTGCCTGAGTAAAGAATTTTTCACCGATAATCTGTGGATATTTTTCATTTCCAAGATACTTTTCATTCTCAATTATTCTCTTGACCATATTTTTATTCCAATGCTCGGAATCCTCGCTGTAGCTGATTTTTTCTGATTCCATAAGCTTTGCTATCTGTCGTAAACTGCTGTCGTTTAAGTATTCTTCAAAAATTCTTGCAACTGCTTTGGATTCGTTAAAGTCTACTGTAATCTCACCGTTTCTCATGCAGTATCCAAATGGTATTATTCGGTTTTTAGACATCATATCATCTCCCTTAATTTTAATCCACCATAAAGATGAAATTCCAGTTCATTTTGATTTACAACTACAATTCTCTCAATCAAAAATTCAAATGATGCTTTATCAAATTCGGTTATTGCAGTTTGCTTTTCAAAATATTCTATCAGCATTTCAAGCTGTTCTAACGTTTCGTCCTCATCATCGGAACGGGTGATTTTTTTCATTTCAGACTGCAATTTATTAACTTTTGCACTTATTTCCGAAGTCTGTTCAAGGTATTTTGCATTGTCCAGAAAGCCTTTGGTTTTAAGCCTTGCAAGGACATGATTCTGTTCTTTCAGCTTAGCAATTTCCTTATGAATATCCATAACATTTGTATTCCCGTTAAATTTGCGAAGCTTTAAATTCTGCAATTCAGTATGCAGAGGTACAAGAATCTGCTTATAATTATACATCAGTTTATTGTACAGTCTTACAAAAGCCGCATAAATATTTTTTTCAGGAATCCTGCCGTTTTCACACAAATCCGATTTTTTATCATGCGTACGGCAAGTCCAGTAATGTTTATTGCCGTATTTTTTGAACTTATACGTTGCTCCGCATTTTGCACAGTAAATCTTACCCGACAGCAAATGTCCGTTATTTGAATACGGTCTGTACCGTTCCTTCAAAATCTTCTGAACAGTTTCAAAGACACTTTTTTCCATAATCGGCGGATTAGTATCCAAAACATAATATTTCTTTTTTTCACCGTAATTACGCTTTTTAATATGGGGAAGAGTTTCTGTTATATATTCTTTTTGAAACAATGCATCACCAATGTATCTTTCATTTGTTAAAATGTATTGTACAGCTGTAGCGTTCCATTGTACGTGTGTTTGATTGCTTGGTATCCTATTTTCATTTAACACATCGGCAATCTTCTTTGTTCCACGTCCGCTGATATACCAGCCGAAAATCTGCCTGACAATCTGTGCCTGTTCTTCGTTTACTTCAAGATTTCCGTTTATGATATCAAATCCAAACGGCGGACGAGCAATTTTATATGTGCCGCTTTGCATTCGTTTCTGAACGCTCCACCTCATATTCTGCGAAATTGAAGTCGATTCTTCCTGTGCCAGACCGCCCATAACAGTAATCATCAATTCGTCTGTCATATTGGCGGTATCGATATTTTCTTTTTCAAAAAATATTGTTATTCCAAGACTTTTCAGCTCTCTGATGTTTTTCAGACAATCCTTTGTATTTCGTGCAAAACGGCTTATCGACTTGGTATAAATCCTGTCAATTCTTCCCCTGCGGCAGTCTTTCATCATACGCTGAAATTCTTCACGCTTATCCTCACGAGTGCCGGTCACGCCCTCATCAGCATAAATATCAACCAAAATTTCCGTTTCAGAATTTTCAAAAAACTTACCGTAGTACCTCGTCTGCGCCATTAATGAATTCAGCTGATCTTCGCTGTCGGAACTGACTCTGCAATATGCTGCACAGCGAAGCACTGTATTTTTTTCTTCTGCCATTGCCGGCTGTATTACCGTTACTGTCGGCATACTCTCACCTCCGTTTCACCAACAATGATACCATTTTTTCGCCGGAATGGTATCACCAAACTCAATAAAATTATTTGTCTGAATCTGTGCAGTTTTCACGTTTGGCGGATTGTCTGGCTGCTGCGCAAAGGCACATTACGAACATTCCTACTGTACCTCCGATTATCAATCCAATGAAAAATCCCAACATTTTCTTTCTCCTATGCTATTTCTTTTGAGGACGGAAATTCTCTGTAAATATCTTCTGCATTTCTGCTGCTGAAATTCTTTTTCTCAGTTGATTCAAGTATTTTATCAAGCTTATTTTTCATAAAAATTTCAGCTAAGAATTCAGCAAATTCTGCCTGTCCGAATTTAGGCATCACCATCAACTCCAATACTTATCTTTACTGCCTTATCAACCTTTTCCATAATCTCAAATCCAACCGAACCAATATAACTTTTCAGCCTGTTGCGGTCTATGGTTCTTATCTGCTCAGCAAGGACAACAGAATCTTTAGGCAACATTTCCGAACCGCAGATACGAATATGTGTAGTAAGGTACGGCTTCTTCGCAGCAGACAGCGGAAGTACAACAAGAGTCGGACTGTACTTATTTCCCACATTATTCTGTACCACAACAACTGGTCTGATACCGCCTTGTTCTGAGCCGATTATGGGATCAAGATCAGCATAAAAAATATCACCACGTTTAATCAGCATTTTTATTCACCTTCTTCATTGGCATAAAGCCTTTTTTATTTCTAACACAGTTATGGAAAGGACAGAACAGCACGTTGGTATCTTTTGCATACCAGACACAACGATAGCACGGATGATATTTCGGCAGGACACAAACAGCAGGCGGTATACTCACCCCATAAAATCCGCGCATACGTTTTATTTTTTCTTTCATTTTTTCACTCCCAGTATGTATAAACTGCGGTCTGCTAACTGCAAACCGCAGTAATAACTCATTTTGCCTTCGTCTGATTTCTCAGACAACTCCGTGATACTTGTTCACAACATCCGTCACGGCGGAGCATCCGGAACGATGAACAGCTTATTCATCTCATGGAATTCTCATCCCACTATGGTTCTCATAGAGCCGCCCTCATTGCCTGATTCCCCGACCAAGGGGTGCTGTGACTGGACGGAAGTATCAATTCACGTTCAGAATCAGACAAAAAATCAATACATTTATAAAGCCTTTCAATAAGCATTTTTCGGTCTGTTTCTTTTTCAACATCGTAATCAGTTTTAAACTCCTTAAAGTTTTCAAATGCATTTTCACGTCCGCCAATCAATGCTGAAAACTGTATCTCATGTTCATAAAATGAATTGTCATTATTTTCAATAGCCCATTTCGACCTTTTGAAATGAGTGTAAACCTCATCATTAACTTCAATTTCTACAATTTTCTTGGATATATTATCGTAAACACGCACTTTGTTTTTCTTCATTTTTTCACCTCCGTTCGATTTAAAATCAAACGAAGGCTATGGATATCCGGCAATAACACATTGCCAACATCTAAAAAAGGACATAAAAAAACTCCGTTCCGCTTTTAAAGCGAACGGAATTTATCCACAAAAAAAGAGCAGAAGTTGACAATAGCTTTAAAAGCTACTTGTCAAACTCCTACTCTATATTTCACATATATGTGGTGTCTGTACTAAGTCAGAATATATAATTTTTATTTCTTGCCGGCACTTCCAGCATTTTATCACAACCGTACAGGCTGCGGAGTGCTGATTTGCCAGATTTTCATTTATCAGAATATCGAATAATCTGCCGCCGCAAATCGGACAGTGTACCTGATGTAACTCATTTTGTTTTCCTTTCACGTTTTTATTAATATCACCCGCTTGTTTAGCTGAACAGCTAAATACTATTCAATAATTTTGCGGATTGCTCCGCAAGATTACTGTTCATTTTTTAAGCTGTTCTATGAATTGTTTCCAAGTTTCGTCTGCTGCATCAGCATCACGGGCAGCCCTGAGAGCCTGCCGCACAATTTTATTTTCAGCAACATACTCAGCAATATCAGGGCTTATCTGTCCGCTTACCTCCGCATACAGATCATACATTATTTCTGTTTCCGCTTTATTCAAGCACAGAATTTTTGCTATTTTGTCAAGAAGCTCGGCACTCGGGTGGGTACGAATACCCTTCTCAAGTTGGGATAAATATGCGTTTGAGATTCCAAGCGCCTGTGCAAGTTCCTGACTTTCCATAGATAACTTAAGTCTTTTCTCGGATATGAACTGACCGAAATTGTGGTTGTTGTTCATATTTTTCCTTATGGACTATTGTAAAATCAGTTACTCGTCCCTTAACTCTATATTTATAAATGAAATAAGACGAGTTATAAATTTAGCAATCCAGAAAAAACAATAGAAAATATGTAAAGTATACTTAATTCATTAGTAGATATAAATATGCATATACCTATTATTTCTACAGTTATTCCAACAATTATGGTTGCTAATGTGATTCTGTTATTAAGTAGCGTTATCGTTACAGCATTTGCGTCATATTTTAATATCATGACAAGCCAATGTACTGCATAGATAAATACCATCAATATAAAAGCCATATTATAAGACACAATAATTACACTAAATAGACCTATCACTTTTTCATGTCCTATAATTTCCATTGTATTGCCATAGCCGTACATAATATTACTATGACAAATCAATAGTTTCGCCGTCTATAGTCAGGTAAAGAATTGTATCTGTTACATGAACATATGTGTTAACTACAGGCTTATAAGCAACTTCTCCTGTTTCAGGATTTTTGGAAAATATTTAAGTGCTAGGCTATTAAAACCGATAGTCCTTATATAAATATAGTATTTATAAAATAAAAACTTTCCCCATCATGATTAAATATTATAATAAAAGCAAAATCAAAACTTGAAATTATAATGTCTTTTTCATCCCCATGTATATAATCAATTTAACATAATATACTCTTTTCATATATCCGTGAACAGTATGAATATACATCATATAAAATATTTCATCATTTCTAGTAGAAATTCTTTTAAGATATTTTAATTCGAATACCCATTTCTAGTGTTTTTTTCGATTAGCATATTAGTTAAATATGATTCCATCTTCAATTTCAATACAGATTTCAGACCAGAAATTCTCTATATTATCAAAAGCATTAGAGTCTATTTTCAAAATGTCTCTTTTCAAAACATCTGAAATTTCCTGTAAAATATCTTCTGTATTCTCATCAGTATAAGAGATTTTATCAATCAATTCACATTCTTTTGTAAGTGTTTCAAATAAAAGTATTTCTTGCTGAAAAGCTTTTAAATTGGGGGCGATATAACAAATAAGATTGTCATATTTAACAGCAAGATATATTTGTTGATTTTCAGCGACACATATCAGCTGTTCTTCATTTTCATAATCTCCAATAATCTGATATTTATTATTCTGAAATATAGTCGTCCTAAAATCTTCAGTTTTATAGAACCTGATTTTCAAAATATAATCTCTGTTACTATTTGAAAGAATACTTGAACCTAGTTCCATGTTATCGTATGAAGTGGAAGGAATCCAGATTGCAGCCTGTTTATATGCCATAGCATTATACATATTTGTCAATTCATCAACACTTTTATTTTCAATCATTTTTCTGTAGCTTTCTAATAGCCAATTCAAATGATTCTGCCAGTGTTGCCCTTGAACATCTTCTTCATATGCGACAGCACTAAGCATCTGAATATATAGAAATTCATCAAAATTTTCACCAATAATATCAGGATTACCATATTCATCATGCATATAAAGTATAACCTTAGGCTCGAAGTTTTCTTCATTTTCATAAAGAAAGCAATATAAATCACCAGCAGCACTCTGACCAAATGGAATCAAAGTAATTTGCTTATTAAATTCACTTTCCTCATCTTGTTCCTGCTCTTTTATCCAACGTTTCAATTTTTGGATTTGTTTTGGAATTTCATCAAATAAAATAAGCGCACAATCACAATTAAGCATCATAAATGAATTAGGATTATAAATGTAATTATTTCTTTCACTTGAGAATTTTTTTGGGCTTAACTCAAGCCATTTCATAGCGCCAGTTTGATAAATCTTCCACCATTTGCTTGGAAATTTCACGCCTATTTTTTTTCGAGTTCTTGTAAATTCATTGATATTCTCCTTATCACACAATATAAAGTTTTAAAAGTTAATTTTACGTATCTAAAAGCAATTTAGCCTGCTCGCTATTTATCATAGTATGATTTGTGATATATCGAACAGGCTATGCTCTTATACTTAACCCAAAGTTTTTAGTCGATTAAGCATAAAATAACTTAAGTTACCTTATATTTTTTTGCAAATGATAAGCTTTGTTTTTTTAGCTGAGATATTTTTTTCTGGGGTACACCAGCCTTTTGTAAAATTTTAACGTTATCATTTACATGCTGTTTGAAAGAAGTATTTTTTAAATAAGACTTTTTAAACATTCCTGCTTCACGTTGTAATTTTGTAACAACTTTATGATCAGCTTCTGTTAAACCTATTGATGGATTATATCTTGAAATACCACTTCCTCTTTTTGTTATATATCCATGTTTTTTAAGCCAAGAGTTTTGAATCAACTCATGCCCTTCAATTCCATCTCCAACTTCCGATTTTGCATTAAACTTTGAATATTCGTCAACATCATACTTACATTTATTATGCACCAGAACATCAAAGTCTGACACAAAGTAAGTATGGAAATCAGCAACCTCAAAGTTGTAAACGGCTACATATTCGCCTTCGGGCAGCTCGACTACTTCAACATCGTCAACATCAAGATTTGTTCCGTCTTTCAGTCTGACAACATCGCCCGGCTGTAAAAGTTCAGCGCTTGTCCAGCCCTGTCAAATTAATCATTAATATTGCAATAGCCAATCTTTTTTTGATTGGCTATTGCTAAGATGGTTATTAGTAGTAAATTTTTATTGATTGAATCACGCCTGCTTTGGCATTAAAATCCATATCAATAGCACCAGTAGAACTAAACCTGATTAATTCGTTTTCCATTGTTATTTGGATATCGCTTAATTCTTGCATATCATTGTAATTTGCAATATGAACATTTGATATATCAAAAAAATCCAATTCAATATAAAACGTATATAAACCGGGTTCACCCCATTTTTTAGGTGGATAATCAACAAGTTCCGACATTTTAATAAACATTTTTAATCTGTTGCTGGTAACCCCAAAGTGAACATCAAGAATGGTAACTGACTTCAAATCAGGAACAACCTCAAAAATTTTTTTGATAAAAAAATTTTGGTTAAAATAATCACACCACATATAATTACTTCCTTCTAAATGGGTAGTGACTTTTTGTGTTAGGCACCTTACCTGTTCTCGGGTTATCAATTGGTCTTACATTAAAATGTGATCCCTGACCACCTTTTACATGACCTGCACTATGATCCTGTATAATTATTCGATCACCATTTCTGTTTTTAAAATGATATTCCCTTGTCATTATAACTTTTCCTTTGCTATCCTTTAAAGCATGACCACCTTCTGACAGTGAAGAAGTCATAGGGACTTTTTCGACCTTTAACGGTTGTTGTGTGCGTGGGATATTTGCATCTCTTTTTGCTTGGTTAAAAGCTTCTTTACGAGTTGGTTCCTTACAACTATTATGCACCAGAACATCAAAGTCTGACACAAAGTAAGTATGGAAATCGGCAACCTCAAAGTTGTAAACAGCAACATATTCGCCTTCGGGCAGCTCGACTACTTCAACATCATCGACGTCAAGATTTGTTCCGTCTTTCAGTCTGACAACATCGCCCGGCTGTAAAAGTTCAGCACTTGTCCAGCCCTGTCCTTCTACCCAGAATGGATGATCTCTTGTCGTTTCAATAGTTTCGCCGTCTATGGTCAGGTAAAGAATTGTATCTGTTACATGAACATATGTGTTAACTACAGGCTTATAAGCAACTTCTCCTGTTTCAGGATTTGCAGATAAGGTCGCCAATCTGTATTTCTTCAATCGGTCTGTCGCCGTCTGCCGTTTCAATCATTGTTCCAGCAGCAAAGCAGCTTGCGTTAAACGCTCCGTTAAGAGTTCCGCTTATGAAGTTTTTGCCGGCATTCGCAGCAATTTCCTTAACATCAAATTCACCGTCAACGGCCTGCTTGATACCATCGCCCACTACGCCGATTGCAGCTTCCTTGATACCGCTCTTGACCATTCGCTTTGCAATATTTTCACAGCATTTTGCCAGTGAAATTACCGCAGAGATCGCTCCGGTCGCAGCAGCCGACAGATATTCTCCTGCACCGCTGTTGAACTCTCCGTCATCAAGATAGTCACATACCGCAGTAACAGCTACGTTAATTACAGCTCCTACGGCTGCCTTTACAAGCGTACCCCAGAAATGTCCGTCAGGATCATTAAACGGAATAGGATTGTTTCGACAGTAAGTGTACAAATTCAGACTTAACGGATCGTTAGGAGTTCCTGTTACAGTATCTCTTGTTATAAATCTGCCGATAGACGGATCATAGTATCTTGCTCTCAGGTATATTGTACCTGTTTCCTTGGCAAAATATTCTCCACTGTATCTGAACGGATTTATATCATTTTCGTCAGCGTTCTTTTCAACGCCGAAAGCGTCGTAACGATAAGTTTTAGTCTTATCACCGGTTTCACTGGTAAGATTAACAATATCGCCGTGGGCATTTTGCAGATAGTAGCTGACGTCGCTTGTCATTCCGTTGTAGAAGTGACGTTTTGAAATAAGACCTGTACCACGAATATAAATATCCGCCGTATAATTTGAACCGCCGCCGATATCAACTATAAGCTCCGTACCATCGTAAAGATGAGTTGTTTTCTCACTATTGACAATTTTGGTTCTTCTGAGTCCGTCATATCCGTATGTATAAGACGCATTCATTTCGCCGTTCTGAACAGAAATAAGTTGATTCAGTCCGTCGTATGCATTTGTCTGCAATCCGTCGTCAGGATCGTTCTTGGTAATCTGATTGCCGTTAGCGTCATATGTATATACAGTATACTGTACTACATCACTGGTTGTTTTAATCTCCTTCTGGAGAAGTCCGGTGTAATGTCCGTTAAGACTGTAGTCGTAATCGGTGGTGTAATTCTTCTCGCCCGTTACGGTCATCTTGGAACGGTTGCTGTAATCGTCATACGAATACTTAATGGTATTGTTAATATTTCCGTTTACTTCCGATTCGGAAATAAGCCTTCCCATTCTGTCGTACTTATATGACGTCTTTTCTATTATATCACTTTCAGTACGTGTTTTGCAAGCGTCAGAACCGTCCAAATAATAAGTATAATCATACTTAGAAATTGTGGAATTTCCCTTTTTATTTACAAGAGAAGCAATATAATTGCCAAGATTGTAGCTATACTCAGTTTTCGTTCCGTTAGCGTATGTGACGGAAGCCTTATTGCCATTTTCATCATAAGTGTAAGAAGCGGATTCGTTTCCAAGATCCTTTACTTTTGAAAGGCGCATCTCATCATCATATTCATACTCAGTAGAAGTATAGATAAGGAGATTTGACTGTCCGGTAAGCAGCTTTGCCTTGTTTTCAGTGCTTCCTACATAGAAGTAACCCTTATAGTAATCCGGTGAACGCTCTTCAGTAAGTCTGCCTATTTTATCATAGATGAAACTTGTAGACTGACCGTTCTGAACAGTTTTGATTGTATTTCCCATGTTATCATAGGTAATACTCTGAGATACGTTTTTGCTTTCATCGTCGCAAATCGTTTCAGATTCAATAATACGGTTCAAAGCGTCGTACTTTTTGTTTGTAACATTGCCGTTGGAATCAATCGCTTTAATAACGTTGTTATTCAGATCGTATGTAAGCGTTCCGGAATTGAATACTTCCGTTCCGTTAGCTTTTTCAATCGTGCTTACAAGATTATTTCTGCCGTCAAATTCGTAAAAGGTTTCAAGCCTGTCGGTATCGTTTTCAGACGACATTCCAGTGTACATTTTAGTACGTGTGCCGTCTTTATTGTAAAAATATTTCGTGTAATTTTTCGTATTTCCGTCGCCGTAAATTACAGACTGAACGGTATTTCCAAGATAATCATACGAATATTCCGCACAACTCCATTTTTTATTTTTGGTATTTTGATCCTGATTAGTTGTTTCTCCAACTGTCATATTACCATTTTTATTATACGTGTTTTTGGTAATAGTATAAGCTATGGAACCGTCGTCTCTCTTGAAGAACGGACTATGCTTTTCAGTCTGGAGTTTGAGACCGTTGTAGGCGTATTCAGTCTTATTGCCCTTGGCGTCGGTTTCGCTTCCGAGCAGACCGTTTGCGTAATATTCGTTTGTACGCTTAACCCTGCCGTTTACCTTTTCCTGAACGGTATCGCCCTTATAATTGGTCAATGTGGCAGAAACCACCTGTTTATCAGACGTGATATACTGAGTTTTTGTGGTCAGAAGACCGTTGTGAGCTGTTGTCTGCGGCTCGGAACTAACGCCTTTAAACGTCTTGAAAGCGTATTTTTTTACAATTTCGTAATCAGTCGAAGTAAGAATAAGTTTGCCGGAAGCGTCATATTCATACGAGGTCACATTGCCGACTGCGTCCTTGTCTGTTTTAACGAGACCGCTTGGATAATATGTGTGTACAGCATAATTTGCCTTGGAATTATCCGCGTCGTAGTGAGTGAATTTTGAATCCAATTCAAGAGCGGGATCGTATGCGTTTGGAGTTACTTCCTTGACAACTCTTCCCAGAAAATCGTATTCAGTTCTGGTAACGGCTGGAACGTCGCCTCTGCCGTATTCCTTTTTGCAGATAATATTTTCAGCCTTGTCGTAGAAAGTTTCCGTAACGGAACCTTCCGGCGAAGTCGACTTGCTGATAAGGAACATATTATTGTATTGATATTCCGTTTTACCGCCGTTTGCACTGCTGCTTCCGGCAGCATATTTAAGCTCGCTTTTCAGAGTACCGTCGTCATAATAATCGTACTCCGTGACGTGCCCTTCAGGGTCTGTCAATTTTTTTATCAAACCGTGAATCTTATGCTGTTCTCCGACTGTGCAGTATTCGTAAGTGGTGACCGCAAATTTACTTACGTTAGCGTCAAGATAATTTTTTACGTTAAATCCATCTGCTAAGAATGCGCTGACATCTTCAAACGGCTCGAGTCCCTGAGCTTCACGGATAACCTTTACTCCGGTATCGTCGTATTCCTTTAACGCAACGTTATTGCACTCGTCAACAGAAACGGTCAAAAAGTTTTTACCGTTAAACCTCGAACGCTGCTGTGAACCGTCAGGGTTAATAACTTCGATAATATTACCGTTTTTGTCATATTTATTTTGAATCTTATTGCCGTTTTCATCAGTGTAAAATTCCACTTCATCGTACTTGTTTTTACCCTCGGAATCCTTGGTATATTCAGCCTTTTCAATCTCGTAGGTCTTTCCGTCGGTATAAACAATATTTGTCTTTACAGCAAGTTTTTCATCGTAATCGCACTTTGTTTCCTTAACATATTTGTCGTGATCGTATTCTTTTATCGAAGTGTTTTTGTGTGCCTTATCATATTGATAAACCTGCTTCAGACCGGAAGAATTTGAAAGATTGTCAACTCTGCCGTCCTTGTGATAAACCATTTCTTCAGTTACTTCGTTATAGCAGTTGGTTATTTTGTTGAGATGACCGTTACTGTCGTAACCATAAGTTTCAGTCGCTCCCAGAATGCTTTTTGCGGATACAAGCTGCTTTTTATCATTATAGGAGTATTCTACTATACGTCCTGAAACCGTATCTTCGATTTTGGTTATACGCTTATGCGCATCTTTTGAAGTATAGTAGATTTTGTATTCACGACCGGTGGAGTCGGTTACAGTACGAACGTTATTTCCGTCGATCTTGCCGATAGTAATAGCGTCGTCGTGAAGATCTTCCATTTTGTAAAGTTCAAGATCGCTGTTAAAATAGTACTTCGTCTGATCTTCAAGCGTTATGACATATTCATTGCCGCTTTGCTCCATTATGCTGTGCTTGTTAAGGCATTCAAACTTGTCGCCGTTTTTCTTAAAGGTCGTATTAGAACCGTTTGGCAGAACAACCTGATAATAATTATCGGCAGGCTGAATAATTTTGCTGACATCAAGGTTGAAATCCCAACCGATACCAAAACTTCCTTCCTCAGTATTCATCGAGTTGTAGGTTCTTACGAAATCGGTATCCATACCCGGCGATTTAACCGTAAGGTCTACAAATGTTTTAGTGTAATTTCCCGTCGGAGGATGAACGCCGTCGCCCATTTCCCATCCTTTGCGGTAAAGAGTATAATCAGGTTCCTCGTAAGGTCTCCACCATGGGCGGAACCAATACAATTCTTCTGAATATCCATATGGGAAAATTAAACCGTCTTCATTGTCAAAATTGAATGTGCGCTGTGTATTCAGACTTCCGTCTTCTTCATCAATATACGTAATGCAATTATCCCAAAGGATCGTCTGACGACCGCCCTCATAATAGAACAGTATCTTATGCTCTCCGGAAGAATAAATTGATTTTGGACCTGAAGTTTCATTAACTTCCCATATAGGTCCGAGAAAATCAATTTCTCCGGCAGTCCATTTGCCCTCCATATCGGTCAGCGTAATGTAGTTCCAATTTCCCCAGATTTGCAGATAATCAGCGGCATCGGTCATCCATATTGTATCATAACACCCTATCTGACCGAAGTTAAAATCTCCACCGATATATACTTCTCCACCGTTGAGATACATATTTTGTTCTGCGCCGCTGTTTTGAGCAGCCGTTCTAAAAATAAGATTGTTCCAAACGTCCAAATATCCGCCGTTTATGTCAAGAGTTGCTCCACTGTCACCCCAGAACTGCGGCATATCCGTCGTGAAGGACATACAATCTTTAACTTTAACAGCACAGCCGTTAAGATCAAGGTTCGTATCATGAAGGTTTAAGCTGTACGGAAACTCTCCGTTTCCATAAACCCTTATGTTTCTCTTAAAAGCGTAATCCCAGTCAAGATCGCCATTATATGCATCTTCAAACCATGTTACATCAGAAGGCTCAATTGTTCCGTTATCGTCCTTGTCCATATACTCGTAATAATTTTCGGAACGTCCACGTTTCTGAGCAGATGCGTTTTATTTTGGCAAGGCCTTGCTCATAATCATCAGCATTTACATATATATCGCCTGTCATTTCATGGTTGTAGATGTAAACCCATGTATTTGTATCACGAACGCCGTTCAACTCACTCTGGAAAGCCGCCAGTTGTTCCTCGGAAGCGCCTGAATCTTCTAAAAGCTTGTAATCAGTATCATTGATAACATCGTCGCTGTTTAAATCTAAATTCAAAATATTCTGTGGTATTACATATTCCTCATCTCCGAGTTCTTCATAAAACGCACAAAATGCATCCAGATCCGCCTGACTTATGACGTTGTCGCCGTCTGCGTCCATGCTTGGATTGAAGTCGCTGTCACCACGAGTCGCTCCAAGGCAACTGCGTACATATGCAGCATCGGCGGCGTTGAGAACGTCATCGCTCCACTGATTGTCGTTTTCTTCATTCCATGTGGTATCGCCGGGAACGAGAGTTACGGTATCCCAAGAATCCCCCGAACCTACGGTATATGAACCCGTTCCGAAATCCTTGAGGTAAAACGGCAGATATCCATCGCACTCAAACTTGACGTTATATACGTCAGAACCGCCTGCCTGTACCTCAAATTCGCTTCCGTCAGCGATTTCTACCGAATTGATCTCTGCCCAGTTGCCGTCAAAAATACGCACGTAAATAGGCGTTTTATCATTCGTCTTTTGACCACCCTTTGATACCCTTCCGCTTATCTCAAGATAAGTCATATAATCCGGTTCTTCGAATTCTTCTTCGCTTTGGGCAGCCGGTTCAGACTCGTCAAAATACTCGACTTCGCCTATTCCCTCAACGGCAGAATCAAATTCTTCCGTAGTTCGTCATTAGTTTTCTCTTCTGCAACAGCCTCTTTGATCGCTTCGATAGTTTCCGCATGAGCGATGCCCTGCGAACTTCCGTCGCCGTAGATCAGAACCTGTCCAACGAACATCACCGACAAAACACCGGAGACTATTCGTCTGAATTTTTTATTCATCTATTCCTCCTTTTTAAATGCAGAAGCTGTATTTAAAATACAGCTTCACATTCATTCTATTAATTTTTATTTTTTACATAGCCTATTAAAAGCATAAGACCTTCTGTGAACACTCCCAACGCTATAGTTCCGGCGATTTGATTTTCGCCAAAAAACAGCAAGCACGTAAATACCGCTATTTCAACATACAAAATAATTCGTGTACGCCTTTTGAAAATACGCCGTTCCACTTCGTCCAAAGGGTTATTTCTCGTTCCAACCGGTGCTAAAACAAATATTACAAAACTTGACGTGGCAAGTAAAGCGATAGAAACTATCGGATGAATCGGAATCCATTTTATGATCGCAAGCAAGAAAGCTATCATAAGAGTCGAATTGATGTAGCATTTTAAAGGGCTGTCCGCATGGTGTCCGCCAGCGCTTATCCTGATCGGAATATACGCCAGATTGAGTAGGATGCAGGAAATAAGAAGCTGAAACAAGATGCCCAAAATCAATGTCGTCACAATGTTAAAGAACATCATCGCTGCCTGAAAGAATCCGTAAACATACACGTCTGTATCTTCCTTGGAAATAATCCCAGCTTGAATCAGCTTCCCTGCAAATTTTTCTGATAAATGTTCGAGCATCAGAACTTACGCATTTTCTTCACAGACTTAGGCATTTTAGGATCATGCTGCCAGTAAGCGCATGCCTGATTTGCCATAGCTGAAGAAGTCTTTTTGGCAATAGAAGCCAAAAGAGTCAAGGCCTTCTTTTCAACGTTTTTTTTCATCATTATCCTTCCTTTCTATAGGCAAGACAAGTCAGTCTCACCAGAACTTTATTCGCCATATTTTGGAAATTACAAGATTTTGTAATTTCAGTATAGCATTGGAATAATCAAAAATCAATAGTTTGCATTATTCGGGAGAAATATGCATTATTCGGGAATGGGATTACAAAAAAATATGGTAATTTTGCTTATTTTTGTGCAAAATTACCATAATCAAATCCAAACATGCTAGAATTTATGTATTATGTTTTTTCAGGTATAGTAATCGAAACAACAAATTTTTCATTTTCAATTTCCGCTGAAAACATTCCGTTATATTTTAAAACCGCCGCTTTTACATTTGTTAGACCGATTCCCATATGCCCTCTTTTGGTGGAAAGAAATTTACGATCAGAAGACTTTTCTATGTGGTCAAATGCATTTTCCGAATGTATCAGACAACACCCCATTTTTCTTTCCATAATAAACCATATATATTTTTTATTATTTGGAAGCTCCTCCGCCGCTTCCAATGCGTTGTCCATTAAATTTGAAATTATAGTTGTCAGGTCTATATCAGATAAAAACGACAAATCCATCGATTCTATACGCAAATGTATTTTTATTCCTTTTTGCTCCGCTTTCTGTAAAGCATCGTTTATTATAGAGCGCTCATATTGCTGCTGCAGATCACGGTAAACCGCTATCTGCAAATTAGATTGTTGCCTCAGCAAAGCGTTTTCTTTTTCTGTTTCCCTCCCCCTTGAAAGACAATAGAACATCAGAACAACATAAATATCGAGTATAAAACATCCAGATAAAAATAATATCACAAACATTCCCGAAGATGAATTTTGTATGATTTTTTCAATGTAAGATGCCGTCATGGTTTCACCAACCGCGAGCATCAAATAAAATATTACTTCGTACCATGCTATATCCGTATACTTTCTTTTAACAATTGAAAACGCCAGATTACAAAATATAAAAGTCAAAATACAGGTCAGCAAGTAACGTGCTATTATCATATTTTGCCTCTGCAAAGTCATTTCAATTGTACTGTCGGAAATAACAGATATGCATAATGTAGAAATAATATCCGCCGCAAAAGCACTTACAGCTATTAAAATATCGTATAGTAAAAAATAAACCTTTTTACTGTCAGATGAGTTTATCGGTTTTTCCAAAAAAGCAAACGGGTGAACTGCAAATGATGAAGCCATTTTTTCCGAATAATTACTAATATAAATCAAGGCTGCTTTTTTATCTTTAGAACGAATTTTCATTGCCGTTTCTATTCCGTCAATGCCGTTCATTTGAATATCCAAAAATATCAAATCCATAGTTTCGGTATAATTAAGCAGTTCTTCTCCACTAAAAAACTCTTGTATTTGATATTCTATATCATTGCTTTGAAAAAATTCTTCGACAATTGTTTTATTTTAATAACTTCTTCTTTCTCATCATCAACAATCGCAACCTTAACCATCTCATCACCTCTATATCCTCATAATACCATAACTTTACATTTATTTCAACAAATAATCTGATAAATTTTATGATATAATAAGTCTTGAAAGGTGATTTTCAATTTCGTCAATTCCGCCCATTAGTAAAACACAAGCTACAAACATCGTAAAACGGGCAGTTTTCCAAAATACAATTACGAAAATTTGACGGCTGAAAAATTAAGCGGTAAGTTTCAGACGGCTTACATAATTTTTCTTCATCTGCATTGATGAATGAACATAGCGATTAAGAGTATTCCTCACCCCAAAAGGGCACACAATAATAAAGTGGGAGAACCCCGCCTTAAACGGTGTTTTTCCAGTCCTCGTCCATAACGAGGAATTTCTTGTGAGGAAGCGGTTTTTCAAGTAATTTGTAATAAATATGAATATCCCTGGGTCTGTCAGCAGCATACTCGTCCACAGTTATGTACTCAATAAGTTCAAGACACATTTCGCGGGTTAGTTCCTGTACGTCCGTATATTTTCTCAATCGCCGTATAAATTCCTCTGCGTCCTGTTCGTCCTGTTTTACAGCGGACAGCTTTGCTTCAATCTCTTTGACCTCTGTAAACAACTCCTTTTGCTCCGACTGATATTTCTCCAAAAGATTAACGCAAACAGATTCCGGAATCCTGCCGAGCACCTTATCTTCATAAACGGCAGGAATAAGCTTTTGAAGTTCTTCAAGCCTGTATCTGCTTTCACGTAGCCTTGCAGTATCAAGCTTGATTCTGTTAGCGTTCTGCTTTTCCTTATGAGCAAGGAATTTCTGACGTGCCGCTTCTTCATTTTCAACAACAAGCTTTGCCATTGAACGAATGTCGGTAAGAACAAGTTCGTTAATATCTTTCATTTTAACGTAATGACTATTGCATGCGATCTTCCCATGACGGTTGTATCTTCCGCAGTTAAAATTGTGTCTGACATACTTTCTCGGATTTTTCTTGCTGCCGTTAGTTGTGTTGTTCCAGGCAAGCCGCATTTTTTCACCGCAGTCAGCGCAGAACATCAACCCGCTGAGAGGAGCGACAAATCCGGTTTTTGTCTTTTTACCCTGACTTACCGAAGCTTCAATCTCTCTGCATTTATCCCATATCTCCTGAGAAACGATAGGCTCATGGGTGTTTTCAATGATTATCCATTCCGACGGGTCTTTCCTTACGGTCTTGTGATTTTTATAGGAAACCGTTGTAGTTCTCATCTGAGCCAGATGTCCGAGATATGTGGGATTGTTTATCAAGGCGCGAATCCGTTCAGCACTCCATAAGTGGCTTGTTCTGCGGGGATTGGGTTTTCCAAGCTTAGCATACATATAATCCGAAGCGGTAGGAATACCTTCCTTATTCAGCTTGTCTGCAATATGGCGGGGACTTACACCATGAGAACGCATTTCAAAAATACGCCTTACAACGCTTGCAGCAGGTTCGTCAACAACCGGAAGCTTCTTTTCATCATTTCCCTTTACATATCCGTATGGTGCAAATGCGGCACGGTACTTACCAGCCTTTGCGTTTGCCTCAATTACAGATTTGATTTTCTTCGATGTGGAGGCGCTGTGCCACTCATTGAATAGATTCACGAATGGTGCAATCGGTCATATGCGTTTGGATAAAATCAATGTAAGAACTATTCAAAAGTTCGTTACACAACTTACAGAAGAAAAAAAGGTTAACGCCAAAGGTGAGGTAATCGGTAATCTCTCACCGAAAACAATTAAGCATCACATTGCCTTTATTTCAACAGTTTTCGATTATGCTGTCAGAATGCAAATGCTGCAAAGTAATCCTTGTAAAAACGTTACATTGCCCACAATTACCACTAAAGAACGAGAAATTTACACCTTAGATGAAGTACAGCAAATGCTGATACTTTTTGAAAATGAGAGCGAAGTTAATTTCAAGTATGTAATTTTTTTTACTCTCGCCGCATTTACTGGACTTCGTCGTGGTGAACTGCTCGGGTTAGAGTGGAAAGACTTTGATTTTGAAAGTCGTCTTATGACTGTAGTAAGAACTTCAGAGTGGACAAAAGAAAAGGGAATTTATACAGATACACCAAAAACCAAAAGCAGCAACCGTATGCTTAAAATTCCCTCCGAACTTACTGACAAGCTTCTTCTTTTTAAAGAATGGCAAAATAGATATAAGACCAATATCGGCTCTAAATGGGTTGAAAATGACAGGCTTTTTACTAAATGGAACGGAGAACCTATGGGTATGCGTTCACCATACAAATTCTTTGAAAAGTTCTGCAAGCGCACTGGTATGAGGTTTGTTTCAATACATTCATTTCGACATTTCAATGCTACTGCTATGATATTAAATGGTGTTGATGTAAAAACGGTACAAGCTTGTTTAGGGCATAACGACGCAAATACAACCTTGAGCATATATGCTCATTCGTTTCATGAAGCTCAAGTTAGGGCAATGGAAAGTGTGTCAGATTGCATATTAGGTAAGACTACAAATAAGTAAACGGTCAAAATTTGATATTTTTAATCACCTTTTTGAAATAACGGACAAACAACGGACAAAATCATTTTTAATAAAAAATATAAAGTCCGCAAACAGCATATCTAAGCCATTTGCGGACTAAATGTCGTGGCAGGGGCAGAAGGATTTGAACCCTCGGCACGCGGTTTTGGAGACCGCTGCTCTACCAACTGAGCTATACCCCTAAAATTGGTGGGCCATTAGGGACTCGAACCCCAGACCAACCGGTTATGAGCCGGTTGCTCTAACCAACTGAGCTAATGGCCCTTATGATTAATGCTCATGCCAATTCAAAAGAATTGGCATGAAAAAGAAGAAGCCGGCATTGATTTATTT
>CAJUPO010000014.1 GCA_910588145.1 uncultured Oscillospiraceae bacterium | reverse complement strand
CTATGGGCTGTTCTTCTTCGGCGGGTACAGACAAACACGGTATTAAATAATCGCCTTGCCTTTCGTATCTGCCGCCCAGTTCCTCAAATAATGATTTTGCCATTTTCTATTTCCTCCAAATAAGATATTCACTCCACATTATGGTGTCTGTTGTCTTAAACACAATTTTTAGTTTTCTCCTTATCTGGTTTCACTCATGGATTATAATACAATAACTGAGCCTAAACAAGAAAAAAAGCAGATCATACTTAATTCAGAAAATAAACCTCCTGAAGCCGAAATTGAATATCTTGCAGAAAACGGACAATATACAACTGAGGGAATAGCCAAATATATTCGACCGCAGATTGTTGAAATTTATGTATACAAAAAACCTGATTTGCTTACTCCTTCCGGAAGCGGTTCCGGAATCATTATTACAAACGATGGCTATATTGTAACCAACACACACGTTATCGACAATGCAGATACACTGATTGTAACCACAAGCGACAATGTGGTTTATAGTGCTGAAATTATTGGAAAAGATGCTAAAACAGATATTGCCGTAATAAAAATTGAAGCAGAAGATCTGCCTGCCGCTGTACTGGGAAATTCAGATGAGGCCGAAACAGGAGAAAAGGTCGTTGCAATAGGAAATCCTGCCGGACTTTCCGGTTCAGTTTCGGATGGTATAATATCAGGCGTTAACAGGAAAATAAGAACTGACGCTGCCGGACACGAAATGACCTGCATTCAGACCAATGCTGCTATCAGCGCCGGTAACTCGGGAGGAGCACTGGTCAATATGTACGGACAGGTTATCGGCATTACCTCTTCAAAATATATTGATTACATCAATTTAAGCTATGAAGGACTTGGTTTTGCGATCACTATTAATGAAGCCAAACCAATTATTGAAGAATTAATAGCAACAGGCTATATCAGCGGACGTGTAAGAGTGGGAATAACATTCTTCTCTTCCAACGAATATACTGAGGCATATTTTAAAGAAATCTTTAAGTTTGATATGCCAAAAGAACTTAAAAAATCACTTCTGATTACAGAAATAAGCGATGACTGTGATATTTCCAATACGGAACTTAAAATCAATAATTTTATTCTTTCAGTGGAGGGAAAGGAAACATCTGATTATAGTCAGCTTAATGAAATACTAAAAAACTATAAGGCCGGTGACATTTTAACGGCAAAATGCGCAAGAATTGTTAATAAAAAAATCGAATACTTTGAAATTAAATTTAAACTGATGGAAGATAAATCAGGCAATTTCTAAAAAACGGTGCTTTATGCACCGTTTTATTTTATCTGTATTCGCTCAGCTTATAAAGCAACGGTTCAAACACAACCCCCTCTTTAATAGCCGCATTCATTTCAGTGGTATTCCTGATAGCTTCTGAGATAAACTTACCTGCTGCCTTTACACATTCCGGAATACCTATCCCTTTCAGCATTAATCCGCATACTACAGATGCAAATATGTCACCTGTTCCGGAATATATTCGGCTTTCTCTGCATATTTTATCCATAAAAAAACTATTGCCGTCAAAGGAAAAATTAATTATATTATTTTCTCTGACGATTCCAGTCAATACTACATTTTTACATCCGGAATCAAAAATTTTTCTGCAAAGCTCCTCAGCTTTATTATCACTTATATTCTCGCCTGTATATGGTGTTCCCGTCATAAAACACGCTTCTGTAATATTGGGTGTTGCCAAATCTGCATGTGAAACAAGAATACTCATCTTATCTTTCATTTCTTCAGTATATGTAGGGTAAAGTCTGCCGTTATCCCCCATAACTGGATCAATTATAATTTTTGGCGGCATACTGCCTTTTTTTCTAATTTCAATAAAACTTTCTACAATATTTATCTGTTTTGAAGAACCTAAAAAACCGCTGTAAATACCGTCAAATTCAACATCGTTCCAATTATCAATATACGGGGACATACTATCGGTGAAATCTGAAAAGTAAAATCCTGGAAACCCTGTATGCTTTGAAAGAATAGCTGTCGGCAATGGACATACCTGTACTCCGGCTGCTGAAATTACTGAAATAGCAGTCGTAAGGGAACAGCGTCCGAATCCGGATAAATCATTTATGCAAGCTGCTCTTGGTATTCTCATATTTATCTCCAATCGTCATTCTTTTTTCCGCACACAATTGAGTAAAGCTGACTTTTTGCATATCCAGTTTCTTTAGCTGCAATTTTACAAGCATTAACAGCCTTTTCTCCATTTTCAATCAGTTGTTCCGCATATTCAGCTGCCTGTTCCAAGCTTACTTTTTGACCGTTGTCTTTTTCGTCTGAACCTTCAATTACAAGAACATATTCTCCCTTAGGCTTTTGAATTTTATAATATTCAATTGCCTCAGAAATGCTCATACGCAGTACTTCTTCATGAATCTTGGTCAGTTCACGGCAAAGAGAAATTTTTCTGTCACCGAAATATTTCAAAAAATCCTCTAAAGAAGCAATAAGCTTATGAGGCGCTTCATAAAAAATTAATGTTCTGGTATCATTCTTAACGCTTTCAAGGTGATCATACCTTTGTTTTTTATTAACAGACAAAAACCCCTCGAACGAAAATCTGGAAGTATTAAGACCAGATACAGCAAGAGCCGATACAACGGCGCTTGGTCCCGGAACAACCTTTACATCTATATTTCTAAGTGCACATATCTTTACCAGCTCTTCTCCAGGGTCAGAAATACAAGGCATTCCTGCGTCTGTCACTATTGCGGCATTTTCACCGTTCATAATTCTTTCGGCAATTTCCTCTGCACAGCTTTTTTTGCTATGTCCATGATAGCTCACAAGTGTTTTTTTTATTTCATAGCGGTTAAGTAGTTTAAGCGTAACACGGGTATCCTCTGCTATAATAAAATCAACGCTTTCCAGAACCTTAAGCTGTCTGAAAGTCACGTCGTCCATATTTCCAATAGGAGTGCCAACAACATAGAGTGTTCCCATAATATCCTCCCTAAAGACCCATTCTGTATATTTCCTGTAATTCTCCAGTATATCCGCTGCTGTTCCAGACATAAAGCTGCGGAAGTACTTTCATAAAAGGCTTAGACCCTTTTTTTCCCTCTATAAGAAACAGCCATGGAGCGGATTCAGGATTTTTACTTACAAATCTTAAACGCTTTGGCTCAATATTATTGTTTTTCATTGCACTTATAACATCTCCGAGCCTTTCCGGACGGTTACAAAGGCACAGTCTTCCGCCGAATTTAAGAAGTCTTGAAGCTGCACGGCAAACATCTTCAATATTGCAGAGAACCTCATGTCTTGCAATTTTATGTGCTGTCAGATTACTTTCAATCCCGGCATTAGCGGCCTTATACGGCGGATTACAGGTAACAAGGCTCAAACGCCCTAAAGGAGCTTCATTCCAAAGCTCCTTTAAATCACAGTTTACAGGAACAATACTTGTATTCCTGTTTTTTTCTATGCTCATTTCAAGCTGTTCTATTGCCTGCTTTTGTATATCAACCGCATAAACAATTTCCGGCGGCATATTTCTTTGCATTAGGAGCGGAATAATTCCGCAGCCGGTACCAAGATCGCAGGCTTTATCGTTTCTTTTATACTCAGAAAAATGAGTCAGCAAAAATGCATCTGTACCAAATCCATGCTCACTGCTTACACAAATTTCTATTTTTTCGGAAAGTTTTTCAAATTTGAAATCCTTCACATTAACCTCCAAAAAACAAAATCTAATATAAATATATCATAAATTACAAAAAAATTCAATAGTAAAAAACAGATTCTTAAAACTGCAAAAATAAAAGAGAGGAAATCCTCTCTTTTAAAAATTATGATTTTTTTAGTCGTCCAGTCACTGCGTATAGAACAAACAATATTACAGCAGCAGCAAATATGATAATCTGGACTAAAAGCAAGGCGTCTACCATTGAATAAAGAACAGCAGTAACTGATTTAAAGATGTAATCCGTTCTGATTACCAAACCGTTAAAGTAATCCGAAAATTTCAGTATAAGGCATGGTACAGCAACAATTACTGACGAACATAAACAGGATACCGCACCCCAGTAAAACAATGCTGGAATACTTTTTCTATTTAGTACTGCAAGTATCACAATGCATACCGCCAATGCTGATATTACTGCTATCATAACAGGAGTAAGAAACGGATAAAGCTTTTCTGCCTTGTCTAAAACGCCTGATCGGTCCATAATATCAAGCATGAAAATATCAATGTGATTTTCTATTTCAGTTTTAGCCGCCTCTATTGTTTTATCAAGCTGTTCCTGATACTTTTCATTTACATCAACATTGTTTTCTTCAGCAAAGGCTTCAAAATAATTAGTAATGCTTTTTTCAACTTCGGAAAAATTAAATACTTCCTTATCAGAAACCTTTTCACCTTTTATTTCCAAAATGGTATTCTCAATTTTATTGCATATTGCTGATTCAAGCTTATCTTTATCAATCGCATTTAAATAAACTTCCGCTGGAATACCTGAACTTGCATAACTGTCATCAAAAAATTTATTGATGCTGTTTAAGACGCTGTCCGTCAGTTTTTCAGATTTAACAATATCTGTATAAAATTTCTCATTCATTACAGTTGTTCCGGCAAAGCGGACAAAAACCGTAAATATTATAAAAAACGCTGTTAGAATCGTAAAAATCAGACTGGCAGCATAATTATTAAATTTTTTCATATTAAGGTCCTTTCAGATGTCATTCATAAAATTTCTTTTCAACAAGCTCGCATATAACTGCGAGTCTGTCCTCTGTCGGACCCAAAAGATTTCCATAACAAGTATACAAAGTGAGTCTGTCATCAGCAGTCGGAGAGATATACTTATTATCAGTATCCTTAAACAGAACCTGTTCCTTAGCCTTATAGGTAAATTCACCGTAAGAGGTTGTAAGAGTTACAATATCCCCTTCCTTGACATTGCCAAGCTCATAAAAATATGTATTGCAATGTGCGTCAAGAACAACATTTCCCTGTTCCCCTATAAAAACCGAACCGCTGTATTGGCATACACCCTGCTTAAGAAGTTCTTCACTGCTTCCCCAGAAAACCGGAGCTTCAAGATTTATTGAATCGATTTTAAGAGCGGCATATTCTGCTCCGAAAGACGGATAAACAATCTTGTTTCCGTCAATCTCAGCCTCAACTTCCTTGGTATCATACTTAATTTCACTTATTTGAGCGTGATCCGGATTAGCAGAAAACGCTATATTCATAAGCGTTTCAGCCTTACGAACCGGAAAGTAGCACATAATTGCCGCAAGCGCCGCACAAATAACAAGAACAATTATAGGCGTTGCTATGACAACAGTCTTTGCGCTTTTGCTCTTTTCTATATTATCAGACATGGCTTATTCTCCGCTTTCATTTTTTCTTTTAAGCAGCAATAATCCTGCGCCGCCGGCTGTAAGTAATGCTCCGCAGACAGCAGAAGTTAAAGCAAATCCTATAAACGAATTTTCCTCGTTGACCTCAGCACCGGTCCTGTCAACAATTTTTCCAACCGGCGCAATCATCTGGATATTTCCGTTTGCATCACGAACAGTCATAACATAATTCTTATCGCCTTTTTTATCGATAGTAACGTCAAGTCCCATCTTCTTACCTGCATTAACAAGCTCGTTAAGCGATGACATAAGCTGATCATTTGACATCTTATCAGCAATATCTGCCGCCCAGCTGTCATCAGGAACACCAGTTTCTTTATCTACGCCAGCTTCTCCCCTCATTTCATCGAGAGTTTTACCAAAATACTTCTGAGCAACATCGTCACCGATATCCTCAATATTACCCAGAGCATTCAGCATCATATCATACTGGGCTGAAGTATAGCTATGGGTTTTAAGAAAGTTTTCAAGCTGCTGGATATAAACTTCAAGAAAACCGGCAGCACGTGCGGCACCGATTACATCTTCAGCTGTCGCAGCTGAAACGCTTAAGCCTGAAAATGTCAAAACTGAAACGGCTGAAACTGCCGCTAATAATCTTTTTATAGTTCTTTTCATATAATTGCCTCCTAAAACAATACTTTCAGAAATTCTTATACCCCTTTACTTTAACACTTAAACAGACATTTGTCAATAGATTTTGACCATAAATGCAGATGAAAATTATGCCTGTCTGATAGTTCCTCCGCCAATTACTATATCACCGTCATAAAAAACTGCTGCCTGTCCAGGCGCTGGCGCTCTCTGAGGAGAGATGAACCTGACAATCAGTTCCTCTCCGTCATTATAGAGATTAGCTTCCTGTTCATTCTGACTATATCTTGTTTTGACAGTCACTTTCATACCGTCATCTATCCTGTCATATGAAATAAGATTTATATTGCTGACTCTAATTTCTGTTTTATAAAGATTCTCTTCACTGCCGAGGGTTACAGTATTTGTTTTTGAATCCTTATTTGTTACATAAGCCGGAGCGCCAAGTGAAATTCCGAGTCCCTTTCTCTGCCCTATCGTATAATGAATTACTCCCCTATGTTTACCCAGAATTTTTCCTGATAAATCAATAAAATCACCGGAAACAGACTTCACACCTGTTTTTTTCTCAATAAACGCCGCATAATCACCGTCAGGTACAAAACAAATGTCCTGACTGTCAGGTTTATCAGAGTTTATAAGCTCCGCTTTCTCCGCAATTTTTCTTATTTGAGATTTTTCGTAGCTTCCCAGAGGAAAAAGAGTTTTTGAAAGCTGATATTGAGTCAGACCGTATAAAACATAAGTCTGATCCTTGGAACGGTCTGCCGGACGCTTAAGAATAAATTTACCGGTTTTTTCATCAAATTCCCTTACTGCATAATGACCTGTTGCAATATAGTCATAACCGAGTTCCTCAGCCTTTTCCAGCATTTTTTCAAATTTTATATGCTTATTGCACTCAATACACGGATTTGGAGTTTCTCCTTCAAGATAAGTTTCTGTAAACTTATTCATCACCTTTTCTCTAAAATCATCTTCAAAATTAAAAATAAGGTGCTCAAACCCCAATTTATCGGCAACACTTTTTGCATCATCTATATCAGTGAGTGAAGAACACTTGCCAGCAATGCCGCCGCACAGCGCTTCTTTATCAAAAAGTTTAAGAGTCACACCTGTAACTTCATATCCCTCATCGCATAAAAGCTTTGCAGCAACAGAACTGTCAACTCCTCCGCTCATACCCACCATAACTTTTTTCATATTTATTTCAGCTCCTTCCATATTTCAAGAAATTCCCCCATATCAGTTATAGACCGGTCAGCAACTTTACAGGACTGCTTCCAGTCATTATGTGAAAGACTGTCATACACTGCAATTGTATAAAATCCTGCATTAACTGCTGTCTGTATGCAGTGAAGTGAATCCTCAAGAACAACAGTTTCTGATACCTTGCATTTTAAACGCTCAGCCGCCATATAAAATATATCCGGTTTATCTTTTCCGCTCCCCGCCTTAGTTGAGGTAAGGACAAATTCAAAACAGTCATATATTCCAAGGCGCCTTAGAGCTGACACTGCAAGGGATGGGTATGTAGCCGTGGCAATACACATTTTTACGCCCGCTTCATGCAATTGTTCAACAGTTTTATAAACATTCTTTTTCAGCGCTATATTATACCTATACATATCCGCTGCAATTTGCTCGATTCTGTCAATTATCTGCCGGTTTGAACATCCAAGTGAAAACCTTGTACGAAAATACTCAGCAGCTTTTTCAATTGTCATTTTCTTAACGATTTCCGAAACATCAGGAGGCGCTATTATTCCATGCTCAGCAAGAAACATATGATCCACTCTTTCCCAGATTCCCATAGAATCAAGAATTGTTCCGTCAAGATCAAAAATTATACCTTTAAATCTGCTCATATCAAGTTATTCCTATCTTTGCTGTAAATTCAGTGCCTGCAAGACCTATATCCCTGCACGCCAGAGCGTATACCTCTGAAGCATTGCTTTCAATTTCTGCAAATCTTCTGCAAACATTATCGGTATCTCTGAGTTTAGCTAAGGAGGTGTCAACGGGAATCCTTTTTTTACTCTTAGCTTGCGCTAAAATTTGAGCGCCCCTTTTATTCATAGCAAGTATTCTTCCGTAAGGAGGAAGATTATCCATATCCCCCTTTTTAATACCTATCAGCATACACATTATAATACGTTTTATTCTCGCCATTGTGTATCGTTTGGTTTTTATCTTAAAAAAAACCTCATCTATGCTGTTCCCAGACGCCGATTCCTTTATTCTGTATTCCAACCCCTGTCCAACATCGGGAAGATTTTTTATTTCGTCTAATGACGCTGTTCTAAGCTTATAAAGAATAACACGTTCCAGCGCTGAAACAGAAGCAATATTGCCGGACAGCCCGTTAACTAAATCGTTAGTATAATACGGTACAACTCCACTTATATCCTGCCCGTCATTTATCATTGTGCGTATGCAGGAAGCGCTTGCAAATTCATCACAAACTACATTGGTATCATGACCGGCATTTTTTCTGCACACAGTATATGGATTTATTGTAGAATTTAGTGAACTGAGCGCTTTTATATATTCAGAAGCAAGGATATTATTGGGATTCATCAGCACATCGGCAACTGTTTCTCCGCAATTTTCCCTGATTACACGATTTAGTGCATCAGGAAATGAAAGTCCGCTCTTTACAAGCTTTCTCGTTTCAAAGCAGTCAGAATATCTGTCAGCAGCTTCAGCAGACTCCTTTAATAAGGATATATCACCGCACTCGCTTCCAAAAGAAATTTCATCAATACATCCTAAAGCGTCAAGAAGAAATACAGCCCCTCTTGCATAATATTCTGCCGATGAGAGCACATAAGGAGCAGGTATTTCTATTACAAGATCAGCGCCGCCCTTTACAGCCGCCCTGGCACGACTAAACTTATCCGCAATGGCAGGCTCACCTCTCTGAACAAAATTTCCGCTCATTACTGATACTATATGCGTTGCACCGTTTTCACGTGTTTTTTCAATATGGTAAAGATGTCCGTTATGAAATGGATTATATTCACAAACGATACCTGATATTTTCATATACCAAATCCTTTCTGATACCTTATAAAAGTATATCACATTATAAAGTTTCTTTCAAGTTATTGTTTTTATGATAAATTATTGACATAAAAAAACTACTATGATATTATTAAACTAACAAAATTATTCAAGGAGGGAAAATTATTGAAAATTATACGTTTAAAGGCTCTTGCGGCGGCAGCTGCAACAGCATTGGTAATGGCGTCTGCTTCTGTTCCTGCTTCATCTTCCGTAAAAGCCGCATCGGACGAATATCATGATGACTGGCTTCATGTTAACGAAAATGCTGAAATCGTGGATATGAACGGAAATCCGGTATGGCTTACCGGCTGTAATTGGTTCGGATATAATGTAGGAAGTCAGGTTTTTGACGGTGTATGGTCTCAAAATATACATGAAATGCTTACACAGATCGCCGACCGCGGTTTTAATCTTTTGCGTGTTCCAGTTATTGTGGACCAGTCAATGGCAGGAGCAGTCCAGTCATAGACGTCTTTGGGATATACTTCAACGCCCTCAATCATAACAAGCAGATTCGGATTAATTGATAGGATACGGCTTGCGGCACATTCAGCCGCATATTTCCAGTTGTTAGGGTCTTCGGAGCCGTCCCATTTAGCCATCAGTGACGGCACGTCCGCCTTGCCGTGAGGTTCGTTCTTAAGATCAATGGCTATTATTGTATCGTGATATGGGTAATTGTAAGAGTGACAACGAATTTTATCGGCATTTTGTATTCATTGCAAAGGAGATTTATCGAGTAATCATGCCGGGAAGGTTACTGTCTTTTCATTGTATGGACTTACCAATGATGAAGGAACGTGACGGAGTGATTGGCTTAAAAGACTTTCCAGCAATGCTGATAAAAATTTTTGAGGAATGCGGATTTATATATCATAGTAAAGTAACTATTGGGAAGAATCTGGTTACAGAAATTCAGCGTCAAAAGCGCTGGGACTGCTTTGGAAACAGCTCAAAAAAGATAGTTCAATGAGCCGTTAGGGACTGCCGGATTACATTGTTACGATGCGTAAACCTGGAAATAATCCTGAAAGGATCACACATACCAGTAAGTCGTTTCCTTGTGATGTATGGCAGAATTATGCGTTTCCAGTTTGGATGAACATCAAACAATTACTGTTACTATATGTATATAAACTTAAATTTGATATAAATTTATTAGACGAACATCCCACATTTTTTAAATATTATAGGAGACTTTCAGCAATAAGTGAAGGTATTAAAATCAAGGATGCAAAAAACAAGATAAAAAACCAATTTGAGAAAGCTGTTTCTATACTTGATAAAATGTTTATAGATATAGACAGAGATTCAGAACTTATTGATTATGCGCGAGAAAGCATTAATCAAACTCTCAGAGTAGAGTTTTCAAGCGGGACGGAAAGGAAAGAACGCAGACCAGTCTTTTTTATAAAGATTGTTCGCCCCTTCGCTCCATCTCCATTACAGAGACTTCCTCACTACTATGATCTCTGTGACTTCTCACAGTTCGTTGTTACTAGGCTAATGATACCTCTGTGAGACCTCCACACTTAAGGTCACGCTCTTTCACTCCATATATCCGCCACATTTACTCTGCTACTACAAATGTAATAGTTATTAGACTTCGTTGCTTTTAGCCAACTTATCTCTCATAACCTAGCCTTATATGTAATTTCTGTCCGTCGGACCAGAGGTTTGCTTACAGCTTCCTTCAGATTCCACCTCACGATGAACACCCTTGCTGTTCGGCCATACACTTCCCACTATCTGGGCATGTTAGGGACTTTCACCCGTTAGAGCGCGCTATGGGTGCGCAAACTAAAAAGGGAATCAGATTAATCTGATTCCCTCAAGTATGCAGCTAAAAACATTTACTTATATTAATTAATTTCCAATTACCATTCTTTTTATCAAAATCAAATCAAATACATTAACTATATTATTCTCATCTATATCGCCAGCTATCCAGCTTTTTATGTTTCCAGAATTCAACAACGCTTTTTGTAACATTAGAACATCAGCCAAAGACACTATTCCGTCAAAATTCACATCACCCTTAATATTATCAGGATTCTGACTTAATGTCTGTACATCATAATTTAATACTATATCATAAAGTTCAATCAAAAATTTATAGTTTTGAACAACAGTATCAGGTACATAAAATATTATTTTCTGCTCACAGCCATCAAAATTACCGGAATAATAATAATCTAAAAAATTATTCGGTGAAGGTTTTTCTCTTAAAAATGTTACTGAGTTAAGTGCTGAACATTTACAAAAAGCCCCAAAAGCTTCTGTAACATTTTCAGGAATAACCACTTTTTCAAGATTTTCATTAAAGGCAAAAGCTAAAGAACCAATGGATATAAGATTTTCAGGAAGCTTTATATTTTTAAAAGAACAGCCATAAAACGCTTCTGCACCTATTTCAGTAAGGCTTTCCGGAAAACTGATTTCTTTAAGTTTAGTACAATTTTTAAATGCTTTATCTTCTATTTTCGTTATTCCATCTGGAAGCGCAAATTCTTCGTCAGAATTGCCAACCGGATAAAAATATAATATTTTTAGATTCTTATCATAAATTACTCCATTAATTGAACAATAACTTTCATTGTTTAGGTCAACAAAATATGAAGTTATATTCGGACAATTTTTGATATAAATCTTTGATACTCCTGACGGTATAGATATAGAAGTTAACGCCGGAAGATCAGATAAGGATACAATTTCTATGATTTTTCCCTCAACGGTTTCCGGAATAATCAAATCAGTAATCGACTCATCAGTTACTCCCGATATACCTATTCGATCATTATAATTACTGAATATCATCCCATTTTCCGTTACAAAAAAGGCACTGCTATTAAGAGAAAACGCTTGAATATTAAATAAAATAATTATAAACATTGTTATTGCCAAAAAAGTCTTTTTTACAGAAAATTTCATAAATATCTCCTTCTCCAATTTATTCGAAATCCACCTTCAATATTTCCTTTATAAAACATCGTGCATTTGTATCAAAAGTTGGTGCTACATAAGTATCAGAATTTTCTGATGCATAACTTATTATATTATTATTTTCTCTTATACTATTAGCTATCTTTAACGATTTTTCATTTTTACAAACAACTTTATCATTAAAAAGAGTAATAATAAATACATTTGAACTATCGTTAAGATACATACTTATAATCAATTCAACCAATTCATCATTCCCATCTATAAATTCAGATAATTTTTCATATTCAATAGTTTTAGTATAATTAGATGAAAAACTTGAAAGAGAAATTACTTCATCATTTATAGAATTTTTTATCCAATCATAATATAAAACATTAAAGTTATCAGTTACTTCACTTTTGATGTTTTTAACTTTATTTTTAATTATCATATTTTCAGACTTTGTAATATTAATATTCTGAATTTTTGTTAACCCAGATTTAAGTGATTCACTATATGTAATTTCATTTTTTAAAATATAATTAGATTTAGTTTCAGAATTAATATTGCTATCTGCAATTTTATATCGTTTTTCAATGTGTCCGTAAGCTTTATCTGAATTAGGATTATCGTAATTAAGTGAATTTAAAGTATGGAATATTCGATAACTTGAACCCAATTTACTTTCCCAAGAGTACCCATGTAGTTGCTCATTTGCAGGCTTTCGTACAGAAGCATGTGTCCATGAGTCTCCATTTTTATACAAATTAATTACTGCTTCATCTTCATTAGTTGTTTCAGTATATGTCATAGCACCTGAATATCGAGGTGGATTATTACCATAAAAATTATCAAAGGCCTGTTCACTATTAATATTATACCATGGACTTAATACATTAGTTATTGGATCCACCCAATCTATTGTTATACCACCTGAATAAGATATACAATTATATGCCAAAGAACCTGGAGCAGATTTGATTCCATCATCTTCATTCAAATTAGGAAAGTTATATGATGAATACATTCCTTCACACATTCCATATATATCGCATTTGCCACTTGTTAATGAAAATGAAGATACAAATATATAACGAGGCTTATCTAAAATATAATTTTGTTTTACTCGTGCATCCTTACCCCAATTATAATCACCTTTACTCTTATAGTCATCATTATATCCTATTACTTTTCTTTGTGTTTCATTTTCTCCCAAAATATACATAACCGGATCACAGTTATTTATGTTTGTTGTAAAAGAATTATATTTGGAAGTGGAGAATTTCATACCACTAGGTAACGCCATTCTATATCCACCTAATTGTGCATTTTCTTTTAACAGTGTTTTTGACTGTGTTATAGGATCAATTTTATAAATATTACAATATCCACTCGTACATACCCCATTTTTTCCAACAGGATCATAACATTTTGCCATTAATTTATAACTTCCACTAACTGGGATTGTTACTTCAATTTTTGAATACCTATTTATCGGAGTTACATTTGGCATATCATCATTAAACCATGTATAATTCCTATTATTCAGTTCTTCAGTTATATCTGTTTTAAATAAATATAATTCAGTATCACAATTTGGATAATCTGTAGCTTTCTCAGTTTGAAAGATATATTTTTCTCCTTCATTTAATTTTAAAGTAGTATTATATGTATATGATATAGGAACATTTTCTGCATACTTATAATTATAAGGTGTTTTATAATCAATTACTAAATATGGTGAATAGTAACCATTTTTATATGAACCAAATGAAGCATATAATAAACCATCATCACCATTTTCCACCAAATCGTCTGCTTTGAAAATTATACCATATGCACAATTGTAATGAGTCGCCCCTGTACACCAACTTTGAACAGCTGGAGTTATATCAAAAGCATAAGTATGTATAGGATCTTGTATTATTCCATTAGAATGAGAAATCAAATTAAAACTCAACTCATTTGAATAATCATTTGCATATTCATACCAATTTAAATCATCATTTTGTCCCCACTCTTTATCATATTTAAAACAATAAATGTTCATTGCATTTCTATCTGAATGATAACCTATATCTCTTAAATAAATTTTTGCGCTTTGTATTTGGGCTGGATCTACAAATAAAAATTTTTTATTTTTTTCATTTATTAACCCAGGAAACTTCATTAAAGTTCTTGCGGTTCTTGTTCCAGATTTACCAACTACTATAGTTCCATTATTATTAACCTTATTATCTGAATATATAGTAGAATATGAAATAGCCGGCTCACCATCGTAAAGATTAGATCCATAATGCTCATAATCAATTTCTATAGTTGGATCAATATAAACCGGAAAAACAGTTTCGCTATCTGTTAAAAAAGTTTCATCCACAGATATTTCCAATAAATACTCTGTATTTTCTTTTATTGTTTTACTTGCTAATGAACCAATGCACATATTATTTGCCGAATCATAAATAACTATCTCACCTATATTCGCCCTTATAAGACCATTAGAATCATATAAATTATAATTTTTATCTTCATCTATATCTAATTTCAATCCATTTGTTAGAAGCGTAAACGAAAACTTATTTATTCCTGAATATTTATTAAGAATTATATCCTCTTTAATGCCTTGATATGTTAAAGAATATTCAAGTGAAATATTATTATGACAACTATAAGATATATTTTTTTTATCATCAGATAACTCAACATAAGAATTATTTTCAGAAATATTAAAATTGGGTATCATTTTTAAATCTATATTTTTATATTCTAATTGTACTCCACTATTTAAATCTTTATTAAATGTCGCAGATATATCGGATGAATCAGATATATAGGAATTAGTTTTTTTATCTTCTTTTATTTCTAAAGATTTATCTTGAACATTTCCATGCTCATCAATATATTTAACAGGATAATTAAATATATAACGGCTATGAGTTCCATCAGTATTCTTAAAAACAATAGAATTTAGACTTTCTTCTTCTTCAATAACACGTTTGCAATGCCCCTTGTCTATAACATTATTATATTCAATCGCATCAGGTATTTCACTTTTCATAAGTAATTCATTATCATCTAATTGAACCTTAAAATCATTAATTCTTGATTTGTTCAAACTATTAATAGCTTCGATTGAATTATTCATGTCACACATCATAAATAATGTTAGTGCAAGAATTAACACTTTCTTTATTTTCATATATTCCTCCAAATAATATATATTTTACTACAATAATTATAGCATATTTAACCACAAAAGTAAATAGTATAATAAAATAATATCACCTACAAGAATGTAATCACCCTCTTTCCATTTCTGATCTAATGGAGGTAAGTTCTCCCTATCATTGAGCACAGGAATATACTGAATCTGTCTACCTTCCGGAAAATGATAAAAGTTGTTTATCATTTCTGCAATTTTCTTTACTTGTTTTGTATAATTCTTATCCACTGTACCTGAAGTATTGCTGACAAAATCAGCTACAGGCAGATTATATACAGATAAAGGATACAGCTGCTTTAAGCCATTTGTAGTATGTATAGGATAATCCACCTGCTTATGTGGAAGTATCAAAGCAATTTTTCCGTTGCTTAGTGATTCAAATACAGCTTCAGGATAACGATTTAATAAATTATCAAACTGTACACTTTTACTATTACTGTTTAATATCGACAAACCTGAATCTGCAGCGGTTTCAACAAACTCATTTTCGGTTACAAGCTCAGGATTTGCGTTCCATAACATCAAAGAATCAGTACCAGCAAAACATACATTTTTTAGGTAAAGGTACAAATCCGGAAACAGGATATGATACCTGATGCTTTCTCTTGATTTAAGATTAAATTCTGTTACAAGCTGTCCGCCTTTGGTAGTATTCGCACATGGCATACGTTCTGGTGCTCTTCTCGGCATTAAAACATAAATGTTAATTATAAAAAATTAAGGCGGATAATTATATCCGCTTTTTTTCATATAAAAAACTTTGCTATTTCCTCAACGGTTTTTCTTTCCGGCTTTTTCAGTCTTTCAAAGGCATACCCAACTGCAATAACTGCGACGACTGTTTCACTTTCCGGAATATTCATCATACACTGAATTTTATTAGCGTCTCTAATTCCCATAATAAGCGTATCCATACCAAGTTCTCTTGCTTTTAATATCATATTTTCGTTTTGAAGTCCGAGATCGTAGCAGCCCCATCCGTTGCCGATTTCATTTACCGGTTCTCCGTTAGCATTAAATCCTACACAGTTTTTTACAAATGCTGCCACTATAAGAGCTGACGCTCCCTCTGAATTTCTTGCATTAAATTCCGGCAGACATTCTGAGCGGAATTTTAATTTCAATTCTTCGTTCAATATACAATAGTATCTTGAAGTCTGCTGATTCTTCCATGACGGAGCCTCAACAGCCGCCCTGATTATTTCTTCAATCATTTCTCGGCTTGCCTTCTTTGACGAATCAAAACGTCTTATGCTTCTTCTTTCCTCTATAATTTTCTCAAATTCCATTGCTTTCACTCCAAAATATTTTTATATAATTTTAACATTAATCATTAACATCTGTCAATAGTTATAGTAAAATAGTTTTAATTAACATATATACCATTTTATTTGGTATTTATCACCTAAACAACTATTCAAAAATAATGTAAACCGCCTAAATACAGCGTATTTCCATACAATTGGTCTTGAATTAAACGGTATTATATGATATAATTGTATTGAATCATAACCGAAGTATTTTATATGCAGATTTATTGTGAAATTTTTCTGAATGTAGTTTCCGTCATACTCCGAAGCTATGATTCATTAAAATATTTCTGAAAGGAGAAAAATATGAAATCACAACAAACTAAAACAAATCTAACCAAACGTACGGTAAGTATTCTTCTGTCAATCATCTTTATGTTTTCTGCCATTATTCAGACTTTCCCTGCTGTCCATGCAGCGCCAAGCGAAGTAATTCCGGCAGATACAGTTCTTTCGGACGACAACCCACTGAAAATAGTGTTTACACTCGCAGATGGAACTGAAATTAAAGACGGCAGTGTAATACCGGACAAAAGCAAAGTACAGTACAGACTCGACGGCGTAATGAGTAACCTAAAAGGCTTTCAGGCTGAAGTATGGTACAGCATACCTCTTGATCCTACCGAAACAGTTATTCTTGACACTGTCCCAAGCGGCATTATGAAATCCGGAAGCATCGACTGCGGCGAATATTGTATTGAAAATAATACGTATTACTTTAAACTGGATAAGAGCTATGTAGACTCCCAGGGAAGCAGCGATATTACATTCTGGGTACAGCAGAACGGTACAATCAATTTTGATTCAGACGGCGGAAATACTCAGCAGGTCGGAATCAAAGACGTGATCTATGAAGTTAAACCGGACCTCAATACAAACGTGGTTCTTGGTAAAAAAGCAACTCATTTATCCGGAAATGACTACCTTTTCACTGTTGAAGTAATTGCCAACAACGGAAATGTCACCATCGACAAAATTGAAGATTCATGGGGCAAATACCTAATCGGCACAGCAGAAAATCTCTCATCAGTTACAGCAACAGACAGCCAAGGCAACAGCTATACTTTCTCAGGCGAAATAAGCGGAAATAACTGCACATTTACACCTGACAGCACAGTTATACTGCCGGCTGACACAACGCTTACACTGACATATCAGATGACTGTTTCTGACGAATATTTCAGCGATTCCAATTCGTTTGAAAATGATGTTCAGAACAATGCCAAGGTAACCGGTCATGATGACAATGACAAAACGCTTGACAATTCAGGCGGAGCAACAGCTCCGGTTACTAAATCTTCAATCACAAAAACCGGAATCTTAAATGAAGAGTCAAAAACTGTCACATGGACAATCAAAGTTATACCGGGTCAGAATGAAGATGATTTGAGCAAGCTTTCTGTATCAGACATTCTCGGCGAGAATCTTTCATATTCAGGAGATCTGGATTTAAGCAACATTTCCTTGTCCGACTTTGAAGAGCATACAGACGACAACGGAACGTACTACACATTGAGTTACGACACCAGCGTAGATGAAAGCATACTTGATTCTTTCATGTCGCACACTGTTAAAAACAGTGCGGTTCTGAACAAGGAAACTGATGACGGCTCCAAAGTTCAGATCGGTATGACTGAAGGATCAGCTTCTACTAACGGAGTCGGAATTTCTTCTGAAAAGAATCCGGTACCTTACAGCTATGACGCTGACCGAGGTACAATTGAATGGGAAATTTCCGCAAACATTCCGGAAGGCTGCAAGAAATATGAAATCTGGGATAATAACTATTCCGGCAACTGCGATTTTTCCGGTTATGAGAATGGTTCCCTGAGCTTTGAAGATGACGTTACAGTAACAGCGGGAGGCTCTGCCCTCGAATACGGCACAGACTATACTGCTGTATACTACAACATGGGTCTTAAGGTTGTTATGACCGAAGCCGGTCTTGAAAAGGCTGTAAATCAGAAGCTTGTTATCAGATTTGCATCCGGAGTAAAGCCTGGTTATGATCCTGCAACATCAAGCATTGAAAATCAGGCAAATATATCTTACGGCGACGGAAATTCCTCAACAGACGAATCAACTCCGATTTCCAGATATTATTATCCGGAACTTGTTGTTAAAGGGGACGGAAAGGTTATTGACGGTAGCGGCAATAAAGTTAAACTCCCTGACGGAACAGAATTCAAAAAAGAAGGCAATGAGCTTGTATGGACTATTCTTATTGATAAGTCCGCAGTTCTTGACGAAAATCAGAAACTTAAAACCAGCGGATCAGTAAGCATCTCTGACTATCTGCCGTCAGGATTAAAATATGTTGACGGTTCAGCAACAGTGGGCTTATACTTCGATTTCCAGTACGGTCAGACTTCAATTAATAATGGCGGATATAATTGGCAGACTGTTCCGGATATGTACGAAGGTGCCGCTGAAGCGCTTAATGTTTCATCAGACGGTCAAACAATCAATTTTAATTATGACCCGTCAAATTCAAGTAAATGGATAAGCGCTCTTACAGCTCTCAACGACGGAGCTACAATAGATAATACATCTATTGAAAGCGATGCTTTCAAGGGAATTACAATTATCTATAAAACTGAAGTTGAAGACGCTTCATCATGGCTTCTTGAAAGCAGCAGCCATTCACAAAAACAAAACTTTACTAACGTAATCGATTATACAATTGACGACGTTAACGGAAGAACATCGTTTACACAGGAATATGACGCCGGTAAAGATGTTGATATGGTTGATAAGGGACTCACATGGGAAGGCAACAATGCAAAATTCACCCTGACAGTCAATAAATCAGCCTCTAAGCTTTCAACACAGTCAAACGGCAAAATTACTCTTGTTGACAACATGAAGCTCAGCAGTGACAATGCTGTAAATATTGACCTTGATCCAAGTTCAATTGAGGTTTATGGAAACGACAGGCTTCTTTCCTCTTCCGAATACTCCTACACTTATGACAGCGCTGCAAAAACAATTGTCTTTACTCTTCCGGATGAAATGAAAATCGATATCAAATATACGATTAATGCTATCGGAAGCACAGGCTCTTTATGCAGCTACACAAACGACGCCTATATTAAAGGCTACAAGGAAATTCAGGGAACAACCGGAGAAAGCGTTGATGTAAGACATTATCTTACAGCGTCTTCTGAATCCGGCGCAATCGGAAATCATGTAATTCTTCAGATTACTAAATACGGTACAGGTTCCCCTCCTGAAAAGCTTAGCGGAGTTAAATTCGAAATCAGCAAGTACAGTGATCCTACTGATAGTTATGTAACAGATGAAACCAATCTGAACGGTCAGGTTATTATCGGCGGAGATAAATATAATATTCAGGCTGATACTCTTTATCATCTGGTAGAAATTAATACACCTGCCGGTTACAAGCCTGTCGATATTTACCTTATCTTCTACGGACAGGACGCTGAAACTGCTAAGGACAATATTCCCGACGAGATTAAAAACACACCGGGCAAACTTAAGGAATTTAACCTTAAGGGCGCTAACAACGTCGAAATTAAAAGCTTCTCAGATATTCTTTACGATGAACCGATTGATATTACAGTTGAAAAAACTTATATCTCTGAGCTTTGCAAAACAGCTGAATTTACATTCGGCCTTTTCGATAATGCAGACGGTACCGGCGAACCTATCGAAACCAAAACTCTTACAATGAGCGGTAATTCTAAGGGTATTAAAGATACTGTCACATTTGAAAAGCTTGACGCATCCAAAGAATATTACGTTTTCGAGCTTGACGCTGACGGAAATGCTGTACCAAACGGAGCATTCTATACCGATAAAAACGGTCTGACAATGCACGTACAAGGTATAAACAGCTACGGTCAGCCAATTGATCTCACACTCGGCGACGGCAAGGTTTCCGTTACCAATAAAGACGATACTGCCGCTGACGTTTCAATCATTAAAGTTGGTGAAAACTCAGATGGCAGCATAAATCCTCTGCCGGGTGCATCAATGAAACTCACCTATACAGGTGACGGATCCCTTAGTGAAGTAACTGCCGACGGCGATATAAATATTTCCGGCAACACTATTACTTGGGAATCTACAGATAAGCAGTTAACTCTTAGCCATATTCCTAACGGCGATTATGTTCTTGAGGAAACAGCCGCTCCGGATGGTTATGAAATCGCAACCGAAATTACTTTCTCAGTTATCGACGGCAAGGTTCAGAACATTAAGGTCGGTGACACTGCAACTTCTTATGAAGGCGTTATTACAATGTTTGACGCTTTGAAGCCTGTTGTAACGACTACTGTAACTGAAACAACTGCGGTCACTACGACTACAACAGTTACTACAACTACTGAAACTACCACTGAGGAAACTGAAAGCACAACCGAAACTACTGTTATGACTGTTACTTCCACTGTTATTACCGTAACAGAAACTACAACAACCACTGAAGTAACAACAACAGAAACAACTGTTACTACGATAACAACCGAAGAAACCACAACTACTGATTCCGGCGCTACTGTAGCTATTATCAAGATAGGCGAAAACGAGGACGGAGGTTCTGATCCATTACCGGGCGCTTCTATGAAGCTTACCTACAACGGCGAAGGCTCTCTTGATAAGGTGACTGCTGACGGTGATATAAATATCTCCGACAACACAATTACCTGGGAATCCTCTGATAAACAGCTGACTCTTGAAAACATTCCTGACGGTGAATATGTACTTCAGGAAACTGCCGCTCCGGACGGATACGAAATCGCAACCGACATCACTTTCTCAGTTATTGACGGCAAGGTTCAAAACGTCAAGATCGGTGAAACTGAAACTGATTATGACGGCGTTATCACAATGTTTGACGCACTGAAACCAGTTGAAACAACAACCGTAACTGTTACAACAGCAGAAACCACTACAACAGTTACTACAACAACTACCGCAACTGAAACTGAGCAGACTGAAAGCACAACCGAAACTACTGTTATGACTGTTACTTCTACTGTTATTACTGTAACAGAAACTACAACGACCACTGAAGTAACAACTGTTACTACGGTAACAACCGAAGAAACCACAACTACTGATTCCGGCGCTACTGTAGCTATTATCAAGATAGGCGAAAACGAGGACGGAGGTTCTGATCCATTACCGGGCGCTTCTATGAAGCTTACCTACAACGGCGAAGGCTCTCTTGATAAGGTGACTGCTGACGGTGATATAAATATCTCCGACAACACAATTACCTGGGAATCCTCTGATAAACAGCTGACTCTTGAAAACATTCCTGACGGTGAATATGTACTTCAGGAAACTGCCGCTCCGGACGGATACGAAATCGCAACCGACATCACTTTCTCAGTTATTGACGGCAAGGTTCAAAACGTCAAGATCGGTGAAACTGAAACTGATTATGACGGCGTTATCACAATGTTTGACGCACTGAAACCAGTTGAAACAACAACCGTAACTGTTACTACAGCAGAAACCACTACAACAGTTACTACAACAACTACCGCAGCTGCAACTGAGGAAACCGAAATCACAACCGAAACTACTGTTATGACTGTTACTTCTACTGTTATTACTGTAACCGAAACTACAACTTCTACAACAGTAACAACTAAGGAAACAGAAACAACCACTACTGAATCCATCGTTACAGTAGCTATTATCAAAGTAGGCGAAAATGAAGACGGAAGTTCTGATCCATTACCAGGCGCTTCTATGAAGCTTACCTACAATGGCGAAGGCTCTCTCGATAAAGTAACTGCTGACGGTGATATTAACATCTCCGGCAACATTATTACTTGGGAATCCTCTGATAAACAGCTTACACTTGAAAATATTCCTGACGGTGATTATGTACTCCAGGAAACCGCTGCTCCGGATGGATACGAAATCGCAACCGACATCACTTTCTCAGTTATTGACGGCAAGGTTCAGAACATCAAGATCGGTGAAACTACAACCGATTATGACGGCGTTATAACTATGTTTGACGCACTGAAACCAGTTGAAACAACAACTGTAACTGTTACAACAGCAGAAACCACAAATACAACAGTTACAACAACTACAACCGCAGCTGAAACTGAGGAAACCGAAATCACAACCGTAACCACGGTTATAACTGTTACTTCTACCGTTGTTACCACTGAAACCGAAACAACTACTACAGAAGTAACTACAACAGAAACAACCGTTACTACAGTAACAACTACTGAAACTTCAGTTACCACAGTAACGTCAACACCTGTTACAGAAACAACTATTCTGACCGTAACATCTTCAATTGTTACGACAACTCAGACTACTACTGAAACGACACAGGTTACAACTACTACAACAGTAACCACTACCACAGAGGCTACAGAGCCTACTGAGGAAGAAACAACCACTACAGAGGCTACAGAGCCTACTGAGGAAGAAACAACCACCACAGAGGCTACTGAGCCTACTGAGGAGGAAACAACCGCCACAGAAGCTACAGAGCCTACTGAGGAAGAAACAACCACTACAGAAGCTACAGAGCCTACTGAGGAGGAAACAACCGCCACAGAGGTTACAGAGCCTACTGAGGAGGAAACAACCACTACAGAAGCTACAGAGCCTACTGAAGAGGAAACAACCACCACAGAGGCTACAGAGCCTACTGAGGAGGAAACAACCACCACAGAAGCAACTGAGCCTACTGAAATAACAGATGCAACTACTGAAACCACTGCATCTGAAACAACGGTTGTAAGCACAGAAACAAGCACAACAGAAACCACAATTCGTACCGGATTATTACCAGAAACCATTCACAAGACAACATCTACTACTACATCAACATCAACAAGCGAAACAACAGCTACAACAACAAGTACGACTTCAGCTACGGCTGCTCCGATAACCACGACGACAGTTCAGACAACGGCAAAACTGCCTGCGACAACAAACCGTCCAACCGGAGCTCCTAAAACAGGCGATAGAGGAATAAGAACTGTAACAGCAGGCTTTATTCTCTCATCAGTATTAATAGCAGGCTGCCTGATTACAAAAAAACGCAGGCGTTAACTGATAAAAATTAAATACTGAACGCAAAAAGCTGCGCAGAATTAACTGCGCAGCTCTTTTTTTATATTCATGCAAACAACATTCTTTGAAAAGCTGTTATTAAAATGATACAGTTTATTTAAGTAAAAATTTACACAATTTTCGACAAATGCCAACTTTTTTAAGTTAATTGAATTGACCAAATATACCATTTTTTAGCATTTTTTACTATATTTTACCAGCTTTTTTCATTTTTTTATCTTTTAACCAATTCGTCAAACCTCGGTAAAATCAGGGTTAAACGACTTTTTTCAAACGTAAAATAAAATTTTGTGAAAAAATATACATTATTCGACAGAAAAAAAACTAAATAAGTGTTATTATATATATGGAGGTTATTTACCAGCATTATTTAGTTCAATAATCATTCTAATTATGTTCAAAAGCTTCTTTTGATAAGGTTCCGAAACCGATTGAACTAACCTGTATGCCTCAGCCGGATAGTTTGTTCCAACGCTGTTGAAATCTTCAATATTCTCAAATAACTTACTAAGGGATACAGACAAACCAGTCGCCACTTTCGAAATACTTTCCAAAGTTGCATTCTTTTCACCACGTTCCAGCTGACCAATATAAGTCGGATGCATTCCGCATTTTTCAGCCAGCTCTTCCTGACTTAAATGTTGCTGAGCTCGATACATTCGAATACGCCGTCCTGTTTCAATAGAAATTCTGCCCATAAAACTCCCTTCCTCTTGTATCTATCTTATAAATACAAGTATATAAGTATTAAAGTTAGTTTTACACAGACTACTGGTATTTATTTACAATCAATAAATACTATAAGTATGTTTTTTGTAAAATTCAATACTATGAATACATTTGAAGGAGTCAAATGATACTTTTTTATGCAGAAAGATATATTTAAGGCAGCGTGACAAATAATAACCTAAATAAATTTAATTTATAATCAGAAAGGATGATGTGGCATGAGATTGACTATATGCGATGATATGGAGATTTATTCGGATCTGCTCAAGGAAATGTTGCAAAAATATTGGCCCAAAACAAAAGAACCGCTGGAAATAGATTCATTTTCCAGCGGTGAAGAAGTGTTGGCAAATTACGAAAACGACAAATATGATGCCGCTATACTTGACGTACAAATGGAGGGTATCACAGGCTATGAAACAGCTTATGAAATATTAAAACAAGACCCTACCATGGTAATAGCATTTCATACCAGTCACACTCACATTAATACTGGTTCCTATGAAATAGAATATAGTGCGCATATTCCTAAGGGAGGTTCAGATTCTCAATATCATCATGAATTTGAAAAAGTTTATAAAGACGCCTGTGCAAGGAATCTGGTTTTCCAATCATCTGTCGGCGATTTTAAGTATAAGGAGATCAAATATTTCAGACAGAATTGGAGAAAACTTATGATTTATACAACCAAAGGTGAATTTGTTATTGATGGGCATATAAGAAACCTAAATAACATGACAAAGTTTATTAAAACCTCCAAAAAATACTATGTAAATAAAATGTTCATTAAAGATTTTAAAATGAATTTAGTATTTCTGAAGGACGGTAGTAAACTGCCATTAGAAGTTGATTTATCGTATTTAAATAAGATTCAGCGTTTTTAAAACAAAAAGCCATGCAGTAAGAGTAAACGAACTCAAAAGAGTAGTCAGCATAACAGAACAAGCAGTAACCGCCCCATTGTGTCCCATGCTTTTAGCCATCACGAAACAACTACCGGTTGTGGCACTGCCCAGCATTACAAGAATAGCAATAAGTTTTTCGGATCTGAACCCCAGCCAAATTGCCGGAGGAAGAAAAACGACGCAGAAAAGAATAAGCTTTACAAAAGAAATAGATGCTGCTGTCCGAATTTTTTCTTTCGCATCACTGAATTTAAAAGAAGCGCCGAGCGCCGTCAGCGAAAGCGGCGTCGCCATGTTTCCCAGATAAGAAATTGATCTGGACATAATAAACGGCTGGGGTATTTCAAGCAGGGACCATATAATTCCGGCTGTTATACCCAATATAATAGGGTTAGTTACTGCTTCCCTTACTGTTCGTTTAACAAGTCCTTTTTTGCTGGAAGCATCTCTTTCAGGCGAAGTAACTGTTAAGCATATAACTGCAAATATATTATATATCGGTACTGTTCCCACAATCATGAGCGCCGCCATAGAAGCTTCACCGTATATATTATTTACAAAAGCTATTCCCAAAACAGCTGCGCTGCTTCTATATGAAGCTTGTATGAACTCGCCTCTTTCAGATTTGTCTTTACTGAAAAAAGATATAAGCAACGCAATACCTATACTTCCCAATGTAGCCAAAAAGCAAAACAGCACAAATTTAGTATCCCAAACTGATTTAAAGTCGGCTGTTGACAGATCCATAAAAAGCAAAGCCGGAAGCAGTGTTCTGAATACAAAATTATTAATCTTTTTAGTTGTATGGTCATCAAGGAGATTTATTCTGCGGACGAACCAGCCGAATAACATCATTAAGAAAACTGGAATAACAGCGTTAAGGCTGAAAATAAGATTATGCAAAAAATCATTCCTTTCAATCATATATTTAAATACTGATTGCCGCTTTTTTATAATCTTTCCAACCTTAACAAAATTAAGGTGCTGTGCACCATTTCTTACAAAAAATTACTATCTTTCAGAAAATAACTTATTTTCTATTATTATACCACTTTTTACCTTTAATTTCAATATGTTTTTGAAAAAAATTTTACATTTTTTTTATAAACCCTTCAAGGAAATGGTGAACCTCCTCACCTTTGTGATAAGAAATTATAGTATCAAGATTTACGTTTTCAACACTTCTGAAAATGTTTATGTCAACGTTAGGATTAATTTTACGCATTTGAGCAATCATATTCTTCATTTCCTGCCGCTTGGAGTTACTGCTTCCATCTTCAGCCGATGTACAGTTCTCTGTAAAACGGCAGGCACACTGGATAAATTTAAGCTGATTATACTTAACCCAAGCAATAATATCGGTTTCCTTAACCATATAAAGCGGGCGTATAAGCTCCATACCTTCAAAATTTTTACTATGTATCCTGGGCATCATAGTTTGCACCTGAGCGCCGTAAAGCATTCCCATAAGTATAGTTTCTATAACATCATCAAAATGGTGTCCCAGGGCAATTTTATTGCACCCCAGTGCCTTTGCACGGCTGTATAGATATCCCCTTCTCATTCTTGCACAAATGTAGCAGGGACTGTCCTCAATGTTTACTACAGCATCAAAAATTTGTGTTTCAAATATTTCTATTGGTATATCAAGCTTACGGGCATTCTCTTCAATCTGCATTCGATTGACTGTATTATAACCGGGGTCCATTACAAGGTAAACTGCTTCAAAGGGCACATCGCTGTAACGCTGGAGCCTCTGTATGCATTTTGCCATAAGCATTGAATCCTTGCCTCCAGAGATGCATACGGCTATTTTATCACCCTCCTCAATAAGCTTATATTCCTTTATGCCCTTAATAAACCTGTTCCAAATGGTTTTTTTATACTTTTTAACAATGGACTTTTCAATATCAGCGGAATCCGGCATAAACTATTTTCCTTTCACATTCTATTATTTAAACAAAAAGACCAGTAAAAACCGGTCTTTTAATATATCAAAGTTTTTTCTTTTCTTCCTCAAGAATCCTGATAAGATCATCAATTGATTTTATATTGTCATCCTTTTTCTTAGTTGAATCAGAAACCCTTTTTGATTGAACATTTTCAGTACGTGCCGGTTTATGTTCTGTATTATAATTCTTTCTTTCATCGCTGATATTAATTTTCATTGTTCTGGAATTGTCTGGATCAGTTTTTCCATTACCTTGGCTAAGAGCAGCTTTTATAGCAGCCATCTTTTCATTTATATCCGGGTTTGCGCCGTCAGGTGCCAGTGTGGGCTTTTTCATAACTGGTGCAGATGGCTTTTCCTCTACAGCCGCCTTAAATCTTTCAACAGCGTTCTCAGATTCCTTTTGTGCCGGGATTCTTCTTACTTCTCTTGATTTTACTGCACCAGGCTTCTGAGCAAAATTTTTAGCAATTGAAGACTTTTTCTTTTCAAATTCTTCACCCTGATTAATACTGCCATCTGGAATAAAAAGCGGATTTATACGTTTACGCAATAATGAATCTTCTTCATCGTCATCTTCATCATCAAAATCCTCTTCTTCGTTTTCATAATTATCTTCCCACTCATCAGAATTTTTACGAACTGAAACAATCTTTATTATTATAACAGTGAGAAGTATAAGACATGGAAGAAGCAGTCCGGCGATCAACCCCTTAGTACTTTTTAAAAAGTTAAGAATCTTACCCAAGTTCTGACTCTCTTTATTACACTTTGCTATAACAGCGCTTTTATCAATTTCAATAGTTTTTTCAGGTTCAGCATCAGACGAAACTTTATAAACTGTACTGTCCGTATTATGTATAACCTCACTGATTCTCATTACACTGTCAAAATTTTTATTCTGCTTAAAAAGAATAACGCTGCCTTCTGTCAGTACCTGTATATCACCTGAATCTGAGATTACAGCAGACCCTTTACTTAGTTCCGGAGCCATATCATTATTTTCCATAATAAAAATATGCTTTCCAAAAAGGGTTCCTGATTTCGCCGATGAGCTAAACTTAAAATTTACCATCGCCGTAAATATAATTACAGCCAACATCAGAATAGTTAAAATAACAACAAAAACTGATATTCCCAATTTTCTTTTCTTTGCCATTGTTTTGTCCTCCAAGTTTTCTTTTCATTACACTGCTGTTTTCGTCCTTATTTTAAATATTCTTATTCTGAAACGGCAGGAAGTTTTACACATTTTTATTATATCATATCATTTGGAAAAATACAATTTCTTTTTAAAATTTTTTTATTTTTTTATTATACTCTTGACATATGTTTTTTTTGTGGTAAAATTATTATAGTTGCTTGTGTAGCACAGTTGGTAGTGCAGCTCATTCGTAATGAGCAGGTCGCAGGTTCGAGTCCCGTCACAAGCTCCAGTTTAAATAACAAAATTATGCCGTTTACAAGAAGTTGTAAACGGCATTTGCTTTTTATTTAAGTCAGTTTTCCTTTTTAATCCACATGCTTGATGCATACGGTAAGCTATCAAACTCATGTTTAAAGTATTTATTAAGCGTACCAAAAAATTTAGCAAACAAAAGAATAGTAATAGAAACAGAAGCTGTCATAAATAAATTAAATACAATTATCAAAGTTTGATAATAGCTCCATCGTTCCAATAATTTAACGCTTTGAATGGAATTTATTATATAATGATAATAATATTTTATATCTAAAATCCGATCATGTTCCGGCAGCAATCCATCCGGAATATATAATTTAAACGTACATAATGCAGATATTAAGATTATAAGCATTAAACATATTAAACAAATAATTATATTTATTCTTATATTTACAGCTTTTACATTATAATTCTTTTTTTCTAAACCATAAATAATATTTTCAAAGCTTTTTATAAATATAAATATTAATTTAAGTATAACAATAACTCCTGCTATTAAAAACATTATATTAATAATTTGTTTCAACAAGCTTTTAGAGGAGAATAAATCTGTTTTTTGATAAAACTTTAACTTTTCCCCGGTATGCACATCAAATTCCCTAATGTCCATATTATTTATTTCTCCGTTTAAACCTTTGAAATAAATTCTTTCAATTCCCATTGAGCCAGGGGAATCAGTTTGACCTTCAATTGAAACAAAAACAGTTTCCTGACCATTTGAGGCTAATTCACTGAAAATATTATTTTCTGTAATATATATTCCGGAAATAATCTTTTTCTTTCCGGATAAAACAATTTCATTACCTATCACATCATAACTTTTAAATAGTGAATTAGCCAGATTATCGCTTATTACAATTTTTTCAGAAACATTCAACGGATTGTCATTTGAAAAAAAGCTTCCCTTCAATAAATTAATATTGTGAACCATAGGAAACTTATCGTCAGTAAAAATAATATTTACATTTTCAGATAAGCCTGTATTATTTTTTGTAGAAATATTACCAGTTTTACGTGATAAAACATTAACAGTTAAATTGCTGTTAACGTATGCCGCCTCATCGGCTTCTGAAAAGCTTATGGCATTTGAATTATCTAAAACAGCGTATTCAACAACTTCCGGCAGCATATATTCTACATTTTGTTTTATAACAAAGCATAATATTAAAAATATTATCAGTAAAAATAATTTCAATATTATTGCTAACCTTTTTCTGTTTGAAACTTTCACTCCATTATCCTCACTGTCTCACCGGAAGTCAGCGCCTTTGAGGAAGAAACTACAATTTTTACATATGAATTGATATCGTCCCCTTCTATTGCTGCGTTGATATTATTTTTAGAAATTTGGTTAACATTAACTCTCTCTGCATAATATTCTTTTCCAAATAAGCCGTCACGCTGTTTCAAAATAAATACTACCGAGTTTCCCTGTTCATCCTCCGATATGGCATTTAGCGTAATAATATTATCATATGAATCTGATGAAACTATAAAATCAACCTTAATCTTCTGACCTTCATAGAAACTATCGTTACCTTCAGGAAGATCAGCATAAAACATAAATTCTTCCTTTTCATTATCATATTCTTTTTTTATAACAGATGAAACATCGTGTTTTTCTTCAACAGTAGGACTGCCGTTACTGATTATAGTATTAGTATAGGTCAAATTAACTTCGTTTCCGATTTCGCATAATACGCCCTCTGCTTCACTTAAAGAAAACATAACCGACATATCCTTGCCGGAAATTTCTGCAAGAATATCGTCTTCCTTTGTAACATCTCCCTTAACAACAGATATTTTTGAAACAGCGCCATCTTTCTGAGCGTATACAAAACCGTCATAAGGCACCTGTTCCTTATAAAGCTCAAGTTCCTGTTCAGCTATTTCCAATTCAGTATTAAGCCTTTGCCGTTCTTTTTCAGATTGCCATTCAGAAAGGCTGTTGTTAATCTGCTGTATATTTAACTCCATTTTTTTTATATTGATTTCAAATTCCTTGGTATCTACCTCAAACAAAGTATCGCCCTTTTTTACATAATCGTTTTCATTCACATTTACTGATAATATTTTTAATGATGAATGATAACTGATCTTCTGGGTATTATTTATTACCACTTTACCTTCCGAGCTTGAACTGATTGGAAGCTCCGCCCATTCCGGACTTGCAGCTTCAACATAAGGAAGGGATATATTATGCATTGTCTTTGAAAGAAATGTGCATACTATTAGAATAAATAGGACTATAAAAGATATTCGTATCAATATTTTTTTATTCAAATTTTGTTTCATCTAATCCACCTCATATTTAAAGCTATTTCATGTTTGAGTATTCCACACCTTTGATCATTGCGTCCTTTAAAAATAAAAACAGGATAAATACTGGAATAATTGCTAAAACTCCGCACACAAAGGCTATATCCAACCTTGAATCATTAATTCTTGAAAGAAATATCGACATAGGATACTTCAAATAGTCCTTAATAAATGCCAAGGGCTGCTCTATCATATTCCAGGAATCAATAAAGCTTAATATAACCAGTGAAGCAATTCCTGTTTTTGAACATGGTATTATTATTTTCATAAGTATTTGAAAATGATTAGCGCCGTCAATTTTAGCAGCTTCTATCAAATCATTAGGAATGGATGAAAAAACCTGAGTAATCAGAAATACTCCAAAAGTGCCGAAAATTCCTGGAAGTATTACTGATAAATAGGAATCTATCAGACCTAATTTATTAAATAACAAATAATTAGGAACCAATGTCACCTGAACAGGAAGCATCATCAGTATTATAACTAAATAAAAAACTGCTTTTTTAAACCGAAAATTAAATTTAGCCAAACCATAACCGCTTAAACAAGATATAATTACCTGGCCGATTACAATAGCTACAGAAATCATTATTGAAACCCAAAATTTCATTAAGTATGAAGGATCCAATAAAAAAACCTCTGAATATCCTTTTAATGTAGCTTGTTCAGGTATTATATGAAAATAATTATCAGAGCTTATGGAAGAAATAGTATTTCCATAACTGTTCAATATTTCTGATTTCCCCATAAAAGAACCGCAAATCATAAAAATTACCGGCAGCAATACTACAAAGGCCAAAGCAATAAGTACTATGTATATAATTATTTTAAAATATGATTGTTTTAGTTTTTTAATCATATTCTGCATCTCCGTTTTTTCTGAATTTCAATAAAATAAAAATTAAAACAAAAATAATCGCAAATATCAGAATTGCTCCGACTGATAAACGTGTGTAATTTAAATTCTGAAAATTATTATTCATAAAATGCTGTATCATATAAATGTTTTCATTAGGATAATTTCCGCATAAAATATATGCTTCCTTAAACGATTTAAAAGTATTGATAACCGAAATTACTAATATAAAGAAAACATATGGTCTGATCATAGGAAGTGTTATATAAATTAATTTTTTTATTTTGCTGTCGGTATCCATCTCCACTGCTTCATAATGTACCTTAGGAATAGAATTTAATGCGGCAAGGAAAAGTATTATATTATATCCGCAATTTTTCCAAATATATAATATAACTAACACAGTAAATGAAGATGAAGAATCCAGCCAGTTTTTAACCGGTAATCCCAATAATGTTAAAAAGTCGTTTGCAAATCCGTTTTCGGCAAATACCAGCTGGAAAAACAATATAACAGAAGAAACGGGCAGAACCAACGGAAAAACAAATATTGAACGGAAAAATTCAAAACCCGCAAGCTTTTGATAAAGAAACAAAGCAATAATCAGTGAAAAAATCATAATTAAAGGAACAGCTACTAATATAAATTTAAATGTATTCCATACTGCAAGCCTAAATGTCCGACTGGAGATTATATCTAAATAATTATCAATTCCCACAAAGTTCATACTGCTTATACTGTCAGTCAACGATAAAATAATACAGATGACAAAGGGTATAAGAAAGAAAACAAGCATTCCGGCAATTGAAGGCAAAGAAAATAAAAAGCCAGTCAGAGAGTCCCTTTTTAATAATTTTGATTTTGGATTATTCATTTATATAAAGCTCCAGTTTATTATTAAGATTCTTTAAGCAATCTTCATATGATTTTTCACCCTTAAAATACGGCTCCATAGCTTCCCAGGTAAAGACGCGGGCATTCGCATTAGGCATAATACAAATATCAATATCTCCAAATGTATCAACAAATAACTGTATTTGCTCATCTGACAAATCAGCATATTTAATGCTGCCGTCAGGAGTTCCGCCGCCGACTTGTTTACTCAGCCATTTATCTATTCCTTTTTTTAATGCAGATTTTAAAATCGGAACATTTAAACTGAAATTATCCACCCAATTTATTGCATGTTTAGTTTGATATTCTTCAGACAACAAAATTTTCAAAAGCTCATAAGCATTTGCCTGATTAGGACTTCCCTTTCGTATAGCGGCAATATAATCAGGTTCTGCTACAGTCTTGTTATTTGCAGACGGAAAATTAAACAAAACTGGGGTATGCTCATCCACAAGCGCAGAATAAGTTTCTAAAACGTCCGCCACGTTAAGTGTATTATAATAAAAGAGTGCTTTATTATTTCTGACTAACTTTGCTCCGTCGCCTGTATTCGAACAAAGATTCTCATCGCCGCGCCGATCCATTTCATAGTAGGTTTTATATAATTCCATTGTAGACTTAAATTCTTCTGAATCGGTCAAGATTTTTTTATTCTCATGATCTATCGCTTCCACACCGCTCCAAGGTGAAAAGACTGACATTTGCATCTGATAAGTACTAAATAAAAGCTCATCAGAAGAATTTTTATTCTTTGATATAAATTCGCTCATCTGTGAAGAAAAACCGCTCAAATCTGTATTCCTGTCAAATTGGAATCCGGCATGCTCCAAAGTCTCCTGTGTTGAAACAAGGGACAAAACATTATATGAAATGGGGATATAACAGAGTTTTCCTTTATATAATCCTGAGTTCATTACAACCTCATTATATAGATCACTGTTAAATGTTTCATCATTTTCAATATAAGTATTTATATCTGCAAAGGTACCGCTGTCCATCATACCGTAAAAATCATCAAATTCATAATCATATCCAAAAATCAGGTCGGGACCGCTTCCGGAAGATAAATCATACTTCAAAGCTTCAACATAATTGTTTTGCGCCTCAGGATCACCTAACTCCCCAAATTCTTTATATTCCACATTAACCTCAGGAAACTTTGACTCAAATATTTTTACTGCTGCCTTAAGCGCATTATTTCCAAAAGGCCCCCCATAAAGAACAAGCTTATTTGTTTTTTCCTGAACTATTTCATTATTTTTATCTTTTGACGACGTACAGGCAGATAATGAGCATGTCAGAATTGTTAAACTTAATAAGCAAGATAAAAACGAAGTTATTTTATTTTTTCCAATTTTTATTTTTTTCATTTTTTAACGCCACCTTATTAATATTTATAACTATAGTATAATTTATTTTCCCATAATTTTCAATATATTTACCCTGAATGCTGATATATTGCCCTAAATTCCCCAAAATGACATGGACCGTAATCCATGTCATTTGTTCTACTATATTATTTATGTAAGCATTATATTTGACATATATAATCTGCCGTAATAATAAATATTACTTTGTCAGCATTGTAAGAAATTCATCTTTCTTTTTTTGTGCCAATGGCAGCAAATCACCGTTTTTCATCACAATTACAAAATCATTTTTTATTTCCTGTACATATTCTAAATTTAATATACAATCTCTTCTCGATCTATAAAAGCGATTTTTATCCAGCTTTTCATAAATCTCCATCAAATGCTGCCTAATCAATATTTTTTTCTCTGAAGTATATACATAAACCTTTTTTTTAGATTCATACATAAAGTAATAAATATCATTAATATTTAAACAAATTGTTCCTCCGTCTGTCGGAAATATTATCTTTCTTTTTTCATTGAAATTTACAGCAGCAAGATAGTCGTCCATTACAGAAAAAATATCATTTTTAGTAAATGGCTTTATTATAAAATCAAATGCATGAACCTTATAAGCCCCACGCCAATTTTCTGTATGGCTTGTTATATATACTATTGTAACCAGGCGGTTATTTTCCCTTATTTTTTGTCCGATTTCAATTCCATTGGTTGATTTCATTTCTGTATCAAGAAAAATTATATCAAAGTTTTTATTTGCATTAAGCAGTTTGTTACCGTCATCAAATTCATAAATCTGATAATTTATAAATCTTTTTTCACAATAATTAGATAAAATAGCCTTTACCAATTTAATAGTTTCTTTTTCATCATCGCATATTGCAATACTAAGCATATTTTTCCTCCTTGATTTAGATTTTTATTAAGCTTAATATTTAGTAGATTAACAAACCAATGATTTAATAAATAAATTTTACACCATATTCATAAATTAATCAAGATTATTTATGAATATTAACAATTTATTTACTTTTTTCTTGATTTAAATTTATACAATAGAATATAAATAGGTTTCTGTATGTACTTCAAAGGAAAAAAGGCTATAAACTGCCGGAAATATCGCATATACTCATTGTTTACGGCATAAAAAATTGACGTTTGGAACACGAGGGTTCAAAACGTCAACATAATTTCCTTATATAATTCCATTAATTTCTTGATACAGTCTTTTAGCATAACTGTCAGTCATACCACATATAAAATCAGTTACCAATAACAATCTTAAATATAGTTTCTCTGATTCATCCTTTTCTGCGGAATGAATCTTATACGCCTGTATATAATTATCCGAAATCAATGCAATTAGTCGTTTATCAAGGGATGATAATTTTTCATCAGTATCATACTTAACTACTGCATTGGTAAATTTATCTAGCAAGTATTCAATTATAGTTCCTGCAGCAATTTCAAGCTTATAAATCTGTTTAGACTGAAAAACATATTTGAAAGAAATATCACTTAGAGCATATGCTATTGTATTACCATGTGAAACTGAGATAATTTCTTTTGTGAAACTCCCATTCATTATTGCATTATAATTACTAGTAAACCCATAAGACGCACATCTCAATAAAACTCCTTGAACATAAATAATCCAACGCTGAACAGCATTTTGTTCAGGATGAGAAACTTTATTTTCTATAGCCTTATTATAATATAATTCTAATTTTTCAACTGCATGGTTATATTCTTTTTTCTCTCCATCATCAACACATTTATTTGTATATACATTTTTAAGTTCAAATAACAATTGTTGATATGAAATAAAACCTTTCTTTACAGCATCCTCAATATCTGCTGTTTTATATGCAATGTCATCCGCCGCCTCAAGAATAAAAGCAAGTGGATGTCGACACCCAATTGCTCCTGTACTATTAGTAACAGCATTAAAAATTCCCTCTTCAGCATAATAATATCCCATTTTTTTATCCTTAATATCACCACTGTTCTTATTTATTTGAACAGAAGAAACTGGATATTTAATTATAGCATTAAGTAATGTGTAATTCAAATTCATACCATTCTTATCAATAAGAAAATGAAGTTTAGTAAGTAGTCTAACAGCCTGTGCATTACCTTCAAAATGATAAAAATCACCAAGCATTTGCTCGGTAAGCACTTCATCAATCTTTTGACCTTTAAACTCCAACTTATTTAAATTCCTGGTAAACCAATCTCGTATGGAATCTTCTCCAAAATGACCAAACGGAGGATTTCCTATATCATGTATAAGCCCCGCACATTCAAATTATTAAAGCTTGCCTCAATTCTTTAATTATTTTGCCATATGACCGCTTAAATTGTCAATTTTTTAATATATTAAAAATCAAAACAAACAAAAACGTCTTTTGAATCACTTCAAAAGACGTTTTAACACTTTTACTATTAATAAGTACTAAGTTCTTTTAATAGGATAACTATATTGGGTAAATTTCCTTTTAATCTATTATAAATAAATATAATACCTACAGTAATCGTAAGATAACAAAATGAGTCCTCCAAGCTTTCATTTTTTATCCTAGCATAAGATGAAAATGTACATGCACCAATTGTTTTTCTTTTTGATATTTCATTATTTTTTTTTCTATTAATATATAATTTATATCTCTTATAAATTCCTATCCCTATTGCTATTAAACCTAAAAACAAATCCCACTCTTTCATATTGAACAACCTCATAATTACCTAATGCTGACTTTATATTTCTTTAGTACTTTTTAATGAGTTACACAATATTCTATAAAATCAATAATATTTGGCATATTTCCTTTTATTCTACTATAAATAAATGCTACTCCAAGAAATATTAATAATCCATGCCAATAATGTGCATGACGATCATCCATATACCGAGAATATTTAAATAAACTTTCACCCTTTCTTAAAATTTCATTATCTCGTTTTTTTTCATAAATTCTACGTTTATATTGTAAAAATGATCCAATCCCTACTGCTATTAAACCTAATGATAAATCCCAATAAGATAGTAACTCTTTCATATTAATTAACCTCATAAGTGTATTTGTCTAATATAATATTCAATTTATAAAGTTCTACCATATCAGGTATTCCATCTCCGTCTGAATCTTCTCCTATAAACTGCGGCGGTATCGTTACACTACCTCCTGACGCTCCTGTTTTTATTTATTTTACCATATAGCTTATAAATTGTCAATTTTTTAATGTTTCAGTCAATTTCTGGAATATCTATATTATGTTCTTTTAAAAATATTTCTAGCTCTTCAAAAAACAAATCAAAAGCTTTTTCGTCTGATTGACAATAATTTACTAATTCAGTATAATTTGGTGTAGTAATATTATATTTTTGACAAATATATTTACTAAAATCATTCCATATACTATTTTTACTTTCATTTGCGAATAAATTTAAATCAATACTGCTATTTAAATTATTGTAACCAAACATAAATCCCATTTCCACCCAGCCTAATCTTTTTAAAGATTTTTTATTTAAAAATAACTGTGGTCGTTTTTTTACTCCTAACAAAAACTGAATTAATTTTAAACTTCCATCATTATTGATTGCCATAATACTACTTTTCCCTCTAATTTAACTTTAAAACACCCGCATTATATAATGAAGTAAATCAACACTACCATTTCGATAAGATATGACTAAATCTGATAACCATTCTTCTAATTTTATACCATTAGGGTTAATATTATCATATATTTTATTATCAAATAATACTCCCTTATAAAATCCATTAGTAGAAATATTCGTTCCTAAAGACCGCTCAATATATTATAATAATTAGGAATGCCATCTACATTTTTTATATTAATTGAAGTAACTTTATAATCTAAACCATGTTTATTTAAAAAATCAATAATTTCATCAGCACATTCTACGCATTCAAGCCTTAAGCTTGTCCTGCTTTCTTAATGTTTCAGTCAATTTCTGGAATATCTATATTATGTTCTTTCAAAAACATTTCTAACTCTTCAAAAAAAAGGTCAAATGATTTTCCTTCATCATCTGTTAATTTTAATAGATACATATCCCATAATATCGATTCTTTTACATTATATTTTTGTGCCATCCAATCATTAAATTGATAATAAACATCAGCGTTATATTCTTTGTTTTCTAAATTCATTACAAACTTATATCCATCAATAAAACTTTTAAGCCTTGTAATTGATTTTGTTCCTATGTACAGGCCTCCTCTTTTTTTTATCATAAATAATAATTCAATTATATCTTTTGGTTTTTTCATTCGTTCACCTCAAAATTCAGTATGGCTTACAATTTTTTCACCCCATAGAGCTATAAATCCATTTAACCATTTATCATACTCTATTCCATTTGGGAATAAATTGTCATAAACCTTATTATTGTATAAAATAGCATAATGTTTACCATTTGTACTTATTGCCTCAGTACTTGAATATAATTCATGAATAATAAAACCATCACCATATTTTAAATCAATTTTTATTCCGCTTTGCCCAATGCCTTTTAAATAATCTTTAATATTATCAGCACATTCTACGCATTCAAGATTTTTATACTTTTTTGCAATGCTGCTTATTCCTTCACCTATTTCATCTGCATATATAAACTCTCCAAGTGTTCCGGCAATTTTTGCACTGTCTCCTGCTATAGGTATAAGACCTACTCCGCTTAATAATGCATAACCCCATTCTCCATTTCCTGCATTTGCTATTACATCCCGCAAATCCGATACAACAGGCATAAACCCGCTTGTAATTTGACCAAGTAATGTAGGTATATTTTCACATTCTACAAAATCACCTAAAATTAATCCTTTTACAAAACCGCTGACATACTCTCCTGTACTTAAATCATATGTAAACGGATCTGTTCCATTTTCATATTCTGCTAAATCATCAAAACTATCTCCATCTGTATCAGTATTTAAAGGTTTGGTACCAATTGCTACTTCTATATTATCATCTAATCCATCTCCGTCTGAATCTTCTCCTATAAACTGTGGCGGTATCGTTACACTTCCTCCTGATGCTCCTGTTTTTAATTATTTTACCATATAACCGCTAATTTGTCAATTTTTTAATGTATTAAAAAGCGAAACAAGTTTTCTAATAAAAACGACTTTTGAATCTCTTCAAAAGTCGTTTCATATTAAGAATAAGGTCTAATTTTTCTCATAATAAGGGATTTTAAAATAAGAAATATATTTGGCATATTGCCATTTATTCTGTTATAAATTGCTATAATACCACATACAATAATTAGCAAAAGGAGTGTTTTAGTATATTTATCTGATATTCTTAATGAATTAGATTCTAGAGAATTAGATATTCCCCTTGATTCATTAAATTCAATTTCTTCTTCACGCTCTTTATAGTACATATTTTGCTTTTTCCAGTGCAAAACAGCAAGATATATTACTAATATTATCACTGGAATATCGTAATAACTAATTAAACTGTTCATTTTTAATCCCCTTTACATTTACAAATTTATTATATAAGAATACTTTGATAAAATAACATTAAGAGTATTAATGTTATTTTCAGCATGTTCCAAACAATCTTTTTCTGCCCATTCCAAATAAAATGGCAGACTCTTATTTAACTTAATATACTGTTCTTCAGCATTTCTTCTTAATACAATTAAATCTGTAAAACTTTTAGCAACTGTTTTATAATTTTTACTTATAGAAATGCCATCTTTTAATTGCTCCCCTGACTCAGCCATTTTACATATTTCTTCACATAAGCTATTAGCAATAGTTGCATTTGCTACAGTATATTCAGCATTTATAGATAATTCACTAGCATTTGATAATATACCAGTAGCAAATATGAAAAAACTAGCGTAAGAACCATATTTAGGTAGCTTAGACAATTTGCTAACTGCATAAGCATATGAAACATTATCCACCAACTCTAATACTACTTGATCCCATCCATATAATGCATTATCAAATTGGTTCTTAGCAATATCTAAAAGTTCTAATGCTGCTTTTTTTACATATATATCTTCTGATTTTGAAAATGTTTCTAACATATTTATACTATCTTCCATGATTCTTACATTACTCTTAAAAATAACATAATCATTATAAACAGCAGCTGAATCAAAAGACATATCCAAAATATCTAAAGTAAATCCAGCATATTTCATTATACCCTTAGAAGTTTTTATCCCCATATTTTTTAATTTTATTTTTTTATCTAGAGTCTTAGTTTGGCTTACATACCACTCATACTCTTCTGCTGCTTCATCCATTCGTTTGAAAAATGATTGCCTTGTTTCTGCTTTATGATCATACGTTTCATTTAAAATTTCATAACGTCTTTGTATACTATTTTTAAATTCATTAAGTAATTCTATATCCTTTTGTAAACTATCATCTTGTTTACCAAAAACATCTATTACTTGATAAGCTGAATTAATATAATTATTAAATTGCTCATAAATAGATTTTTCCAAATCATATAATTCTTGAATTTCATATTCTGTTTTTTTAGAATTTGAATTTACATCCAAATAATCTATAATTGCCTTTTTGTATAATGAAACCTTATCACCATTTGAACTATAAACATTATTTCCAAGCCAAATCATACTTGATTCAAACTTGCTGTTGCTGTATGTATTGAGATAATCACTTGAAGTAAAATAATTATTACCAGTTATATATTCAAAATCTTCATTCTCTATGTAGAAATTTGCAACTATCGGGTTTGAACCAAGTTCTCTTTCCTTTTTATCATCATAGCCATCCCAATCTGTATCATTTAAACACGGATCTGACCAAACAAAAACTGAACCGTCATACTGGGTTTTATCCAGTTCATATGTCATTTTTTCTCTTGAGAAATGCAGTTCTTCATTATCCTCAAGACCGTCTCCGTCTGAATGCTTGCTGTATGGGTTACTGTTTATTGGTTGACCATTTGGTTTCAGTCCATAAAGTTCTACCATATCAGGTATTCCGTCTCCGTCTGAATCTTCTCCTATAAACTGCGGCGGTATTGTTACACTTACTCCTGACGCTCCTGTTTTTAATTATTTTACCATATAACCGCTAATTTGTCAATTTTCTTTAATATATTCCTTTTTCTTTCTGCATTCCATAAATAATAATTAATTATTTACTACTCATATATAACGATTATAGTAATATGAAAAGGGAATCAGATTGATCTGATTCCCTCAAGTAAGTTCCTTAAAACACGTACCTTATTAACCTAATTATACCAAATATCCAAATAAATAAATCAAATAAAATAATAAATATTATAGTACCAACATTCCAATAATATTGATTATCTTTAAGAATAAAAAACCAATTTGAAGTTATTTTTTTATTATAATATTTTTCAAAAGATTTTGGCAATTTATCATTTGACTGATATAAAATCATTCTGTATCTACTCTCAGTAGATGGATAATAACTAACATCACTAATACAAAACTCAACAATAATGTTGTTTTTATCATCTATTAATATATCTATTAAGTCAACTCGGCAAAGTTCAAATAATAATTTTTTATACTCATCATATTCTTTATAATTTATATTATCATTAAAATGGGATATTTTTAAATCAACGGCTTTTTCAAAATAACTCTTATTTTCATTAAAAGTATTAATATAATAGTGAGGCGAATCCTTCTTATAAATATTTAGACTAAAAATTAGAATTGGTATTAATAAAAATGATAGAATATATAAAATTGATAAAACTATTTTTTTCATTGTGTGTCACTCATATAATAATCAAATCCCTTTCTAACATTGTTTAAATCAGATGAATCCTCCAAATGTTTACTTGTAATTAGTGATACAACATGTCCTCCACCTATTAATATATTTTCAGAAAACCCTATAGCAATTCCAACATAACCATAATTAACATTACCAAGCTTTTCTGCACTGCAAAAATCTCCTCTTAAAATAAATGGAAAGCTTATTGACATATATGGAATACTTTCAAACTGGTTATCCCATGAATCTTTTTCTTTATAATCCCAATCACCTTTAGGTTTAACTTTATCAAAAAACTCTAACATTATAATATCTTGTATAGATTTATCTGATGATGGATCTCCCAATATATCCGCGTAATGATATAAGTATAAAACATTTTCAATTAATACTCGATTAACTGGATTAGTATAATCATAAAAATATAAGTTTAAATTTAATCCAGATTCACTTTTTATTGTAACATTATTCTTTTGAGTTATTGTTATTCCTAATTCATTTTGTTGAGGTGTTGTTTGAGGTTTAATTATCCTTATATTATTATAATATGGCTTGTTTGAAATTCCATTTATATAATTATAATAATCACTCTTACCATTACCGAATCTATTGGCATAATCATTAGCAATAGTAGCATAAGTTAAATCATCTATATACTCTAAAGCAACTTCTTCTCCATTTTGTGTTGAAGTAGTTTTAAAAGAATGATTTATTTGATATATGTAAACCGCAGTACGAGTTACCGGTCCGTAATTTTTACCCATATCATCTAAACTAATATTAGAATATCCAAGTGCATTTAGCCAACATTGTAATTTATATAATGTACCATTTGATCCTGGAGTTAAATATATATTCTTTCCATTATTATATGTGGTTAAAGGCTTTGGATCTTCACTATCATCAAGCCCATCTCCGTCTGTATCATCCAAGCACGGATCTGACCAAATAAACACTGAACCGTCATACTGCGATTTATCCAGTTCATATGTCATTTTTTCTCTCGAAAAATGCAGTTCTTCATTATCCTCAAGACCGTCACCGTCTGAATGCTTGCTGTATGGGTTACTGTTTATTGGTTGACCATTTGGATTTAGTCCATAAAGTTCTACCATATCAGGTATTCCGTCACCGTCTGAATCTTCTCCTATAAACTGCGGCATTTAATTATTTTACCATATGACTGCTAAATTGTCAATTTTTTAATATATTAAAAATCAAAACAAACATAAACGTCTTTTGAATCACTTCAAAAGACGTTTTAACACTTTTACTATTAATAAGTACTAAGTTCTTTTAATAGGATAACTATATTGGGTAAATTTCCTTTTAATCTATTATAAATAAATATAATACCCAAAACAATAAAAAGCAGACATATGGTATACTCAAAACTATCATTCTTTGAAAATATCCAATTACCTTCTCTAAGTATCTTATCATCGCGTTCCTTTTTATAAATTTCAAATCTATACCATTTCAAAATTCCCAATACTATTGCCATTATACCTAATGATAAATCCCAATAAGATAATAACTCTTTCATATTAATTAACCTCATAAGTGTATTTGTCTAATATAATATTCAATTTATCAATATTATCTTGAGCTATTTTCTGATATTTTTTATCAGCCCATTCTGAATACCATGGATAAGATTTACTATATGCAATATATTGTTCTTCTGATTTTATACGTAATGAAATTAGATAAACAAATTTTTTAGCAGCTGTTTTATAATTTGTACTTATTGAAATACCATTTTTTAATTCTTGCTTATTCATATTCCTTATTTCCAAGCATAAAGGTTGTGTAATTACTGCGTCAGCATAAGCATATTCTGCTTGCTCAGCAGTATCGCCTATATTTGTCACCCAATCACTAACTATAAGAAATAAACTTGCATATGATCCATACTTAGGTAAACTTAATATAATAGCATTAATTTCCGAAGCTAGTATACTTTCTTCAACATTTATTGATGCTTCAATCCACGCATATTTTGCATCTTCATATTCTTTTTTTGCAATATCTAATAATTGTTTAGCTGCTGCCCTAACATTTGAATTGTTGGATTTTGTAAAAGTTTCTAATAATTTAATTCCATCTTCCATCATATAAACATTACTTTTAAAATTATTGTAATTTATATATGTATCAATTGCTGAAGTAATCCAATCAGTATAATCCAGAACTTTACTAACTACATTTATACTTCCATCAATAAATTCTATGCTCATATTTTTTAAATTTATTTTCTTAGAAACAACATCTACCTGTGATAAAAGATATTCATAATCTAAATTTGCTTGCTTTATTCGTTCAATTGATTTTGCACTATTTATACTGCTTGAATTGATTATTTTCAAATTTTCTTTCATTTTTGATTGAAAATCCTTAATTAATTCCATATCCCTTTTAGTAATATCAGGTTTTCCATAGGTATCAAGAATATTATATGCTAAACCTACTGTATCATTATATTGCTCATATATAGACTTTTCTAAATTAATCCATTCTTGACATTCATACATTGTCTTTTTAGAATTTAGAGCTACATCCATATAATCTATTATCGCCTTTTTATATAACTCCACTTTGCTGAAATTACCATTAAATATATAATTGCCAAAATCTACATATGCTTTCATCACAAGACTATTTTCAGTAAATATCATATACCCATCTGAGCAATAGTCTCCATTCATTACAAATTCATAATCTTCCTTCTCTATGTAGAAATTTGCAACTATAGGGTTTGAACCAAGTTCTCTTTCCTTTTTATCATCATAGCCATCCCAATCTGTATCATTTAAACACGGATCTGACCAAACAAAAACCGAACCGTCATACTGGGTTTTATCCAGTTCATATGTCATTTTATCTTTTAAAAATTCTAATTCTTAATTATTTTACCATATAGCTTTTAAATTGTCAATTTTTTAACGTAATAAACAGCAGAACAAGTTGTGCTTGCTCTGCTGTTTATTTAAAACTAAATATTATCTTCAAAACCATAAGCGGTAATTTCATAAAAGCAGTGAGCCATAATGCTTTCATATGAAAACTTAATTAAAGTTTTGGGGTCAATATTGTATTGAAGAAAATCTGAATAGCTTGATGCTGCTATCGAATATACCGTATCATCGTCGGATTCATATGCGCTGACGTCAAAATCAAGTGTTTCATCATCTTCGGAAAAGCTTTCTATGGGGGTGCTGTTATCGTTAGATTTGGAATATACCGTAATGTAGATATACATTATACTGTCCGAAGTAGTATTTGATATTTTATTTATTAGCTCTTCATAAAGATTTTTATATTCCTTCAGTTCTTTTTCTCCATAGTGCAGTTTGATTTTTTTTTCAATATTATCATATTTGCACTTTTTTAAAATATCCATAACTTTCATTTATGAGTTTTCTCAAAAACCTCCCAAAATATTTCACCATTTTCGGTTTTGTTTCCTAAAAGTCTGTATGCGCCATTTTTCCCCTTTACCTTTACTTCATACGTAAACCCTTTAATGCCTGCACCTTTTAATTTTTTTATTCCATTAGAGCCTTGGGCTCCTGCATATTTACCAATAGATTTCAAAAACTTTTTAGCGCCAGTTTCACCAACTGTCTCAAGCATTTCCTTTGAAGCTTTTTTTGATATTAATTTCCATGCATCATCAGGCGAAGGGGATATCAAACCTGCTATAAACATTATTGCATGAAAGGTTTTTTCCTCTTCTATTTTTATTTCAGGATCAAATTTATTAACTTCATATAACCAATAGTCTCTTTCGGCTCTGCCGGCATCTCCGCCACCAAATAATGAGAATTCGTCTGCTGCTGCACCAGTAATGGTTTTAACAGTATCCAAAACACCCAATATACCCGAAGATACTTTATCTCTTAAATCATCTGCACTGCTTTCTATTTCTAATTTTTCAGTATCAGTTTTTGCGAGTCTCCATGCTAAATGCAATTTTAAGAGTTCAATTTGAACAACCGTACTATAATCTTGGTCAGAACGTTGCCATATCATTTGAGTTTTATATGGAATTGTTGGATTCGAATCATAAAAATCATCTATTCCATCTCCGTCTGTATCTGCTACACGAGGATTTGTTCCTGCTTCTCTTTCTTCCTTATCATTCAGCCCATCCCCGTCTGTATCATCCAAGCACGGATCTGACCAAACAAAAACCGAACCGTCATACTGGGATTTATCCAGTTCATATGTCATTTTTTCTCTTGAAAAATGCAGTTCTTCATTATCCTCAAGACCGTCACCGTCTGAATGCTTGCTGTATGGGTTACTGTTTATCGGCTGTCCATTCGGTTTCAGTCCATAAAGTTCTACCATATCAGGTATTCCATCTCCGTCTGAATCTTCTCCTATAAACTGCGATATTTAATTATTTTACCATATAACCGCTAAATTGTCAATTTTTTAATGTATTAAAAAGCGGAACAAATTTTGTTCCGCTTTTGTTTTATCTAACTTTCAACAGTTGCTTCAACTGCTTCTGTTGCCCAATCTGGTAACTCATCTACTTTTTCAAAAGTTATTTTGTTATCAACCTCAATACCATCAATGCTTGATTCTGTCACCTTAAGAGTACATTTTTTTTCTGAAAACTTACAATCTGCTCTTACCAAAATGGCTTCCAACTTATAGATGAAATTATTTTTCTCCATTATATCGTAATCAAGTATATTTACCCCCCGACCATAATCGAAATCCATATCAATATTATATGATTTTTCTGAAACATTTAATTTACCCATACAAGAATTACAGCCTGTAGGTTCATCTTTAGTAACAATAAAATATATCTTAGGGTTTTCTGAAACCCATTTTGTATTATCCTGATTTCTTGGCTTTACATCACTATCCAAATCACATGAAATAAGCATCAATGATAAAATTATTGGAAAAATAAAATAACATATTTTTTTCATAATTCACCTTTAACACAAATAATATCCTGTAATATACGCTCTATCCGATGAATTAATCAAATCATAAAAATCACCAAATTTATTATTCTTTCCATTATTATATGTATTAATAGATCCATCTGAATCAACCCACGCGGCTATTGTATGCAATCCACGTCCTATATCATTTTTGTCATTCCAGTATGACATTATAAACACTCTTCCGGGTTTTACCCACGACTGTAATTCACTTAACGAATCAGTTTGTTCATTTTTATATTTGTGAGCGTTTAAATATTGCCTGATATAAAATGGGTTTGAACCAAAATATCCAGAAAATAAAATAATTCCCATATCCGAAAAAATATCAGGTATTTTTGGACAATCTGGATGTGTACGCAACAAATACAAATCCATAGCCATACCATCGTTTATCTCAACTTCCAAAGCGATTTCAGATAGCGCTTGATATTTTCCTTTTAATTTTAAAGCATTATATATTGCGATCAATTCACACCCATTGTGCTCCATAGTATATTCATATCCATATTTCATACCGCTTACCGGCGCTTGATGTTGATTTTCAATATACTCAAAATCAAATGAACTTGCATTATTGTAATTAAATCGCTCTAAAACACTTTTGGAGTGATATTTATCATAACCAAGATAAGTCCTAAAATCATCCCATTTATCTTTTTTATATTTTTTAAATGTGTATGGTTTCAATGGATATATATCATCTCCATCAATTATTCCATCTCCGTCTGTATCTGCTACACGAGGATTTGTTCCTGCTTCTCTTTCTTCCT
>CAJUPO010000013.1 GCA_910588145.1 uncultured Oscillospiraceae bacterium | reverse complement strand
GCGTTGACGATACTTGGTCTTCTCTGACCTGGTAAAATAAATCAATGCCGGCTTCATTAACCCGAACAAATGTTCGGGTTTTTTATTAATAAAAATATACGTTTACTATTGACAAGTTATATTAAATATGGTATAATAATAAAGCTTTAGTAAATGCGCCAGTAGCTCAGCTGGATAGAGTGACTGGCTACGAACCAGTAGGTCGGGGGTTCGAGTCCCTCCTGGCGCACCAAAAATATCGTGCTTTGAAGTTATTCAAAGCACGATATTTTTTATGGAAAAAATTTGATTATTTAAAGAATACCGGAAGCTTTTCCAGATAAATAATATCAGTTCTTTCTGCGGCTGCACCTTCTGCAAGAACAGCGGATTTTGCTATAATTGTACCGCCGGCAGCCTCAGTAAGTTTTTCAAGTGATAGTATTGATTCACCTGTACTAATAACATCGTCTGCTATAATCACTTTTTTTCCTTTTAGTTTGTCAGCGTCCTCCTGGGAAAGATACAGAGTCTGTAATTTTTCGGTAGTAATTGATTTAACCTTTACTGAAACAGGATTAGTCATATATAATTTTATAGATTTTCTTGCAACAACATAAGGAACATTAAGCTGTCTTGCCAGTTCATATGCAAGAGGTATTCCCTTTGATTCGGCAGTCAGTATCACATCGCAATGAGGAAGCTTCTTTTTAAGCTCTTGTGCGCAGGCAATAGTCAGTTCAATATCCGAAAACATAATAAATGCGGCAATATCCAGCTTGTCATTTATGGGACAAATAGGGAGACGGCGTGTCAGTCCGGCAACTTTAAGTACATATTCTTTATTCATGATTTTTACTCCAATAAAATTTTATTCATAATTATTATACATCTGATTTATTTTTATGTCAATAGAACTAAATAATATAGAATATAACAAAAGCAGAGGATTAATTCCTCTGCTTTTTTATCTGTACAGCGGGGATATGGTAAATTCGAGCTTTATGGGTTCATTAGAATTAATCATATATTCATCGTGAACCGGCGCTCCCCATGAATCATCTCCGCCTACGCCCATTTGCTTTGCGGCGATCCGTACCCATGTACAGCTTACAGCAGGAAGCTCTTCCATATGGGTTGCATTTTCAATTTCATAAGCGCTGTAAGGGAGAACGCTCATTTCGAAGGGTTGATTTGTTTGTGTAAATTTCAAGCCAGTACCGTTTTGATCCGTTACTTCAAGATAACGTACGCCTGTTCTGTTTCCGCATTCCTGAGGATTAAGATATTTAGACATATTTTTTACAGCGTTGGAAGTATAAACTCCAAGCCGTGCACCGCATAGTCGGTCAATATAGTTTTCTTCTGGTCCCATTCCATAGTACCTGAAATTGCTGTATGCCTTTTTCATTTTAAAATCCATTGCAAATACGGGTATATCAGGCATACTATCTGTTCCAGGATACTCAGCTTTTATATTCAGTTTACCGTCAAAGTATGCAGAATATATTACTTTGTATTCAAACTTCGGAACAGATGCAGTTGTATATACAAACATAACTTCAATGCAGTCATTTTTTTCAATAACAGAAAACTTTTCAGAGCATTGTACAGCATATTTTCCCGCAATCATCCATTGCGAAAGTTTATATTGCTCTTCTGCTCCGATGTCATTATCGGTCATGGCTCTCCAAAAGCTTACTTTAGGTACTCTTGTTATAAATTCGATTCCGTTATAAACGAGTGAACTGATTCCGCCTTCTTTTCTGTCAAATAGCATAGAGAAATCCTTGCCGTGAACGCCAATGCAGACATCACCGTATACAATTTCTGCTTTTAATTTTTTTGCCTCATTATTAACAGACTGCTTTACTGAGATAACTTCCTGAGCAAATGCTGTTTCATATCCGCTTTCAGCCCATGGAGTACTATTATTAAGAACAGCAGATACCTGACGCACATATTCTCCAGGTTCTGAGGGTTTAGCTAAACCCGTTTCAATTGCAGCTTGTTCTCCTGCCGGAACGGTAAGATGTATAACCTTTTTCTGAATAATTTTTCCCTCTTTTTCAAGTGTGAGAACAAAATCCAGATAATCAGTATTAATAAAAAGATTCTTATTTTCAACTGTTAGTATTCCGTCGGAAATATTCATTTTTATATTGGAATAAAGCGATTTTACTTCCTGCACCTTAGGGGAATAGCTGCGGTCGGCATAAACTATTCCGTTTGTACAGAATCCGTAATCAGAGGCTCTGTCGTCAAAATCGCCTCCATATGCAAGAACAGTTTCACCGTTTTCATTTACTGTTTCAATTGCCTGATCGATGTAATCCCAGATGAATCCTCCCTGATAAGCTTCATATTTATCTTCAAGTTCAGTATAAAGGTTTAAACCTCCGAGTGAATTTCCCATTGCGTGCATATACTCGCAGCTAATATATGGTTTTCCGGTATCTTTTTGGAGATATTCTTCAATTTCCCATGGTTTGGGATACATTCTGCTTTCCATGTCAGTAATATAATCATATTTACGATTCCAGGTTACACCTTCATAGTGAACCAGCCTTGTGGGATCAGCATTATGAAAATATTCTGCCATTTCAGCAATATCGTCACCGCAGTATGATTCATTGCCGCAGGACCATATTAGTACGCTTGGGTGATTCTTATCACGTTCGTACATGGATTTAGCTCTGTCCAGAACAGCTCCCCTCCATTCGGGAAGTGAAGCGGGAATATTCCATGACGGCTCACATGCTCCAAGCTTCTGCCATGTTCCATGTGATTCAAGGTTAGCTTCGTCTATCAGATAAATGCCGTATTCATCACAAAGCTGATACCATTTTGTATGATTCGGATAATGTGAGGTTCTGACAGCATTAATGTTGTTTTGTTTCATGAATTTAATGTCATAGAGCATATCGTCCTCAGAGATAACACGTCCGTGCTTCATGTTAAATTCGTGCCTGTTGATACCCTTAAAAACGATACGTTTTCCATTGAGGCACATAATGCCGTTTTTGAGTTCAAAACGTCTGAATCCGATTTTTGTTTCAGCAATTTCAATTATGTTTTTATTTTTATCAGCAGCTTCTATAATTAATGAGTATAACTCGGGCTGTTCTGCGCTCCAAGGTTTAATATTCTCTGTTTCAATTTTGATCTGATTATTTTCTACAGCCAGTATAGCAATAGTTTCATTATTCTTATCCTTTAAAAAGGCTGTTAAATAGTATTTTTCTGTACCGCCGCTGACAGCTTCTATTTCAGCAGATAATCTGCCTGTTTTTACAGTATAGTCATAATCGGCAATGACTTTTATGTCCCTTATATGAACGCTGGGTACTGCATATAGGTACACGTCACGAAAGATTCCTGAAAATCTCCAAAAATCTTGATCTTCAAGCCAGCTTGCGCTGCTTCTTTTGTATACCTCTACTGCAAGCTTATTATTTTTCTCTTTAAGGTATTTACTGATATTAAATTCAGCAGGAGTAAAGGAATCCTCGCTGTAACCAATAAATTCACCGTTCAGCCATACGTAAAAAGCAGTTTCGACTCCCTGAAAAGAGATAAATGTTTCCTTTCCGAGCAGTGGTTCATTAACGTCAAAGTATTTTACATAGCTGCCGACGGGATTATGCCTTTCCGATATATATGGGGGGCGGAGATGCTCCTGCCCCTCCCAAGGGTATATGGTGTTTACATACTGACATTTATCATATCCGTTTAACTGGATATGTGACGGAACAGTTATGTTGTCGAAATCATCAGCAGGAAAATCTTCTTTATAAAAATCTATTATGCGTTGCTGGGGATTCTCTGCATAGGAAAATTTCCATGTTCCGTTCAGTGACTGAATAAATGAGCCTTCCGGATTTATTGCAATATCGTTATAATTACTGTAAAATTTATGATCAGAGTGAGCCGGTTCTCTGTTGACTTCAAAAACCTCCGGATCGGACAGCCAATCTAATGTATATTTCATAAAAATTTTAAACCTCCGTTATTTTTCCGTTTTACATTTCATAGTTTTGCGGTTCATCAATTTTTAACTTTTTCTTTAACTCATTGTTTGCCTTTTCAACATTCATTCTGGAAAGTATTATTGTAATAATAAGATCAATCCAAAAAGGAATCCAGAGATACATAACCTGAAGCATATTTATGCAGGATTCGGACTGCACTGCGGCCTTTCCGTCAAAACCGCTGAGTTCAAGAAGCCAGCCTGTAATGGCAGTACCTATACCGATACCCAGCTTTACGCCCAGTGAAGTGCATGAATACATTGTTCCGTCTACACGTTTATGCTTTGTCAGCCATGTGTATTCTGAGCATGAGGCAATTACCGCATTCATATCTCCCTGCCACGGACCCTGCCCTAAAGCAGCTATTGCCGTGAATAGTAGCATTAAGGGAATGCTTCCTTTGTATCCGGCATATACCACGAGCAGACGTCCTAAGGTTGCAAGACCGTAGCTGTAAAGGTTCAGCTTATACATACCCTTCCATTTCTGAACGAGCAGAGGAGTGAATATAAGTGCAATAATAAGCGGAATATTAATGAACCAGGAGAAAACTCCGTACATATTTTCGTTGAACAGGACGTAAGTCATATAATATACGCCTATATTTATCATTGCTGTGTAAACCTGCTGTAAAATATAAGTTCCGCATATCATGATGTAGTACTTGTTTGAAACAAGAAGCTTTAAGGCTTCAATTAAACCATATTTTCCGTCATCATTTGATTGTTCAATATTTTCATCTTCGGTGAGTTCATTCTCAGGAAGCTCTTTTACTGAAAAAACTGAAATTGTATTAACTATCAGACCTATTACCGCATAAATAATGGCGGCAGTTTTCCATCCCTTTGCTCCTCCTCCCATAGAGGAAACAAATTTCAGCGTGATGGATTGTATGATAAGACTTGTGGTAAAAGCAAACATAAAGCGGTAAGAACCCATTTGTACACGTTCTTTGCTGTTTTTAGTTACCAGAGCTGTAAGAGTTGAATACGCAATGTTATTTATGGTGAAGAATACAGCGTTTAGCAAAGTATATGCAATAAAGAACCATGCGTACTTAGCAGTTTCACTGATTCCTGCCGGTATTGCGAATATAGCTGCAAGGGTTACTGCACATCCTATAAAGCCGAACAGCATCCATGGTCTTGCTTTGCCCATTTTTGAATGTGTTTTGTCAATCATTGCGCCGAAGAAGATGTCTGTTATTCCGTCGAATAGTTTTGATACTGCTATTAAGGTTCCGACTACGCCGGCACGCATACCCATTGTATTTGTAAGGTAAATCATTACAAATGATGTCAATAGAGCATAGACCACATTGCCGGCAATATCACCGGAACCATAACCTACTTTATTGTACCATTTTAGATACCTTTTTTCAGTCATAGAAATACTCCTTATCTTTTATTTTTTTAGGCGCCTTTTATGTTTCTGTCTGCAATTATTATAACATCGAAGAATACATCAGGCTATACACTCAATTATATAAAACATACACAAAATAATACACATTCTATTGCTTTATATTTATTCATGTGGTATCATTATTTCTAAAAGCAATTGTTATTTTCAATAAATATAATTACCTCTCTTGAAAAAAATTTTTTAGTATAGCTTATTTTACCCTGGATATTATAAAATTATAAAGATTAAATCAAAATTATTCGCAAAAAAACAAAAAATGAAAAAATAAAATTTATGCATTATTTTATATGGAGGATTTATGTATACAAATGCGGCGTATCTTCATAATTCACTGTTGGAAATTGTTGATTTAAGTTATCCTCTTGTTGTAACAAGCTGCGGAAATTACCGTGTTCATACAAGACCTACTGTTACTACACACAGACCTTATGGAAGAAAGGATTATCAGCTTCTTTATATATCTTCAGGACAGGGACATTTTTATTTTAATGATACTGAGAAAATTGTAACAGCAGGAAACATGGTTTTGTACAAACCTAACGAACAGCAGGAATATGTCTATTATAATACCGATAAAACCGATGTTTACTGGATTCACTTTACAGGCTGCGATGTAGAGACAATACTGGATTATTATAATATAAATCTTAAAGAAAATGTATTTTATACTGGTACATCTCCGGATTATCAGTGGCTTTTCCGTCAGATTATTCAGGAACTGCAATTATGTAAGGCAAGATATGAAGAGCTTCTTTCAATTTTGCTCAGACATATTTTTCTGATTATAAGCAGAAATCTTGAAACCTTAAAAAATGCAAGTATTAATACTGAAAAGGAAGCGGAATATGCTATCCATTATTTTAGGGAGAACTATAACAAGGATATAAGTATTGAAAAATATGCCCAATCACGTCATATAAGCACTTGTTGGTTTATACGGAGCTTCAGGCAGGTCGTGGGAATGACGCCTATGCAGTATGTGCTGTCCCTGAGAATTTCAAATGCACAGAGTCTTCTTGAAAACGCAGAATATAATGTATCAGAAATTGCCTCAATGGTTGGATATGACAATCCTTTGTATTTCAGCAGACTCTTTAAAAAGCAGGTGGGTGCAGCTCCGACTGAATACAGAAAGCTTATGGGTATAAAATGATGATATTGGAGGAAATGCAATGCATTATGTAACGTCAAAAGGTATTCTATCGTCTAAAAATGTAATTAATTTATATCGGGGTTGTTCTCATGGATGTATATATTGTGATTCCAGAAGTAAATGTTATCATATGGAGCATGAATTTGAGGATATTGAAGTCAAGGAAAATGCAATTGAATTGTTGGAGGAAGCTCTTAAGCGCAGACGCAGAAAATGTATCGTAAGCGCTGGTTCCATGACGGATCCGTATATTCCCCTGGAAACAGAAATCTGTAATGTCAGGAAAGCGTTATCTCTGATTTATGAATATGGTTTTGGTGTAACTCTTATAACAAAATCCAGCCGTATAATAAGGGACTTGGACTTACTGAAAAAGATCAATGATAAGACAAAATGTGTTGTACAAATGACGCTTACAACCTATGATGAAAGCTTGTGCAGAATAATTGAGCCTAATGTGAGTACAACTCATGAAAGGTTTAAGGCATTAAAGAAATTTCGTGAAGCCGGAATACCTGCTGTTGTATGGCTTTCGCCTATATTGCCGTATATTAACGATACAGAAGAAAATATTAACGGAATTTTGGATATGTGCATTGAAGCCGGGGTTTATGGTATTATCTGCTTTGGTATGGGAGTAACCCTTCGTGAGGGAAACAGAGAGTATTTTTACAGACAATTGGACAGTAAATTTCCCGGATTAAAAGAAAAGTATATTCACCAATATGGGAATCAATACATAATTGAGAGTCCGATTAATAATAAATTGATGGATTTATTTAATAAAAAATGCAGTAAAAACAATATTGTACACAATAATGAGCAAATCTTTCAGTTTTTAAATACATTTGAAGAAAAGGAGAAAGATGTACAATTAAATTTATTTGATTATGGTATATAATAGTTTATGCTAATATAATGAAAAAAGACAATATAATATGAAAAAAATCCCCATAACCTTTTTAGGTTATGGGGATAAGTATTATTATTTGCCAAGTTCGTCTTCGGAGATTAGCTCAGCCAGGAAGTTTATAATTTTTGAACTGTCAGCCAAGTCAATTACATCATCATATTCACAATTGGCATTTAAAAGTCCTTGTGCAGTTACACCAGGAATATTTGCATCCTTGTCAAGAAGATACATATTCAAAGATACAATATCGTTTACTTCAACCTTACCGTTGCAGTCAACGTCACCGTATAGAACATCATTCTCATTAATTGATTCTGACGGAGTTTCTGTACTGGTTTCTGAATCATCAGTTGCAGGCTCAGTCGGATTTGTTGGTTTTACAGGTTCAGTAGGTTTATCTGTAGGCTCGGTTGGATTTGTTGGTTTATTTTCCTTATCCAGAATCGTACCGTTATCGATATTGCTTCCTTCTTCATATGCATATGAATTATAGAATTCAGAAAGGGAAATACCGGTTCCGTTCACACCAAGAGGAGTTTTATGGTCAAGACCGATGTACTTGCCTGTTTCCTGAGTCTGCCATAATGATTTTTCAAATAAAGTATATTTTTCTACGTCCCAATTAGTAAATGAGTAGTCCAAAAGTCCGCCGGTATCGCCGGAGTTTGGATTGATACACCAGAATGTGTGATTGATATGATTATCTATCATGTAGTCACGGAGAAGGTTCAGCCATTTTTCGTTTTCAGCGCCGTCCATGAATCCGCCCCATTCGCCCATGAGCAGTGGTGCAATATCTTCGGCATTCAGATATGCCCAGGTATCATACCAGTAATCATCAAGGAGAGTCTGTGTTGTAAAGTCCTTATTAAACCATGTCTGGTTATAAACTCCCGGACCGTAATCGTGAGGAGAATACACAAGCTGGCTCTGATACTGTTCAAGGTTAATAGGATATTCTCTTGCGCCTCTGAAGTTGCCGCCCCACCATCCTGGATAGTACGGAGGATCAGTAAGTGAATCAGGCTGACCCCAAACCTTGCCTTCCCTTGGGTACTGCTCGATACCTTCAATCAGTATAAGAGCGTTGGGATTAACTTCCATGATTGCAAGAGCGCACTGTGTTGAAGCATAAGCCCAGTTATTTAAGTCGGTAGAATCGTCCCATTTTGCGCCTGCAGCGCCTTCCTGACCCTTGCCGTGAGGCTCATTTTTCAGGTCATAAGCGATAATAGTATCGTCATTTTTATATCTGTCAGCAAGCCATACGAGGGTATCCTGCCAAATTTCAGTGGTGATTTTTACTCCGTCGGCTGTAACTGCACAATTATCACAGTCACCGGCGCTTGGATTATAGTACCATACATTATAAACGTGTCCTGAATTATGCAGAGCCGGGCTGTGTATGTCAATTATAATTTTTATACCGTATTTTTTGCACTTTTGAGCAATTACATCAAATATTTCCAGACTGCTCATGCATGAACCGTCAGGACGGCAAAAATCCGGATTAAAAGAGTAATCAGGTGAGTCCTTTGGATTTATAGAGATTTTATCGCTGTCATCAACGCCATCCTGCCAGTCCATAAGCAGTTCAGTGGCCACAGGTAATCTAAGGCAATTAATTCCGTGGTCGGCTATGGTAGAAAGCATAACGTCTATATCAGCGCTCCAGAGGCCATGCGGGAATCTTTCTATGCAGTTAAAGCCGAACCAGTTAGCGCCGGTAAGCCAAACTTCATTTCCGTCCTTATCATAAAGGCGGCTTCCGACAGCATGAAGCCAGTCATCGTTTCCGTCATCATAATCAGCAGCTTTAGAGACCGACAATCCAGAGGCGATAGAAGTTGCGGAAATTGTCAGAATTGCAGCGGCTGCAATTAATTTTTTAAAAAATTTCATAAAAACTCCCCCTTATTTTTAATATCTTCTCACATTAATGATACACTAATTTTTGAAAAATGTCAACAGAAAATATTCATAAAACACATTATTTTTATAAATATGTATAAATAATGGCTTTTAATATTTTGTCATAAAGTTGTAAATAAATTAATACCATGAAACTGTTGAAATACTGTTAATGATAAGGTATAATAATTATGTGCAAAGCCTTGCAGCTTTGTCATAATTATTAATTAATGCGAGTGAGGGAATAATGTATTACTGCTGCGGTATTACTGACAAGGGTGTAATGAAGCATAATGAAGATGCATTTATGATCGGTAAAAAGGTTATGTCATCCGGCAGCGTCGATTTTATGATGTCTGCTCCACTTATTGCGGCTGTTTCTGACGGCGTTTCCGGTGAAAATTCCGGAGAGCTTGCTTCATTCAAATGCCTTGAATTTTTAAGTGATCTGGACTTTAGTTCCGCTTCCGATTTGAAAAAGGAAGTGATGAATGTTCACAATCAGCTTTCTGCTCTTGGAACAATGGACAGCAGCACGCATAATATGCAGGCTACGCTTTGTGCCATTGCAATCGACGAAAACGATAATATTTACACTATAAATGTCGGCGATTCAAGAATGTACCGTTACAGGGGCGGGGATATCAGACAGATCTCAAAGGATCAGTCGCTGGTTCAAATGCTCTATGACGAGGGGACTATATCTGAAGCTGAAAAGAGAACTCATATTCATAAAAATATTATTTTTCCGGTTATGGGGAATACATCGTCAAAGCCAAAGCCGGATATAACCAATCTTAATGATGTAATGAAGTACGGGGATGTTATTCTGATATGTTCTGACGGTTTATCCGATTATGTAAGCTGTACTGAAATGGAGGATATTCTTGCACTTCCAGCAAAGCTGCCACGGCGTCTTGAAAGGCTTGTGAAGCTTGCCATTGAAAACGGAAGCAGCGATAATATAACAATTACGGCGCTTTGCTGTTATGACTGATATGAAAAAAGCAGTTAACGATTTAAGTTAACTGCTTTTTTGTTTATGATAATGATTTTTGGCAGGAATCTGCATTTATCAGATCTTGAAGTGTATCTTCAAGTGTTTCACTCTTATTGAATTTATCAACATCGAGGACTCCTGAGGAATCACTGTCATTCTTGTTTTTGCTCTTATAAACAAATTTTAAAAGAATAGGAGTAATGATTGTTGTTATTACTACCATTATTACGATAGGTCCAAAGTATTTGTCATTCATAAGTCCTACGGCAGCGCCCTTGCTGGCTACAATAAGCGCAACTTCACCTCGTGAAACCATACCTACGCCAATACGTAAACAGTCCTTGTTTTTAAATTTACAGAACTTAGCGCCCAGACCGCATCCCACAACTTTTGTCAGTACTGCTACAATGCACAGTACTACCGAGAAAATAACAATGCTCATGCTCATTTGCGGAAGAACAACTTTAAGACCTATGCTTGCAAAGAATACTGGTGAAAGAAGCATATATGAGAGCGTATCAAATCTGTTTGTAAGATATGTAGCCCTCGGACCGTTAGACATTGCAAGTCCTGCGCAGAATGCGCCTGTAATATCAGCTACACCGAAGAATACCTCAGCGCTGAATGACATCAGAAGACAGAATGCGAAACCGATGATTACATAACGTCTGAGATCTTTTTTAGAATGTCCGGACCACTTGTTGAACAGTATATTGAAAATGATGCATACAACAATAGCAAAAACAAAGAAAAGAACAATCTTAAGAAGAACCATCCAGATGTTTACAGATGTATCTGCTGCGGAAGTAATAACTGTAAGTGCGATAATACCCAGAATATCATCAATCAGCGCTGCGCCCAAGATAGCGTTTCCTGATTTGGTTGACAGTTTTCCAAGTTCCTTAAGCGTTTCAACAGTAATACTTACTGAAGTTGCAGTCATAATAATTCCGATGAAGATATTTTGGAGTGTAAGGCTTGCAAGCCCTTCTCCGTTAACCGTATTGAACAATGCGGCAACACCCCAGCCGCCCAGAAGCGGAATCGCAACGCCGAGCAGCGCAATTATGAATGAAGCTTTTCCGGTTTTCTTAAGCTCCTTGATGTCTGTTTCAAGTCCGGCACAGAACATAAGTATGATTACGCCTATTTCTGAAACCTCTTTAAGAAATTCAGTTTCCTTAAGAATACCAATGCAAGCCGGACCAAGAATAAGACCGGCAAGAAGCGCTCCGACAACCTGAGGAAGCTTGATTCGTCTTGTAACAAGACCAAAAAGCTTGGTGCTCAGCAGAATCATTGCAATAGACAGCAGAAAGCCGTATTCATTCATGACTTCTTTGATTTGACCCATTATCTATTTCCCCTTTACAGTTCAAAAGCGATTTACTTCAAGCAGGGCTTTTAACCCTGTTCGGTAAATCGCCGTTGATTAATTTGGAAAGCTTTAAATATAAATTCTTCATCAAAAAAATTCATAATTAAATTTTCCTTTTATATTATAATAAGTTGAAAAAAAAATGTCAATGTTAATTGGAATAATATTATGTCATTTTAGACATATAATTTTAGTGAAATTGCAGACAAAAAATTCAAAGAATTAATATCTATGAAAAAATGGATTGAAAGTATTCACAGATTATGGTATAATAGAACATAAATAATTGCGGACGGAGGGTGTTATGAACAAAACTGAATCAAGAGAAGATTATCTTGAAACAATACTGCTGCTTATGAGAAAAAACGGCGGCGTCAGATCAATTGATATAGCTAATGAACTTAATTATTCAAAGGCAAGTATAAGCAGGGCAGTAGGCATACTTAAAGAAAGCAATTACATTTCTGTTGACCGCAGCGGACAGATCACCTTTACGGAAGAAGGACAGAAGCGTGCTGAGGCAGTTTATGACAGACACATTACTATAAAAAGTTTTTTAAAGGATATTGTTGGTATTTCTTCTGAAACAGCCGAACGGGATGCTTGTAAAATCGAACATATAATCAGTGACGAGAGCTTTGAAAAAATAAAGAAAATGGTTACGGAGAATGAAAAGAAATCCCTTAAATAAGGATATGAAAAGGCGCCTGAAAGCGGTGTGAATTATGAAAAAAACAATTTATAGACCATTAATAATTCTTATGTTGGTGTTTACCCTTGCGATAATGTTTCTTGCATATTATTCAACAGGTGTAGTGGGACGCTGGGAAACCCGTGAAATGATTTCTGAAAGACTTGAACAGCTAAGCAATTCGCTTGATGAAAACATAAAGCGTTCAACTGAAATAACGCAGGAAATATATGAAAACTATAAGTCTAAATCACGTATTACGGCGATTATGTTATCAAAAAATACCGGTATTATGCAAAGTGATGTATCCTTTGAGGAAATGAGAGTCATTATAGGAGCTTCTTCTATTAGTGTTTCAGATGGCAGCGGAGTTATAGAATACAGCACAAGCCTTTCCGGAAATAAGGAAATGGTTAATAAAGAGTTTCTTCCCGCAGTGGACAATAAGGTCTTTTCTGAAGCTATGCTTTATCACAATAACGGAAAAACTACTGTTTTGACGGGGTCTTCACGTCTGGACGCGGACGGAGTAATTCAGATTGAATATGATCCCCAGGATGCTGAAATGATTCTTAAATTAAATGATCTTTCACGGTTTATAACAGATATTCCGTTGATGGTAAATGGACATTTTGCTTTGATCGATTCTGAAACGTATAAATATATAAGTCATACTGATTCAATTATGAATGGAACAGGGGTACAGTTTCCCGCAGATGAATTTGAAGAAGAAAAAGGTTGGTTTAGGTCGGAATTTGAGGGTGAGGACGTTCTTGTTCAATATCTCAAGCATGACGGATATATATTAATCGGAACTCTGCCTTTTTCGGAAATTTACAGTCATAGAAATTCAGTAGTTGTCTGGCTTGCATTTGCACTTTCAACATCTGCTTTTATAACCATTTTAACAGTTAGAAACAAAATTCTTATTTATAATTCACATCAAGAAAAAAATAATTTATAAAATTAAGCCGTAAGTCAATTAGACTTACGGCTTAATTAATTTTTTCAGAAATATATATTAATCCTTTTTACCATATGTAACATGAAGCATTTCATGATTTCTGCCTTTGACATAGTCAGTATAAATTGAAGAAACAGTAGGATGTTTGCCTGCGAATTTAATTCCGACCTTTCCGTCGGTGTGATAAAGACTTCTTGCACGCTTATCACGTTCAGGATATAGAGCAAATGGCTGACCAGCGCCCCCTATACAGCCTTCAGGACACGCCATTACTTCTACAATATCGTAATAGATTTCTCCGCACTGCATCTTTTTTATAAGAGTTTCAGCGGCTTTAAGACCGTGTACTACACCGATACGAATATCTTTTCCGTTTACATTTATAACTGCTTCCTTAAGGTCTTTTTTACCTCTTACGCCGATTTCACGCATTTCTTTTACATATGAACTGCTTTTATCGACAGCGCATTCACGTATAACTGCTTCTGCAACGCCGCCGGTTACTCCGAATATAACTCCTGCGCCGGAACCGCCCATATCAAACGGGGAATCAAGGTATTCAGGTTCAAGAGAAGCAAACTGTATTCCGGCATTTCTTATCATGCTTGCAAGCTCCTGAGTAGTAAGAGATAGCTCTATTATACGCTTGCCGTCTGCTTTTCTAAATTCAGGTCTTGCAGCTTCGTATTTTTTTGCCGTACAAGGCATAATTGCCACCGAAACAAGTTCCCTTTCAGGGTCTGAACCGTAAAGCTCGTCAATAACAGAACCAAACATCTGCATTGGTGACTTGCAGCTTGAAATATTTTTATTTATAAGCTCAGGATGCCTTTCCTCGGCATATTTGATCCAGGCAGGGCAGCATGAGGTAAACATTGGGAACGGACCGCCGTTTTGCAGTCTTTCAGCAAATTCACGGGATTCTTCGACAACTGTCAGATCAGCGCCTACCACCGTATCAAATACCTTGTCAACGCCCAGCATTTTCAGAGCCTTAACAGCCATTCCCATTACGTTTTCTCCGTGTTCGATTCCAAACTCATCGCCCAGAGCTACTCTCACAGCCGGTGCAATCTGTACGACAACCATTTTCTTAGGATCATTCAGATATTCCCACATACGGTCAGTTTCATCCTTCACAGTGATTGCTCCGGTAGGACATACGGCAGCACACTGTCCGCAGTTTACGCAGTCTGTTTCTGCCAAGGCTCTGTCAAAAGCAGGCATAACCTTCATTTTAGAACCCCGATAAGCAAAATCCAGAATGCCAAGCCCCTGCTTTTCACGGCATACACGCACGCAGTCGCCGCAGAGTATACATTTGTTAGGATCACGAATAAGACTTGTACTGCTTGAATCAATTTGCATTTCATCCCTGTGATCCTTGAATCTAACCTGTTTGACTCCGTAGCGGAAAGCAAGCTCCTGCAAACGGCATGATCCGTTCTTGTGACAAGTCGTGCAGTCACGGCAGTGTGCCGAAAGAAGAAGTTCAATAATCATTCTTCGGTGCTTTATAAGAGCCGGAGTATTTGTTTTTATTTTCATACCGTCCCGTGGTATAGTTGAACAAGCGGCTTCCAGTCTTCCACGTTCATTTTCGACCATGCACATACGGCAGGCGCCGTATGTGGACAGTTCAGAGTAATAGCAAAGCGTCGGAAGTTCTATACCGGCTTTTCGAACTACTTCAAGTACATTCTTTTCTTTATCAAAGGCAATTTTCATGCCGTCTATATACATATATCCCATTTTGCTTCTCCTATTCACAATATACGGCATTAAATTTACAGCTGTCCTGGCAGGCTCCGCATTTTATACAAACTGAAGGATCAATTTTAAACGGACTTTTTATCTGTCCGCTGATTGCTCCTACCGGACATTTTCTTGAGCATAATGAGCAGCCCTTGCAAAGATTTTCGTCTATCTTATATGTTTTAAGGGCGGTACAAACTCCTGCCGGACATTTTTTATCCCTTACATGGGCAATGTACTCATCCTTAAAGTACTTTAGGGTAGACAGTACAGGATTTGCGGCAGTTTTGCCCAATCCGCAGAGGGCTGTATTTGAAACGGTGTTTGCAATTTCCTCTAAAAGATCCAAGTCTTCCATACTTCCGTTTCCTGCAACGATTTTTTCAAGAATTTCAAGCATTCTTTTTGTGCCCTCTCGGCAGGGAACGCATTTTCCGCAGGATTCATTCTGGGTAAAGTTCATGAAAAATCTTGCAACTTCCACCATGCAGGTATGGTCATCCATAACAACAAGCCCGCCGGAACCTATCATAGCGCCGACTTTTTTCAGGGAATCAAAATCAAGCATATAGTCGTCATATTTTTCGTTGAATGTAAGACAGCCTCCTGAGGGACCTCCGATCTGAACGGCCTTGAATTTTTCGTTGTTCTTAATTCCGCCGCCAATGTCAAATACTACTTCACGAAGCGTTGTACCCATGGGTACTTCAATTAGACCGGTATTCTTTACATTGCCGGTGATGGCGAATGCTTTTGTTCCGGGACTTGTTTCAGTTCCGGTAGAACAGTACCATTCCACTCCGTTCATGATAATAAGCGGAACGTTTGCATAGGTTTCAACATTATTGAGTACAGTAGGCTTACCGAACAGTCCGGCTTCAACAGTACGGGGCGGCTTTACACGAGGCATACCTCTGTCGCCTTCGATTGAAGCGGTAAGAGCGCTGCCTTCTCCGCAGACAAATGCTCCGGCGCCCTGATTTATATGAATATGGAATGAAAAATCTGTTCCTAGGATGTTGTCGCCGAGTATTCCCATTTTTTCAGCTTCTTCAATTGAGTGATACAAACGCTTTACAGCAAGGGGATATTCAGCTCTTACATATATGTAGCCTTCATGAGCTCCGGCTGCGATACCGGCAATAATCATGCCTTCAAGCATTCTATGGGAGTTGCCTTCCATAATGCTTCTGTCCATAAAAGCGCCCGGATCTCCTTCATCGCCGTTGCAGACTACATAGCGTTCAGTTTCCGTCTGGCTGCGTACCTGACGCCACTTTTTTCCGGCTGGAAATCCGCCGCCGCCTCTTCCGCGGAGTGAAGACTTATCTATCATGTCGCAGATTTCTTCACCGTTCATGTCAAACAAAGCTTTTTCCAGCGCCATATAACCGCCCTCGGCTATGTATTCTTTTATGGAGTCAGCGTCAATCTGACCGCATTTATCGAGTACCACACGAGTTTGCTTTTTGTAAAAAGGAATATCAAACTGTTTTTTATAAACCTTATCGTTATCATGATAAAAAAGACGTTCAACAGGTTCTCCCTTTATAAATGTCTTTTCAACGATTTCCTCGCAGTCGGATACCTGAACCTTAAGATAGAGCCAGCCCATAGGCTCTATTTTAACCAGAGGTCCCATTTCGCAGAAGCCGTGGCATCCGCTTTTCTTAATCCCAATTGAACTATGGTCCACCTCTTCCTCAAGCTTAATGCTAACCGGCAGATTGTGCTCGCTGCAAAGCTCGATAAATCGGTTGTAAACGTCTATGCTTCCTCCGGCTACACAGCCTGTACCGGCACATATCAGCACTTTCAGCGTCTGGGAATCAAGAGCCATTCTGCATTTTTCACGCAGTTCTATAAGTTCGTTTCTGTTTTTCAGCATGACGCCTCAGCCTCCTTAATTTCGTTTATAAGTTCCTCAGCTTTGTCAGGAGTCATTGCCGGATGCACCTTGTCGTTTACGGTGATAACAGGGGCAAGTCCGCAGGCGCCGAGGCATGAAACCGTTTCAACTGTAAACATCATATCATCGGTTGTGGATTTGTTTTCATCCAGCATGAGTATTTTCCGTACTCTTTCAAGGATAGGAATGGATTTTCTTACATGACAGGCTGTTCCGTCGCAGATTTTTATAACGTATTTTCCTTTTGGATCAAGTGAAAAGTTTTCGTAAAAGGTTGCTACTGAAAATACTTTTGCTATGCTGATGTCCATTTTTTCGGATATGTATTCAAGAATCTCCTTCGGCAGATAATGAAGATCGGATTGAATATGCTGGAGAACGGTTATAAGGTGTTTTTGTTCGCATCCGCAGCTATTGATAATATCATCAATCTTTTTTAAATCAAATTCCATATGAGTTTATCCTCTTTTTCGTAAAATTTACACATAATAGCCTAAAACTTATAAAAAATTATATCAAAATTCTTGTGTTTTGTCAACTGAAATAAAATGCATGTAAAGCGTAAGAAGTATTAAAACAGCATATTAAAAAAATTCTCCGGCAGAAAATACCGGAGAATAATTTATTAATTATGATAAAATTAACTTTTCAATTTCTTCTGTTGAAGATACTATAACTTCTGCGCCGTTTTTCTTAAGAAAATCTTTGTCACGAAAGCCCCATTCAACGAATATGCCGTCTGTTCCGGCATTCTTAGCTGTTTGAACATCCACGTCTGAGTCGCCTATATAAACAGCTCTGTTATGAGAAATGTTCATTTTTTCAAGAATATCGTTAAGAGAGTCGGGAGAAGGCTTTTTGGCAATTCCAGGTTTTTCACCCGCAGCAAAGTCAAATTTTCCCTCAAAAAACTTTATACAAAGTTCCTGGACAGCGTAGTCAGCCTTATTGGATATTACTGCTGTTTTGCAGCCCGCTTTTTTTAGATTATCCAATAATGCGTTGATTCCGTCATAGGGTTTGGTTTTATCATAGCAATGAACCTTATAGTGTTTGGTAAAATCGCTGTGAACCTTGTCGACGGCAGATGTTTCTGTTCCCGCCGGAACACCCCGTTCAATAAGCTTTCTTATTCCGTTTCCTACAAACTGACGTACCTCATCAATAGTTCGTTCGGGAAAATCCGAGCATCTTAGAGCATAATTAAGACTGTCCGCCAAATCTTCAAGTGTATTAAGAATTGTACCGTCCATATCGAAAACAGCAATGTCATATTTCATAATTTACAGCTCCTTATAATTAAATCAGCTAAGGCTTGAAAGTATTTCATTTGCAACAGCTTCGGTTGTTACGTCATAATCGTTTTTGTTTTCAATCAGAATTGCAAATGCAATCGGAAAATCATCATCGTCAACGAATCCTGTCAGCAGGGAATTTTCTTCGTCTCCGTTCTTTACCTGAGCGGTACCGCTTTTTATTCCGAGAGTGTAACCTGGAATTTTACCTGTATAATTTTCACCGTTTTCAAGCATGATTTTTTTGACTTCCGCAGCTGTATCTGCACTGAAAAGCTTTTCAGAATAAGCAGTTTCAGCGGATTTTACTGTTCTGCCGTTAACATTCGTTACATGGTCGATAAGATACGGCATAGTAGCCTTTCCTGTTTTATTAGCAACGGCGCTCTGCCACATCATTAGCTGGCAGGGACTTACCATGCTTGTGCCCTGACCTATACAGCTCCACTGGGTATTAAACTCGTTTTTATTTTCAAGATCAGTTGAAGCCCTTGCGCAGGTTATTCCGTCTATTGAATAGTACCTGTTTTCAGCACCGTTAACGGCATAGCCCATCTGCGTATATACATTTATTATGTCATCAAGGCTCCAGTCATAGTCTTCTACAAGCTGAGCAAAAAACGGATTACAGCTATTGGCAAAAGCCTCGGCAATATTCTGAGTACCATGTCCGTATTGATTATGGCAGTGGATATCCTTGCCGGTTTTATTGACATAGGTTCCGTCGCAGGTAAAAGATTTGCTCATAAGCTTATCTATACCCATGGTTTCAATTCCAGCGGTAAGTGTGGATATTTTTTGGGTTGAACCCGGAACAGTTTTATAAAAAGGCTTGCAGAGCAGACTTCCGTCTTCAAGATCAGCATATCCTGTTATTGGATCGACAGACGGGCGGCTGACGCAAACAAGGATTTCTCCGGTTTTATAGTTATAAGCAATTGCACAGCCGTTTTTGCTTCCGAATGAAGAATATACCGCCTCATTAGCAGAATGATTAAGAGTAGAATATATTGCGGCCTTTCCGCCCTTTGCAGTAATACCCGAAGTAAAGCTGTAATTGCTTAGATATTCCATATTGTTTGCAACAAGCGTATTTGTCATCTGACCGCTTGCGTCGCCGATAAGGTTTCCAACGTCTTTAAAATATCCGGCGGGATAATCACCGTCCTCAGCGTTATCGTCAAACAGTATATCGCCGTTGCAGTCATAAACAAATCCCAGGTTTCTTGAACCTGAATTGCTGATATAGAATGCGGCCTCAGATTGAATCTTTGCTATCAGGATACCCATTCCAACAAGAAAAAGCAGCAGCATAAGAGTGATAAGGCGGCTGCCTCTTTTTAAACTTTTCATACTGACCTCCTATTTTGTCGCAGCTTATCCGGCTTTTGGGGAATCGGGAACAGCGCCGACTGTCCGGCTTTAAGGAAGCCTATCATAAATCCGCAGGCCAGCATTGAGCTTCCTCCCTTTGAAATGAAGGGAATAGTAACTCCCGTAAAGGGGATCATATTGCAGGAGCCGAAAATATTAAGCGCTGACTGTGCTATAAATACTGCGGCAACCCCTGTTGTCAGAGTAGTGTGATAGTATGAACGGGGAGTGTTTATAAGGGCCGTTACGATTATAAGCATAAGCATAAATACCGCAAGCAGAGCGGCGAGAAGACCCCATTCTTCGCTTATTGTTGAAAAGATTATGTCGGTGTCAGCCGCAGGAACTTTATATAGTCTGCCGTGTCCCGGTCCTTTTCCGAACCAGCCGCCCTCGGCAATGGCTATCAGAGCCTGGCACTGCTGCCAGCCGTTTCCTGTAGGGTCACTCCAGATGTCGACCTTAAGACGGTCCTGAACATAGGAAGGGGCAAATCTCAGGGCAACTGCAAGCGCTGCAAGTCCGGCAGTGCAAATTCCTATAATAAGTTTTTTTGAGAGCTTTGCTTTAGGATAGCATATACGCATAATGAAGGCGCAGGCGGCAACCGCCATAAAGGTCGGAAGGCTTCCCAGATCTCTGCACCACCACTGCAATAGCAGTATAGCGCCGGTAACACCGAGGATTATAAGATTATCGTATACAACCTTTATGCCGAGAATTTTTTTCTTTTTCTGCTGTGCCGCCAGTGATGTTGCACATATTATTACAAAGACCGGTTTTAGAAATTCAGACGGCTGAATTGTAATGAATCCCAGATCAATCCACATACCCCGGCTTCCGGTCAGAAGAAGTATGCTTAAAATAATAAATCCTGCCGCTCCGTAGAAAATATATTTATGCTTTTCTATGAATTCATAATTTCGGGTTAGAATGAATCCGGCCTGCATACAGACAACAGCAAGAATGCAGAAAATAAAATGCTTGAAATCAAAGCTGACTTTTCCGAAACAAGACTGAAATATTAAACTCATATTAAGAATTGTTATCATCAGAATATCTATTGTATATGTATTCTGTTTCAGAAATTTCAGTATGAAAAAGTAGACTATATCTGAAACAAGAACGGCTGCTGACAATATAAGAGGAGCGAGAACGCTGTCGTAGTTACCTTTAGCAAAAACTATTGCAAGCATTGATATATGAGTAAGCAGCGACAGCAGACTTATTCCGGCGTAGGAAAGACCGTTATTGTACATTTGGGCGCATCCTCCTTAAATATAGAATTTTTTTCCCGATTCTGATTTCGTCATTTGGGTGAAGCTGCTTTGCGTTGATTTTCTGACCGTTTACATATGTACCTGATTTAGAATCGAGATCCTTTAGGGTCCATATTCCGTTATCCAATGTAAGCAGTGCATGGTATCTTGAAACGGAAAGGTCGGGAAAACGAAGGTCAACGGATATATGACGTCCCATAAGAATTTCCTTTGCATTTAAAGTGAACATAAATTTCTGTTCAGCGTCCGTCAGAACCATATGCCTTGCGGATTTGCTCCATTGCTTCTGAACATTCTTTTTTTCCTTTGAACAGAAGCATATAATGACAAGTGCGCATATATCAATGATTATAAGAGCTGAAGCAGTGATTATCTCTTTGAAAGCGGAAAGTCTTCCGGCAAATTCTCCGAGAAATTCTGTAAAGCCATCCATAAGCTGAATCCTTTCTCATTTTTTCTTTTTTTATATTATAATATATTTTTTCTGATTTATCAATATTTTGATATGTGTTTTGTTTCAGCCGGTCAATTAATGGGAAAATTTAATAAATAAACTATATTGCACTTGCAAAAAATGAAGAAATAGGATATAATAAAGTGTACTGTTATATAATATTGATGTAAACTGTATTCCGGAAAATCGGATTCTTAAAACTTGGAAGGAGAGAGTATCCATATTGCATGACAGGTGGATATTTAAATTAAATAAGATATGGAAGAAAACAGCAAAAATATTAAGATGATACCAGTAATTGCAATGAGGGGGCTTGTGTGCTTTCCGAAGCTTGTAATGCATTTTGACGTAGCAAGGGAAATATCAGTCAAGGCTGTTGAAGAGGCTCTCAAGGGTGACAGAATGGTTTTTCTGACAGCTCAGAAGGATATTTTCGTGGATGAGCCTGCAAAAACAGATCTTTTTAAAATCGGTGTAATAGCAGAAATCAAACAAACTCTTAAAACTCCTGATAATATTTTGCGTGTGCTTGTTGAGGGTATAAGCCGTGCAAGGATTACAGATTTAATAAATAGTGATGGAATGCTTAAGTGCTCTGTTAAGAAGCTTCCGGATTACAGCCGTGCAGAGCATGACGAAATTGAACTTGCGGCAGCGTCACGTTCTGTAAAGGAAATATTTGAACAATATGCCGCTCTTGTTCCGCGTATGCCGAGAGAACTCATTGGCTCTGTAATGGGTCAGAATGATCCTTATAAGGTCTTTGAAAATGTAACCTATAATATTAATCTGGATTTCGGAGACCGTCAAAAGCTTCTTGAAGAGTCTGATATATTGAAAAGACTGGGACTTCTGTATGGATGTATGATGAGAGAAGTAGAGATACTTGAACTTGAAAAGCGTATTCATGATGAAGTTAAGGAAAATGTTGATAAGAGTCAGCGTGAATACTACCTCCGTGAACAGATGCGGGTGATATCATCACAGCTCGGTGAAGATGAATCACAGGACGAAACTTTTGAATATATTGACAAAATCTTTGAAATGAATTTGTCCCATGAGAATACCGAAAAGCTCATAAAGGAAGCAGAAAGACTTCTTAAAATGCCGCCGTCTTCACAGGAAGCATTTGTGATCCGCAACTATCTTGATACTGTAACTGAGCTTCCGTGGAATAAAAGTGACAAAATAAAGCTGAATATAAATAAAGCCGCTAAGATCCTTGATAAGGAACATTATGGAATGAAAAAGGTCAAGGAAAGAATCCTTGAAAGCATTGCCGTACATGGACTGATGTCAGAAGTAACCGGACAGATTATTTGTCTTGTTGGACCTCCGGGGGTTGGTAAGACTTCAATCGGCAGATCAATCGCCAAAGCGCTGGGCAGAAAATATGTTAGAGTTTCATTGGGCGGCGTTCGGGATGAATCTGATATAAGAGGCCATCGTAAAACTTATGTGGGCGCTATGCCGGGCCGTATTATGAATGCTATGAAGCAGGCTGGAAGCAGCAACCCGCTTATACTTTTTGATGAAATTGATAAGATGGGCAATGATTTTAGGGGCGATCCCGCCTCGGCTATGCTGGAGGTTCTGGACAGCGAACAGAATAAGGAATTCAGGGATCATTATGTGGAAATCCCATTTGATCTCAGCAAGGTTATGTTTGTTACAACTGCCAATACAACAGATACTATTCCGGGTCCGCTGCTCGACAGAATGGAAGTTATAGAGCTTACAAGCTATACAAGAGAAGAAAAGTTCTTTATCGCAAAAAAGCATCTTATTCCTAAACAAATAAAAAAACACGGACTTAATGCTTCTCAAATGAAGGTCAATGACGCTGTTATCTATAAGCTGATTGATAATTATACCAAAGAGGCAGGCGTCAGAGGACTTGAAAGAGTTGCAGCATCACTTTGCAGAAAAGCCGCTAAGGAAATTGTTTCAGGAGAAACTGCAAAGGTATCCTTTACTGTTGCAAATATTAAAAATTATCTTGGCAATGAAAGATATTTGTCCGATGAAAAAAGCGATAAAAATGAAGTGGGCGTTGTTAACGGACTTGCATGGACTTCCGTAGGCGGAGTGCTTATGCCTCTTGAAGTACTTGTGCTTGAAGGAAAAGGAAATATTGAAATTACCGGTTCTCTGGGCGATGTTATGAAGGAAAGCGCTAAGCTTGCAGTAAGCTATGCAAGAAGCGTTTCGGATAAATACGGCATAGACAAGGAGTTTTATAAAAACCGTGACATTCATATCCATGCTCCGGAGGGTGCGGTGCCTAAAGACGGTCCGTCAGCCGGCGTTACAATGGCGACTGCTCTTGTGTCAGCCCTTTCAGGTATCCCTGTAAGATGCGATGTGGCTATGACGGGTGAAATAACACTTCACGGAAAGGTTCTTCCCATAGGCGGACTGAGGGAAAAAACTATGGCGGCTTACAAGGCAGGTATAAAAACAGTAGTTATTCCTGAGGCTAACAGGGGAGATTTTGACGATGTTGATGAAACTGTTAAATCATCAGTTGAATTTGTTTTCGCTTCCGGGATCGAACAGGTTCTTGAAACGGCTCTGTACAGACCTTGACAGGAGGTAGATAATGAATTACAATAAAGCTGAATTTCATGCGTCCTTCGGGACATTTTCGCAGATTCCGGCTTGCAGCAGAATGGAAATAGCTTTTGCAGGAAGATCAAATGTGGGAAAATCCACACTTATTAATAAAATATTTAACCGAAAAAACCTCGCAAGAGTTAGTTCTGTTCCGGGGAAAACTGCTACGATTAATTTTTACGGACTGGAAAATGTTTTCTTTGTTGATCTTCCCGGATATGGTTATGCTAAGGTCGCAAAATCTGAGAAGCGCCGCTGGTCAGAGCTTATTGAGGGTTACCTTAACTCAGGCAGGGATCTGAGATTGGTATTTCTGCTGATAGATATGCGCCATGCTCCGTCGGCGGACGATCTTCATATGATCAATTATCTTATCGATGCGGAACTTCCTTTTGTTATTATTCTGACGAAAGCGGATAAGCTTAAGGTAATGCAGAGAAAGGCGAGAATGGAAGCCTTTGCTGAGGAAATACCGTATTTTGATGAAATACACATTGTACCGTTTTCTTCTCAGACCTTTGAGGGCGTTGAGGAAGTACGGAATATCATAGAAGAACTGGCTCAGGAGGAATCCTAAACCCTGGGCGGAAAAATGAAGGGAATGTTGAAAAATGTTTGTATCTGAAAATCTGAATGTTAATGAAAAAGGAAATCTGACTATAGGCGGAGTGGATACAGTTGAACTGGCAAAGGAATACGGTACGCCTCTGTATGTTATGGACGAAGAGCTTATCAGAAAGCATTGCCGCAGCTTCAAAAACAGTATAGATAAATTTTACGGCGGAAAGGGTCTTGTCTGCTATGCCAGCAAATCATTTTGCTGCTTAGAAATGTGCCGTGTAATGAAGGACGAGGGGATCGGACTTGACGTCGTTTCTATCGGCGAGCTTTATACTGCTGTAAAAGCAGGTGCGGATTGCGAAAATATATGTTTTCACGGAAATAATAAGACTGATGAAGAACTTGAATATGCTGTTGATATGAAAGTGGGAAGAATTATTGTTGACAATATTTTTGAGCTTGAAAGACTGGACAGAATTTCTAAGGAAAAGGGAACTGTTGCAAATATAATGTTCAGAATAAAGCCGGGAATCGACGCACATACCCATGATTTTGTAAGAACAGGACAGATTGACAGCAAGTTTGGCTTTGCTCTGGAAACAGGAGAAGCTATGGAGGCGGTTAATAAGGCAATAAGCTGTAAAAATATTCATCTTAAGGGACTTCATTGCCATATCGGTTCTCAGATTTTTGACATTGATCCTTTTGTTGAGGCCGCTAAGGTTATGCTTAAATTTATTGCAGATATAAAAAAATCAACCGGTTTTACAGTTTCAGAACTGAATCTTGGAGGCGGTTTCGGTATTATGTATACTGAAAATGACGATCCTGTTCCTTATGAAAATTATATGGAAAAGGTTTCAGCGGCTGTTGCGGATACTTGCAGTGAATACGGAATAGAACAGCCATTTATTCTGATAGAACCAGGACGTTCAATGGCTGGTCCGGCCGGCATTACCCTTTATACCTGCGGCGGCGTTAAGCATATTCCTGGAATCAGAACTTATGTTTCCGTTGACGGCGGTATGACTGATAACCCGAGGTATGCTCTTTATCAGTCGAAATATGACGCATTAGTAGCAAATAAAGCTTCTCAGCCTAAAGACAGCGTAGTGACCATCGCCGGAAAGTGCTGTGAAAGCGGAGATTTAATAGGCGAAGGTATGTCTATTCAAGAAGCTGCTCCCGGAGATATTATAGCTGTCTGCGCAACCGGAGCGTATAATTATTCAATGGCGTCAAACTATAACAGGGTTGGAAAGCCTGCTGTTGTATTTGTAAAGGACGGCGGCTCAAAGGTAGTTGTTAAGAGAGAAACCCTTGATGATATTATCAGAAATGATATTTAATCAGTGACGTTATACATATAAAGCATGAGGGACTTATACTTAAGTATAAGTCCCTTTTGCTGTTATAAAAAAACCGCCGAAAGAAAATTACTTTCGGCGGTTTTCAAATATAGAAGATTAATTAGACATTTTCAGGTTTATATGTTGTAAGATTTACGTTCTTACCAAGCAGATATTCATTGAGAAGTGTGAGATCAGCCACAGTGCATACTCCGTCGCCGTCAACGTCTTCAGGTGAAGCGGCTAAAACATCAGAAGCTTCTTCTGTATTCATTAATAACTTTTTCATAAGGATTGAGTCAAATACATTGACAGTTTTGTCATTGTTTAAATCTCCAGGGATTATATCTGGTTCAGCTGAACCCTGATACTCATAATTTTTCCAGTCGGGAAGCTCGTCAAGAGTGATACAGTAATCGCTTGTGTAGATCTCCTTTAATGTATCGTAATTATTTTTGTCTTCACCGGTCAGGAAGTTATCAGAACCGTTGTCATACCAGATACAGAACCAGAGCCAATTTGCTTTTTCTACTTCCATATTTTTAAGGCTTGGAACAGTATCGTTTTCAGTCATAGCTACAAGCTTTTTGTTATTTGTAAGGTCTACCAGATCGTAAAATGTTCCGGAGATTGCGTCCTCGTTAGGACAATTTGAAAGACCGTCGTTTCTGTTGTAAACGCAGTTGTATTTATCATAACCAACTATGTCAACCCATTCGTCTCCAGGATACCATTCCGGAGATGAAGCATATGTGTAGCTGTTGTAAATCCAGATAAGGTTATGAAGATCATACTTTTCTGTAAGTGTTGTGTATAGAAGCTTCCATAAATTCTTATATGCTTCAGGACCGTCCTGACCCCACCAGAACCATGCGTCACCAGGATTTCCTTCTGCTTCGTGGTATGGTCTGAAAAGTATCGGAACGCCTGCTTCCTGAACTTTCAGCAGTTCCTGAGCCAGGCAATCAATAGTCAGCATAGTGTATTCGTATTCCTTAGTGCCTTCAACACTTGCATTTGCAACGCTGAAAGACTTGTTAGGCTTATAGCTTGCTTCGGACCAGTCAACAAGTTCTCCTACTTCATAGCTTGTGAAGTCAACCGGAAGGTTTATATGCCAGCATACAGTAGGAATACCGTTTCTTTCAGTACCCCATTCAATGATACGTTCAGTTGTACCGTCGTCCCATCCGTAAATAGGATTGTAGTTCATCATATCAAAGCCTCTGATTGCAGGATAAGCGCCGAAATTGTCCTTTATCCATTCAAATTCAGATTCATAGCCTAAAAGATATTCTCCGCTGTAACCGCCGGGCTGATCTTCAGTATGTCCGTTTCCGTAAATTTCCTGCTGACCGGAAAGCATATGGTTACCGTACATATCGCAGAGATAATTCATAAGGCCCTGAGTTTCCTTTGTAGCCTTAGGGTCAGTAAGTTCAGGCGCTATGTTCAGTTCAGGTAGAACAGCCTTTTCAACAGTAATTGTATCCAAAGCGGCATAGCCGTATTCTGTCAGAATCTCGATTTCATTTTCGCCTTTGTTCAGTCTGAATTTACCGAAGCTTATGTCGGTCCAGGATTCAGCATGAGGAAAACCGACCATTGTCTTTTTTCCGTTTACTTTAATTGTCTGCTGTCTTGCGTCAGCGTCCAGTATCTGAATATAACGGGTTTTGATTTCATACATACCGTCTTCAGGAGCGTCTACTGTAAACGCCGCACTGCCCCCGGCAAGATAAATAAATCCTTCACCTGAATATCCCGGGCATTGCTTTTCGTAAATAGATGTCCATACCTTCATGCCGTTAAGAAGTTCAAGATTTTCACACTCATCATGGAAAATTACATTAGAACCGTCTGGTTCGGCGTTTGAAGGAAGTGAAAACGTGCACATGGAAACCGTCATAACAGCAGCACAGAAAAATGAAGCGATTTTCTTGCATTTTTTAATCATTATATTAACCTCCTTATTTTTATACATTTATATTATAAATAATTTTTGTGATTATGTCAATAATATTTTAATGTTTTTAACGTAAATTTATTGTTTTTCTACAAAATACAACAAATTCTTATGTCTGCTTGACATAATGCTATACTAAATGGTAAAATAAAGATAAACAATAAACTAATCGAGGTGTAGAACCTAAAATGAAGAAGGAAAAAAACTCTTCAGGTTATACTTTTGCGCTGCTGATCGTAATACTTGTGGCAGTGTTTGTTATATTTTTTATATTTAAATTTAATGACGAAAAAACAATCGGAGAGGTTAGAAGTAATGGAAGCTCGTCTGAAAACAGTGCTGTTCCGGCAGATGTGATTGTTGATGTTACTGAGGCGGCCACTGAACCGTCTCCGGAATTGGACTTTTCCGAGTATGAGCTTTACAGCAATTATATACTTCTTACGGATATTGAGGGAAATATTTTATATGAGAAAAACAGTGATGAGAGATTTTATCCCGCTTCACTTACAAAAATTATGACTGTTATAGTTGCTCTTGAAAATCTTGACGATTTGGATTACAGCGTACAGATACCAGGCTATATATATGAGTATATAGCGGCAGAGGACGCATCTACGGCAGGATTTGAAGCATACGATACAGTAACCGTTGAGGATCTTCTTTATGGAGCGATACTTAGCTCGGGAGCTGAATGCTGCCTTACTCTTGCTGATATGATTTCCGGTACTGAATATGACTTTGCCGCTCTTATGAACGATAAGGCTGAAGAACTGGGCATGGACAACACTAATTTTACAAATTGTACGGGGCTTCATAACTATGATCACTATTCTTCGGCAGAGGATATTTCTGTCCTGCTGAGATATGCACTTCAAAATTCTGAATTCAGAAGAATTTTTACAAGAGACAGTTACTATACTGAAACGCAGTACAATCCCTACGGCATAGTACTTAACAGCACTATGTTCTCCTTTGTTGAGGACGGTTATTATCCGTTTGAGCTTTTGGGGGGAAAAACAGGTTATACTCAGGAGGCAGGACTTTGCCTTGCTTCGGCTGCTGAAATTAATGAGAAGGAATATATCCTTGTTACTGCCGGTGCGGACGGATCGCATATGACTGATCCTTACCATATTGAGGACGCTCTGGCTGTTTACGGCAGGCTTGCCGATTGCATGGATTAAATTTATAGTTACCGGACATCTTTAATAAAAGGTGTCCGTTTTTGATATTTTTATATAAAAGGCATATTTTCGCAATGTGCGGCAAAAATTATTATGTAAAGTATTAGAAATTTCTTGACAAAAAATTAACAAAGTGCTATAATAACATTGTTAAGTAATTAACAATGTTCGGCGCTTATATTGTTAATAATATTTTAGGAGGAGAATTTATGGCTGATAATGGGAACAAAACTGCTGATTTTGATGCAAAGGCTATGATCGATGATTTGGTGGCAAAGGCAAAGACGGCTCTTGACGAGTATATGAAGCTTGATCAGGAACAGGTGGATAAGATTACAAACGCAATGTCCTTAGCAGGTCTTTCTGCCCAGATAGAGCTTGCTAAAATGGCTGTTGAAGAAACAGGCAGGGGTATTTTTGAAGATAAGGTCACAAAAAATATTTTTTCCACCGAATATATTTGGCACTCTGTAAAATATGAGAAGACAGTAGGAGTTATTGAGGATAACGAAAATGAGGGATATCTTGAAATAGGTGAACCGGTAGGAATTGTTGCAGGCGTAACACCGGTCACAAATCCGACTTCTACAACTATGTTTAAGGCAATCATATGCGCTAAAACAAGAAACCCGATTATTTTCGGATTCCATCCGAACGCTCAGAAATGCTCTGTACGTGCAGCGCAGATTGTCAGAGATGCGGCGATAGCGGCAGGTGCTCCCGAAAACTGCGTTCAGTGGATTGAAGTTCCGTCAATTGAAGCAACAGGCTTCCTTATGAATCATCCGGACGTTGCTACAATTCTTGCAACAGGCGGTCCCGGAATGGTAAAAGCTGCTTATTCAGCCGGTAAGCCTGCCCTTGGCGTAGGACCAGGCAATACTCCTTGCTATATTGAGAAAACAGCTAAAATAAAACAGGCAGTAAACGATCTTATACTCTCTAAATCATTTGACAACGGAATGATTTGTGCCTCAGAGCAAGCGGCAATAATTGACGCAGAGATTTATGATGAAACTGTTGATTTTATGAAATATCACGGCTGTTATTTTGCAAAGCCTGATGAAATCCAGAAGATTCAGGACGTAGTCATTAATACTGAAAAAATGGCAGTCCAGCCATGGGTTGTGGGACAGTATCCGTGGCAGATTGCAGAAAAGGCAGGTATAAGCATTCCAAAGGAAACCAAGGTTCTTTGCGTTGAACTTGGGGGAACAAATGCAGACGAATATCCTTTGGCGCTTGAAAAGCTTTCTCCGGTTCTTGCAGTGGTAAAGGCTGAAGATACAAAAACTGCATTTGAAATGTGCGAGGAAATGCTCAAACACGGCGCCGGGCATACTGCCGTTATCCACTCATCAGACGATGAACTTATAACCAGATACGGTGAGATTATGAAGGCAAGCCGTGTTGTTGTCAATTCTCCAGCTTCATTCGGGGCTATCGGTGACGTATACAATTCAATGGCTCCGTCCCTTACTTTGGGATGCGGTTCTTATGGCAAGAACTCTGTTTCTGAAAATGTTACTGCAAAGAATCTTATAAACAGGAAAAAGGTTGCAAAAAGGAGATTGAATATGCAGTGGTTTAAGATTCCGGAAAAAATTTATTTTGAACCTGGTTCTGTTCAGTATCTTGCAAAAATGGAAGATATTCACAGAGTTATGATAATTGCCGATCCGGGCATGGTTAAATACGGATATGTGGACAGAGTTATATATCAGTTGAATAAAAATTCAAATAAACCGGTTATTGAACTGTTCAGCGAGGTTGAACCTGATCCGGATATACTGACAGTTCGCCGGGGAACAGAAATAATGGATTCCTTTGCACCTGATGTTATTATTGCCCTTGGCGGAGGTTCGGCAATGGATGCTGCTAAAGCTATGTGGCTGTTCTATGAGAATCCTGACGCTGACTTTGTAGGTATGGCTCAGAAATTTATGGATATACGCAAAAGAGTTTACAAGTTCCCTAAAATGGGCAAAAAGGCTAAGATGGTTTCTATTCCTACAACTTCGGGAACAGGCTCGGAAGTGACTTCTTTTGCCGTTATATCTGACAGGAGCAAGAATATGAAGTATCCTCTTGCGGATTATGAGCTGACTCCTGATGTAGCTATAATTGATCCTGAGTTTGTTTATACTGTTCCGAAGGCGTCTACTGCCTTTACCGGACTGGATGTTCTCACTCACGCTATTGAAGCTTATGTATCTGTTCTTGCAAACGATTATACTGACGCACTTGCACTTCAGGCGATAAAGCTGGTATTCCGTTATCTTCCTCAGTCATATGAAACAGCCGATAAGGAAGCAAGGGAAAAAATGCACAATGCCTCATGTATTGCAGGTATGGCGTTTACCAATGCTTTCCTTGGAGTAAATCATTCCTTGGCGCATAAGCTGGGCGGTGAATTTCATATTCCTCATGGGCTTGCAAATGCTTATCTGCTTCCTCATGTTATTGAATATAACGGACAGCATACGCCGACAAAGCTTGCGGCATGGCCTAAGTATGACCATTATATAGCGCCTGAACGTTATGCAGAAATTGCAAAAACCATGGGATTCATTTCTCAGGACGCTTCTGATGAAGAGGGAGTAAAGGCTCTTGCTGACGCAGTAAGAAATCTTATGAAAAAGGTGAATATTCCGCTTTCGATAAAAGAGGCAGGAGAAATAGACGGCAGATCCTATATTGATCCGGCTGTTTATGAAAACTCTCTTGAGGATCTTGCATATAAGGCATTTGACGATCAGTGCACTACTGCAAACCCCAGATTGCCTAAGATCGAGGAGCTAAAGGAGCTTTATAAGCTGGCATATTACGGAAAATAAGAATTATATAATAAAAAGAACGCCTAAAGCTAAAGGCGTTCTTTTTTGCTTTATTATTGTTTATAATCACTTACCATATGGTAGATTTTTAGGTCAACAAGGGCGTCTGTCAGTATTCCGTCCGGAGTATATTCCTCCGAAAAAACTTTTCCCTCGTCACGGATTTTATTCAGCAGCGCCGCTTTATCGTAGGGGACTAAAAATTTCCCCCTTTTGGCTGTTTCGGGCAGGTTTTCTGAAATGCACTGAAGAAGGCGTTCAAAGCCGGTATGATTTTTTGCTGAAATCAGAACTGTATGCTTATCTTCGGCAATGACCTCTTCCGGAGAAATTAAATCTGCTTTATTGAGTACATTTATACGTGGGATTCCGTCACACCCCAGTTCATGAAGAAGCTTTTCTGTAACTTCAGCCTGATTCATACCGTCGTCAGAGCTTATGTCAATAAGATTTAGTATAATATCTGCCTGTGCTGCCTCTTCAAGAGTACTTTTAAAGGCTTCAACAAGATTATGAGGAAGTCTTCTAATAAGACCGACTGTATCTGTGAGCATTACATTTCTGCCGTCAGGCAGGATTATCATTCTTGAGGTGATGTCAAGAGTTGCGAAAAGCTTATTTTCTGCCAGTACTCCGGCGTCAGTAAGGGCATTGAGCAGAGTTGATTTTCCCACGTTTGTATAACCTACTATAGCGCAGGAAAGAATGTTGTCCTTTTTTCTTCTGTGCCGTCGGAGTTCTCTGCGTTTTTCAAGCTTTGACAATTCCTCTTCAAGGGTGTGTATCCGTCTATGGATATGGCGCTTGTCTGTTTCAAGCTTTGATTCACCGGGACCTCGTGTACCTATACCGCCGCCAAGTCTTGAAAGCTCGATTCCGCGTCCGGCGAGGTGTGCAAGCCGGTATTTATTTTGTGCAAGCTCAACCTGAATGCGTCCTTCTTTAGTCAGGGCACGCTGAGCAAATATATCAAGAATAAGAGTGGTACGGTCGATGACTCTTATATCAAGAATATTTTCTATATTTTTAGTTTGATTTGCTGTTAGCTCCAGATCAAATACAGCAAGTTCTATATCCATATTTTTAACGGTTTCTGCAATTTCTTCGAGTCTGCCTTTTCCTATACAGGTGGAGCTGTCATATGAGGGTCTTTTCTGTTCGGCAGCAGCTATTACTTCTGCACCGGCTGTCACAGCAAGTTCTTCAAGCTCTTTCAGTGACTGAGTGCAGTCGTATTCTCCCGTATCAACTCCTATTAGTATTGCTTTAGTTGGATTATCAGAATTTATGTTCATTTATGCCTCCGAATAAAAGTAATAAGGTTTAACAAAGTAAGGGCTTTTTCTTAGAAAAAATGAGTTTCTTTTACATTATTATACCATATAATATTTTAAAAATCCAGCTGAAAATTACATGTTTTACTTTATAGAAGATTATATTAAAAAATATGAACATAGATGTGTTATTAAACAGTGAAATCATTTGTCTAAAATGCAGAAAAAAATAAGTTATCTGTAGAATGGTATATATTTTCAATTGACAATAACGGTTACTGAATATATAATATGTTTATAAAGACAGATAGAAAATAGTATAGGAGGAGTTTTTTTGAGAGTAAATATTGCTGTCAGAGATCGTGAGCAAAATGATTCCAGAAGTGCAAGAACGGTATATATTGATAAAATCCATGTTAGACGTAAGCCAGCTTATGAAGCTTTAAAAAGAACTTTTGATATTATAACTTCATTGTGTGCGCTTATTATTTTTAGTCCGATAATGCTTATTATTGCGCTGGCTGTTTTTTTACAGGATTTTCATAGTCCGTTTTTTGCTCAGACAAGACTTACTAAAGACGGTAAGGAATTTAAAATGTTTAAATTCCGCTCAATGTGTGTGGACGCTGAGGAAAAGCTTTCCGAGTTAAGGGAACTGAACGAAGCGGATGGTCCGGTGTTTAAAATTGAAAATGATCCGAGAATTACTCGTATCGGAAGATTTATCCGGCGAACATCCATGGACGAGCTTCCTCAGCTTATCAATATTCTTACAGGCTCTATGAGCGTTGTAGGACCAAGACCGCCGCTGCCGTCTGAAGTTGCTCAATACAGCAGCTATCAAATGCACAGGCTTGATGTTAAAAGCGGATTGACTTGCTACTGGCAGTGCTCCGGCAGAAGCAACATAGGCTTTGATGAATGGGTTGATCTTGATATTCAGTACATAAAAGAAAGATCTCTTACAACGGATTTGAAAATTATCTTAAAAACAATTAAAGCCGTTATAAAAAAAGACGGTGCAGAGTAATTTATTTTCCTTCCTGGTTTTATACTGGGAAGGAAAAAATTTTTTATTTGACATTTCCTCAATAATAGCATATAATAAAGAATAATAGAGAAAATATGGATATGCTTTTTAAGCTTTGACAGAGGAGATGATGACCAGAATGAATATTGTTGCTGAGTACAGAACAAAAACATCTGAAGGCGCAGTAACAGAAGAGATGATGACAGAAGTTACACTTGATTTACTCAAGAAAAATAAAGGAATAACTGAATATCCTATACTTGAATTTGATAACCGTGCACTTGGTCTGCTTTGCGGAGGAGTGAGTGAAACTCTTAAGCACAGCAATGTTAAACCATCAGGCGGGATTGTTTATTTATTCTTCAAAAGAGTTATTGATATAATTATATCATTTACAGCACTTTTAATTCTTTTGATTCCTATGCTGATAATTTCACTTATTATTTTTATTGATGACAGGGAAAGTCCCTTTTTTTCGCAGATAAGGCTTACTGAAAACGGCAAACCTTTTCGTATGTATAAATTTAGATCTATGTGCAAGGACGCTGAAAAAAAGTTCTCTGAAGTTCAAAAGGAAAATGAGTGTGACGGTCTTGCGTTTAAAAATGAAAATGATCCGAGAATAACCAGAATAGGCGGTTTTCTCAGAAAGACTTCTATTGATGAACTGCCGCAGCTTTGGAATGTGTTAAAAGGTGATATGTCATTAATAGGACCTCGTCCTCCGCTTCCAAGAGAAGTAGTTCTCTATACTCCTGAGCAGATGGACAGATTGCTTGTAAAGGGCGGGCTTTCTTGCATTTGTCAGTGTGAGGGCAGAAGCGATATGGAATTTGACAAATGGGTAGAATCTGACATCGAATACATAGAAAATAGAAGCATAAAAATGGATTTTAGTCTTCTTGTGCGTACTTTCGCAGTTGTACTAAAACGAAAAGGTGCTAAATAATAATAAAAAGCCGTTTATGGATTTCCAAAACGGCTTTTTAATTTTCAAAGGTTAAAATATAAAAATAAATATGCGTATGTTGACATTTCATGTCTTTTATGGTATAATTGTTAACGTTAAAGAAATATTGCTATGCACCATTAGCTCAGTTGGTAGAGCAACTGACTCTTAATCAGTGGGTCCTGGGTTCGAGCCCCCGATGGTGCACCAATGGCCCGTTGGTCAAGCGGTTAAGACTCCGCCCTCTCACGGCGGCAACACCAGTTCGAGTCTGGTACGGGTCACCAAACGTAAATGCTAAAATCATCAACTTACAGCTATATTGAACTGATAACGGAGTTATCCGCAAGTGGCTGCAAGAAAAATGATTTAACAGCGACTTGTGTTTTATATTCAATTTTCGTTTAGAAAAAGCAATAAGCCCATCAGAAAAATCCTTGGAGGGAATCTGACGAGCTTATTAAAATCTATTGAAAACGTATTTGTACATACGCTTTAATAGCATTCTCACTAAGTCAATCAGATACTGGTATATCTGTTTTGATTATGGAACGTAAACTGTTTGGCGACAATTTACGTTCTGTGGGTGTGCTTTTTCTGTTTTGTATTTTAACATAATGGAATAATTTTGTCAAGAGCAAATTTAAAGTCAATGATAAGAGAATCAGTGATTTAACACGGGTTCTTTATTTTTTTGCCCTGCAAAAAAATTTTTTATTGCATAATTTTACAAAGTCTGAGGTTGCCGGAAAGTTTCGGTAATTTCAGACTTTTTTTCATTTTTGGCAGATAATTTTTGCTAAAGAATTTAAAAACTGCCCTCTTGACAAATGAAAAAACCCTGTATATAATTTAAAATCAAATTGAGGTTCCAGATTCTGCAATGTGATTTTTTCTTTTTTCAGAATAAAAAAATCCGAGATTTTTTGAAAAAAGACAGCACGAACACGTGCTGTATATCCATATTTTTTTCAAAAGCGAGTTTTTCAAAAAATATGGAGGGCTGGATAGCAAGGAACGCCGGTGTCCGGACACTCGGCAATTTTTACACAGAATCAGCAAAGCTGAATTAGGTAAAAATTAATTTTTTGGGAGAACCCAAACCCCGTTGAAAAGTCAAGAAAGGACAATGAAATGGCAAAGAAACGAATACGTAAAAACAAGTTAGAATTTTATGTTTCAGAAGAAGAAAAATCGTTTATTTATGCAAAAATGCAAGCTGCAAAAATTTCAAATTTAAGTGCGTATCTGCGCAAGATTGCGATAGACGGAAAAATAGAAATTAAAGACTTATCAGAGTTAAAAAACTTGAACTATAATCTGCATAAAATCGGTGTTAACATTAATCAGATAGCTAAGAGAATTAATGAAACTAATGCAGTATATAAGTCTGATGTTCAGGACGTAATGAAGAAACAAAATGAAATATGGGAACTTCAAAAACAGATTATTTCCAGATTAGTAGAATAACAAATTCTTTTGCTTTTTGGTTTTCATAAAAGTGTAAAAAAAGTCAATATTATACAAACCGGAGGTGATATAATGGCATACACTTCAATACACCCGATAAAGGCAACATTGGGCAAATCAATAGACTACATTTGCAATCATGAAAAGACTTTGAACGGAGAATATATTTCCTCAGAAAATTGCAGTTATAAGGTTGCGGAACAAGAGTTTGAATTTACAAGACAAGCCATGAATGAAGAAGTAAAATTGCTCGGATTTCATGCAATCCAGTCATTCAAAGCAGGGGAAGTAACAGCAGAACAGGCACATGAAATTGGTCTTGAAACTATGAGAAGAATGTTGGGCGGAAAGTATGAATTTGTAATAGCAACTCATATTGATAAGGCTTGTATTCATAACCATATAATCATTAATTCGGTGAACTTTGAAAATGGAAAATCATTTTCAAGGGAACATGATCGAAAAGGCTTTCCGGCATGGTTAGAAATGAAAAAATACAGCGATGAAATAACAGCGGAAAGAGGCTTATCAGTCATCAGAAATGCCAAGGGAAAAGGTGCAAGTCATTATGAATGGGAAATGGTTCAGTGTAATCAGAGTTGGAAGCAGAAGCTAAAAAATATCATTGACAACACACTTAAAAATTCAGAAAGTTTTGAAGATTTTCTTGTAAAAATCAAGGCGCAGGATATAGAAATTAAGTATAAGGATTATGTAAAAAAATCAGGAAAATGTCTCGGATTTAAAATGCCCGGACAGAAGTATTTTATCTATGCGGAAAAGCTGGGCTGGTACTATGAAGAAGCCCAGCTTCGCACAAGAATTGACCGAGTAAATCAGAGAAAAACTGAAAGTCTCAGCCGTAAAACAACAAGAAAAATGTTTGAAACAGATAACCGGATTAAAGGTCTGTTTGACTTGTCTGAAGACCGATTCAATTTATACGGAATGCACCGATGGGGAACTATAGAAAACCTGAAGCAAGGATTTAAAACACTGAATTATCTTCAGGAAAACGGATTCAAAAATGCGGAAGAATTTCTAAAGAAATACAGTGAGCTTTCGGCAAGAAAAATGCAGAATCATGAACAGATAAACAGCATTGAAAAGAAGATGAATCATACGGCATACAGGCTGAAATATCTGAGGATTTACCGAGAGTACAAGCCAATAAATGATAGGTATAAAAAGGCAGTTTTTCAAGACAAATTTTTCAGAAAGTTTGAAGATGAACTTATGATGTTCCGTGAAGCTGTGGAAGAACTGAAAAGAACAGAACCTTCCGGAGTACTGCCGCATACCAAAAGGCTTGAAGATGAAATAAAGGGGTTGAGAGAGCAGAAAAATAAGCTTATTGCCGACAATAAAAATATCGACAAAAAGCTTAAGGAATACGATATTGTAAAGGAAAATATTAAAGAAATTCTTGAAATAAAATCTGATGAAAAGCAGCAGACTGAACAGGTTCAAATTGCAAGGCAAAATGAAAGAAATAAAAATGAAATGCAACTGTAATTTAGGAGTAGATTATTATGAAAAAAAACTGTGATTTATGTGACAAGTGTTTTAATCTAATTGAAAATCGGAATGTAAGGTTAAGCAGTTATTTTTTATGCGATAGCTGTATAAAAGAATTGTATGGAACAGAACAGCCTAAGTTTAGTTTACTAAGGCGAATATTTGAAGTTATATTATTTGTTGCCATAAATCTTTTTTAATATAAAATTAAATATAATATACAAAGCTGCAATTGCCATTATTACTATTAGGATTTTTTTTAAGTTAATAAAAATATCTGTTTTATAGTTAATTAAAAAATAAGTAAATAATTTTAAGGCTGATATATATAATGTTAAGGATCGAAAATTATTTAAAATAATATGTAAATAAACATTATCTTTAGTTATAGTATCATTATCTATACAAGCAAGAATAACCCAAAATACCCTAACAATATTTGCAGTAAGTAAGTCAATAAACTTTAATATTTTGTATGAATGAAATAAGTGGGAAATAAGAAATTCTACAATATAATCACTGTCTTGACTATCAATTAAAGTTAAATAAAATATGATTATAATTGTGTAAATTATGGGAATAGGTAGTTTTAGCTTAAAAAAATTTTTAATATTATCTATCATAATAAGCCTCATTTCTTTTTGTTATATTTTAACATATTTTATATTATTTTGCAAAGGAGTATTAAAAATGAAAAGTTTTGATAAAATGTGCAGATTCTGTGGAAATGAAGATGATTTAAAACAGTTTAAAAACAAGTACATTTGTAAAGAATGCCGATTCAAAGTTAATATGGAAACAAGAATAAAGTATTATCTAAAAAGATTGGGTTATATAATATTCATATCCTGCATGCTTGCTTGTGCGGAAGCTCTTGCAGTGTTATTAAACCAATTCAATAGAATTATTATTCTTAATAAAATGTGCTTTTAATGTTCGGAAGGAACTAAAGTAAGGTTCATACCATTCATATGTTGTATTTTTTATTACCTGTTCTCTAATCTCTTTTCTTTCACGTTTAAGTTTTTGTTTTCCTTTAGCATTTAACAGCGATTTAGTATGCTTCTGACAAAATCTTCTGCGTATTTCACAATCCTCCAATAACCACTTGTCTTTAAATATGCCATCTATGTATACAGCATAGCAATATTTAAGAGGCTTATCAAGAACAATTCCAATATCAATGTTATATTCATTGATTTTCAGTTTCACCCTGCCAAACGGCGAATTTAATGCTGTTTCAACCTTTTCTATTCTTTTGCTGTCATAGTATACTCTCCTTAACAATTTTATTTATGCCTTACTTCTTCTTTATCAATCTGTCCTCCGGCATTAATTAATGCCATTATAAATACTCCTAAATTACCGCCTATTATTATTCCCACTAATAAATTCAACATTTTATACACCTCATTCTTCTATTTTTATAACTTCTTCTGGCTAAAATCTCTCTTATTTTCTCAAGTAATGCAGCCGTTAATAGTACGTCCTGATCCAGAAGAAGTTGGAAAGTATGAAATACTTGCAGGAAATAACCGCTGCAGGTGCAGTCAGGACGCAGGGAAGATAACTTGTCCGGCAATAATCAAAGAAAATCTTACAGAGAATGAAGCGCAGATATATATAGCATTTACCAATCTGCTTCAAAGAGGATTCAATGAAATAAAAATAACGGAACAGGCGGCAGTAATAGCGGCATATCATTCAGAGTTGTTTTCAAAGGAAAAGGCAAGCGAAATAGCTCAGGAACTTGCAGTAATGGAGGGAAAGCCTGAAAGCAAGCTTGAACAGGCAGGAAAGGAATACGGACTGGGAAAGGATACGGCAGCTCGTCTTATTCGGATCAGCAAGCTTGTGCCTGAGTTAAAGCCATGGGTAGACAGCAGAGAACTGTCAGTCAGGGCAGCGGTTGATCTGTCATATATACCGGAAGAAGGACAAAAGCTTTTGTATAAGCTTCTGAAAGATACTGACGGAAATATGGCGGTTAAGGTTGATATAAGAAAAGCAAGGCAGCTTAGAACAGTTTTTAATGAAAATCCTGAAATAGAACGCATGGAAATAGAAATATATTCAATATTGATTCCTGATGAAAAGAAAAGCCGTACAATAAAGCTGAAGCCTGAATTTTATGAAAGGTTCTTTGACAAAGATACACAACCTAAAACAATACTGGATACGATAGAAAAAGCATTAGAAAGTTATCTGTAATAAAAAAAGAATCAGCGACAAAAGCACTGATTCTTTTCATGAAAAATAGGTGGATTTTTAATCTTATGTATAATTATAATACAAGATACTAAAAAATCAAGTGTAATTTATACAGGATTCTATGAAAAAATACAGAACAGGAAAAATAAAAAATATTATTTGACAAAAAATAAACGTTTATGGTATAATCAAAGTAAGGTGATTGCATAAACGAAAAGGCGGTTTCTCCCTGAAAAGGGAGGTGATAGCTATGGTGACATTTTCAGAATTATTTGAATTCGTAACAATGCTCACAGGAGTTATCTCTCTTTGCTATCTTATATTTCATAAGAAAAAGTAAAGTTCTTTTTACATAAATAAAAAGAAACACTGCCTTCTCCTCAAAAGTTGCAGTGTTTCTTTTACACAAATTTTTGGGGAAACCGCTTATAGCAATCACCTTTTTCATATATAATTATAACACAAAAAAAGAAAAAGTCAAGAGTGACAGGAAAAGTATTATTAATTGACAAAAACTGGTATATATGATATAATCTAAGGTAATTGGAGGGAATGAAATATGAGAAAGGTTAAATTATTAGCAGGTGCGGTAATAGCAGGTGCAATACTGTTAGCCATGTCTGTGTCGGCAGAAGAAAGTGAAAGTATACCGGAAGTAACAGAACAAGCAGTAACAACAACAATTCCGGAGGAAGATACAACGGAATCAGTAGAAACTGAAACTACCGCAGTAATTGAAGAAGAAACCCAAACAACCAGTACGGAAGTCATTGTGACGGATGTTACAGAATCAACAACGGTTGAAACAACAACTGAACCAGAAGTGACAACAACCGAACCGATCGTAACCGGAATAATGATAGGTGACAGCAATGCAAGGAGGTTCTATTATTCCGATGAAAAGGAATTTGACAAGACAGGAATAGTAGTTTACTACGATGGTATTGATGTAACAGAAGAAGCAGAAGTAAAGTATGATAATGTTCCAAGCTACGATAACAAGACCTTTGACTATATAGCAAAGTATACTGTAACATATAACGGTGAAAGTTATGCCAGGGAAATAGCAGTGCAGATAGGATTAAAGGGCGATACAAATTTGGATCATGAAATAGATGTATTCGACGCAGTGTATATAGCAAGATATACAGTATCGAACCCTAAATTTCCGATAGAAGAAAACACCCTGAGATACTTTTTATCAGATATGTCCTCACCGAAAAATCAGATTGATGTATTTGACGCCATATGGATAGCGAGAAAATCCAATGAATTTGCACCGGAACCGAAGCCTGTAAGACCGACCCTGCATATGCCAAAGGAAAAGGACTATAACACAAATACAATAGCAGGATTAAAGAAATATGTAAATGACTGTATAGTCTACAAGGCGGCAATATACGGAATACCTAAAGAGAGAGTTTATTTTAAAGATGATGTAAATGAATGGAATTATTCATGGAATGTTCCTGCTATATACATTTCAGATATGGATTACTATTATAATCAACATGGTTATTACCCATTTCGTTATGATAGCAAAGCTTCAGAAGCGGCTAAATCAGCAATGTTCAGAGTGGAATCATCATGTAAAGAAGCCATTGAATGGTATGGATATACTCGTGAAGATTTTGAGAAATATTCGGATTTCACAATAAAGTGGAAGCATTTAGGACACAATAATTATGAAATATATGTTATGTGGGGAGGTCCTTTATCTTAAAATTCGCCAATGGCGAATTAACTGAAACCACTTGACAATAATAAGTATGTAGTGTATAATGAATATAACCACAAAAGTAATCAGCAGAATCCATGCGTACACGCAAAGAAAAACCAGAGGTTGCCCCCTCTGGTTTTTCTTTTACTTAAAATGGGCTACTTGTCGGACTTTAATCTGTCTAACCACTTGCTTATGTAGTTACCAGCTACACGAGCCACAACAGATATAACAAAAGTAATCAAATATTCCATGCGTTCACCTCCTTCCTGACGGAAGAAGCCGACAATAGCCTTATTATACCATACATTAAAAATTATGTCAAAAAATAATGTCGAAAGAAGTAGAAATAAAATCATTTACAAAAATGTAGAAATATGATATAATATAGACATTGGAGAAATCCAAAATAATAAAATGAAAGAATTTTTTTCTACACAATGAAACCTCTGGTGTTAACCGGAGGTTTAGTTGTATATATAATAATTCGCCAATGGCGAATTATACTTGACAAACACTGTAAATATGGTATAATATAAATATAAAAGAGGCATACTGATAGACGGTTGCTTCCTCATAAGTAGTTAATAAACCGCTTAAGTTGGTAGCTGGGGCGGTTTATTTTTTTATGTTCTTAATTACATCGTTTAATGCAACAAGAAGCAGGATAGTAAGAACTATGTAAACAATGTCCATAACTATCACCTCCCTGCCGGCTTATTTCGCCTGCCCGAAAAGGGGACGATTAATCAGCTTGTGGCGTAAGGAGGAAACAACCGCCTACCGTTTAAGGTATGCCTTGATTTATATTATAGCATATATGTAATAATATGTCAAAAGGAAGTATGATACTGTCTATTAATTCGCCAATGGCGAATTAACTGAAACCACTTGACAATAATAAGTATGTGGTGTATAATAATTATAACCACGAATGAGATTAAGTCAAAGCACTTAACGCAAAAACTTCCCAGAGCTGCAACTCTGGGAAGTTTTTTATTGGGATTTGTCGGGCTACTTCCTGTCAATCCACTTGCAAATATAGTAACCGACTATACTTGCCATAACAGAAAGAACGAATGAGATTAAAATTGTCAAAACACTCACCTCCTTCCTGACGGAAGAAGCCGACAATAATTATTATATCACACATGAAATATTATGTCAAAGAAAGTGATATACTGTATAATTCGCCAGTGGCGAATTATTATAGCTGCGTATCGTTATTTTGATTTTCATAAGAAAGCTTTAAAATAATATTCTTTAGTTCAGTGTTTTCAGCGGTCAGCGTTTCATTCTGATGTTTAAGGAAAAGGTTTTCATTATAAAACTTAGAATCAGAACAGCTATACTCATTGGATAAGCATTCAAGCATTGATTTTAATTCCTCCTGTTGTTTTAGAATATCTTCTAAATCATAATCCTTATGATTTGTTTTGTTCAAGAACAAAGCAGCTGCTAATCCCAAAAGGACTAACAAAATCAAGATATATATGAAATCAATCATATGAACCTCCTTAATAATTTTTAATAAGTACTTCCATGGCGATATTACGCTTTTGGGCTGTCGCATTGATTATGCGTTTTGCTTTTACAAAAGATATATCGTATTCTTGATATAAATCCATAATAAATTCCGTAGCAGAATTTGATAACAGAAATTTTATATTGTGCTGAGAAAGCTTGTCACAGCATTGCTTAAGCCGATTTTGATCATTTTTGTTGAATCCACCCTTATTATAGCCTGTAAAATCTGCTGTTACGGAAACTGGATCATAGGGTGGATCAAGGTAAACAAATCCGCCCTTTTTGACCCGTAGAAGTGTTTCAGAAAAATCTTCACAATAAAATTCAATGTTATTAGTATTGAAGTAATTGCTGACAGCTCGTAATGTTGGTTCATTAATAAAATTTGGATTCCTGTAATACCCGTATGGAGAATTAAACTCTCCGGAGGAATTAACCCTGAATAAGCCGTTGAAACAGGTTTTATTCAGAAAAAGAAGCCTTGAAGCCTGTTCTATCTTTGATAATGCCTGATACTCAGTTTTGTTTCTGTCAAGACTGCGGACAGAATAAAAATATTCAGGTGTATTGACGTGCATTTTAAGGGATTCAACCAATAAATCCACATTGTCACGGATAACCTTATAAGCAGTAATTAAATCGGTATTGATGTCGTTGACAATTGCTGTAGAAGGTTGAAGTGAAAAAAGAACAGCACCGCCGCCCAGAAAAGGTTCACAGTAAGTGGTGAAATGTTCAGGCAGCAATGGAAAAATTTCAGATAAGAGCTGACGTTTGCCGCCAGCCCATTTTAATATCGGTGAAATAAAATTACTTGATGTCACAAAAACACGTCCTTTAGTAAATTTCATAAAATTCGCCAATGGCGAATTTATAAAGAAATAGACTGAGGTTTAGAGGAATGCTGTAAAATAGGATGTTGTTTTTTCTGAATATCATCAATAGCACGGCGAATAGACGGCTTTTCGTTTAATTCAGAAATAGACTGTTCCTCCTGAGAATTTTCGTTATTGTCTATATTAAGAAGTGCGGTAAGCTCTGTTTGGCGGGTAATCATCTGCATGAGCTTTTGTTCCATTGGAAAAGGCTTTTCAAGCTCGGTTTTTGCTGTATTAAGCTGAAAATTAAGCTGTTCAATGGAATCGGTATATTCATCAATAAGCGAGCTGATATTATTTATAGAATTATCAATTTTAGTAATGTTGCCTGTTTCGCTTGAACCTAATTCAATTTTGTGGCTTGAATGACCTTTAATATATAACAATGCTTTCCGAGAAAGATGGTCAAAGGATACAATTAAATTAAAGCCTCTGTATTCACCGATTTTAGTTAAATTTTCAGGATCGGCATTAATAGCGCTGACAGCCGCACATTTAAGAGCCTTGCCGGCATTAGCTCTGTCTGCAAAAACTTTTCCGTCAATTGTCATAGAAGGAAAGTTTTCATTAGAATTATCTGTAAAAGGATTTTTTTCGGCTATTTTCAAATCATTGTTCATAAGAGAAATTGCAGAGGAATAACGGGAAATCTTTTCGGGAATAGTTTTAAGAATCATGTCCTCAAGCTTGTAGTGCTCTGAGAGGAAAGCGGATTTAATGACCTGGAGCTTAGATATTTCAGTATCAAGTTCCATTTTTTCACGTATAAGAGGATTGCCTGTACAAAGAGCTTTGATTTCAGCATAATCAAGAACAGACTGATCCAAGTCCTCGCAGACACGGGCAGGGGAACGGCTCGTCATAATCTGACTGATAAACCGCTGTTTAGTTTCAAGGGTCTGGAAAAGATAAGCGTCAAAGGTATCCTGAGTAACATAGCGGTACAAATGTACCTTTTTATTTGTATTGCCCTGTCTAACCAAGCGCCCTCGGCGCTGTTCCATGTCAGTCGGTCATTCTTTGCGGACAGTTCAATACATACCATCCTTTTCTGTTCCCTGCTCCTGCGTTTGCTCTCGTTTGACTTCTCCCTCTGCACCTTTTTCGCACATATCGGGCAATACTTTGAGATAGCAGAGCCGGGGACGTATTCAATGCCGCACACCATACAATTCTTAGGCGGTAATGCTGTCCACCGTTTTGTGGGTGTGATATGTAATTCACCGACAAAGCCGATGAATTTATAGTAAATCTTGATTTCCTGCTTCACTGTTCCGTCTGCTGACTTCTCACGTTCCGAAACAAGTATCTTGTCTATCAGTGCATTTATTACTGTTGCGTCCAGTTCCTTTAATCCTTGATAGTTGCGGATAAGGGAGAGGAAGTCACGGATTCCCTGCGATTTCTCATAGCTTTCGTTGAGCGTTTCCGTTACTTCCCTCAACCGTGCTTCGATTTCAAGCTGTTCTTTCTGGTATTTCCCCGACATCATCTCAAAATTCCGCTCGGTGATACGCTCCATGACCTTATCCTCATAGAGAGAGGAAAACAGCCTGTCAAGCTCCGCAAGGCGTTTGTTCAGCTTCTTCCGTTCTTTCTCCATTGCCTTTGCCTTGCTCTGGTCTGTTTCCGTGAGCCGCTTTTCAATCGCCCTCACCGCCCGCTCGTCATTCACCGCCATATCCGCAAAACGGTTGATGTCGGCAAGGACGGCGTTGAATAAATCCCTCGCTTCAATGGCGTGTGCGGTACACATGACGTTGCCATACCTGCCATAATTATTACAGGTATATTGTACGCAGTCGATGATGTCGGGGCGTTTCCTCCTGTTTGCGCTCATCGCCCGCAAAGCATAGCCGCAGTCCGCACACTTGATAACGCCTGAAAAAATATTCTCAAAGTCACCCTTATTCTTTTCCCGTCTGCGGCTCGTCATAAGCTGTTGGACAGTATCAAATTCTTCTTGTGTGACTATGCCCTCATGGGTGTCGGGTATCACTTCCCATTCTTCTGGCAGCTTGGACGGTCTTTTCTTGCTTTTCATATTGGCGGCAATCCGCTTGTAGCCTGCAAGGTTCCCCGCATATATCGGGCTTCTTAAAATATTCCTCAAGCTGTTCTCACTCCAGATATAACGTTTTTCTTCGTTGTCCTCAAAGTATCTCTCATAGCCTGCCGCCCCCTGCTCCGCCGCATAAGCGGCAGGGCGTAAAACGTGCTGGCTGTTGATGTGCTTGCGGATTTTTCCAAGTCCGTTTCCCGCCAATGCAAGGTCAAATATCTCCCTTACAACGTGCGCCACCTTATCGTCAATCAGCAGATGGTTGTGGTCGGCAGGGTCTTTGATATATCCATAGGGTGCATACGTCCCCATGAATTTCCCCTGCTGAAACCTCGCTCGGTACGCCGATTTTATCTTGACCGACACATCGGCAGAATACATTTCGTTTAGGATATTGCGGAATGGGGTGATGTCCATCGCCGATTTATTCAAGGTATCCACGCCGTCATTGACCGCTATATACCTCACATTATGCTCTGGGAAAAAGACTTCCAGATATAAGCCGCAGTCAAGGTAATTCCTCCCTAAACGTGATAAATCTTTCGTAATCACGCAGTTTATCCGTCCGTTTTCAATGTCCTTAATCATGTTCTGGAAGCTCGGTCTTTGGAAATTCGTACCAGAATAACCGTCGTCCACATACGTTTTTGCTAAGTGCCAGCCCTGCTTTTTCACATAATCCGTGAGGATGGATTTCTGCGTGGCAATGCTCGCACTCTCGTTTTCCGTGCCATCGTCTTTCGATAGGCGGCAGTAAATGCCGACTAAATAGATTTTCTTTTCTTCTTTGATTCCTGCCATACTGTAAAACCTCCGTATCTGCCCTAACTGTTTTCATGTTCCATTGCGTACATTCTAAGCGGATATACCCTCATTGTCGAAGGTGTCACCCTCGGCTATCGTCCTGCGAATATCCTCGGAGATAATCGGGATAAACGCTTCGGCAACAGTCTGTGTGCCGACATATTCACGGCTGACAATCATCTGCACTGGCTGTTTTGCCACAATGCGCTTTCTCTTTTTGTTCGCTTTCTTATCCTCGCCCATACTCAAATCTTCCTTTCCAGACAGGGCAGGGGAGTGTCTGAAAACGCCCCCGCCCTGCCAATCAGACACAATCAATCCCCGCTGTTCAATTCTTCCTGCAATGCTTTAAGGAGAGCCGCCGCTTCATCAGCGGTCAACGTGATTCCCTTTCCGCACTTCTCACGGTTGGGGGAAAAGCTGCGGATGTCATACTTCGGCTCTTTCCCGTTCCATGAAATCAAGTTGATTTCCTTTGTGTAGCCGCTGTCGCTTGCCGACAGCACGGCGATTTCCTTTACAATCTCATACTGGATTTCTTTCATTTCCTACCTCAACTCTCTGTCTTATTTGGCTGTCTTTTTTCTCACAATGCTTTATATTTACCTCCCGAAAAGAAAAGATTAGCGGCTGTCCCTGTTCCGTTTCCTCTGCAATTCACGCTCTAACAGTTTGATGATGGCGTCCTCCATCTGCTTCGGCGTTGTGTTCTTCGGAAAATATTTTTTCAGCTTGCTTGTGTTGATTTTCAGAGTTTCTTTCTGGTTTCCCTTTTCCTCGGTCATAATGGAAAATATCATATCCATGTCAAGCCGCCCGCTCTGGCTTAATGTTTTCATCCGCTGTGCCTGTGAGAGTGAGGGCGTTGCTTCTTCACTTTCCATCGTGGCGAAAAGGTTTTCCTGCTCGTCTTTCTTCAAAAAGGACAGCTCCACCGCAGGCGTGAGGGCGATTTTCCCCTCGTCCACCATCTGCAAAATCGGCGGTATCAGCTCCGTCAATCGGATAAATCTCTGCACGGTCATCCTGCCAACGCCGAAGCCCTGCGCCACCTTATCGTCCGTCCGCAACTTCGTCCCAACTTGTGACGAGGTTAAATCCGTGCGGAAACCCTGCCGCTTCATGGCTTCGGATTTCATCTTGTAGGCAAACGCCCGCTCCGATGGCAGGATATTTTCACGCTGTAAATTGCTGTCCACAAGGGTGATGATGGCTCGGTCACGGTCTAAGGGCAGGACAAAAGCGGGGATTGTGTTTATCCCTGCAAGCTCCGAAGCACGGACACGCCGCTGTCCCGCAATGATTTCATAGCCGTTCCCGTCCTCTTTCGGGCGTGTGATTATCGGCGTTACGATTCCAAACTCTTTGATACTCTCTGCTAATTCTGATAACATTTCGTCCTCCACTACATGAAACGGGTTATCGGGAAACGGATATAAATCTGCGGTCTTTAATACCTTAAAATCCTGTTTCTTCATTCACATTCCTACCTTTCTTTCGCTCTATTCCGATTGCTTTTCTGCAATTCTTCTAATACTTCTGGCGGTATTTTTTTCAATAACCTTTCCATCTGCTGATTGGTTTTCTGCAATTCAAATATCCTCTGGTTGGCTTTCTGTACCTTTAATTCCTGTTCGTACTTTTCATCACGCATACGCCCCGCATAGTCGGATTCCTGCCCGATTCTCTCTTTCAAGCTGTCGATATACACTTGCTGTTTCCCGATTTCCTTAGAGAATTTCTCCACGTCTGGGAGCCATGCCGCAATCAGTTCCAGAGCCTTGTCACGCTTCTTCCCTGCATTAAAGGCGTTGATGTCGGAGAGGGCAGACACGATTTCTGCATACTGTTTATCCAGCCTGCCGCCTAGTTTATAGAGCCATGTGGGGATATGCTTGCGCTTCGTTTCCATTGAGGACTGCCCCCGTTCAAGCTGATTCCACCGTTCGGACATCCGCTCATGGTAGGCGGTCTGCCACTCGGAAAGGCTCTTTTGGTTGCCTAAAATGGACTTCGCTGACAGCTTGTTGTCGGGCGTAAGCGGCACAAAGCACAGGTGCATATGGGGCGTTCTTTCGTCCATATGGACAACTGCGGAGAGGATATTTTTCTTCCCCACACGCTCCGAAATGAAGTCAAGAGCCGTCTGGAAATAGGCTTTTTGTTCTTCGGGCGGTAAGCTGTTCATAAATTCGGGCGAAGCGGTGATGAGCGTTTCCACCATCATCACGCTGTCTTTCCTTACCTTACAGCCTGCTTCTTTTACCATTTGGTTTATCTCTTTCTTATAGGTGTAGCGGGGCGGGTTCACAAGATGGTAGTTATCTTTGGAGCGTCCCACGTCAATGTCTGGGTTGCTTTTATAGGCTTCTTTCTTCCGCTCGTTGTGGCGTTCACAAGCCGCAACGCCGCCTGCCTTGCGTTTCTGGAAACGTAAAATTGCATAGGGCATAGTCAATCTTCCTTTCTTCGGCGGGTAATCTCCCAAAGGGTGACGGTTGGTGACGGTGGTGACGGTGTTTTTGGGATACCCCCACGGGAGCCGCCGACTGTCACCGCACATTCTTCCATCCGAAGCCGCAAGGCAGAGGATGGGCAGGGCGTAAGCCCTGCTTTCAGGGAGTCCAGAGGGAACGTCTGGCACACGGCTCTTTGCAGGGCAAAGTGTAGTGTGTTACACCCTGTAAACGCAGTCGGAAAAATCAGTGGATTTTTCTGACCGCGGGGGTGGCTTTACGAGCCGAAAAGGACGAGTAATGCCCACGCCTGCATTTTGCGTTTACGGGGTGTTCTCCTGCAGGGATGACAGCGGCGGGGGTATCCCAATATCACTGTCACCACCGTCACCGCTGTCACCCGCAGGGCAGAGCCGCCGATTTTACATAGCTTTAGGCGTCAATGACAGCCGCAGGGGGTATCCCAATACCACTGTCATTACCGTCACCGCTGTCACCCGACTGCCTTGCAAGGGCAATCCGCCTGCCGTCTTTTTTGCGGCTGTACTGGTAGCAGATATGGTTTTCACTTAAAAATGTGGTGCGGTATTCATTGAGCCATTTCGTAATCACCGTGGGGACGGTTTCCGTTTCCCCCATAGCGGCTAACAGCTCCGTTGCCGTTCCCGTCCATTCCCCTTTGTCCTGCATGAAATCCACTAACCGAAAAAGAACGTCTGGTATCGCTTCTTTTGCAAGCTGTTCCTGCTCTTTCCGCTCCACCAGTTCCCAACTGCAATCATGGAAGCGGAGCGTAAACTCCTGATAGGGCGTGTCCCTGCCCGTCACATACAGCTTTGCGGCATTGGACGCACGGCTTTCCTGTTCCAGAACAAAGGTTGCGTCCGCACTCCCCGTCAATCCCGTCGTGCCAGACACTTTGTTGAACACGTCGCTGTCATTCTGCTTTCGGATGTGGTGTACGACAATGACCGCCAGAGAGTGCCTGTCGGCAAAGTCTTTGATAAGGGAGATGTCCCCGTAATCGCTTGCATAGGCGTTGTCTTTGGATGCGGTGCGGATTTTCTGCAAGGTGTCAATGACAATGAGCCTGCTGTCGGGATATTCTTTCAGATAATCCTCCAACTGCACGATAAGACCGTCTGACAGCTTGTCGCTTGCCACCGCAAAGTGAAGCCGCCCGCTCGCTTCATCCGTCAAATGGAACAGCCTGTCTTGTATGCGGCAGAACGTGTCCTCCAGACAGAGGTAAAGCACATCGCCCTCCTGTGTGGGCATATCCCACAAGGGGATTCCCTGCGACACGCAGAGGCAGAGCTTTAGCATGAGCCAGCTCTTGCCGATTTTCTGTGAGCCGCAGAACAGGGTTAAGCCCGTGGGTATCAGACCGTCCACCACAAAAGACGGCTTTTCAAGCGGCTCATAGATGAGCGTGTCTGCGCCCACTGTCTGAAGCTTCTGCATGGGATTCCTCCTTTCGGGCGGTGTCTTTGGTTTTGTTGCACATAGGCGTTGACCTCCTAAAATAGATTTACTCCCACGAAAAAGAGTGAGAGTATGTAATGCCGCCATCCCCACGCCGATAAAAAGCGGATTTCTTTTTCGGGCGGTAATCGTCAAGGTTGGAGATACTTCCTCATTTCTGCCTTGACCTTTTCCCTTGCAACTGAAACGGATTTCTGGACAGCGGAAGCGGTGCAATGCTCCATCTCACCGATTTGATAAAAATTGAAATCATACTCGTAGTAGAGCAGGAAACGCCGCCTTTGTAGCTCTGGCAGTCGGGCAACCGCTTTAACAAATATTTCATTTTTCTCTTTTTCAATCATTCTTTCATCAAGCGTTTTAGGCACTCGCAACGCACGTCTGTAAAGGGTTTCGTCCCATACCTCATTAAACTCCCTGTGCCGCTGATTCCATTGCTGAAGATTCCTGTTCCTCCTTTCCATCTGCCGAAATTCAAAAAAGAGTTGTTCTGATACTTCCAGTTCATGATGTTCCCCCTGCCCGTCCTTAAAGCTGATAAAATACCTTGTGCCGCTCTCGGTGGTTTCTTCTTTCAGCGTGTATGTCTTTGCCCCGTATGCCATTCCCTTTCCTCCCGAAAAAAATTGAGTGAGAGGATTGCCCTCCCACCCAATAGCCCG
>CAJUPO010000012.1 GCA_910588145.1 uncultured Oscillospiraceae bacterium | reverse complement strand
AGCATGCGGCTGTTAACCGCAGGGTCGTTGGTTCGAGTCCAACTTGGGGAGCCATATTATGCACCATTAGCTCAGTTGGTAGAGCAACTGACTCTTAATCAGTGGGTCCTGGGTTCGAGCCCCCGATGGTGCACCAAAGCCTGTCAAATTATTGACAGGCTTTTTTGTCGTATAAAAATATGTGAAAAATAAAATTTAGTACTTGACAAATATAAAATTTAGTGCTATAATCTTTACATTAAGTGTTCTATGACAAATAGTACACACATTACAAGTAAGGAGATGTATCAATGAAACGCTTTTTAAAAAAAGTGAACAGAGGTCTTGTACTTGCCGGTCTGATACTGATCGGGTTTGTAATTTATATTATCTTTGATATGAATTCATTCAAAAAGAACAAGCCGCAGATTGCCCAGACTCTAAAGGAGTATATTTCAGAAATTGAAGATGTTGCTGTAACTCCTGAAAATCTTCAGAATATTGATTTCAAGATAAGCGCATCGGACAAAAATGAAAGAGAGATCGCTGTCAACGAGCTGATGAGTAAGTACTGGACTTATGAAAAGGGACAGCAGAGAATGTTTTATGGTATGACTCGTGACGATTATAAATCTATGATTATGTCACAGTTTAATGATGACAACCATGAAAACAACGGAAATGGTTATATAACAAAATGGTCAGCTCATACAGAAAATGTCAATATAAGCAAGGCAGGACCAGGATATGCAACTGTAAGCCTTAATTGTCAGATTGTTGCTGAATTTGCCGGAAATCCATTTTTCATAAATCCGGGGTATATAATGCCGGTTTTAGATTTCAGTGATAATGCCGTGGTATTTTCTGAACATTTGTCTAAGATCACTTATAATGGATCTTATGTTTTCATTATGAAAAAGGTTGGAGACAAATGGAAAATTGCTTATACAGATTGGAACGGTTGGAATAGTAATGTTACATCACTAAATAGTGAAGGAGGTACTGAAGAATGACTCCGGCTTTAAAAATAGATCACCTAAACAAATACTTTGGAAAAAAACAAATTCTGCATGACATTTCCCTTGAAACATACCCAGGAGAAGTTTTTGGTTTTCTTGGACCCAATGGTGCAGGTAAGACTACTACAATAAAGATTGCGGTAGGTCTTCTTAGATTGGATGAAGGAAGTATATTAATTGACGGCAAAAGCATTGCCAAGGATTTTGAAGGTGCAATGAGGAATGTAGGCGGAATCGTCGAAAATCCGGAATTGTATAAGTATATGTCCGGAATAAAGAATCTGAGACAGTATGCAAGAATGCGAGGCGGAATTTCAGAAGCTCGTATACAAGAAGTTGTTGAGCTTGTTGGATTAAAGAACCGTATTAATGGCAAGGTAGGAAAGTACTCTCTTGGTATGCGTCAAAGAATAGGCGTTGCACAAGCAATTCTTCATAAACCAAAGCTGTTGATTCTCGACGAGCCAACCAATGGACTTGATCCGGCGGGAATAAAGGAATTGAGAGATATTCTTAAGAATCTTGCACATAAGGAAAAAATTTGTGTAATAGTTTCCAGCCACCTTATGTCTGAGATGGAACTTATGTGTGACAGGGTTGGAATTATTGTAAATGGTAAACTCAAGGGAGTACAGACTGTTGAAGAAATGATCTCAGCGTCTGCGGGAAATGATTCGTCATATATCCTCAGGGTAAGCAATTGTGAAGCTGCTGTTGATCTACTGAATTTCATAGGAAAAGATAAAAAGAAAATTCAGGATGACAAGCATATTCAGATAAGTATTCCAAAGGCGAATGAAGAGGAACTGCTTTTTGATATAACTGATCGCTTAATAAGCAGCGGAATACGTCTTGGAACAGTAGCGCCAGTTGAGAATAAAAAGCTTGAGGATGTATTTATTGAACTTACAAAGTCAGGGGGCAGTCAGATTGCGTAAATTTATAAATCTTGTTAAAAACGAATATACAAAAATGTTTTCCAAGGTTAGTACATGGGTACTGATAGGAATGATGCTTATTGTATCGGTTGGATGTTCAGTGCTGGCTCTGATTGGCGAACACACAGTTAACACTTATTTAGGCGGCAGAACAGACAGCGAATGTGTAGAATATTATAAATCAGAAATAGATTATCTTAAAGAAGTAAAAACTGAAAATTGGGAACAGGAAGCAGAGAAATACCAGTATAAGCTTGATAATAAAATTTATGAAGATGACTGGCGTAATGAGGCATGCTATCTTTATTTTGACTCAAAGAATGATACTTCAGTACCGCAGGATATTATCAATGAAATGGACAATGGCATAAAGAATAATGACTGGAAGAAATTTTTTGAATCCGCATTAAGTTTATCTGACAGACTGAGCGAAGCAGAAAAAAATATTTACAGATATTGTATTGATAACAATGTCAGTCCGTCATCAGACAATTGGAAATACAGTGTTGTCAGCGCATTAGAGAATGCCAAGGCATCGCTTGCAGAAATGGATAATGCCAAGGAAAACGGAGGAGAAGTTGATACTCTTCAATATGAAGAACTAAGTAAGGAAGTGCAGCTTTATCAGTATAGACTTGATAAGAACGTATCATATGACATCTCCGAAAATTATTCCTGGATGGAAACAAGCAAATTTGATTTCTGGAACGTTTTTGGATCGTCAACATCGGTTGTATCAATTATTGGTGTAATTATAATAATCATCAGCGGCGGTATAGTGTCAAGTGAATTTTCAACCGGAACAATTAAATTTTTGCTGATAAATCCGGTAAAACGGTGGAAGATATTAGCTTCTAAGTATTTTACATCTATAAGCTTTGGATATGTTCTTATTTTTGCAGCATATCTGATAACAATGCTTGCAACGATGATTATGTTTGGTGCAGATAATCTATCAGCGTCTTATCTGAGTATTTCCGGAGATACTGTAACATCGATTTCCGGTTTCCTATATGTATTCCTTCAGTTTATGCTGAGCAGTGTTGAAATGATAGTAATGGCAACTCTTGCATTTGCAATTTCTTCTCTTGCAAGAAGCTCCGCCCTTGCAATCGGCGTCAGCGTAATGGCATATGTTGGCGGAAATACTATTGTATTGTTTTTACAGCAATTGCATTTTGACTGGGGAAGATACCTGATATTCTCTAATCTTTCTCTTGCGGGCACACTAAATGGAAATACAAGCTTTGCAGGACAGACATTAACATTTAATCTTGTAGTTATTGCAGTTCACATGGTGGTATTTATTCTTACCGCATGGGATGGCTTTATAAGGCGAGAGGTATAAATAAAAAACAAAAGAGCATCGTTAAACACGATGCTCTTTTGCACATATGGTATAGAGAAAGAAAAAAACAATGAAGATACTTTATGTATTACTTGTATCATTGTTTTTGATAATTTCGTCAGAACAGTTAATGCAGACGCCTTCGAAAGCCAATGAACAGCGGTCTATAATAAATCCGTTGTTATTTTCTGCACGTTCATAAAGTCCGTTTAATTCAGGTACATCGATGTCAAAGACCCTTCCACATTTTTTGCATATAAGATGGTGATGAGGAAAGGCGCTGCCGTCAAATCTGTCGGAACCGTTTGGAACGCTTATTTTGAGCAGCATATTATGTTCAGCTAAAAAGTTCAGATTTCTATAAACCGTACCAAGACTCAACTCAGGGTGATCCAGCTTAAGTTTATTATAAACGAAATCCGCTGTAGGATGAATCTTATTCTGTAAAACCGTATTGAAAATAAGCTCACGCTGCTTTGAATAACGCATATCAAACTCCTGCCGATAACTAATGTTTGCAAATGTACTATGGATATTATAACAAAAAAGGCGGCACTTGTCAAGTTTTTTTGAAAAAAATACAGAAAAAAACAGTTATTCCATAAAATGTAAGTTATAAGTTTTTACTTTTCTCAATTTTTTATCTATTTTTGTGTTGTGAGAAAAAATTTGTTAATTGGGCAAAGTGCACAAATAAACAGCGAAAATATTACTGCAAAGTTGTGATATATGTAGAATGGCAAAAAAGGTATTGACATCATTAAGTTTTGGTGTTATTATATATGTAAGCTTAATTGTAATCAATGGCAAAGTAAATTTATATGCTTTAATTGATTATTAAAAGCGTACAATAAAATATGGGCAAACTTACTGAAAAGTAAGGACGCAAAGCTAAGGGTCTAACCCATGGAAACATGGTATGACAGCCGGTTGCTAACACTTGTTAACGACATTTGTTATTTTTGTTATGCTGCCGGCGTCTTGTGTCAAGACGCCGGTTTTTGGTTTTATAAGTATAAAAAAGCATAATTAAAATAACACGGCGATGAAAAAAGGAGTGTTATTTTTATGTTAAAAAAATCAGTTTTGAAAAAGTTTGTTTCAGTTACAGCATCTTTATTAATGCTTGGCAGCGCTGCCAGCGTAAGCGCAGCAGTTGTTCCAGACGGAACATACAGCAAAGGAGATCAGTGGTATTTATCTGAAGATACAAGTTTTGATTTTTCAGGAATCCGTCAGACTGGTTCCATCTCAGCTATGGACTGTACATTCAGCGCTAAATCTCCTGCGGCTATTTATCAGCCTGGCGTAAGCGAATATAATGTTTCAGCAACAGTAGGAAATTCAACATATTCTTTAAAATGCAAAATCGGCATGAAGGGCGATGTAAACGGCGATCAGAAAACAGATGTATTTGACGCAATTGCAATTGCACAGTTTTCAGTTGGCAAAATGGAAATCAGCGATGATTTTGCAGCATTCAAGGGTGATGTAAATAAAGACGGTATACTTGATGTTTTTGACGCAGTTGCTCTAACAAGACTTATAAATGAAGAAGAGCATAAAGCTTTAGTTGAAAAGAATAAGGCAGAGGAAGCTTATATTTCAAGAGTAGTTGAACTTGTTAATGTTGAAAGAACTAAGGAAGGTCTTTCACCGGTTACAATGACAAGTGAACTGAATGAAGCTGCTGATGTTCGTGCAAAGGAAATCACAAAAAGCTGGTCACATACACGTCCAAATGGATCATCATGCTTTACAGTTTTGGATCAGCGCCATATTGAATACATGGACGCTGGTGAAAATGTAGCTTTTGGTTATACAAGTCCGGAAGACGTAGTAAAGGCATGGATGGAATCTCCTGGTCACAGAGCAAACATCATGAATTCCTGCTTTACAAAAATAGGTGTCGGACATTATTTCAACAAAGGCGATGGTCTGAACTACTGGTCACAATTTTTCACAAACTGATTAGTCAGGAGTTTAAAATGATTTTAGCGGTTGATATTGGAAATACGTATATTAAAGCAGGCTGCTGCAAAGGGGATGAAATTCTCTTTGTTGAGAAAATTTCATCAGGGATACGGCGTACTTCTATTGAATATGTGGTACTGCTCAGGGAAATTCTTGAGATACACAATATTAAGCCCGCAGATATTACCGGTGCGATAACAGCTTCGGTTGTTCCGGAAATAACGGAAAATGTAAATACAGCGCTTAAAAAGGTAACAGGCTGTAATGTAATTTCAGTGGGACCAGGCGTTAAAACAGGGCTAAGTATTGTAATTGACAATCCTGCGCAGCTTGGTGCGGATCTTGCGGCGGGAGCCGTGGCAGCCATTGAGGGATACGGTTATCCAGTAGTATTTTTCGATATGGGAACAGCTATAACTGCTTCTGTAATAGATAAAAACCGAAATTTTGCGGGGGGAATCATAATGCCGGGGATAAGCACTTCCCTGGACGCACTTGCAGGCAGTGCTTCACTCTTACATAGCATTGCCCTTGGAAAGCCAAAAAGCCTAATAGGAAAGAACACAGCGGACTGCATGAAAAGCGGACTGGTATATGGTACAGCCGCATTAATAGATGGGATAATCGAACGTCTGGAAAATGAGCTTGGATATAAGCTAAAAGCGGTAGCTTCCGGTGAAAATGCATCAATGATAATTCCGCTTTGCAGGCAGGATATAACAGTTGATGAGAATCTGCTTATAAGGGGGCTAATGCTTATATATAAAAAGAACAGATAAAAGAAATGTCAGAGATAAACTCTGACTTTTTTCATTTTATAAGCATTTATTTAGTGATAATAAAACCGATACATAGTAATATTATGATTCCAGCCATAATGAAATTAAAGATGCACATTGATTTTTTTTCGCTTTTATACATTTCAATAGCATTCCAAATTGCAATTATAATGAGAAGAATGCATGCGGCTACCATAGAAATTGTTGTAGATATAATTTTAAACATTCCCAAAGCAACTAATACAATTGAAATGATACACGCTATGGTTCTTATAAGTACAAACTTTTTATTGTTTCCTTTGTTTTCTGACATAACTTTCTCCGATCTGCCGTATATTTAATTTCAGCCGGATATACATACAGCAAAATATTGCCGGCTGAGCTGACTGTTACTTTGATTTTGTGACTTTTTTCTTTGTACCGTCAGGCTGAAGAATATATGTGCAGTCAAGCTGTGAAGTAAGGCTTAATTTTATGCTGTCACGGTATTCTTGCCTTAGCTGCGCCTGTTCTTCCTTTTCTTCTGAGGTAAGCTCTCTGATACGTGACTGACGTGCAAGGAAATTGATCCTGTCAATTTTTTTCTGTTCCATAATACTGCTCCGAACTAAATTAATAATATATAATATTATAACATTCTTTAAGGATATTTTCAATATCTTCTTTAAATTTTATTAAAAATATGATATAATATGTACATTCAATTTAAATGAGAAGGGTGAAGCAATGAAAAGAGCGGCCGTTATAACAGGAGGATCAGGCGGAATAGGAAGCGCAGCGGCTTACAGGCTTGCGGAGGACGGATATATTCCTGTTATAAATTATTTTACTAATTATGAATCAGCACTTATAATAGCAAAAGAAACGGGAGGAATACCATACCGTGCTGATATTTCCGATCCGGTACAGGTCATGAATATGATGAGAACTGCTGCTGAAAAATGCGGCGGGATCGATGTGCTTGTAAATAATGCGGGATTATCCTTATCAGGACTTTTTACGGATATAACACCGGAGCAGGAAAAGCGTATATGGGAAGTAAATGTACTGGGGACAATGAATTGCTCAAGGTATGCCATTCCATATATGCTAAACGGAAAGTACGGAAAGATCATAAATATTTCATCGATGTGGGGACAAATCGGTGCATCATGCGAGGTACATTATTCAGCGGCTAAGGCGGCTGTCATTGGTTTTACAAAAGCGCTTGCCAAGGAACTTGGACCGTCCGGAATAAACGTAAACTGCATAGCCCCCGGCTTTATTGATACGAAAATGAATGAGCTTTACGGAGAGGACGTGTTTCAGGAGTTTAAAGAGGAAACTCCTTTGGGGCGCTTGGGAAGACCGGAAGATATTGCAGGAGCAATTTCTTTTCTTGCATCTGAAAGCGCTGATTTTATAACCGGTCAGGTCATAGGCATAAACGGAGGATATATCATATGAACAGCAGTAAGATCAGCCAAAGACTCGAAAAACAGATGAATTTTATAAAAGAAATGGATAAGCTTAAAAGCATACGCAGACGGAGCTTGCTTATAAATGAGGACAGGGCTGAAAATGACGCTGAACACAGCTGGCACCTGGCTTTGGCTGCAATAATATTGTCAGAATATTCCTCGGAAAAAATAGATCTGCTAAAAGTTATGAAAATGGTTATTATTCATGATATTGTTGAAATAGACGCAGGCGATACATATTGCTATGACAAAGAGGGGTTAAAAACTCAGGAAAAAAGAGAAATGGAAGCTGCTCAGAAGCTTTTCGGAATGCTTCCTGAGGATCAGGAAACTGAGTTGTTTACCCTTTGGCGTGAGTTTGAAGATAAACAGACTCCCGAAGCTAAATTTGCCGCTTCTCTTGACAGATTACAGCCGATACTTTTAAATTACAGTAAGGGCGGTATTGCGTGGAAAAAACGAAAAATAAAGCGGCAGCAGGTTGAAGAAAGGCAAAATGTAACACAAGAGGGTTCTCAGGACATATATAATTATATAATGGAAGTTATAGAAGCCGCATATAATGAAGGGATGCTGCAATAATACTAAAATTTGAATTGTTAAAAAGCACAAAAAAATAAAGCTTGATTTTGTTGATATTATACAGTGTGTAGAACAAAAAAGAAAATATGGTGAAACTATCAAAAAAGCACTTGAAGTTTTGTTTTTGTTGTGATATATTTATTGTTGGATTCGTTATATTCTTTATTATAGAAAGAATGAGGGAGAATATGAAAGAAAAATTGAGTTTGATTAAAAATGCTTTAGGCAGATTCAATGCCAAAAGAGCAGTAAATTCTGAAAAGTATAAAATGACAAATATACTTTTGACCGTCCTGTTTCCGGTATTTATAGTATTTATGGCTGAAATAAATCAGGGAAAGTATCCGTCTAAATTTATTCTTTTCCTTGCGGAACGTCCTACGGTTGTTCTGTTCAATGTTTTTATAGCGTCGCTGATATTCTATGGATTTGTACTGCTGTTTCGCAAGGGCTGGATAGCGGTAGTCATTCAGTCGTTCATTTATATGACTTTGAGTATTACGGAGCTTTTTAAATTCAATACCAACGGCAATCATCTGATAATGACAGATATGAAACTTGTTAAAAGCGTAAAAAGCTTAACTTCTTTCGCCTATATTAAAATTACGCCTATGCTTGTTACATACGTAGCAATTGTTGTGATATATGCAGCCGCAGTATTCTGGTTCAATCCTAAGGTGAGAATGAAAATTTCAAGAAGAATAGTTCCTTCTGTTGCTTGTATAGGGGTATGTGTTGCTGTTGTAATGGTTCCGGCTGTTTCAACATCTGTTTATTCATTCTTTAATATAGACCAGACTGAGGCAAGCAATTCATTTAAGCTTAATGAAAAATTTGATAATAACAGCTTTCTTGCATTCTTCTGTCAGACAGCGTCTGAAAATTTTGCTAATCAGCTTGTTGAGCCTGAAAATTATAATGATAACACCATTGCGGCAATGATGAATGTTAATGTTGAAGATCAGACTTCCGAAAACTTTGAAAAGCCCAATGTAATTATGATAATGTCTGAAGCATTTGCAGATTTCAGACGTTTTGAGGATCAGCTTGACCTTAGTGAAGAAGCTTACAGCGCATATGACGCTTTTGACAGAGCGGCGGCGGAAGGTTATAAGGGTACGGCAATTGTTCCAACCTTTGCAAGCTGGACAGTCAGAACAGAATTTGAACTTAATTTCGGACTGCCTGTAAGATCACTTAACGATCCGAATATGCCTCAAAGAGAATTGCTTGACCGTGAACAGCCCACAATAGCTTCATACTATAAGGACTGGGGATATTCAACAGCATATGTACATCCGTTTTTAAGTCATTTTTACAGCCGTGAAAAGGTCTATTCAAATTTCGGATTTGACAGACTGGTATTCGATGATGACTTTGAAGTGCCGGTAAATTACTACGGAACTTATATAGAAGATAAGACAGTTTTCAATCAGATTGAAAAAATGATCAAGGATACTGATGAGCCTTTGTTCCTGCATACAACAACAATGCAGAATCATCAGCCTTATGACCAGGGTGAGGATCCTGAAGCTGAAATGGATAATTATCTTCAGTGGATAGGTCATAGCTGCAATGACTTGGAAGTATTTTTGAATAATCTGAAAGAGATTGACGAACCGACTGTTGTGTTCTTGGTAGGTGACCATTATCCGTCGCTAAAAGGCGAGAACAGCGTATATGATCAGCTTGGCATAAACGGTGATAATTGCAGCGTGCTTTATGAACAGCCTTATCTGCTCTGGAGCAACTATGATCTTGATTACAGCAGCGTTCCTGAGGAAAATGTTTCTGCGTTCTATATGCCGTATGTTATAATGGATCTTATTGACGCCCCAAGAGACAGCTTTATTCAGGCTATGATGGATAAAATGAAATCTGTTCCAGTATATTCAACAAACTATAATGCGTCGTCAGACAGGGACGAGGAGCTGGATATACTGACATATGACAGAATACTAGGAGATATAGTATCCTCTAATGCAATTCCTGAGGAGCTTAGAAAAACTGCCCAAGAGGCTAATGAATAAGTTAATAATTTCTATAAATTTTATATGATAATATCAAGGATACCTTTAAGCAGAAAAGGTATCCTTTTTGTATAATAAATTTTTTAATGATAATTTTTTTGTATATTTTTTGAATGAATTTAATTTTTGCGGGCAATAATATTTATGCAGCCAAAAATTAAATGAGCGGCTGGTGTCCGAAAATATAAGATGGCTCTTATTTGCTCCGCACGCAACTAAAAGCCGGTGTTTTCGGCTTGTGTGCGGAGAATGGAGATAAAGTTATGAGCAATCAGAACAACAATCAGAACCAGAACAACAACCAGAATCAGAATAATCGTCAGCAGAACAATCAGCAGAATAACAACCAGCAGAACAACAACCAGAACCAGAACAACAACCAGAATCGCAGCAACAACAATAAGTCAAACTTCTAATAAAAAAGCGGTACGTTATGTACCGCTTTTTTATTTATATATGCTTTTGATTAAAGCAAAACGAATCTCGGCTGTCCGTCAGGAACAGTACCGCAGAAAATCTGCTTGGGTCTTGCCCAGATCTGACCATCCTTGCATGATTTATAGATAACCAGTTCTTCAAGAGTTTCACTGTGTTTAGCAAGAGAAATAAGTTCATATTCCCCGCCCTTGTAGTGACGGTATCTGCCGCCGAAGACAATTTCTGTTTCAGAAGCGTTAAATTCTTCTGCCGGAGCAGGTTCTTCATTTAAAATATTATCTTCAACAATTATCATTGATGAGAACGGCGGCATTTTAATGTATGCATTTGAGTTGTTTATATTCAGAGTCTGTCCGCTTATTAAATCAACAAGATTCTGACTTGAGGTGTTGAAATTAAGGTCAAAGTCACGATCCTCAAGGTTAAGGGCAACGTAAACAGTCTGTCCGTTAAGTTCCTTAGTAAAAAGCATCTGCTGATTTCTGATAATTACAGTATGATAGCTTCCTGTTCTTAAAGCCGGATAAGCCTTGTAGATTCTGCCCAGCTTAACAATATGCTGATATAGCTTTTCATTTTTATCAGGGATATTGTCAAGATCAAGACAAGGTCTGAGGTTATCGTCAGAATTGTTTGCCTTTACACCTTTGACTCCGTATTCTCCCCCGTAATAAATTGACGGAATACCCGGCATAGTATATAGAAGGGTGTATACGTTATAGATGTGCTCAGGGGTTGTAAGAGTACTTGCAATTCGGTTTACGTCATGATTATCAGCAAAGTTATAGAGTACGATTCCCGGATAAATTGCATTGCTTCCGGACTGACGGTTGATAGAATAATCTATTTCAAAATAATTTTTTGTGTTGTGGGAAGAATAAATACCCTTATAGCATTCGTAGTTTGTAACGCTGTCGAGCATTTCAGGATTAGCCCATCTCTTATAATCGCCGAAAATTATTTCTCCCATGAGCCAAAATTCAGGATTTCTGCCCTTGCAGTGTGAACGGATTCTCTTGAAAAAGTCAAAGTCAATGCAGTCAGCGGCGTCGAATCTGATACCGTCAATGTTAAATTCGTCCATCCAGAAGTTTACTACGTCGATAAGGTAATCAGTAACTTCGGGATTTCTTAAATTAAGCTTTACCAGATTATAGTGTCCGTTCCAGCCCTCATACCAGAAATTATCTCCGCAGGGGCTTGGTCCGCCGAAATTAAGATTATGGAACCATCCGCAGTAAGGTGAAGACTGTCCTTTTTCCTGAATGTCCTTAAATTTTGCAAATCCTCTTCCAACGTGATTGAAAACACCGTCAAGAATAATTTTTATGCCGTTTTCGTGAAGTGCGCTGCATATTTTTTTAAATGATTCGTTATCCCCAAGACGGCGGTCTATCATTTTATAGTCTATTGTATCATAACCGTGCTCAACTGATTCAAATATCGGTCCAAGATAAAGAGCGTCAACATTCATTTCCTTGAAATGCGGAATCCAATCAATAATTTTATCAAGACGGTATTCAACAGCGCCGCCCTCATTAAACTTAGGCGCACCGCAGAATCCAAGTGGATAGATGTGATAGATAATGGCGTTATTGTACCAGTTATTCATAAATAGTTATCTCCATTCTGCCGCATTTAATTTTTGTATATACCGGCTTTAGATCTTTCAGCGGCGGAAAGCTGCGGTATATGTACTGTCATTTTTATGACAATAGCATTCTAAGTTCTGGGTTTTCCCTCAAGGAAGTATGTAGCTTCCATATCGGCAACACTCAGAGCAAAGGCAAGGGGAAACATTTCAAATGCATTTCCGATACTGTTTCTGTCCTCATTGCCGGAAAAGCCCATATGGTATCTTATAGCAAAGGCTTCTTCACGGGAGAGTCTCATGAATCCGGAAATAATATAAACTGATTTTTCGCCGTGTCCATACGGCAGTTTGTCATCGATTGTGTAATACGGGACTTTTTCCCATACTCCGTCAGCATTTTTTGCGTTTCTGTAATCAACCGAGTAGAAATTCATTTTACATATATCATGAAGCAATGAAACGAGGGCAATTGATTCGTCTGAATAATTCATGCCGTAAACGTCCTTTGCACGCTGTCTTGATAAATAATCCTTAAGGCAATAATATACGTTAAGGCTGTGTTCTGTCAGTCCTCCGGCATAGGAGCCGTGAAAGCGGGTGCTGCACGGGGCTTCAAAAAAGTCGCTTTGCTCCGAGAGCATATAGTTAAGCAGTCTGTCAGCTCCGGGGCGCTGTATATTATTACGGTAAATTTCAAGAAATTCTTCCTTCTTTTCACTGCTCATAAAATACCTCCGTCAGTGTTTAATGTCTAATTACAAGCATATAATATTTTAACATAAGTCTGTCCGTTTTTCAATGGCAAATAATAAAAATCATCTGAAAATTGGTGCCAATTTCATGCAGTGCAGTAATTTTTATCAAAAGTATCAGCAAAATCAGTAAAACAGAACAAAAAAGTGTTGACTATTGTGTGATTTTGGTTTATGATATAAGTGTATATGAATTTATGCAGACAAAGGATAATTATATGTAATTTTTATCCTTGTGCTAAGTAACATAAGTGCATTTTAAATATTGCGTAACAATTAATTGAACAGGAGAAAATTTTATGAAGTATTATGTTGGTATTGATCTTGGCGGTACAAATATCGTTGCAGGTGTTGTAGATGAAAATTATAAAATTCTTTCTAAAGCAAGCACAAAGACAAATTTACCAAGACCTGAAAAGGAAATAGCAGACGATATGGCTAAGGTTGCGGTCAAGGCTGTAAAGGACGCCGGAATCACTATGGAACAGGTAGAATGGATAGGAATCGGTACTCCGGGTATTGCAAACAGTGAAAAGGGAATTATCGAGTATTCCTGCAATCTGGGATTTGACAATACTCCGATGGTTGAATATATTAAGGAATCAATTGACAAGCCGGTATTTATTGAAAACGACGCAAATGCTGCGGCGTATGGCGAATTTGTTGCCGGCGCTGCAAAGGGAGCTAAAAACGCGGTTTGCATTACTCTTGGCACAGGCGTTGGCGGCGGTATCGTTGTTGACGGAAAGATTTATTCCGGATCAAATTTTGCAGGGGCTGAAATAGGTCATATGGTTATTGAGGTTGACGGTCCTCAGTGTACTTGCGGCAGAAAAGGATGTTTTGAGGTGTTCTCATCAGCAACAGGACTTATACGCATGACAAAGGAAGCTATGGCTGAAGATAAGAATACGGTAATGCATAAAATTACTGCTGAAAGAAAAGGCAAGGTTACAGCAAGAACTTCATTTGACGCTATGAGAATGGGCGATAAGACTGCTAAGGACGTTGTTGACAAGTATATCAAATACCTTGCGGCAGGAATTACAAATACTATTAATATCTTCCAGCCTGATATACTCTGTATCGGCGGAGGCGTATGCAATGAGGGTGATCCGCTTCTTCTTCCGGTAAAGGAACTTGTTAAGGAAGAGGTATATACAAGAAATTCACCTAAGAATACTGAAATTGTAATTGCTAAGCTTGGAAATGACGCCGGAATTATCGGTGCGGCATTCCTCGGAATGGCAAAATAATAATAAATTAAAAAGCGCTTCTGATATTTAATCAGAGGCGCTTTATTTTTATAGTTTAAATGAATACGGAATCAATTCAGCAAGAGTAACGATTCGGTCAGAAAGAATAATTTTAAAGTCCTTTCTGCAAAACTCTGACATTACCTGAAGACATGCTCCGCAGGGAAAGCAGGGGGCGTCTGCCGAATCCTTTCCGCCCGAAATCGCTATTGCTTTAAAATTTCTTTTTCCCTCTGAAACGGCTTTGAAAAAGGCTGTCCTTTCTGCACAATTAGTCAGCGAAAAAGAGGAATTTTCTATATTGCATCCAGTAAAAACACTTCCGTCAGTACAGAGCAGGGCTGCTCCCACACTGAATCCGGAAAAGGGAGAATATGAAAATTCACGTGCCTCTTTAGATAATTTATATAAATCCTTATAATCCATAATAGTTCTCCTAAAATAAAAGACGAACGCATTTACGTCCGTCTTAATGTGTTTTACTTTGAAATCAGTTCAAGAGTATCTCTTGCAATAAGCAGTTCTTCATTTGTAGGAACCACCCATACCTCAACCTTTGAATCTTCTGTTGAAATCTTGCAGAGCTTTCCTCTTACAGTCTGATTGAGTTCAGTATCAATTTTGATTCCCAGTACGTCCATGTTTGTACAAACACCCTCACGTACTTCAAAAGCATTTTCACCGATACCGCCTGTAAAGATCACAGCGTCAAGACCGTTCATAACTGCCGCATAGGAGCCTATGAATTTCTTGATCTCGTAACGGAGCATATCGGCAGTGAGAATAGCTCTTTCGTCGCCTTCGCCAACAGCCTTTGTAATGTCACGGTTGTCGGAGGAAATATGGGAAACTCCAAGGAATCCGCACTGTTTGTTCAGATAATTGCTCATCTGATCCGGATCAAAGCCAAGCTTCTTTGCTAAATATGTAACGGCGGAAGCGTCAATCGCACCGCTTCTTGTACCCATAATAAGTCCGTCAAGAGGAGTAAATCCCATTGAAGTATCAATTGACTTGCCGCCTTCAACAGCAGTAATAGAAGAGCCGTTTCCAAGATGGCAGGAAACAATTTTCAGATCCTTGAGATCCCTGCCCATAGCTTCAGCAAGAGCGGCGGAAACAAATCGGTGTGAAGTTCCGTGAAAACCGTATTTTCTAACGTGATATTTTTCGTAATCCTCGTAAGGGATTCCGTACATATATGCCTTAGGAGGCATTGTCTGATGGAAAGCTGTATCGAATACTACAACCTGCGGTACTGATTCATCAAAAACCTTGCGGCAGGCTCTGAGAGCCAGTGCGTGTGCGTGATTATGTACCGGTGCAAGCTCTGCAAGCTCGTCAATTTTGTCAATAACTTCGTCTGTAACAAGTGTTGTTTCACTAAAGACTTCAGCGCCCTGCACGATTCTGTGACCGACAGCGGAAATTTCCGACATACTGCTTATTACTGACGCTTCGCTGTTTAACAGTGTATCAATAAGCTTTTCAAATGCTTCTGTATGAGTCGGGAAAGAATATTCCTCCTCAAGTGTTCTTCCGTCGGCAGTCTTGTGAGAAATGTGACCGTCTATTCCGATTCTGTCACAATTACCCTTTGCCAGAACACTTTCGTCGTCCATGTTTATGAGCTGATATTTGAGCGATGAGCTTCCGGCATTAACAACTAAAATTAACATATAACAAAACAATCCTTTCTCAATTTCCTTAACATTATTATTATATACCTATTTGAAAAAAAAGCAAGTGTTTTTGAATAATTATGTATTATATAATGGCTTTTTTGTAAATTTATACATAATACCTGCTTTAAATTTCATAAGCAGGATACCGTAAAGTTTAAATCATGGTTATATAAGGCGTATTCGTTAATTTTATGGAAATTGAAAAAAGCACTTTATTTTAAACAAAAAATATGCTATAATGATTACAGATAATCTAAGTCCACCGGCGATAAGAAAGGCGAAAAAAGTATGGCTATTTATTCACTCGGCATTGATGTTGGTTCAACAACGGTTAAAACTGTTATTATAGACGAGAACAGCAATATTATATATTCAGAATATCAGCGCCACTTTTCAAAGGTAAAGGAAGCTGTAAGACAGCAGCTTGAAATTATAGGTGAAAAGTTTCCGGCTGATTCATTCCGTATCTGCATGACGGGTTCTGCCGGATTAGGTCTTGCTTCGTCAGCAGAGCTTCCTTTTGTTCAGGAGGTTCATTCAGCGTTTATTGCCGTAAGGGAAAAAATGCCTGACGCTGACGCTGTAATTGAACTGGGCGGAGAGGACGCTAAGATAATTTTTCTGACCGGCGGCGTTGAACAGCGAATGAACGGTTCATGCGCAGGCGGCACCGGTGCATTTATAGATCAGATGGCAACACTGCTTGGTGTTACTGTTCCTGAAATGGATAAAATGTCACTTGAAGCGGAAAAGGTTTATCCTATTGCTTCAAGGTGCGGTGTTTTTGCAAAATCGGATATCCAGCCTCTGCTGAATCAGGGGGCAAAGCGTGAGGATATCTGCGCAAGTATCTTTCAGGCTGTTGTTGACCAGACGGTTTCAGGGCTGGCACAGGGCAGAACTATTGAAGGAAAAGTGCTTTTTCTTGGCGGTCCGCTTTCTTTTCTTAAGGGACTGCGCAGAGCGTTTATAAAAACACTGGGACTCAGTGAGGGTGAAAATGCGGTATTTCCTGATGAAGCTCCGGTATTTATGGCGCTGGGGTGCGCTCTTTTTGCGAGAAACGGCGCAGAGGAATTTACCATTTCACAAGCCCTTGATAAAATAAAAAATGCTAAGGCGGCAAGCGGAGTAGTGACCGGAGAACCCTTGTTCAGATCGGAAAAGGATTATGAGGAATTTATAGAACGTCATAAAAAGTGTGACCTTGAGTATGCGGATATGCATACATACAAGGGCAACGCATATTTGGGCATAGACGCAGGTTCTACTACAACAAAGCTTGTACTTATTACAGAGGACGGCAGACTGCTTTATAATCATTATTCTTCAAATAAGGGTCAGCCCCTTGACAGAATTGCCGCTAAGCTTAAAAATATATATAATGAAATAAATCCCGGTATTAAAATTGCGGGTTCCGCAGTTACCGGATACGGCGAGGATCTTATTAGAGCGGGACTTTCCATTGACTTCGGGGTAGTCGAAACTGTCGCTCATTTTAAGGCGGCGTCATTTTTCTGTCCTGATGTTGATTTTATCATTGACATCGGCGGACAGGATATTAAATGCTTTAAAATAAAAAATCACTGCATAGACAGCATTATGCTTAACGAAGCTTGTTCCTCCGGCTGCGGTTCATTTATACAGACATTTGCACTGGCTCTTGGATACGATATAGCTGAATTTGCGTCCCTGGGACTTATGGCTGAAAGACCTGTTGATTTGGGTTCGAGATGTACAGTGTTCATGAACAGCAGCGTTAAGCAGGCTCAAAAGGACGGAGCGTCTGTTGAGGATATTTCTGCCGGACTTTCATCGTCTATAATAAAAAATGCTATTTATAAGGTAATTCGTGCAAATTCACCTGACGAACTGGGAGAAAATATAGTTGTACAGGGCGGTACATTTCTAAATGACGCCGTGCTGAGAGCTTTTGAAATGGAAATGGGAAGAAATGTTATAAGACCCGCCGTTTCAGGTCTTATGGGTGCGTTCGGTGCGGCGCTTTATGCAAAGCAGAAATCCTCCGGTGAATCGTCTGTTATTTCCAAGGAAGCGCTTGAGGAGTTTTCATATACTTCCCGTTCAGCGCAGTGCGGCGGATGTACTGCCAAATGCGGCTTGAATATTATAACTTTCGGGGACGGAAAAAAATTTATTTCCGGAAACAGATGTGAAAAGGGCGCAGGTAAAGCCGTAAACAGCAGCACTGAAAATCTTTATGACTTTAAGTATGATACTATGCTTAAAATGACTGAAAATAAAATAAATAATCCTAAATTACGGGTTGGTTTGCCTCTTGCCTTGAATTTTTATGAACTTCTGCCTTTCTGGAAAGCTTTGTTTGACAGGGTGGGAATCGAAACTGTTATTTCCCAAGAAAGCTCAAGGGATATTTATTACAAGGGACAGCATACTATTCCGTCGGATACAGTTTGTTATCCTGCCAAGCTTGCCCATGGACACATTGAAAGCTTGATTGAAAAAAATGTCGATTTTATATTCTATCCCTGCATGAGTTATAATATTGATGAGGGAGAGAGCGATAATCATTTCAACTGCCCTGTTGTGGCGTATTATCCGGAACTTCTAATAGCCAATAATCCTCGGCTTAATGAAGATAATTTTATTTATCCCTATATCGATCTTAACCGTGAAAAAAATGTGGTTTCTGTAATGTATAATGTTCTGAAAAAATACGGCATAAAGAAATCAGAAGTTAAGTCCGCTGTTAGGGAAGCATACAATGCGCTGGCTGATTATAAGAATGAAGTATTCAACAAGGGCGCTGAGATAATCAGACGGGCAAGAGAAAACGGACAGAAAATTATTGTTTTATCCGGACGTCCTTACCATATTGACCATGAAATAAATCACGGAATACAGAAACTGATTACAGGTCTTGGAATGGCGGTTGTAACGGAGGACGCCGTTTATCAGAACGGACATTACCGTCCCGGGGTTCTTAACCAGTGGAGCTACCATGCAAGACTTTACAGAGCTGCTCAGTATGTCTGTACTCAGCCTGATATGCAGCTGGTTCAGCTTGTATCGTTCGGCTGCGGAATAGACGCCATTACTACTGACGAAGTAAGGGAAATACTTGAAACGGGCGGAAAGCTTTATACTCAGCTGAAAATTGATGAGATCAATAATCTGGGTGCGGCAAAAATAAGACTCAGAAGCCTTGTAGCCGCTATGGAAGAAAATAAATCTTAATGGAGTGAGGAACTTATGCAGTATCCGGTTTTTACGCCTGAAATGAAAGAAACTTATACTATTCTTGTTCCGGATATGCTTCCGGTTCATTTCAAGCTTATTATAAATATTTTAAAAAAGTATGGCTATAATGTTGAACTTTTACAGACGTCTACAAGAGATGTTGTGGACGAGGGATTGAAAAATGTCCATAACGATACCTGTTATCCTGCGCTGCTTGTTATCGGTCAGTTTATCAATGCGCTGAAAAGCGGAAAATATGACGTAAATAAGACTGCTCTTATGCTCACGCAGACTGGGGGCGGGTGCAGAGCTTCAAACTATATTCATCTTTTAAGAAAGGCTCTAAGAAAAGAATTTCCCCAAGTTCCGGTTATTTCTCTTAATTTAAGCGGACTGGAAAAGGGAAACGGTCTTTCTCTTACTCTGCCTTTGCTCATAAAGGTGCTTTATGCTGTTATTTTCGGGGATCTGCTTATGTCTCTTTATAATCAGTGTAAGCCTTATGAAGTAAACTCCGGTGAAACTGATAAGGTAAGGGATAAATGGCAGGAAAAGCTTCCAAGAATATTCGATAAAAGAGAATTTCTGCACTGCAAAAAATATTACCGCATGATCCTTGAAGACTTTGCTAAAATAAAGCGGTCTCAGGAAAAGAAAATCAGGGTGGGAATAGTAGGAGAGATTTACGTTAAATATTCTCCCCTTGCCAATAATCATCTGGAAGAATTTTTGCTTTCAGAGGGCTGTGAACCGATAGTTCCGGCTTTACTTGAATTTGTTATGTACTGTATAGCAGGAAATATAGCTGACGGTAAACTGTATCAGTTTAAAAATCTTAATACATTTATGAGTAATACGGCTTATAAGGTTATCCATAAGGCTCAGAAAACAATGATCAAGGCAGTTAAGGAACATGGGGTATTCGAAGCACCTCACGATTTTGACCATCTGAGAAGCCTTGCAGATAAATATATTAATCAGGGAGTCCATATGGGTGAGGGCTGGCTGATTCCTGCTGAAATGGCAGCTCTTGCAGAAACAGGAACAGAAAATATTATTTGTGCTCAGCCGTTTGGCTGCCTGCCTAATCATATTGTTGCAAAGGGTATGTCAAGGGTTATTAAGAACAGTTATCCTGAGGCTAATATTGTTGCAATTGACTATGATCCGGGAGCAACTAAGGTAAATCAAGAAAATCGTATAAAGCTTATGCTTGCAAATGCTAAAAAATAAAAGACGGAGAAATCCGTCTTTTTTATTTAAACAAAAAGCCAACCGTATTATTTTACGGTTGGCTTAATTTTATTTACCTAATTCTTCAGATGTAATAAGCTCTGCAAGATAGTTTATAATTTTTGAGGAGTCTGAAAGGTCAAGATAACCGTCACGTTCAACGTCAGCATTTGCTTTTCCGGTATCAGAAATATCAACTGTTGTCTGGTCCAGTAAGAACATATTGAGTACGACAATATCATTTACTTCAAGTAAGCCATTACAGTCAACGTCACCATATAAGGTTGCCTCAGCCCCGTCAGGAACAGTAATGCCGCTGGATGGTTCTGTTGGGTCAGTAGGCTCGGAAGGTTCAGTTGTAGGCTCTTCTGTTGGGTCAGTAGGTTCAGATGGTTCAGTAGTAGGTTCTTCTGTTGGATCAGTAGGTTCAGACGGTTCAGTAGTAGGTTCTTCTGTTGGATCAGTAGGCTCAGACGGTTCAGTAGTAGGTTCTTCTGTTGGATCAGTAGGCTCTACCGGAGTTTCATCAATAGGATAAGCAGTATACAAGTCTTCTGGAAGTTCACTGCGGGTAATGCAGTACTCACTCTGATAAATTTCCTTTACTGTATCAGCATTCTGATAGTTACTTCCTGTCAGGAACTGCGGGTTTGAATCATACCATACGCAGAAATAAAGCCATGCAGCCTTTTCACTTGTTAAATTTTCAAGGCTTGGAATAGTATCATTTTCAGCCATAGCTACCATTTTCTTGCCGTCATATTTTTCAACAAGATTATAGAATGTATCTGTTATAGCGCTTTCATTAGGACTGCCGTTTGCATTATACTTATCATAAGCGATAAGGTCTACATATTCGTCACCGGGATACCATGCGGCAGATGTGTCATATGTATATGAGTTCCATTCCCAAATAAGGTTGTGGAGTCCGTATTCATTAGTAAGCTTGTTGTAAAGGTATTTCCAGAGTTCCTTATAAGCTTCAGCGCCGTCGTTGCCCCACCAGAACCATGAATATTCACCGTTTAAGGAAGACGCACCCTCAGCTTCATGAAGCGGTCTGAAAATTACAGGTATATTCTGATCCTGGAGCTCTTGAAGAGCCTTTGCGATCATTTCAATGTCAGTATTAATGAACTTATTTTCAGCAGTGCCTTCCTGAACGGCTTTGGCAGGACTGAAATTTGTGTATTTTTGACTGTCGCCTTTCTTGTTGTAAAAAGAAACGCCGCTGTAATTGGGGAGGGAACCTTCAACATATGTTTCCATATCTAACGGTACGAACCAATGCCAAGCAATAGTAGCAATACCGTTTTTATCCTTTACCCAGTCAATAATTCTTTTATTAGTACCGTCATCCCAGGCAACGCCCTGAGACCAGTTCATATAATCAAAGCCTCTGATAGCAGGATATTCACCTGAAAGATTATAAATATATTCAAATTCATTTTCGTTAGCCTGACCGTAAAGCTCCTGCTGTCCGGAAATAACGTGTTTACCGTAGTTATCTGCAAGGTAGCTCATAAGGCGCTTAGTTTCTATTGTTGCGTCAGGGTCTGAAAGCTTTTTGGAAGCTGTTAAGGTTGGATTAACAGTCGGTTCAACTGCAAGATAATCGTAGAGAACCCAGCCCCAGTTTTTTCTAAATTCAATAGTATTTTCTCCGGCTTTCAGCTTAATGGATTTAATAGTCAATTCAGTAAATTCATTTGATATGCCGAAACCGTAATTGCCCATCTGTGTTCCGTTAACATAGAGTGACTGTTCCTTTGGTGATCTGTCTTCCGGCAGACAATAACCAATAATGAGATTGTACAGACCCTCTGTTTCAACATTGATTGTTACAGAAACGTCGCCCTCCTGGGAATCGATATAACCGGTACCTGAAAATCCCTCGATTGTGTTATCAAAAACGCAGTCGCTTGTATATGTACCGTCTTCAAATTCGTATCTGGTTTCTTTTTCGCCGGCTGCTGAGGAAATCAGCGGAATATTTACTGCACAAGCAGCAGCGAGTACAGTTGACAGAAACTTGCCCATAAATTTTTTACTCATTATAATCCTCCCTTTTTTAATGTTTAAAATTATAAAACATTTGTATTTATTATATCATAATTGGCTTTTATGTTCAATAATTTTTGTGAATTTTTATTCACAAAAAAATTGAAAGAAAATTGTAAAATTTAACGGTTTTAGGCTAAATCCCTTATAGTCTGCTCAAGTTCCTCTATGGTATCTCTAATTTCATCGCTTTCAGTAAGCTCCAGAACAATTTCGTAGTAAAATTTTGAAAGCTTATAGTCAAGATTGCGTGACGCTTCCTGAGCAAGCTGATATGCAGACTGAACTACAACGGCTGAAGGTCCCGGCTGAATGCTTTCGGCTTCAAGGAACGAGGATAATTCAGAAGCTGAATGCACAGGAGGCTTGCCGCCCATACTGCGTGAAATATATTCAAGTTCACTTTCGATAATGTCATCGTTGTAGAAAATGCGGCTCATTTCCAGCATTTTAGCCGCCTTGTCAAATTCCTTTTTCTCTGCGAAATAAAATGCGTAGTTAAAATAACCCTTGCCGAGCTGAATTTTGTTTACAGCGCATTTTAATGCCTTGGTGCAGTATTCCGGAAAGCTTTCAAAGCTTTTTATACTTTTTAGAAGTTCAAGATACTCAAGTATGATTTCAGCGTCTACCGGATTAAATTCAAGGGCAGTTTCAAGAGCCTTTTTAGCTTCCGCAAATTTTTCCTTTTTGGAAAGCCCCACGCCGTACAGATAATAAACATCGCTTAAATTACAATTTACGGCACGAATCTCCTTATTTGGGTTGTATAGCTGAACATAGACTGCATAGTCAAGGGGAGTACCGAAGCTTTTGTATGTAACCTCATCGGTTTCGAGCCATGACAGCATATTATTTTTAACAATTTCCTCAAGAATATTTATACCGGCTGTATAATTTAAGTTTTTATATCTTTTGCGTACATTTTCAAGTGCCTTATCAACGTCTTTATTTTCCTGACTGAGATATGCTGACAGATTGCTGTAATAATCGTCATATGAAATTTGGAATAAAAGCTTAGCAAGTTCACGGTTAAGCTGCTGATAATCTTCGTGTTCTCTATACTTTTCAGACTGAGACCTCAAAAACGGACCGTCCTTCACCGGATCTCCTGTCAGCTTAGACTTAAGGTCATCGAGTATTTCATTTACATTCATTTTTTTCAAACCTTTCTAATTATTTATTTCATTATAATGGAGTATGCATAGTTTGTCAAGGATTAAAAGCTGAAAAAGTGTATATTTTATACAATACACACTTTTTCTGAGCTGATATTTAATTTTTTAAACAGCTGAAAACTGACTGCTGTAAAGATCAGCATAGAATCCCTTTTGTGCTAAAAGTTCTTCATGACTGCCCTGTTCAATGACGTTACCGTTTTTCATTACCAGTATTTTATCGGCGTTTTTGATTGTAGAAAGTCTGTGAGCAATTATAAAGCTTGTTTTTCCGGTCATCAGCTTTTCAAATGCCCGCTGAATCTTTTGCTCCGTTCTTATATCTATGCTTGAAGTAGCCTCGTCAAGTATGAGCATAGGCGGATTGGTAAGCATGATTCTTGCGATAGAAATAAGCTGTTTTTGTCCCTGAGAGAGCCCGTCGCCCTCTTCGGTTATAAGCGTATCGTATCCGCCGGGCAGACGCTTTATAAAGCTGTGGGCATGAACTGCTTTAGCGGCGGTAATTATTTCTTCTCTGGAAGCTTCCGGTTTTCCGTATGCAATATTCTCTGCTACTGTTCCGGTGAACAGCCAAGTGTCCTGAAGAACCATTCCGAACATGGAACGCAGGCTTGAACGGGTTATTTCTTTTGTATCCTTTCCTGAGAGAAGTATACTGCCGCTGTCTGCGTCATAAAAACGCAGAAGCAGATTTATAATAGTTGTCTTTCCGCAGCCGGTAGGACCAACTATGGCTATTCGCTGTCCCGGTTTTACGTTCAGGTTGAAGTTCTGTATCAGCTTTACTTCAGGAACATAGGAAAAGTTCACATTTTGAAGTGCAAGAGAGCCGTCGCAAACCTTAATTTCCTCAAGCCCCTTGTCAGATGGCTCTGATGGTTCGTCAATTACGCCGAAAACACGCTCGGCAGATGAGATTGCGTTCTGAAGTTCTGCAACAACGCCGGAAATTTCATTGAACGGTTTTGTATACTGGTTGGCGTATGATAGGAAGCTTGTAAGCTGTCCTACAGAAATTTTCCCAAGGAAACCGATGCTTCCGATTGCGCTGAGGGCTCCGGCTGTGCCGACGGCTGCATATATTAGTCCGTTTATAAATCTTGTGGTAGGATTAGTCATGGATGAATAAAAAGTTGCTTTTACTCCGCTTCGGCTCATTTTTGCGTTAATGTCAGTAAAGCGATCCTCAGCACGCTGTTCATAGGAAAATGCCTTAACGGTTTTCAGTCCGCCTACCATTTCTTCTGCAAGGCCGCCCATTTGTCCCCGATAACGTGACTGTTCGGCGAATGAGTCATGAGAGAGTTTTGTGATCTTTGCCGCCGCAAAAAGTGAGAGCGGAGTAAGAATTACTACAATAACGGCAATTTTATAATTTATAGTGATCATGAAAACAAGGGTTCCTATTATGGTAACTACGCCGCTGAAAAGCTGAGTAAAGCCCTGAAGCAGACCGTCGGAAATAATTTCAATATCGTTGACCGCCCGGCTAATGAGTTCACCCTTTGAATTTTTATCAATATAGCTGAGGGGTACGGAATTTAGTTTGTCAAACAGCTCTGTTCTTATATCCCTTATAGTATAGTATGATAATCGGTTAGTACATAATGAAGTAAGCCACTGGAAGAATGCGCTTATAAGAATCGTAATTCCGAGTATAAGCGCAATTTTTTTCAGACCGTTGAAATCTACATCTCCGGGTGCTGCAATGCAGTCAACGCCCTTACCTATAAGAACAGGTACAAAGAGGGAGAGCATTACTCCTGTAAATGAAAAGATTATGGTCATTATAAGATAGGTTTTATAAGGTTTTACATAACCTAAAATACGTTTCAAAGTTTTCTTCATAAGTTTTTACCTCAGCTCATTTGTGAATTATATATTTCTCTGTAAACATCGCTGTTTTCCAGCAGTTCATCATGTGTTCCGAATCCGGATGGCTCGCCGTCGTCAAGCACAAGTATCTTATCAGCGTTTTTCAGAGTTGTAGCTCTTTGGGAAATCATGATTACTGCGCAGTCACTCAGATTCTGCGCTATCGCTTTTCTTAGGGAGAGATCAGTAGCGTAGTCCAGTGCGCTCATACTGTCATCAAGAATGATAATAGGCGGAGTACCGGTAACGGCTCTTGCAATAGTCAAACGCTGGCGCTGTCCTCCGGATAAGTTTTTTCCGCCTTGTGAGATTACAGTTTCAAGTCCGTCCGGCATTTTTGAAACAAATTCCCATGCCTGGGCGGTTTTAAGTGCCGCTGTCATTTCTTCCTCTGAGGCGTCAGGTTTTCTCCATCTGAGATTATCAGCAATCGTTCCGGAGAAAAGCACTGCTTTTTGAGGAACTGTTCCGATCATTTTCCGCAGTTGTACGGTATCGTAGTTTTTTATATTGTTTCCAAATATACTGATTTCTCCCGATGTTACGTCATAAAATCTTGGAATCAGATTTGCAAGAGTTGATTTTCCAGAACCAGTACCGCCGATTATACCGAGGGTTTCTCCCCTGTTAAGGGAAAACGAGATATTTTTCAGGGATGCGTCTCCGGCGCCGGGATAAGTAAAGCTTATATTTTTAAATTCAATTACGGGACCTTCAAAGTCAAAGCTTGTTTGGCTTCCGGATTCAATGGAGGGTTCGGTGTCAAATATTTCATTTATTCTTGAACAGGATGATGCAGCTTTTGTAAAAATAACAACAAGATTTGCAAGTACAACCAGCGCAAGAAGAATCTGGGTCATGTAGTTAACAAACGCAGTTATCTCACCCTGTGTAAGATCCCCGATGTTGACTCTGATTCCGCCGAACCATAAAATAGCTACAATTGCAAGGTTCATTACGGTAAATGTTACGGGATTAAGTATTGCTGATACTTTTCCGGCAGAAACGGCATTTTCGGATAAAGTACGGCTTGCTGAATCAAATTCCTGTTTTTCTTCCTCCTGCCTTGAAAAAGCACGGATAACCCTTACGCCCTCAAGATTTTCACGGGTTAAAAGAGAAATGTGATCTAAGTTTTTTTGTATTTTTTTATACATAGGAACAGTTTTTTTCATAACAAAAAATATTATTGCAGAAATAATGGGGGCGGCAATAAGAAAAATAACAGCCAGCTTGAAATCAAGCGTCATTGCCATAACAGCCGCACCGATAATAAGGAACGGAACACGTACTGCAAGACGTATAAACATATTAACGCCCTGCTGCGCCTGATTGGTATCGTTGGTAAGGCGTGTTGTTAGTGATGATGTGCCGAACTTATCTATTTCAGCGTGGGAAAATTTATTTATATGCCGATAAAGTGCATTTCTCAGCTCAGCGCCGAATCCGTAGGCGCATTTAGCTGCGAGATACTGACAGGTGAGGGCAAAACCAAGTCCGCAGATTCCCAGCAGGACCATAAGTCCGCTCATTTTCAGGACATATTCCGCGTCGTTATTTTTTATACCGTTATCAATAATTTTTGACATTACAATGGGAACAATAAGTTCAAATATTGCCTCAAGAAGCTTGAAGAACGGTCCGAGAACAAGTTCTTTACGATGATTTTTTAAAAAACGTCTTAACTTATACATTATTTATGACTCCTTTTTGTTTATCATTTCTATTGTACACCAAATTTTCCATTAATGCAACGCCGTTAGAAAAAAACATAAAATTTAATTACTTTCCAAACAAAAAATGTATAAACAGGGATTAACAGTCAAAAATAATTGCGGAGGTGTTTAACGTGAACAATAAAAAATCATTTTTAAGCGGAAAAAGCTTTTATGTAGCATTATCCCTGAGCGTTGCAATGGTCGGAGCAGCATGTTACTTTGCTTATACAAAGACAGCGGATGACATAACCGGACGTCTTGAGTCATCACTTTCAGCAGAAATGAGCAGTAACGATAAGGAAGCAGCCGAACTCAAGCCGGACGTGCCTAAGGTAACTAAGGCAAAATCCGAAAGACAGGAATATACTGCAACGGAAGCAAGAGAGGAATCAGAAGCTGAAACACAGGCTCCCGAACCGGACGAGGAAGTTCAGGGTGATGTCGATGAAAACGACGGCAGTGATAACCAGTCTGAAGAAGCGGCAAAGCCGGAAGAAAGAAAGCTTGTTATGCCTGTTGAAGGAGAAATTATCAATGAATTCAGTGCAGGTGAGCTTGTGAAATCCAAAACAACGGGAGCGTGGCAGACTCATAACGGAATAGACATAGAAGCAGCAATAGGCGACGCTGTTTCAGCAGCAGATAAAGGAAAGGTTTCAGCTGTAGATTCTGATCCGCTCTGGGGAATTACCGTAACAATAGATCACGGTAATGGAGTTATTACAAGATACTGCAATCTTAATGACGGAGTAACGGTTCAGGTGGGACAGGACGTAAGCAGCGGTGAGGAAATCGGCGCCGTTGGTGAAACAGCAGATATTGAAACTGCTGAAACTTCACATCTTCATTTTGAAACGCTGAAAAACGGTTCCTTTGTGAATCCCATGGATATGATGTAAAAAAATACCCTGTAATTCAAGTGAATTACAGGGTAAATAACTTTTAAGGCTTATTTTAAATAACCTTCAAGCTTTTCATATGATGAAATAATATTCTCGATTACGTCTCTGCTGACTGTATAGCCGGTATACTTATCATTTTTTATAGCATAGTATCCGTCCTCGGCGTTTTGGCTTACAGGAACATACTCGATAATAGATACAATATTGTTTATAAGAGTATACTCGATAGTAACAACAGCCTTGCCGTCAGGTTCAGCATTCTTTTCAGTTGAGGAAAGATAAGCGTTATTAAAAGAGTTATAAAAATCTGTAAATGCGCTGACTGCTTTTTCGTCGGCGCTGTCAATTTCAGTGTTATTGCACTTATATTTCTTATTGGAAGCTTCTATTTCAAGAGAAGCTTTATTTTCCGGCATAGTTACCTCAACGCTTGTAACGTTGCTTATTGACTCCGAGTAGATTTCAGGATTGATCATATCGAAGGTTGAGTATCTGAGAAGTGAAATGTTTTCCTTTTCAACAACTCCGACCTGACCGGTATCTGAAAGCAGAACGTACATACTGCTGCCGTTTTCAGTATCATTTCCGAAGACAACCTTTACGTGCTTATTTGCGCTGCTGATTTCAAATACATTTACAGGGTTATCAAAACCGTATTTGCTGTAATCAGATTCTTGTAAATTCTCATCGACAAAGTAGGAAACCTGGTCACGGATTACATCATTAATAAAGGTATCAATATCAGTGTTATAAACAGAATCATCCTCATAAGGTGCAGTCATCTGCCAAGAGCCGTCATCCTTTGCAGACATTCTGAAAAGAATATTTTCATCCTTTTCAGCGCCGCTCCACAGGCAGAATGCATTGACTTCAGAGCTTGTGAAATCTGCGATATATGTACTCATAAGAGAAAACTTATCCATTAGGAAAACCATTCCTGTTGTTCTGGGAACAAGATAAACATTACTGTCATTTTCCTTCATCATATATATGTATTCATGAGTTGCAGTATTGTTTCCCACTAAAAGAGTATGTTCATTTCCCTCAGAGCTGATTGTGATCCTTATAGGATCATCAAAACCGAATTTTTCAGGAGCCTCGTCACTGTCAAGAATTTTTTCTGCTTTAAGGTCGGACATTGTTACAATCATTGCCGCAACGGCAGAAGTATTAAGTTCAAATTCATCGGAATCTTCAAGAACCCAGCCGTTGTTATAGATAATACGGTAATCGCCGAATTCACCGTTAATTTCAAGAGAGTCGGTTTCATCGGCATTAAAGCTGAACATAACGAGCCTTTCAGCTTCTTCCTCGGCTTTCCGTATCTTATTGTTGTTGTATAGTGTGGCTGCAAAATATATGCCGAGAGCGGCAATGAGTACGGCAGCCATCGCTATAATTGCAATTTTTATGCGCTTCATAGTCATTCTCCTTTCGGTAAATTATGAATGTCTGCGCTTGAGCCATATGAGGATTCCAGCGCCGGCAATGACTATAGGCGCTCCCACAAACAGAATAATAACCATATTTGCATCGCTTTCGCTCTTTAGGTTCATATAGTCATATGTTTTTTCACGGGAAGGTATTCCCATATCAATATCACTGCTGTACATCCAAGAAATTGTACTCATGTAGAGGTAGACTGGAATGATAACGAAAGGTTCCTGAATACTTGTGTCGTCTATAAATTCAGCATTTCCCATTACAACGAGCTTTGAATTGCTGCGGGTTGGATCCTCTGAATATGCCGCAAGCTGTAGCTTGCCTGAAATTTCCATTGCGTCGCCGTTTCCGCCGTAGTTTTCACCGTAAGCAGTTTCGTTTGTTTCGATAAGAGGGCAGATATTCAGCGTGCTTGCATTTTCTGCATTGTACTGATAAAATGAACGTGAAGCCGGCATATACGGAATAATGCTGTCATTCTGCAAAAGTTCTGATGTAAGGTCTGTAAGACCTTCCTTTGAGGTTTCATCTGTTATCTGGGAAAGATCAACAAGATTAACCATCATTTCATACTTGTTGCCTGAAACGTGCTTGGAGGAGTCAGTTTCATAAACCCTGTTGTAGTCCATGCCTATGCCGTATTGATGCATAATTTTTTCAATATTTGTATATATGATTTTTTCGTCATTAGGAGAAAGAAGCAGTGACAGATTACCGCCCTTGTCCATGTATCTTTCGATCTTTTCAGTTTCAGCGTCGGTAAAGTCTGTTTTCGGCGCTGGAACAACTATAATTGCAGCGTCCTCAGGAACTTCGCTTTCTGTTGTAAGGTTGAGCTCCTTAGCGTCATAGTTGTAGTTTTTAAGATTGGACTTGAAAGTTTTATAATTCTCGTCGATCGTTTTTTCTCCGTGGCCGGTAAGAAAATATACTGACGGCATTTTTCCTTCGACAACTGTTTTTATAGCGCCGGTAACAAGGTTTTCACCGTTAAAGTATGCTTCATCGACTACAAAGTTTCCTGTGTTATTGTAATCGCCGTTATAGGTATACATTTTAGAAGCCTGTATTCTTTTTATGTTGTCGCCGCATTTTACGACCATATCGCCTTCCTTTAGGCTGAGGTATCCCTCAGGATTAAGCTCTTCAATTATTTCCGGATTTTCGTTTACGTTCATGTCTATAAAGTTTATGCAGTCAAATTCACGGTACTGATCTATCATATGTGTAAACGCAAGCATTTCTTCGTCTTTTCTTACCTCGTCCATTTCTATGAGAAGGTAGAAGTCAATTTTTTCATCAAGACTGTTCAGATAATCAACTGTTGTTTTATTCAGTGAATAAAGCTGATTCGGAGTCATGTCAAGCTTAACGTCAAAAATAGAGCAGACAACATTTATAGGTATAATTATTACGGCAAGCATAATTGCCATGATCCACGCAATTGTGGTAAATTTTAAATTCTTTTTTGATTTTTTCTGTTCCGCCATTACCGTTACCCCCTGCTCCAGCGTCTTTTCTCAATTGAAATAATATTCCATCCCAGGAAAAGAACAGTTGCCGTTATGAAAAATACGAGATCTGACAGCTTGAAAATACCCTGTGAGAATGAAACGAATCTTGATTGTGTAGAAAACCATCCTATAACCTTAGCGGCTTTCGGCAGATTATCAAAAAGTGCGCTGTCCTTGAAATTATCAATAAAGATAAGGAGAACTACTGCGCCTTCGCCGAGAATGCCGGCTATTATAGGACTGTCTGTAAAGGATGACATAAGCATTCCGACTGCTATGCATACAAGTCCCCACAGGAAGAAGCCGAGATAACCGCAGATAAGGCTTGACCAAACAACTTCTCCGGCTGCAAGAGTTATCATAGGGAAGAACAGCGTCAGAACTATCATCATCAGAAAAACTGTAGAAACCGCAAGAAACTTCGCAATGACGATCTGAAATACATTCAGCGGGCTTGTCATAAGAAGAACTTCCGTTCCGGTTTTTCTTTCATCGGCAAAGGTTCTCATAGTGAGCGCCGGTATCAGAAAAATAAAGAAGAAAAAGTTGTTGTGGAATATGTTCGGAAATGAAAATTTATACATTGTTCCTTCCATATTTGAAATTCCGTTTATAAACTCAAAAGAAAAGAGCACAAGGAATAGCGCCGCAATTACATAAGCAAACGGAGAATAGTAATAGGATTGAAGTTCCTTTTTATACAGTGAAAACATTTTTATCTTTCCTCCTCATTAAAGTCCGGATTATTATCCATTTCTTCGAGCAATTCGTTCAGACTCTTTTTGGCTGCCGGTTTAGAAGTGAGTCTTACAAAAACTTCCTCAAGGCTCGGCTTTGAAGAAGATACGTCTGAAATTTCAAAGTCGTTCTTTATGAGCGAGGACATAAGCTCTTTTTTTACATCTTCATTGTCGATTTTAATGTGATATGTATAGCAATTTGACTTTACATAAGTAATATCTTCAATTTTCAGTACGCCGGAAGTATTTTCAATTAAATAAGAAACCGCCTCCCTTGGACCGTCTGCCGTAAGGTGGAGTACTATTCCTTCGCCCATGCTGTCTTCAAGGTTCTTGATCGTATCGATTGCTCTGATTTCTCCGTGGCTTATTATAACAACCTTATCGCATATCGCCTGAATTTCCTGTAGAATATGGGAACTCAGAATAATCGTGTGATTCTTTTTAAGAGATGTTATCAGGTTTCTTACTTCAATAACCTGTGCGGGGTCAAGACCTACTGTCGGTTCATCGAGAATCAATATCGGCGGATTTCCAAGAAGCGCCTGAGCGAATCCTACACGCTGCTTGTAGCCCTTTGAAAGATTGCGGATAAGACGTTTTTCCATATCCTTAATCTTAAGCTTATCCATAACATCTTCAACCTGAGCGTTTCTGTCTCTTTTCTTTATTCCTTTGATTCCGGCTGCAAATTTCAGATATTCTTTAACTTTCATATCCTGATAAACCGGAGGAATTTCGGGAAGATATCCTATTTGTTTTTTTGCGGCTGCGGGATTTTCTGCAATATCCACACCGTTGATAAGAACGGTTCCGCTTGTAGACGGCAGGTAGCCGGTGATAATATTCATTGTGGATGATTTTCCTGCGCCGTTTGGACCCAGAAACCCGAGTATCTCGTTATCATTCACATTGAAGCTGACATTTTTTACGGCGGCATTATGACCGTAAAATTTGGTTAGATTTCTTATTTCTATCATTTAATAGCCTGGCCTTTCAAAAATTTTATTTGTTGTGTTATAGCTGCTGACCGATCGTCAATTTTACATTATAATATAGTATAATATCAGACGATTACACTCCTGTTTATTATCACAAAAAAATATGAACATAGTGTGAATAAACAAAAGATAAATTGTTAACATCTGCAAAATAGTATAAAAAGGAAATGCATATACTGAAAATTGAGTTAATTTTACATCATAAATGTGAAAATTAAGTGTTTAAAAATTGATTGACAGTGCAAACTTTATGTCAATCTAAATTAAATTGTATAATAATTCCAGAAATATGCTGTCAAAATAAACAAAACGCCAAGCGTTAGTATGTGCAGTTATACAAAATGTTTTTACGGAGTTTTGGTTTTTTGTATAAACTGTTGACATCTTAGGAAACTTGAATTATAATGAAATTGTAAAAAAAATATCGGGTGGTTTATGCGCACTCAGTAGGGGTTGTGCAAATGAATTGGGTTTGAATTTATTTGCACATTGATAATATTTACGTTTTAATTTTTATTTATGAGAGGAGAAAAAGCAATGATCCTTAAGAAGAAGAAAGCAGTTATCGCTGCGATCGTTTCCGCAGCAATGGCAATCAGCGCTGCTATGCCGGCTGCTGTTTCAGCTGCTGGTGTAAGAACAAAGGCTGAAAAGTACGGCGATGACACATATGCAAAGAGATTCCTTTCTCTTTACGATGATGTTGTTACAAATGGTCAGGAAACTGGCTATCTCAGCAAGAATAACGTTGCAGCGGGCGGCTTCGGCGCACCTTATCATGCAATTGAAGAGCTTATCGTAGAAGCTCCTGACTACGGTCACGAAACAACATCAGAAGCTATGTCATACATAGTTTGGATGGCAGCTATGAGAGATGCTATCTCCAAGGACGGTACCATCACAAATCCTGACGGCTCAACAGAAACTGTTGACAAGACATCTGATCTTGCTAAGGCTTGGAAGACAATGGAACTTATGATTCCTACAGTACAGAACGGTTTCTGGGATCAGTCAGAACTTTCAGCTCAGTACGCTGAAGAACATGAAGATCCTGAAACATATCCTACAGATCAGAATCCTGCAAATACAGGTAAGAACCCAATTCATTCACAGTACAGCTCACTTTACCGCGGCGACAAGGGTCTCTACCTCATGCACTGGCTTGCTGACGTAGATGACTGGTATGGCTACGGCGGAGGAAACGGTAAGTTTACATTTATCAACACATTCCAGCGTGGTGCTCAGGAATCATGTTGGGAAACTGTTCCTCACGGATGTATTGAAGAACTTAAGTACGGTGAAAAGGGCACAAGAGGTATCAAGGGTATTTTCAGTACTGAAGATACAATTTCACCACAGTGGGCTTATACAAACGCTCCTGACGCTGAAGACCGTGCAATCCAGGGTGTTTACCTTGCAAACAGAAACGGCGTAGGCGATGCAAATGTTACATCACTTGCTGGTAAGATGGGTGACCAGCTTAGAAATAATATGTTTGATAAGTACTATAAGAAGATAGGCGTTTGCAACGCTTCCGACCAGTCCGGTAACGGCGCTAACAACTACGCAGGCGCTCACTACCTCATGTCATGGTATACATCATGGGGCGGCGATATGGGCGGTCAGTGGGCATGGCAGATCGGTGCGAGCCACTGTCACGAATTCTATCAGAACCCACTCGCAGCATATGCGCTTCTTACAGATGCTGATCTTAAGAAGGGTATGCTTACAGGCGCTCAGGCTGTAAAGGACTATGAAACATCACTCCAGAGACAGCTCGAATTCTATCTGTGGCTTCAGTCAGCTAACGGTCCAATTGCCGGCGGCGCTACAAGTTCATGGAACGGAAGATATGAAGCATATAAGTATAACGAAAGTGATACAGCTAAGTACGGTACATCCACACCTGCAATGTTCTATAACATGGGTTATCAGGAACACCCTGTATACCTTGACCCAGGTTCAAACCACTGGATCGGTAACCAGGTATGGGCTGTTCAGCGTCTTGCTGAAATGTACTATATAATTAAGACAGAGGGCGATAAGCTCAATATTAAGGCCGGTGGTCTTACAACTGAAGAAGCTCTCAAGGCAATCCTCGACAGATGGGTTGACTGGTTCGTTCAGAACACAAAGCTTGAAGATGACGGTACATTTGCTATTCCTGCAACACTTGACTGGTTCGGTCAGCCTGCTGACTGGAATGGTAAGTATGATCCGGATGCAAATAAGGGTCTTACATGTGAAATTACAGCTTATGGTTCTTCTGACCTTGGTTGTGTATCTTCACTTGCTCATACACTTATCTACTATGCAAAGGCTAACGGCGTTGAAACAGAAGCTGCTTACAGCTCTGAAAATACTGACCTTGCTGCTAAGGGTCTTTACCTTGCACATTCACTCCTTGACCGTGAATGGAACCTCGGACGTGACGATTGGGGTCTGTCCATCGCTGAAACAAACGGCAGTATGTGGAGACTGTTTGAACAGGAAATCTGGATTCCAAATGGTCAGGATGGTATTGAAGTTGACGGCGTTAAGAAGTTCCAGAACAAGATCAAGTATGATGGTACAATGCCTAACGGCGAACGTATCGTTAACGGAATCAAGTTCCTTGACATCCGTCAGAAGTATCTGACACAGGAAGACAAGGGAACATATGATAACGGATATGTTAAGAAGTTCCAGGCAGCTTACGATCAGGCTATTGCAACAGGTTCAAATGTATCTGAAGCAATGGAAACTGTTGAGCTTAACTACCACAGATTCTGGCACGCAGGTGATATCCTGATGGCTCTCGGTACAATGTATCAGCTTTATCCGGATATGGAAGCTGACAAGTACAATGACTCAGAAGAAGATGAACTCGTTGTAACTCCAAGCAAGGTTGTACTTGGCGTTGGCGAATCTGAAACAATAAAGGCTACAATCAACGGCGAGGAAGTTGTAATTGATTCTATGACTTCTGACAGCGATGCTGTTAAGGTTGAAGGCAACAAGATTATAGCTGTTGAAAAAACAGAAACTCCTGCTAAGGTAACAGTAACTGTAGGCGATCTTACAGCAACTGTAACTGTAACAGTTAAGGAAGAAGGCGACATTAAGGACGCTCACTGGGGCGACGTTGACTGCAACGGCGAAGTTGAAGTAAATGACATTGTTGCTCTTAATATGTACCTCCTTGATGTAGAAGCTAATATTCCATCTGTAACAGCACAGGGTCTTATTAATGCAAACTGCGAATACGATGATGTTGTAGATCTTGCTGACGCAGCTAAGATTATCAACTATCTTGCTGAACTTATTCCATACGAAGATCTCGGTCCGCAGTCATAAAGGTTTTTCATTTTAATTCCTTTTATAATTCCTATTTAATCCTAAAAACTCCAGGTTATAACGACCTGGAGTTTTTACTTTTCATGTGTTTTTTTACTTGATTTATTTAAGGGTACGTGTTATAATGAAATAATAATATATTTTTTAAAGGTAAGGAGGTTAAAAATGGTACGCAGCATGACAGGATATGGACGTGAACAGAAGATTATTGATCAGCGGGATATTCTTGTTGAGATAAAATCTGTAAATCATAGATATTATGAGTTTTCTGCAAGACTGCCCAGAGCATACGGATATATTGAGGAAAAGCTAAAATCGTTTATGAAAGGCAGCATTTACAGGGGAAAAGTTGAAGTAAATGTTACAATAAATAATCTAAACGGAAAAGAAGCAAGTATAAGGGCAGATAAGATTCTTGCTTCCGGATATGTTAACGCTCTTCGTGATATTAATAAGGAATTAGGTCTTAGCGACGATATTTCACTGTCAAATCTTATAAAGTTTTCTGATATATTTACAGTTCAGAAAATAGCAGAAGATGAAGAAAAACTCTGGAACGATGTTAAAGAAGTGGCGGAAAGCGCACTTGAAAAGTTTGTTATAATGAGAAATTCTGAGGGGGAAGCGCTGAAATCAGATTTGCTCGGTAAGCTTGCTAAAATTTCCGGTCTTCTTGAAAAGGTTGAAAAAGCAGCTCCTCAGACTGCCGCAGCATATTATGAAAGACTTTTGACAAAACTAAAAGAAATACTTGGCGATAATAATATAGATGAGCAAAGGATTGTTACTGAAGCGGCTGTTTTTGCTGAAAAAATTGCAATTGATGAAGAAACTGTTCGCCTGAGAAGTCATATCAATCAGTTTATAGAACTTCTTGAAGCGGATGAACCTTTGGGAAGAAAACTTGATTTTCTTGTACAGGAAATAAACCGTGAAGTAAATACGATTGGTTCAAAAGCGCAGGATCTTGAAATAACCAAGTGTGTTGTTGATCTAAAATCGGAAATTGAAAAAATCAGGGAACAGATTCAGAATATAGAATGATGGGGGAACCATGCAGTTAATTAATATAGGATTCGGAAATATGGTTTCGTCGTCACGGCTTGTTGCAATAGTAAGTCCGGAATCGGCTCCGATAAAGAGAATCGTACAGGACGCCCGTGAAAACGGAAGTCTAATTGACGCTACATACGGCAGACGCACAAGAGCAGTGATAGTAATGGACAGCGGTCACGTGGTGCTGTCGGCTATACAGCCTGAAACAGTTGCCGCAAGGCTTGAAGATGATTCGGGGGAGGAGATGAATAAAATTGAATAGAGGTTTACTGATAGTAGTATCTGCGCCGTCCGGATGCGGAAAGGGCACCTTGCTTGCTGAGATTCTCAAGGATAAGGATTATTATTATTCTGTTTCGGCAACTACAAGAAGTCCCAGAGAAGGCGAGGTTGACGGGGTCAATTATCACTTTGCAACCCGTGAAGAATTTGAAGATTTGATTAAGTCAGACGGAATGCTTGAATATGCGCAGTACTGCGGAAATTATTATGGAACTCCTAAAAAGGAAGTTGAAAAAAAACTTTCAGAGGGAAAAAACGTAATTTTAGAAATAGAAGTGCAGGGCGCTATGCAGGTCAAGGAAATTGCTCCGGAGGGCGTTTTTGTATTTATTCTCCCGCCATCTGTTTCCGAACTAAAGAAAAGGCTTTTAAAGCGTGGAACGGAAGAAATTTCTGTAATTGAAAAAAGAGTTTCAGAAGCGGTTGGAGAGATAAAATATGCTGAAAAATATGATTATGTTATTGTTAACGATGATCTTTCCAAAGCGGTTGACGACTTTAAAACGGTAATTTCAGCAGAAAAGATGAGAACAAAAAATTCTAAAGAAATAATTGATGAGGTGTTGAAAAATGCTTAGACCAGCCATGACCCAGTTGATTTCAAAAAACGATAGCTGCTATTCACTTGTAATCGGAGTAGCAAAAAGGGCAAGAGAAATCGCCGAAGAACTTTGTGAAGAAAACAAGCCCCTCGAAGCTAAGCCGGTAAAGACTGCCGTTGAGGAGTTTGCTGCGGCTAAATATAAGATTGTGGAATACAGAAGTAACGATTCTGGATTATAAAAATATATTTCTGATGGTGTCTGCTTTTATTCATTTATGAATTTTGCAGACATTATTTGAGTTGGGACATGAATGTAAATGGAGGTGCAGGATATGCCAAAGGAAATAAAAGCTCTTGTGGCAGTCAGCTCTGCTTCATTTGCGTTTGATAAGCCGTTTTCTTATTCTGTTCCCAAGGAATTATCGGACAAGCTTGAACCTGGAATGAGAGTTGTTGTTCCGTTTGGCAGGGGTAACAGAAAACGCGGCGCAATTGTGCTGAAAACTGAAGAGCTTACCTCTGCTGACGGCCATTTAAAGAGTATTATTTCACTGTCGGACAATGCGCCTGTCCTTAATTCCGAGATGATGGAGCTTGCTCAGTGGCTGAGGGATACTACGTTTTGCACTTATTATGACGCTGTAAAGACAATAATTCCAACCGGAATGAATATAAATATAAAGGAATCATATTCAATAATCAGGTCAGATTTGCCGGGAGATAATGAACAAAGGGTTTTATATGAACGCCTTGCAGCGGCTGAGGATATAAATTCAGAAGCAGATAAAATAAAATCTGAGGGCAAGGGCAGATTGTTATCACTGCTTGAAAGCGAGGGGTTTATTCAGTGCCGGATTTCCGGTAAACAGAAATTGGGTGACATATCCGTTAAATTAATAAAGCTTACAGATGAGTATATGAAAAAACCGTCTGAATTTACGCTTACAGCGAAGCAAAAGCAGTTGGCTGATGTGATAGCTGAAAATAGCGGAATTTCACTAAAAGAAGCCTGTTATCTTGCCGGTACCGGAAATAGTGTTGCCAAAAAGCTGTGTGAAAAAAAAGCGGCGCAGATTCATGAATGTGAAGCTTATAGGAGTGTTTATTCTGATTCACCAGAAAAGCGTTCTGTTTCTGATACGGTACTTACCGAAAGTCAGCAGAAAGTTTTCAACAGTGTTTATACGAGTATGACAAAAGGAAAGCCCGAGTGTTTTCTTTTGCACGGTGTTACAGGAAGCGGAAAAACCGCAGTGTTCGAAAAGCTGATATTCAGCTGTATAAGTTCCGGAAAACAGGCTGTTTTTCTGATTCCTGAAATATCGCTTACTCCGCAGGCTGTAAGGCGATTTCAGGCGCTGTTCGGCGATGAAGTAGCAGTGCTTCACAGCGGGCTGTCCCTGGGACAGCGAATGGACGAATACAAGCGTATAAAAAGAGGACTCGCTAAAATTGCCGTGGGCACAAGAAGCGCAGTCTTTGCTCCCTTTGAAAATATCGGTATAATAATAGTTGACGAGGAGGGGGAGCGTTCGTATAAGTCGGACAGTTCGCCTCGTTATAACGCTATTGACGTTGCAAAAAAACGCTGTCGCCGGCATAATGCAGTTTTGCTTCTCGCCTCTGCTACACCGTCGATAGAAAGCTATTATTATGCAAATAAGGGTATATACCGGCTTCTTGAAATGAAAGTGAGATACTCCGGAAATGAGCTTCCCAAGGTGGGGATAGTTGATATGAGCGAAGAAAGGGAAGACGGCAATACCTCGGAATTTAGCAGTATTCTTGTTGATGAGATAAACGAGAATCTGAAAAATAAGGAGCAGACAATACTTTTGCTTAACCGCAGAGGGTATCATACAATTATAAGCTGCTGTGACTGCGGCAGACCGGTTTACTGTCCAAATTGCAGTATCCCCATGACATATCATAAAATTAACGGATGCCTTATGTGCCATTACTGCGGGCATAGTCAGCCATCTGTTGAGACTTGTCCGGAATGCGGCAGTAATAGACTCAAATCTATGGGATTTGGTACCCAGAAGATGCAGGAAGAACTGGAAAATCTGTTTCCGTCGGCAAGGATTCTTAGAATGGATGCGGACACCGCCATGTCACGTCAGGCGTATGAGAAAAATTTCAGTGATTTCGGTCAGGGACGATACGACATAATGATTGGAACTCAGATGATCGGAAAAGGTCTGGATTTTCCGAACGTAACTCTTGTAGGGGTAATATCCATGGATAAATCCTTGTTTGCGGGAGATTTCCGGAGTTATGAAAAAACATTTTCGCTTGTAACTCAGGTTGTTGGAAGATGCGGACGGGGAGGAAAAAAAGGCAGGGCATATCTTCAAACATTCATGCCGGATCACTACGTTCTGAATCTTGCGGCAAGGCAGGATTATGAGGGCTTTTACAGGGAAGAAATAGCAATAAGAAAAGCTTTGCTTTTTCCGCCGTTTTGTGATATATGCGTTGTGGGATTCAGCGGCGAGAATGAGGACAGAACTGCCGCCGCCGCCGCTAAAATCATAGAGATTATAAAAAAAATTATTGCAGGCGGAGTAAGTATTCCGCTTAGAGTATTAGGACCTGTTCAGTGCGCATATGGTAAGATAAACGGCAAATATCGTTACAGAGTTATAATAAAGTGTAAAAATAATGCAGATTTCAGGGAGTTTATAAAAAATTCGCTGTTGGAAATAAATAAACTTTCAGAATTTAAAGATATAAATGTTTATGCTGATATTAACGGTGATATCGGAGTATAATAAGGAGGAAAAAATGGCTTTAAGAAATATTGTAAAAGAGGGAGATCCTATTTTAAGAATGGTGTGTAAACCAGTTGAAAAATTTGATGAAAGACTGTGGCAGCTGCTTGACGATATGAAAGAAACTCTTGCTAAATCTCAGGGAGTGGGACTTGCGGCTCCGCAGGTGGGAGTTCTTAAAAGAGTTTTTGTTATGGACTTCGGTGATGGAGTTGTTGAATGTATAAATCCTGTTATCAAAAAGACAAGCGGAAAGCAGAGGGTCATGGAGGGCTGTCTTTCCTGTCCTGACAAGTGGGGATATGTAACAAGACCGAATAAGTGCAGACTGAAAGCGCAGGACAGAAACGGCAGGACCTTTGAACTTAATCTTAGTGAACTTGGCGCACAGTGCGCCTGCCATGAGTCAGAGCATCTTGACGGGAAGCTTTTTATTGATATTGTTGAAGAATTTGTGCGTCCGGAAGAAGAATAATATTATTGCAGGAGGTTTTTATGAAGATTGTTTTTATGGGTACTCCTGATTTTGCCGTGCCATGTCTGAGGGCGCTCGCTCAGTCAGATAATGATGTTGCAGCGGTGTTTACTCAGCCTGATAAGCCTAAGGGCAGAGGTTATAAAATGATTCCTACCCCTGTAAAAAAATGTGCGGAGGAATACAATATACCAGTTTATCAGCCTGTATCGCTGAGAAAAGGCGAAGACGCTGAAAAATCTATTAAGATTTTAAAAGAAATAAATCCCGAGCTTATTATTGTAGTTGCATACGGTCAGCTTCTGCCAAAGAGTGTTCTTGAACTGCCGGAAAACGGCTGTATAAATATTCATGCTTCACTGCTGCCTAAATACAGAGGAGCAGCTCCTATACAGAGATGCGTTCTTGACGGTGAAAAGATTACCGGAGTAACTTCAATGATGATGGAGGAGGGACTTGATACGGGGGATATGCTTATCTCAGATAAGACAGAGATAGGCGCTGACGAAACTGCGTCGGAGCTTCATGACAGGCTGTCGCTTATGGGGGCAGAGGTTCTTGTTCAAACTGTTGACGCCCTGAAAAAAGGCGAGCTTATAAGGAAAAAGCAGAATGATGATGAAGCGTGTTACGCAAAAATGATCACAAAGGATATGAGCAGTCTGGATTTTTCAAAGCCTGCGGCTGAGATCCATAATGTTATTAGGGGAATAACAGGCTTTACTGTTATGAACGGTAAACGTCTTAAAATTTACAGAAGCACCGTAAGCGGAGAAGCTTCCGGAGATCCTGGAACCATTGACAATGAAAAAGATTTTACTGTTGTCTGCGGCGACGGAAAATGTCTGAAATTGCTTGAAGTCCAGTATGAAGGCGGAAAGCGCATGAGTACTTCGGATTTTCTAAGGGGCAGAAAGCTTGAAAAAGGACAGAAACTGGGGTAAATAATAATATAACAGGAGATTAATATGTATTACCTTCTTATTTTTATTCCGCTGATAATTGCAATGATTGCATCGGCGAATGTGAAATCGACTTACAGAAAATATCAGCAGATCGGTAATAGCCGTGGGCTTACAGGGCAGATGGCGGCACGTCAGATACTTGACGCTAACGGGCTGTACAATGTAAGTATAGAACACATTTCCGGTGAACTCTCAGATCATTATGACCCAAGGGCAAATGTTGTAAGACTGTCAGATTCAACCTTTAACAGTACTTCAGTTGCGGCAGTGGGCGTAGCCGCTCATGAGGTGGGTCACGCTGTTCAGTATGCAACAGGATATTCGCCGATGAAGCTTAGAAGCGCAGTTATTCCGCTGACTAATATTGGATCAACCTTGTCTTATCCAATGGTTATTCTGGGGCTTGTGCTTGGAAATTCCTATGTGGGAGATATGCTTATAAATGCGGGAATATTTTTATTTCTTGCTGTTGTTCTATTTCAGTTTGCAACACTTTTTGTAGAATTTAATGCCAGCGCAAGAGCCATGAAAACCTTGGATTCTCAGCATATTCTGGAGGGAAATGAACTGTCAATGTCCAGAAAGGTTCTTACTGCCGCGGCTCTCACCTATGTGGCGGCGCTGTTTACCGCTATTGTCAATCTGTTGAGGCTTATTTTAATAGCTTCGGGAAGAAATAGGCGAAGATAATGGAAACAGCAAGATTTAAGGCAGTAAAGCTTCTTGGAAAAACATTCGGTAAAAACGGTTATTCTAATATTGTTTTGGATTCGGCGTTGTCAGCAAGCAATATGGATGTGCGTGACAAAAAATTATGCTCAGCCGTTTATTACGGAGTTATAGAACGTAAAATAACACTTGACTATATTATTTCATGTTACAGCCGTCAGAAGCTTGAAAAGCTGCGTCCTGATGTGCTGAATATTCTTAGAACGGGAATTTATCAGATAAAGTATATGGACTCTGTTCCTGACAGCGCATCAGTAAATGAAAGCGTAAAGCTTGCAAAGAAAATGAAGCTGGGCAATCTTTCCGGATTTGTTAATGCGGTTTTAAGAAATTTTCTTCGTGATAATAAACAAATAAAGCTCCCTGACGATAAAATTCAGAAACTGTCAGTGGAATATTCTGCGTCAGAGGAGCTTGTAAAGCATCTGATTGATAACTATGGTATGGAAAACGCTGTATCCTTACTTGAAAATTCAGTGGGAAGACCGCCTGTAACCATAAGGCTTAATACACTTAAATGCAGCGCCGAGGAAATCCTTGAAAAAATATCTGATTTAGAACCGGTTCAAACCATTTTGGAGGACTGCTATACAGTCAATACCGGAAATGTTACAGAACACCCCGCTTTCAGGGAAGGCCTTTTTCATGTTCAGGATATGTCTTCGCAGCTATGCTGTACGGCTATATCTCCGCAATCCGGAGAAACTGTGCTTGATTTATGCGCCGCACCGGGCGGAAAAAGCTTTACCATGGCTGAAATGATGAAAGACATCGGAAAAATATTTTCCTTTGATCTGCATGAAAATCGGGTAAGACTTATACAAAGCGGAGCAGACCGTTTGAAAATAAAAAATATTACTGCCAAAACAGGAAACGCACTGGAGCATTATACTGAACTTGAGGGTGCGGATAAAATATTATGCGATGTTCCGTGTTCAGGGTTTGGCGTTATCAGAAGAAAGCCTGAGATCAAATATAAGAAATTAAGTGAATTTGACAAACTGCCGGAAATCCAGTATGGAATACTTGAAAATGCGGCGTCATATTTAAGGATAGGCGGTGAACTTGTATATTCGACCTGTACAGTTAACCCAGAGGAAAATGAAAATGTTGTGAATAGGTTTCTTAAAGAGCATAAAAGCTTCAAGGGAATCTCTTTCCTTGAAAGTTACGGAGAACCTTTTGGCGGACATACTGCAGCCCTTTTTCCTAAGCATTTCGGCAGTGACGGATTTTTTATTGCTAAGCTAATAAGGACGGAGTAAAATATTGGAAAAAATTGATATACTTTCTCTTACATTGTCAGAACTTGAAAAAGAAATTGAGCTTTTGGGCGAGAAAAAATTTCGTGCCAAACAAATTTTTCAGTGGCTTCATGTAAAAAAAATAAGAAGTTTTGATGAAATGAGTAATATTTCATTGGAATTACGTACAAAATTATCTGTTGGATTTTGTCTGAAATCACTGAATATAGCGAGAAAGCTTGAATCTTGTATAGATAATACGGTAAAATATCTATATAAACTTTCTGACGGTTGTTTTATTGAAACGGTTCTTATGGAGTACAGCCATGGTCTGAGCCTCTGCGTCTCCACTCAGGTGGGATGCAAAATGGGGTGCAGATTCTGCGCTTCGACTATCGCCGGATTTGAAAGAAATCTTGAACCGTCTGAAATTCTTCTTCAGTTATATGAAACGGAAAGAGACTGCAAAAGAAAAATTTCCGGTATTGTTCTTATGGGTATCGGAGAACCCCTTGACAATTTTGATAATGTTCTGAAATTTTTAAAGCTTGTTTCGGCTCCAGAGGGAAACGGACTCAGCCTGAGGCATATTACACTTTCAACCTGCGGAATAGTACCGAGAATTAACGAGCTTGCGGAGCTGGGACTGGGACTTACTCTTTCAGTTTCACTGCATTGTCCCGATAATGAGGGCAGAAGTGAAATAATGCCGGTAAACAGAACATATAATATAAAGGAACTTATCTGCGCTACAAAAAAATATGCAGAAAAAACAGGCAGGCGTGTTACATATGAATACGCCGTGATCGACGGAGTTAACGGAGAGAGAGAAGACGCTCAAAAACTGGCTGCTCTTCTTAAAGGGATCAACTGTCACGTTAATCTTATACCGGTAAATTCCGTGAAGGAAAGAAATTACAGATCAAGCCGTGAATCGGCTTACAGATTTCAAAAGTATTTAACGGATTTGGGAATGAACGCTACTGTACGCCGGACTCTGGGCAGCGATATTGAAGCTGCCTGCGGTCAGCTCAGGCGTGAGGCGGCTGAAAAGTCAGAGAATAAGAGGTGAAGGATATGAAGTATGTCAGTGCAACAGATATAGGTCTTGTCAGAGATGAAAATCAGGATATTGTTCAGGTTGATGAATTTTATGGTAATATTCTTGCGGTCGTATGCGACGGAATGGGCGGAGAGCGTTCCGGTCAGGAAGCAAGCAGGATCGCAATAAATGAAATTTTCAATCGTTTTTCTTCCGGAGTTTATGCTGATATGGATACTATTGCTGTAAGACAGCTTCTGACGTCTTCAATTTCCGCCGCTAATTCTGTGGTGTATACGACGGCAAGGATCAATTACCGCAGCTTCGGTATGGGGACAACCTGTGTTGCCGCTTATATCGACGATAAATATATTTATATAGCCAATGTCGGGGACAGCCGTGCGTATTTTGCAGATGAGAAAGGTCTGAACCAGATAACCTCCGACCATACGCTTGTAAATATGCTTCTTATGCAGGGAAAAATTGAGCCTGAGGAGGTTCATACTCATCCCAAAAGAAATATGCTGACAAGGGCGGTCGGAGTTGAAAAAATTGTTAAGCCTGATTTTTTCCGCATGAAACGTGAGGAAAGCTTCAAGCTGCTTCTCTGCTCGGACGGACTTTCAGGTTATTGTGATGATGAGGAGATCTTTAAGGTGCTGTCATCTGTCCCTTTGGAGGAAACGCCGGACGCCCTGATAAATCTTGCGCTTGAAAAGGGCGGGCGTGATAACATTACTCTGGCGGTTATAACAGACTGATTTATTTACAGGAGTGAATAGGTGAATGGATAAGAACATTGGAAAGAAACTTGACGGACGCTATGAAATAACTGAGCTTATCGGCGAAGGCGGAATGGCTGATGTCTATAAGGCAGTTGATGTGGTTGACGGCAAGGAGGTTGCCGTTAAAATTTTGAAAAAGGAATTTGCGGAAAGCGAGGAGTTTTTACGCCGTTTCAGAAATGAATCAAAGGCGATCGCCGTTCTTTCGCATCCTAATATTGTAAAAATATATGATGTCGGATTCTCAGAAAAGATCCAGTTTATTGTAATGGAATACATTGACGGAATTACCCTTAAGGAGTATATGGAAAGCGAAAGGGTATTAAACTGGAAGGATTCCGTTCACTTTGTTACTCAGATATTAAGGGCGCTTCAGCACGCTCATGAAAGAGGAATTGTCCATAGAGATATAAAGCCCCAGAACATCATGATGTTTACAGACGGCACTATAAAGGTGATGGATTTCGGCATTGCCAAGTTTGCAAGGGAAGAGGGCAGAACAGCAACGGATCAGGCTATCGGAACCGTTCATTATATCAGTCCTGAACAGGCAAGAGGCGATGTTACTGACGCTAAAAGCGATCTGTATTCAGTAGGCGTTATGCTTTATGAAATGCTGACGGGTCAGAAGCCGTTTGATACTGATAATCCGGTGTCGATTGCTGTTATGCATATGCAGAATATAGCGGAGCTTCCCAGACACATAAATCCGGATATTCCTGAACCCATTGAGGAAATTATTGTTCATGCAATGGAAAAGAATCCTAATGACCGTTATCAGACAGCAAATGAAATGATAAGGGATATTGACAGATTTAAGGCTGATCCTTACGTCAATTTCGGATATATTAAGAAATCACCTGAAGAAAGCACCCGTTATTTCAGCGCTGTTCAAAATCCGGATTCGGCTGTTTATGAGGACGAAGAGGAATACGAGGGCGACAATTATTTATATGATGATCAGCAGGACGTTGTTTACAGCAACGAATATGACGAGGATTACAGTGATTTTTCAGAGGAAGAAACAGAAAAAAGCCGTTCTCTTTTCGTACCGGTTCTGTCAGCCGTGACAGTTGTTGTCATAATGGTTGCTGTTTTACTTATTACTATGGTTGTCAAGGATATGTTCAACGGCGGAAGTGAACCCAAGACCACTCAGTTTGTAATGCGCAATCTGGTAGGTATGGATTATAATCAGGCTGTTGAATCATATTCAAAATATATTGATATTCAGGTAGAGGCTCAGGAATGGTCGGAGCTTGAAAGAGATAAGATTTTCGAACAGAGCATTCCGGAGGGAGAAGCTGTAAAAAAAGGCGAGATCGTTAAGGTTAAAGTAAGTCTTGGACAAAAGACAGTAAAGGTTCCGAATGTAATAAACTATCACTATATTACAGCCGGAGAAGCGCTGAGAGCCGAAGGTCTTGAGGTCGAGTATAAGTATCAGGCGAATAATGACGTGGACGAGGAGCTTGTATTTGATACTGAGCCGGCTGCACTTGAAGAGGTTGCGCCGGGAACTACTGTACTTGTTTATGTAAGCAAAGGCTCTGACGTTGAGGAAATTGAGATGGAGGACTTTGTTGGCAAGAGCATTGATGACGCAAAGGTTCAGTGCGGAATTTGGGGAATTAGCGTAAAAACCGAGAAAAAGGCTTCCAGCAAGGAAAAGGGCACAATATTAAAGCAGAGTATTGAAGCCGGTGAAAAGGTTCCGTCAGATTCGACCATTACGTTTACAGTCAGCACAGGAGAAGAACCTGAGGGAGATGTAGATATTACCGTTTACTTCCCGGACGACGCAACTGGAAGATTCCGTTTAAGCGCATATCATAACAATACTCCGATATATGAAAGCTTTACGCTTTCAGCAGATTACACAAAAGAAAATCCGATGAAAATCACTTATAAGGGAACAGATGTTCATGTTACAATTGTTCTTACTAATCTGAGCAACGGACTTACAGCCGTACTCGGAGAATATAATATGAATTTTGAGGACGGTACATTTTCAACAATTCGGGAAAGTATCTATGAGGCGTTCGGTACAGTGGACGGACTTTATGTTGCTCCGACAGATCCTCCGGCGCCGGAACCGGATCCTGATTCGCAACCGCAAACTCCGGAAACGGATGCGCCTACCGAAGCTGAGGATGAAAACAGTGACGAGGAATAATTATGAAGCATAATGGGATAATTACCAGATCAGTCGGAGGGCTCTATACAGTAGAGTCCTCCGACGGCGTATATGAATGCAAAGCCAGGGGGATATTCAGAAACAGGGGTATATCTCCTTGCGTGGGAGATAAAGTGAAATTTGACAACGGTGTTATCGAGGAAATCGGTGAAAGAAAAAATTGTCTTATAAGACCGCCCCTTGCAAATCTTGACCAGCTTATCTTTGTTGTTTCAATGGCTGAACCGTCTCCGAATCTTCTTATTCTTGACAAGTTTATCGCGGTAGCAGAGTATCAGCACATAGAACCGGTTATAGCTGTAACTAAGGTTGACTTGGCAGATTGCGGTATGATAGAAAGCATTTATCAAAACGCCGGAATTAAATTATGCATTGTAGATTATGAAAGCGATGATCCGGCGGCTGAAATGCGTGATCTTCTTCAGAACAGAATAAGCGCTTTTACCGGAAACAGCGGTGTGGGAAAATCTACTCTGCTTAATTCTGTATGTGATAAATTTGAAATCCCTACCGGTGAAATAAGCCGCAAGCTTGGAAGAGGACGCCATACTACCCGTCATGCAGAACTGTATAAGCTTCCGTTTGGCGGATATATTGCGGATACACCAGGATTTTCAACATTTGAAACGAATAAGTATAATATTATAAAAAAGGAAGAGCTAAGCGGGTGCTTCAGGGAATTTGAAAGATTTGAGGGAGAGTGCCGTTTCAGGGACTGTTCACATACAAAGGAAAAGGGCTGCCGTATTATACAAGCCGCTGACGAGGGCGAAATAGCAAACAGCCGTCATGAAAATTACTGCGTCATGTATGAAGAAGCAAAGCAGATAAAAGAATGGGAGCTTTAACTAATGCAGAATAAAATTTGCTATATTTTTGCAGCTGCACCAGGGGCAGAATGCTCAGGAGTTGAATTTTCAGCTAACAGATATGTTATCTCTGCGGACGGAGGGTATCCCCTTGCAGTGAGCCTGGGCATAAAGCCCGATGTACTAATCGGCGATCTTGATACATATAAAGGAAAGGTTAGTCCGGATTGTGAGGTTTTAAAATATCCGCCGGAAAAGGACGATACTGATACCATGCTTGCAGTAAAGCTTGCGCTGAACAGGGGCTTTAGGCATATTGTAATATGCGGCGGTATGGGAGGAAGACTTGATCATACCATTGCCAATATTCAGACGCTTAGATATATTATGAAGCACGGGGCATACGGCGAGCTTGCGGGAGACGGAAATTTTGCTGTATTGCAGGGACCGGGAGTTAAGGTTTACAGCAAAAGGAATGGTTACTGCTTTTCCATGTTTTCTTATACGGAAGAATGTTCGGGTCTGACAGCAACAGGGTTTAAGTATCCGTTGAAAAATGCTGTACTGAAAAGCAGTTTTCCTCTGGGGATCAGCAATCAGATTATTGGAAAATCCGGAATCGTATCACTTGAAAAGGGTATAATACTTATTATTTTTTCAAAGGACATGAACGAAAGCCGTTAAAATGAATATAATACATTATAAACTTTAACGGAGGATGATTTCTATGAAAGTAGTAATTGTAAAAAGTCCGAAATTTTTGTCCGGCTTACTTAGACTGATTTTCAAAATCAAAAAAGAAGAACCGACAGAATAACCGGAATGCCTTATTACTTACCTTAGTACCTTTATAGGTAAATAACCGGACAGTATGCCTTACTGTTCTAAAGAGGGGGACGCTTTAAGCGTCCCTTTGTTTTGGGTATCATATTTCTGACCAAACGATAATATAATTTATAAAAACGGAGGTTATGAAAGTGACAGAATATAATATCGAAAATAAGTATGAAGAAACGCCGCAAATTGAAGAAAAAAGCGAAGAACCCGTTGATTTAATAGAATTGGTAAGAGCAAGGCATTCTGAGAATCCTGGACCTGCTGTCCGTGAGCATGAAAATCTCAGCGATGTATTTGTAATGCAGCTGGGATTGTGTCTTTTTATACTGCTTATTATGGCAGCGGTTAATTTTCTTGATTCTGAAATCACCAATTACATTTTGACAATGTTCAGAAAAATGACTAACTCCCAGACGGAGGAAATATATCATAAGGCTGCGGAACTGGTTATGAGATATATAAAGTGATAAAGCTTGACATTTTCGGCAAAACGTTTATATTCAGATTCGGTTTTTTTACAGTAATAGCAATATTCTGTCTATTGGATGCTCCTGAGCTTGCGGCGGTATCAGCCTGTTCATGCACGGTGCATGAACTCGGACATCTTTTCGGGGCTGTTCTTTTTGACGTAAGGGTAAAAACTGTTACGTTCTGGGCGGGCGGAGTAAAAATGGTTACTGAGAGAAATCTGCGTCCGCTGAGTTATGATATTATAATTCTTCTTGCAGGCCCGTTATTTAACTTTATATCTGCAATGTATATGCAGTTTACAGGGAATACCCCGGCGCTTGCAGTGAATTTATTTTTAGGAATATTCAATCTTCTGCCGTTTTCGGAGCTGGACGGCGGTTCAGTTTTAAGGCTGTTTTTTGAACATAAAATGATAAATCCCGATATATTTATGAAAATTACAGCCGCAGTATTTTCTCTGATTTTATTTTTATATCTTTTTATTTCCGGAAACGGAAATATTACGTCTTATCTTACGCTCTTGATTCTTTTGGTTTCCGAGCTTGCAGAACGAAAATAATATATTAAGAGGCAGTTAATTGCTGCCTCTTGATTTTTTTCAAACTTTATTGTAAAATTAAAGGTATTAAATTAAAAGGAATTAAAATAATGCTAAAAGAAAAAATTGAAAAATATCTGTTGTCGGTTCAAAAGCCGGCAAGATATATCGGCGGTGAGGCCGGAAGCGTAATTAAGCAAAAGGATAAGATAAGCGTTCGCTTTGCTTTTTGTTTTCCCGATACTTACGATATAGGAATGTCACACCTTGGAATGAAAATTCTTTATTCACTTATAAACGAGCGTGAGGATTACTGGTGTGAAAGAGTTTTTGCTCCTGACGTTGACTTTGAAAAGGTAATGCGTGAAAAGGATATTCCGCTTTATGCACTTGAAAGCCTTGAACCGGTAAAGGATTTTGACTTTATAGGCTTTACTATGCAGTATGAGCTATCGTATACAAACGTGCTGAATATGCTGGAGCTTGCAGAAATTCCGGTTCTTGCTTCGGAGAGAAGTGACGAGCTGTTTAATATTGTTGTTGCCGGAGGTCCTTGTGTATGTAATCCTGAACCCCTTGCGGATTTCTTTGACCTATTTATTCTCGGCGAGGGTGAAGAGGTGAATCTGGAGCTGATGGATCTTTATAAGGAGATGAAAAAGAACGGCGCTTCAAAACGTGAATTTCTTATAAAGGCCGCCCGAATAGAGGGAATCTATGTTCCGTCCCTTTATGATATAAAGTATCATGAAGACGGCAGAATAATGTCCGTTACTGCTCTTGAGGGAGCTCCGGAAACAGTACGCAAGAGAATAATTAAGGATTTTGACAAGGTTTATTATCCAAAGGAATTTGTTGTTCCATTTACCGATATAGTACATAACAGAGTTTCTGTTGAAGTGCTTAGAGGCTGCATAAGAGGCTGCCGTTTTTGTCAGGCAGGATTCCTTTACAGACCTTTCAGAGAAAAATCCGCAGAAACGGTTTGCGGACAGGCTCAGGTCTTATGCGAGAATACCGGATACGAGGAATTGTCTTTGGCTTCTCTCAGTACGTCCGACCATTCGGAAATCGACGGCATTATAAAGGGACTGATTCCGTATACGGAAAAGGAGCATATTAATCTGTCGCTTCCGTCCCTGCGTGTAGATAATTTTTCAAAGGAGCTTATGGACGAAATTAAAAAGGTTAGAAAAAGCGGACTTACCTTTGCTCCGGAGGCTGGAACTCAGCGTCTGAGAAATGTTATAAATAAAAATGTTACTGAAGATGAAGTTATGAATACCTGCCGGACAGCGTTTGAGGGCGGATATACTAACGTAAAGCTCTATTTTATGCTGGGACTGCCAACCGAAACTGACGAAGATGTGGCTGGAATCGCAGAACTTGCCCAAAAAGTTGTTGATTTATATTACAGCACACCGAACAGACCTAAGGGCAAAGGCGTTCAGGTATCTATAAGCACGGCTACGTTTGTTCCAAAACCTTTTACTCCGTTTGAATTTGAACCTCAGGCAACACGTGAGGAAATAATGCATAAGCAGGAGGTTTTGGTTCAGTCCGTTTCTTCAAGAAAAATTAAGGTAAGCTGGCATGATCCGTCAACAAGTATTCTTGAAGCCGTTTTGGCAAGGGGCGACAGAAGAACCTCCGGAGCGGTATATCTTGCGTGGAAAAAGGGCTGTAAATTTGATAGCTGGAGCGAGCATTTCAAGTTTGATTTATGGCAGAGCGCTTTTGACGAGTGCGGACTGGATATGAAATTTTATGCAAGCCGTAAACGTGAATATGAAGAAATAATGCCGTGGGACCATCTGAATTACTATGTTGATAAAAGCTTTTTTATAAGGGAAAATCAGAAAGCAATGTCTGCTGAAACTACTGAGCACTGCCGCGGCAAATGTTCTGGCTGCGGTGTTAGCCGTGAGATCGGAGGTCCTTGTTTTGATTAAGATGAGAGCAGTTTTTGAAAAAAAAGACCGTGCAAAGTATATCTCACATCTGGACCTTAACCGATGTATGCAAAGAACCTTTAAGCGTTCGGGCTTGCCGGTATGGTATACGGAGGGGTTTAATCCGCATATTTATATAACCTTTGCACTTCCGCTGTCACTGGGATATGAAAGCTCAGTTGAGATTATGGATTTTAATATGACAGAAGAAGTTTCGGAAAAGGAAACGGCAGACAAGCTTAATAAAGCCATGCCGGAAGGATTAAGGGTTCTGAGGGTATATAGTCCTCAGACAAAGCATACGGGAATAAAATCTGCTGAGTATATGCTCACCCTGTCAGGGGATTCGTCAAGCCTGCACAGTGAATTTGAGAAGTTTATGGCTCAGGAGCATATAAATACTGTTAAGCGTACCAAAAGGGGCGGAGAAAAAATTATTGACCTGAAACCGGATACCGAAGTCAGGGAAATATGTGAGGAAGCCGGCGTGCTGAAAATATTATTAAGACTGCCGGCAGGAAATGAAAAAAATCTTAATCCGTCACTTATAACCGATCTGTTCAAGGAATACAGCAGTGTATCCTATGAGCTTGTTTCGGTGGAAAGAACTGGGATTTTTTCCGATAACGGAAAAGAATTTTTATAAAACTATTGCATTTTTTATAAAGATATGGTATCATTATAAAGCATTTAAAATCCGCAGAGATGTATCTCTGCGAGGTTTATGCCATTCAATGACATTAAACAAGGTAGTCCGCTGCCGCATATGCGGTAAGAATACCGAAAACCAGGAGGAAATAAAAAATGAACGCACTTGAACTCATTAGCAATTCAAGCATTAAGAGCGACGCTCCTAAGTTTGAAGTAGGTGACACAGTAAAGGTTCACGTAAGAATCAAGGAAGGCGATAAGAGCCGTATCCAGATTTTTGAAGGTACTGTAATTGCAAAGAAGCACGGCGGAATCAGCGAAACATTCACTGTAAGACGTGTGGCTCACGGCTGCGGAATCGAAAGAGTTTTCCCGCTGCACTCACCGGTTGTCAGCAAGGTTGAAGTTATCAGACACGGTAAGGTTCGCAGAGCTAAACTTTATTATCTGCGTGACAGAGTGGGCAAGGCTGCAAAGGTTAAAGAGCAGATCAAGTAATACAGGGCAGCTATCGCCGGAATCTTCCGGCGGGCGCTTTGCCTTACCGGAAGGGACGTTAAAGTCCCTTTTTTGCTACAAATTTATGAAATTGAGGAAAATGGGAAATGGATGAAAATATTGTAGAAACAACAGAAAATACACAGCAGGAAGAGAAGAAAAAAGGCACTACCTTTTCCGATTTCATGGAAATAGTTGAATCGGTGATCATATCCGTATTTGCGGTTCTTCTGATATTTACTTTTGTGTGCCGTCCGGTTACAGTTGACGGAACTTCAATGGTTCCGACGCTCCAGGATAAGGATAAGCTAATTATGAGAATGATGGGCTATACTCCTAAGTGCGGAGATATTGTTATCGTTGAAAACGACAGCTCGCACAGGTATGAAAACGGAACTGACGGCAAAATCATTGACGGCTCAGGAATGGAAAAACGTCTTATTAAACGTGTTATCGCAGTCGGCGGTCAGACTGTTGATATAGATTTTGAGGCTCATACTGTAACAGTTGACGGCGAACAGCTTTATGAAAGCTATATCAAAGAACCTACAGAGCTTGATCCGGGAATGTTCGAATATCCGGTTACTGTTCCGGAAGGATATGTTTTTGTAATGGGGGATAACAGAAATAATTCTACAGACAGCCGTTCTCCTCTTGTAGGATTTGTCAAGGAAGAAGATGTAATAGGAAAAGCTGTTTTGCGTTTTTATCCGTTTGATAAGTTTGAATTTCTGAACTGATTGACGTCAGAGGTGTATAAATGAACAATGATAGAAAATTGTCAGAAAGCCGGGAGGAGGCTCTTGAGAGAATACTTGCAGAAGCTGCTGCCGGCAGATACAGGCACAGCGCAAGGCCTGCTGTGCGGAAGCCGGTAAAGAAAGATACAGCTGAAAAAAATACTAAAGAATTGACAGAAGCGGAAAAAGCCGCAGCTGCAAAGGCAAGAGCCGCTGAGAAGATAGCTGAAATAAGGCGCAGGAAGCAATTGGACGAAGAAAAAGCAGAAGCTGAAAGCTTTAGTCCTATACGTGAAAGACAGTCTAATGCTGTAAAGACTAAAATTCAAGAAAACCTGCGGACTGAAAATATTAACATCCCAAAAATCAGTACTGCCCTTGCAATAGATGAAGATGAAAACAGTTTTGATGAGCTTTGGGCTAATCAAGAGGAAAATACCGGTGAAGATAAGAAAAAAGGTTTGCTTTACGATATTCTTGATATTGCAGAATGTGTAATCGCTGCGGCATTTGTTGTTTTTCTTGTTTTTACATATCTGATTCATATTGTATCAGTTCAGGGCACTTCAATGGTGCCGACTCTTGAAGACGGTGACCGCATTATTGTGTCAGCGCTGGGGTATACTCCGGAAAACGGCGATGTGGTGGTTATTGACGGCAGAAGCTCTTACCTTCTTTCCGAGGACGGACGAATAGTGGAAAAGGACGGACTTGGCAAGAGCATCGTTAAGCGTGTTATCGCTAAAGGCGGTCAGACTGTTGACTTTAATTTTGAAACCGGAGAGGTTTTTATTGACGGAAAGGTTCAGAATGAACCGTATATAAAAGAAATTACTCATAGAGATGAATACGCTTTTGATTATCCGCTGGAAATTCCTCAGGGGTATGTATTCGTTCTGGGGGATAACAGAAATCTTTCCAAAGACAGCCGTCACCCCGATGTGGGTCTTGTTTCTGAGGAAGAAATAATCGGTGAGGCTGTTATGAGAATTTTTCCGTTTGGAAAATTCGGAGGAATAGATTAATGAAGAGGAGGGTGTGCTGTGGCTGAAATGGCTTCAATACAATGGTTTCCGGGGCATATGGCGAAAACAAGGAGAATGATACAGTCCAACCTTTCTCTTGTTGACGGCGTGGTGGAAATTCTGGATGCAAGGATTCCCTTTTCGGGCAGAAATCCGGAAATGGACAGATTAGTAAAGGATAAGCCGAGAATGCTTATCCTGAATAAATCGGATATGGCTGACGATTCGGCAACTCAAATATGGATAAATTATTACCGCTCCAAAGGGTATACAGTTATAAAGGCAGACTGTAAAAGCGGCGCAGGAGTTAAAGGCTTTCTTCCGGCAGTAAGAAATCAGCTTCTTGCTGAGCTTATAAAAAAACGTGAAAGTAAGGGAATGACAGGCGCACCCCTTAGGCTTATGATTGTTGGAATACCTAATGTAGGTAAATCTTCGTTTATCAACCGAATGGCAAAGTCTAAAAAGGCAAAGGTTGAGGATAGACCCGGCGTTACCCGTACAAAACAATGGGTGAAGCTTGGAGATAATGTGGAAATGCTTGATATGCCCGGAGTACTTTGGCCGAAATTTGAGGATCAGGAAGCAGCAAGAAAGCTTGCTTTTACAGGCGCCGTAAAGGACGATATCCTTGATGTGGAGGCTCTTGCTTCCCTATTGCTTGAATATCTGTATAAAAGGTATCCGGAGGCGTTGAAGGATCGGTATAAAATAGAAAACGGCTCGGAAGGCTTTGAACTTTTATGCCAGGCAGGAAGAAACCGCGGAATGCTTATTTCCGGCGGAGAAGTGAATACTGAACGTGCGGCAATTACTGTTCTTGACGAGTTTAGAAGCGGAAAGCTGGGAAGAATTACTCTCGAACTGCCGGAGGAGGAACAGAAATGAGTCCTCTGTGGGAATATGACGAAGCAGTCCGAAACAGCTCCGGTATTTTCTGCGGAGTAGATGAAGCAGGCAGGGGGCCGCTTGCGGGAGATGTTTATGCGGCGGCAGTGATACTTGATCCTGAAAATATGATAGAGGGTCTTAACGACAGCAAAAAGCTGAGTGAAAAAAAGCGTGAGGCTCTGTATGATGAGATCATAGAAAAATCCGCCGATTACTGCATTGCTAAAGCAACAATTGCAGAAATAGAGGAAATTAATATCCTTAATGCCGCAATGCTTGCAATGAAAAGAGCCGTTTTGGGACTGGAAATGAAGCCCCAATTGGTTTTGGTTGACGGCAACAGGACGCCTGAGCTTTTGTGTCCGGTACAGTCTGTTGTAAAGGGCGACGGTGTGTCGGCTTCAATTGCAGCAGCTTCGATTCTGGCTAAGGTTGCAAGGGATAGATATATGCTTGAGGAAGCTGAAAAGTATCCTGAATATGGTTTTGAAAAGCACAAGGGATACGGAACTAAGCTTCATAGGGAAAAAATTCTGGAAATCGGAGAATGCCCTATTCACAGACCGTCATTTCTGAAAAAGATCTATGAAAAAAAGTAATTTCGGAAGTGAAGGCGAACTTGCGGCGTGCGCATATATTGAAAGTCTTGGAATGAAAATTTTAAGGCGGAATTTTAAAGCGCCGGGCGGAGAAGCGGATATTATTGCCGCAGATGATAAATATATCTGTTTTATTGAAGTGAAATACCGCAGTTTTAATACAATAGAACTGATGAAAAGTGTCAGCAGAAAAAAACAGCTTCGTGTTATAAAATCAGCGGAAAAATATATAATTGAAACTGATTGCAGGTTACAGCCCCGTTTTGACGTACTCATAACCGGTGAGGGACTTGATATTGAATATATTGCAAATGCTTACGGCGGTTCGTGCATTTGAGATTAATAAAAAAGGATGGTTATTATGTTTTATAAAAGTACAAGAGACAGCAGTATAAAGGTTGAAAGCTCAGTTGCTATAACTCAGGGCATTTCAGCTGACGGAGGACTTTTTGTCCCTGAAACAATTCCTGAAATCACTCTTGATGAAATTAAGAATCTGGGAAATCTCAGCTATGCAGACAGAGCTGCTTTTATATTTAAAAAGTATCTTACTGATTTTACAGATGCAGAAATACATTATTGTACTGATAATGCATACAGTACTAAAAACTTTGAAACCGAAAGTATAGCTGAAATTTCTCAGCTTTTTGACGGAACATATATGCTTGAACTATGGCATGGACCAACCTGCGCATTTAAGGATATGGCACTTCAGATTCTGCCGTATTTCCTCACAACATCTGCAAAGAAAATAAATCTTGATAAGAAAATCATAATTCTTGTTGCTACTTCCGGTGATACAGGAAAGGCCGCTCTTGAAGGCTTTAAGGATGTTGAAGGCACTCAGATTCTTGTTTTCTATCCGGAAGACGGCGTAAGCCCAATGCAGAAAAGACAGATGACAACTCAGTCAGGAGAAAATGTAGGCGTATGCGCTATGAAAGGCAACTTTGACGATTGCCAAAACGGCGTTAAGGCTATCTTTACAGACAGTCAGGTAAAGGAAAAAATGGAAGGCGCAGGACTGATGTTCTCAAGCGCTAACTCCATTAACTGGGGCAGACTTGTTCCTCAGATAGTGTATTATATCTCTTCTTATGCTTCTCTTGCTGAAAGCGGAGAAATAAGCCTCGGCGATAAAATCAATGTAGTTGTTCCTACTGGCAACTTCGGTAATATCCTTGCTGCATACTATGCAAAGAAAATGGGACTGCCGATTAATAAACTGATTTGTGCTTCTAATATCAATAAGGTTCTTACAGATTTTATTGAAACAGGTGTCTATGACAGAAACAGGGATTTCTATGCAACCTGTTCTCCGTCCATGGATATACTTATATCCAGCAATCTGGAAAGACTTCTTTATATTATTACAGGTCATGATGACGCACAGATAAGAGAATGGTTTACAAGCCTTGCTGAAACAGGCAGATATGAAGTCAGTGATGCTGTAAAGAAAGTACTCAGTGAGGAATTTTACGGCGGATACTGCGATGATGAGCAGACAAAATCCACGATTCATGATATTTATGCAAAGTATTCTTATACCTGCGATACTCACACTGCTGTTGCTGTAAAGGTTTATGAGGATTATAAGAACGCTACCGGCGATACAACCAAGACAATAATTGCGTCTACTGCAAGCCCGTATAAGTTCAGCGCAAGCGTTCTTGAGTCAATTGAAGGCAGGAACTCTGACCTTGATGAGTATGAAATGGTTGACAAAATTGCAGAACTGTCTGACATTCCTGTTCCGGCTGCTCTTGCTGAGCTTAAAGACAAGGAAAGAAGATTTAAGGATTCAATTGAAAAATCCGATATGACCAGTTATGTTCTAAAGGAATTTGGACTGAATTAATGAGTCTTTTTGTAATCGGTGATCTTCATCTTGCCCTGGGTGACAAGAGCAAGTCCATGGATATATTTGACGGCTGGGCAAATTATACTGAGCTTTTGGGACAAAGCTGGAACAGCCTTGTTTCAGCAGAGGACACTATCGTGCTTGCCGGAGATATATCCTGGTCGATCAGCCTTGAAAAGGGTTATGAAGATTTTAAATGGATTCATAATCTTCCCGGACAAAAAATCATTTTAAAGGGCAATCACGATTATTGGTGGAACTCACGAAAAAAAATGGAAGAAACCTTTGAAAAGTGGGGATTTGATTCACTCAATATTCTTCATAATAACCATTTTCAGTATGAAAATTACGGTATTTGCGGTACCAGAGGCTGGGTGAATATGCCTGGAGAATCTGCGGACGCTAAGGTTCTCGCAAGAGAAGCAGGAAGACTGACAGCATCAATTGAATCGGCTCTGACAGCCGGACTTCAGCCCCTCGTATTTCTGCATTACCCTCCGCTTTACGGAAGCAGCTATAATTATGATATTCTTGACGTTCTGTATAAATATGGCATTAAAAATTGCTGGTATGGTCATTTGCATGGTCCGTCAATAAGATATGCTGTTAACGGAGAGCGTGACGGAGTTGATTTCAGGCTTGTTTCTGGTGATTTTCTACAATTCAGACCTGAAAAAATACTTTAATTTGCTCAAAATGTAGAAGAAAAAATTTTATGTGGAAAAAAAATTTCCATTATGATATAATGTTTAAGGTGTGCATTTATAAATAAAATGGAGGACTAAAAAATGAGTTTAAAATCATCAACTAAGGTTGACGTTAATACACAGGAACTGGTTTTTACCGTTGACGGAGCAGCTTTTGACGCTGCTATTGAAAAGGCTTATCAGAGACAGAAGAAGAACATAAATGTTCCGGGTTTCAGAAAGGGCAAGGCAAGCAGAAAGCTTGTTGAAAAATATTACGGAGAAGGCGTTTTCTTTGAAGAGGCTATAAACGGTCTTATAAATGCAGAAATGCCGGACGCAATTAAGGAAGCTGAACTTGAGCTTGTTGATACTCCTAAGATCGAAGTAGTTTCAGCTGATGTTAAGGACGGCGTGGAATTTAAGGCGATTTGTGTTACAAAGCCGGAAGTAACAGTTTCTGAATATAAAGGTTTAAAGGCACCAAAAAATGTCAAGGATATAACTGAGGACGATATTAACGCTCAGATTGAACAGATAAGACAGAGAAACGCAAGAATCGTTTCTGTTGACGACAGAGCAGCTCAGCTTCAGGACGAAGTTATAATCAACTTTGAAGGCTTCATGGACGGCGTTGCTTTTGACGGCGGTCAGGCTGAAGATTTCCCTCTTAAGCTCGGCAGCGGTCAGTTTATCGCAGGTTTTGAGGATCAGATAGTTGGTCATTCTATCGGCGATGAATTTGACGTAAATGTAACTTTCCCTGAAGATTATCAGATGGAAGAATATGCAGGCAAGCCGGCAGTATTTAAGGTTAAGCTTAATGCTATCAATATGACTGAGCTTCCGGAAGTTGACGATGAACTTATCAAGGATACAACAGAGTTTGATACAATTGATGAGTGGAAGGCTGATATTAAGGCAAAGCTTGAACAGCAGGCTGAAACAAGAGCAGCTTCAGAGTTTGAAAACCATCTTATGCAGAAGGTTATTGAAAATACAGACGGTGTAATTCCTAAGTGTATGTTTGACCACAGAATCGACAGTCTTGTTTCAAACTTTGAACATTCTTTGAAGCAGCAGGGTATGGACCTTGATATTTATCTTCAGTATACAGGCATGGATATGGATTCTTTCAGAGAATCATTTACAGAGCGTGCTGAAAATGAAGTGACTCTCAGACTTGGCCTTGAAAAAATTGCTGAACTCGAAAACATCGAAATCAGCGATGAGGCTATTGAAAATCAGCTTAAGGAAATTGCAGACTCAAACAATATGACAGTTGAAGATGTAAGAATGAGACTCCCAATGAATGATTTCGTTGATGACCTCAGAGTAAACAAGGCTGTTGAGTTTGTAAAGGAAAATGCTGTTGTTGATAATACAATAACTTCAGAGGAATCTGAAGAAAAGTAATGAATCTGATCTAAAAAGCGTGCTGTCCTGAAACAGGGCAGCCGCCTTTGTTGATAGAAGAAAAGAAACAGAAGAAAAAGGAGAGATTATGATGAATATGAGTTTAGTGCCTTATGTTGTTGAACAAACCAGCAGGGGAGAGCGTTCTTATGATATCTTTTCAAGACTGCTCAATGACAGAATTATAATGCTGTCAGAAGATGTCAACGATACAACTGCAAGTCTTGTTGTTGCTCAGCTGCTTTATCTTGAAAGTCAGGACCCTGAAAAGGATATAAGCCTTTATATTAACAGTCCGGGCGGTTCTGTTACAGCAGGTATGGCTATTTACGATACAATGCAGTATATCAAGTGCGATGTTTCTACTATCTGTATCGGTCTTGCAGCTTCAATGGGGGCTTTTCTGCTTTCTTCCGGCACTAAGGGAAAGAGATTTGCACTTCCTAACAGTGAAATCATGATTCATCAGCCGCTGATCTCCGGAGGACTTCAGGGTCAGGCTACTGATATTAAAATCAGAACTGACAATCTTCTGAGAACAAAGGAAAAGCTTAACCGTATATTAAGCGAAAATGCAGGAAAATCTTATGAAGATATTTGCCGTGATACGGAACGTGATAATTTTATGACGGCTGATGAAGCACAGGCTTATGGTCTGATTGATAAGGTTTTAACAAGCAGATAAAGTGCACCGAGGAGGATTCAAATGCCGGAAAAACCAATAAAATTCTGTAATTTCTGCGGAAAAAGCGAGGATAAGGTACAAAGCATCTTTACTGCCGGAACATCCAATATATGCGATGAATGCGTTGTTTACTGCTACGAACTTCTTACAGGAACACTTTCAAAGGTCAAGAATAAAAGTGATTCAAAGCCGAAATCTAACGGTGATTTTGAAATTAATCTTCTTACTCCTGCCGAAATTAAAGCCGTTCTTGATGAATATGTAGTCGGTCAGGACGAAGCTAAAAGAACTCTCGCCGTTTCAGTGTATAATCACTATAAGAGGATAATCAGTCAGGAAAATGACAGTGACGATGTTGATATTCAGAAAAGCAATGTGCTTCTTCTGGGCCCAACTGGCGTCGGTAAAACCTTTCTTGCCTCTACCCTTGCAAAGATTCTTGATGTTCCTTTCGCTATTGCAGACGCAACTACTATTACTGAGGCAGGCTACGTGGGCGATGACGTTGAAAATGTTTTGCTTAGACTTATTCAGGCAGCGGATTTTAATATTGAAGCCGCAGAACGCGGTATAATTTATATCGATGAAATAGATAAAATTTCAAGAAAGTCAGAAAATACATCCCTTACCCGTGATGTAAGCGGCGAAGGCGTGCAGCAGGCTCTTTTGAAAATTATTGAAGGAACTGTTTCCAATGTTCCGCCTCAGGGCGGCAGGAAGCATCCTAATCAGGAATTTATTCAGATTAACACTAAGAATATTCTCTTTATTTGCGGAGGAGCTTTTGACGGTCTTGAGAAATCCATTCTCAAAAGGGTTAACTCTTCTGCATTGGGATTCGGCGCTGAAGTGACATCTAAAAAGGAAATGACAAAGAATATTTTCCATAAGGCTATACCTCAGGATTTGGTTAAGTTTGGTATAGTGCCTGAGCTTGTCGGACGTTTGCCAATTATAACTGTTCTTGATGAACTTGATGAAGAAGCATTGGTTAAGATTCTCACAGAACCTAAAAATGCTCTTCTGAAACAGTATAAAAAGCTTTTCGAATATGATAATATCGAACTTACTGTTGAAAATGAAGCTTTATTGGAAATAGCTAAAAAAGCAATTCTGCAAAAGACCGGTGCAAGAGGCTTAAGAGCTATTCTTGAGGGAATTTTGATGAAGCCTATGTTTGAAGCTCCTTCAGATTCAAATATAACTGGAATAGTTGTAACCGCTGAATGCGTGAATGGAGAGGCTTCTCCTGAATTTACCTACAAAAAAGGCCGAAAGGCAGCTGTTATTCCAGAATAATCTTATTTTTTATATTTTCCGCACAGAAAAAAATGTGTGGAAAATATAAAAAAACTATTGACATTTATATCTTTATGTGATATAATATTTAAGTACTCAAAATTAATAACGCGGTGTGGAGCAGCTAGGTAGCTCGTCGGGCTCATAACCCGAAGGTCGTTGGTTCAAATCCAGCCGCCGCAACCAACGTAAAACGTCCTTTGAAGTGATTCAGAGGGCGTTTTTTTATATTAAATAATTTTTAGGACACAGATAATACACTACAAAATTGCTTTTAATGGCTTTGCAAGAGTTTTGCAGGGAAGTAACCTTAACACAAATACAAGTCCTCTAAAGCGCTTCCAGACGTCTTAGAAAGCAAAAAAATAGCTTACAGGATAAACCTGTAAGCTATTTTTAATATA
>CAJUPO010000011.1 GCA_910588145.1 uncultured Oscillospiraceae bacterium | reverse complement strand
GAGCTATTAAAGCCACAATAATATCCGTCATATTTTCTCCTTTTTACATACTAAATATTTTCACACTGCTTACATACCCGCCGCCTGGAACAAGCTGCTTGAATGACAGTGCATTACCCGATAAAGTACAGTAGATACAACTGTCAAAAAATACTGTTTTTGTTGCGTATCCCCGGCATGAATGCATATAAGTATTACCCTCTGCCGCATACCCTACAGGCAGTATAAAGCTTGCCTGATGCGTATTTCCATCTGTATTAGATAAAACTGCGTCCACTTTCAGTGATGTAAATTTATCTGTTATTCCTGCAATTTCTACTGTCAGCGGTTCAGAAGAATTTGAATTGCTTACATCTGCAATAAGCGAACCGCCCTTTGTTTTTATATAATTAACAACTAATCTTCCACCGGAAGTAATGACCAGCATTGGTTCATTACTGCTGTTTCTTACAGAAAAGTTTCCGTCTGCTCCCCATTGAAGAAATCCAAGTGTTTTTGTACCTTCTGCGCTTCCGTCACCAATTTCAGCCTTTACGCCCAGCGAACCATAGGTTGTATTCCCCCGTCTGATAATAAATGGTATAGTATTCTGATTATGTACCACTGTCTGCGCCAGTTCTGTGTTGCTTCCTATTGTTCCGCCTCTCTTTGGATAAAAGGATTGTGTTATACCATTTACCTGACTATCCGTATACTGCTTCGCATTACTTAAGGTTACCGCCTGGGAATTCTCATCGAAAGTCGCTTTTATTACAGTAAAAGTTATTGTACCCGCCGCTTTTGTTTTTTCAGTAAGTGAAACTATAGTAAAATCGGACGAGCTTGTTAATGTATAATCAATATTTTCAACAAGAATTTTCCCGTCTAGATTCAGTATCAGAATATCGGAATCAGGAGTATACTCAGGCATTTCAAATTTAATTATACTTATCCCCGAATTTACCTGCTGAGATTTTGTATAAGTAATAAGACGGGTATTGCACGCAAGTTCTCCAGTAAGACTTTCATACCAAGCATTGAAAGCCGCTTCTTTCTTTTGCATATATTTATTAAAATCTGTAGTGGCTTTAGTATAATATTCTGTATATGCCCTTTTGTACTGTTCAAATAATTCCGATGTGTCTACCTGATTTATTAAACCGGTAACCCATCCGCATTCACTGCTCCCTCTCATGTCTGTTATATTGCTCTGTGTGAGCCTTGCCGCATTAGCCGGTATAGTTATCCTTGCAAGACATAGTTCCTTTATATTTTCGGTATTTTCAAGGGTGGGTGCCGTAGTTCCCAAACCTTTCTTTAATACAATCCTTATGCTTCTTAGTTCGGAATTGTACTGAAGCACAACCGAATCACGCCTTGTGCTTGCCGCTTCGGCTTCTGAAACACTAAGATTATAAGCAGAATCGTTTTTTATCCAGTGACCTTTAATAACTGCTCTGCCGCTTCCTATGCTTACTGACATTCCTCCGGCGGCTGAAACTTTAAACTTATTTCCCACGTTTTCGTAAATCCCATCGCCCACAAGTCCCTCAAGCATTAATGACAGCTGATCCGAATTGTATTTCCTGTCACCATTCAATGAATCGAAAAAACCGCTTGTAATCATTCGCTTACCTCCTGTTCAAATGTAGGTATTACCGAAAATCCTGTGCTGTCCTCACTCTCTGTAACTTCCGTTATTCTTACATCCGCAATTATTCCATACTCGTTTTTTATTGTCACTATATCGCCAACGTCATAATCCTGTTTGTATTTATACATATTAAGATTTTCTATTGTTACAGAAAACGTAAACTTGCCTCGTTTTTCCGATAACTGTTCCTGACCCTTATCACAAAGAGCCATCATATAATTATCATCTGTCATTACAATATCGGACTTAGAGGAAACACTGCCCGCGTCAACAAAAATTTCCCGGCGCTTTTTGCCCTGAGAACCTCCGAGTATTGCTTTTTTTCTTTGATTTCCCTCGCCTTCCCCGGCAATATATGCGGTATTGGCGTACTCTGTCATGTCCATGCAATATTCGCTGTTAATCAGATTATCAAAGTCAGGAGAAAAAACAACTATCGGATTAACATGCTGGGATTCCGAATGGTCTGTGCCCTTGTACAATTCAAAATACAGCTTTTCTCTAAGCACTCCGCCGCGCTTTACCAGTCTAAAACCCATATCATATTTTTGACAGGTTTCATAAACAACAGTAAGCATATTTTCACACGTATACTGTACCCCAATCGGATCTTTGAATCCGTTGTCGTCTCCCAGTACTATTTCCGGTATCTTACGGCTATAAATTGCAGGAGATACTACATTTTCATTCATAACTTCCCTTATAAATTCTTCGGCGTAGCCATAAAAGCCTTTCTGACCCCAAACTATTCTTCTGGCAATAAGGCTCTCGGCACTGCGCCCGGTACATACAATGTAATCTCCGTTTTCCGTATCATTCTGAAGCTGTACCTTTTCAATTATCATGACTGTATCATCATCAAGTCTGAATATGTAATTATCCGGGACAAGCAATTTAAACATTTCGGCTGAAGCTGGAACGCATACTTCAAAATCTCCGCATTCGTTATACCGCCTTGTCCATATTACCGAGGTAAAAGTGTCAAGAATTGATAACACATTATAATTTTCATCTGCTACGTATAAATCCATATCACACCCCCTGATGCAGTTTCTGATAAAACAGCTGTACTCTTGCATAATTTTTTCCTGTGCCGCTGTCATAGTCAATGATATTAGCGCCCGGCATTAGCTGAATCCATGAGGAATTTCTTTCAAGCAAATTGAGTATGTTCCTATTTTCACCGTTACGGGTCAATATTACTTGCTTTGAACCTTTTATGGTGCAGATATTTATAACATCTCCGTCAGCAAAGGTATTGACCAGTCCAAAATAGCTGTTAGTGGTTTTATTAATGACCCTTAACCCTGTTACTGTTCCGCCTATTATTTCTATTCTGATAATAAACCCTGTTTCTGCGGTTCCGGGGTCAATTTGCACCGCCCCGCCGCTTGTAATTTCACTTATCGCAACACCTCCGTCAGGTATGGAAAAGGGAAATTCAAATCGGCTTTCAAGAGCGCTGAATAATATTCCTGTTTCTCCTGTGTCCCTCCAATATGGGTTTTCACAAAGAATTGATATTACTGCTTTTTGTCCGAGTTCAAATGAATTGTAAAAGCAGGATTCAACATAACCCTCAGTAAATACATTCATGGTATCGCTTATGTAGTAAATCTTCACCTTACTGTCAAGTACAAAATATGAATTTAATGCGGTTCTATTTTTTTCAAGCGGATTGTTTATAACTGCTGTTAAAATTATATTCCGCTTTTCCACATAACCTGATACACGGTGCGAACCGTTTCCGGATGAAAATCTTGAAAAGTTAAGAGCGGCGGCGGGCGGATCAAGTCCCGTCACATCAATCAGGGTATATGCATTTGATTCGGAGAAGTCCAATACTGCACCTGACGAAGTCTCAATTTTTAATTTAAACATTAAAATCACTCCTTATTTCAATTTCAGAAGATTCTTTGACTGTCTATATATCTCAATGCGGCTAAGGGCTTTAGGACTGTTATTTATCTGATTAAAGTTGTTGTTATAGTTATTTACAACTGAACCGCTTACAGCATTGCCGCCTACACCGCTTGACTTCAATGTGGTTCCCATCGTCAATAGTCCGCTTGAATCAATCCCCTGGCGGATTTCATTTAATGCCCCCTGCGCCATACTGCGTGCGCTGTTAATTACTTCTTTTGCTTTTTCGGCAATACCGATAGCATAACCCTCTGTAAAAAATCCGCCTAACTCTTTTGTTTTTCTTGACGGCGACTGCGTTCTTGTTACTTCTCTTACTGCCGCCATAGCTGAACTTGCCATTTGTGCCGCACCCGCAACAGCTAAAAAAGCCGCTTCTTCTATGCCGTTTGCAAATCCCTGACTGAACATTTCGCCCAATTGCTTTGCAGTATTACGGGTAAATTCATCATTTGAGTTGTAACCACTCTCTATCATGTTTTTAACTGCAATTGATACAGTCTCATTTTTAGAAGTTATACCCTCAGCATATTTATCTCCGGCTTCCTCTGCCCCTCTTTTCATTTCTTGAGTCTTTTTGTTATTTTCATCAATTGCTCTGTTTAATCGTATATGCTGCGCATCAACATCCTCCTGAGTTATTACAGTATTGCCTTCTTTTACAGCGTTACGCATATTCTCATATTCGGTTCGGATATCATCCTCCTGCTTTTGCAGCATTTCCTTAGTACCTGTTTCACATGTTACAAAACCATTGTATAAATCGTCAAGGGAGCGCTTTATACTGTCGGTATCCTTTGAAACTATTGCGGCGGCTAATCCGTTATTATTCTTAATAGACTTACTATATCTATAAAATGTTTCTTCTGAAGTCCTTAAAGACCCTTGCAATTGTTCTTGTCTCTCAATAAGTCCATCAATCTCATCACCAAGCTCATTTTTCATGTCGGCTATATCTTTACCATCATTATATCCATACGCTCTCTCATATTCCTTAGTAGTCATATATTTAAGTGCGTTTAATGCCGCTTTTTTATTTCCTATTTTACTATTAATATCTTGTAATGCCTGTTGGTCATTCATAAGAGCCAACTGTGCATCACCAATGCCTTTCTGTGCTTCCATATAGAAGCTTTGTTCAGCGTCAAGAGCCGCCTGCGCTTCTTTGATAAGTATTGTTTTCTCAATTTCTTTCTGAAGTTCGGAATATTTATCAATTACTCCGTCAGTGATTCCGATTTCAATTTCCAACGCCTCGGACAATTCTCCGGTTATAACCTTTGCCCGGTCTTCATATCCTTCTTTTATCTTTCCATTTTTATCAACTATGGTATCAAGTTCTTCGGCAAGACGCTGATAATAATCAAACTCTGCTTTATTATCCTCCAATGCCGCTCTTCTTGATTCATCCCATTCATCACAGCTTTCTTTTAATTCCTTTGAACGGTCAACCAATGCCTGTTCTTCATCTGACAGTTTAGAAAAACTTTCTCGCATTTTATCAACAGGACTTGGCAGACTTTCAATTGCCGTAGCCAGTCCCGCAAAGGCTGATACGCCTATCGTTATCCATCCGACCGGATTGGTAGCATTAAGCAGTGCTTGTGCCTTTCGATATGCATCAACAGCCTTTTTTCCAATCGTCAACGCTTTTGTTACTCCGGTTGTGGCCACTTTATATATGGTAAATGCTGTTGCAAGTCCGATAACGCTGGATTTAAAAAGTTCTGCGCTTTTTCCGCCGCTTTGAAGCCAACCGGTAAATTTATCTAACCTCTTACCGATTTGAAAAAACAAATCCATTAAACGCTTAAGACCATCCATGCCGGCTTTAATAAAGCTTTCTATTTCGGGCTTGTGCTCGTCAATAAATCCAGCCACAATGTCCGCAAATTCTGTTCTCACATTCTGAAAAGCAAGCTTGACCTTATCAATCCCCGACTGTGTCTCCTCGTATGTAGCTTCTACTGTTCCTGTTGATGATTCAAGCAAATTGAAAAATTCTTCATATTCAAAACGGCCGCCGTGTATTGCGTCTGCCAAATCCGGGCCCGCTTTTTTTCCGAAAATCTCAATTGCCTGAGTGGTAGCACTTGCAATATCAGGACAAGCGGCGATATCTTCAAGGGTCTGCTTAAATTCTACCCTTGCGTCCTTTCCGTTCTTTGCCCAGTTTGCAATGGCATTTTTCATACCGGAAAAAGCAATTTCAGTATTTACACCTGCTTTTTCCCAGCCTGAGAATATTGCTATACTGTCCTTTGCTTCCATTCCCAGCGCTCTCATAGGAGCGCCGTATTTTGTTAAGTATTCCGTTAAGGAATCTACGGAAATACCGCTTGCCTGCGCCGCAAGCGCCAGGGAATCAAGCAAGGAGGAATAGTCTTTCGCTTCAATCCCTGCGTCCCCCATAGCACGGCTTACTAACTGTACGGCAGTTTTAGCGTCTGAACCGGTTATATCCGCAAACTTCATAAATTGTGTTGTACATTCTTCAAGTGATTCACCTGTAAAGCCGAATCTTGTATTAACTTCACCGAGAGTGTCCCCGAGTGATCCATAATCAGCCACAACAGATTTTGATACTTCCTTATAGGATTCCTTTAGATTGTCAGCCGCTTCACCTGTTGCACCTGTTGCTTTTATTACATTGTCTATGCCCTCGTCATATTCCAAATATGCGTCCTTAACTGCCGCCCCGATGTCTTTAAATCCTTGTATTACATTCTTTATAGCAGTAGAAGCTAAATCGGCAAGAACGCCTTTCATTACTGTAAACCCCTCAGAAAGACTGCCGGCTTCTTCAACTGTTTCTTCCAATGAATCATCAAGATTCTTTACTTCTGTATCAAAATCTGCTGAAGCTTTTTCTGCTTCATCGGTACTGCTTTTCAATTCTGAAAGTCTGCCGTTATATTTCCTGATCTGCTTTTCAGTATTACCTACGGCCGCTTTCTGATTATTCATTTTTATTAACAGCGCCTGTGCTCCGCTTGAGGCTTCCCCCTGTTGGGCAACAGTTTTTTCATACTGCTCCTTTAATACTTTCAGCTGGCTTTTCTGAGCATTCAGCACTGTATTAAGCTGTGTAAGCTTTGCGCTCACACCATCGGCGTCATTTTCCCAGTTGTCCATTTGCGCTGATGACGCTTTAAATTCAGAATTTGCTAACCTTATAATATTTGAAGCTTCTCTAAATTCCTTTTTCAGGGAAGCTATATCGGCTCGAAATTTTATGGTAGTATCGTTTCCGCTCATTTTTTACTCCTATACTTTAATACCAGTTTTTTGCCGGACGTTCAACAATGATTCTGTCACCGCGTTTATACATTTTTTCGCTCTTTGATAAATTCACTCCGTTTTCTTCATTTTCCTTATGCAAAAGGTATTCAACATACCTTTCAAGCATTAAAAAAACTTCCCCGGCTTTTTCCTGCCTAATGGATATAGGGGTAACGCCGGGAAACTTTTCGCAAAGCATAACTATAATTTCAAACAAAGTATCATAAACAGAACGGTCTTCACTGTTGTCTACTTTTTTTTTGGAAGTTTAGAAAATACTTTAATAATTCCCGAAAGACTGTATTTTATCAGTTCATAAATAAATTCAATGAGTTCATCAAGTCTTGTGCTTTTCAGTTCTTCAGATGATATTTCCGGAATTGCACCCATAACAAACTTTTCAACAATTTCAAATGAATCTGTTATAAGAGATACTATTTTATCCATATCATTTAAATCGTTCAAATTTTCAATACTAAACTTTGAAAACGAATCCGCGATGAATTTTATCAAATCCTCTGCCGTGCCGTATTTAATACAAGTTCTTTTTACCTCGTACACCTTGCAGACTGTCTCCGTATCAGATTCATAAATATTAAGTTTAATTGACATTTTTATTTATCCTTCCTTTATAAATTTACGTGTTATAATCATGCTGTCCTGAACATTATTGCGAGAGGAATAAGCCTTAATTGTTTTAGTTTCTGAAATGCTAAACGGTTCTGTGTATTCAATCGTTGTTTCATTTCCTGCTTTCGGCTCTGTTCCGTCCATTGTATAATAAGTAGTTACGCCCGGCATTGAATTGGCAATTGTGACAACAATTGTGCCTGCAAACACTGATTCTGCCGGGAAAATTTCGGGTGCTCTTGTAGTATTTATCGCATAACCCCTCAGCGTATCAGGTGTTTGAACCATGTCAAAGAATGTTTCAAAATTAATACCCCCATAGCGTTCATCAATAACAATTGAACGCGCAGACTCCTTAGTTTTAGTAAACTTATGTACTGTTGCCACGCCCTTCCACGTAAGTTCTGTATTCGTTGTATCAGTACTGTCATTCTCTGTATTATTTTCCTCGTCCGGGATAGAAAACTGCCCCTTATAGCGCCATACATAACGGTGCTTTCCGTCTGTTCCTTTAGTTCTGTAACCTATTGCAAAATATTTATTAGCCCTCGGTCCTTCTATCAGTGCGCCAAGCATAGAATCAAATGCCTGTCCCGTTATCTTAGCATAGGTTTCCAGGTCAAGAGGCGCTACTGTAAGCCCGAGCTCGTCAGCCCCTACGGATGAGACCACCAGAAGCGGCTGATTATCGTAATAACTCGGGGAACTGCTGTTTTCAGTGGATCGTTTTATCTTGGCAATCGGCGCGAGCGGCATTACTGATCCGGTCACAAAATTTTCTGCGGTATCAGCAATAACCTCGGCAAATACAAGGTTATCAACACCGCGGTATTCAAAATATTCTTTTTTCATTCTAATTTCCTCCGTTTTTTAAGTATTTAACTTCAATACCTCTCCCGTCATGGGTCTGCTCATCGCTTGTTACGCTGTATCCGTCTCCTGACACAATAAAACCTGCTTTTCTAAGCAGGTTTTTAGCTTCACGCAGCTTTATATATACCCATTCGGGATTGGTACTGTAAAAATTAACATCATAATTGTATACGACTGATGTTTCATGATTATCATAAAATGATTCCGAATCCGAAGCATTATTCCAAAAAGTAAAAAAATGCTCTGGATAAGGCTGTTCTGGAAGAAGCGAGCCTTGAAGCATTACCGGATAACCAAGTTTGCCGAGGGTTTCAATCAATAAATCCTCCATTAACTCCCTCCGTTTATCATTCTTTGTACAACTTTCTGCACCGCCTCATTAACGCTGTTTTTCTGTTTTTGCCCGAATTTCAACGCTTTCTTTAGACCCTTAACCGGGGCGTATCTGGGAGAACCATACATTAAAAATACAGGTGTGAGGCTTATTTTTCGGTTAAAGCCTACTTCTAATTCGGCTACGTCACCGTTCCATTTTATATCTGTCTGCGCTTTTACAGCGGATAAGCTTTTACCAGTAGAATATTTGCCCTTTGCCGGCAAATTAGATTTACGCATTGCTTTTTTAATACCCTCATCCGTAATCGCCTTTGCCTGTTTCATTCCGCTGCTTACAGCACGCTTCAAGCCCTCGTCTCCGGCAAGCTTATCAAGCTGATCTAAAAGCCCGTCAAAACCGTCAAAATTCATACTTACCGAATTTTTGCCCATATCAAGCACCGCCCTTTACAGCCCGTACCTTAAATACTAAATATCGGTTTACCATTTCAATGTTTTCAGGCGTTCCAAGTATCTCATAGGTTTTACCGTGAATATCCTTTAGTACACAATCCGCAGTAATATCAGGACGGTATCTTGTTTCTATTACGGCGGTATCTTCAACTGTAAGGACATCGTTGACGTTTCTTTCAGTTCCTCCGAAAGACCGGAAACAGCAGTGCATTATCTTCCCCTTTTCAGGTATGACCTTTTTGGCTGAACCCTTTACGGTTACAGCTGACGGTATGTACAGAAACATTACAGTGTTATACGGCAAATGAGGTTTAAACGTCATTCTTTCCTCCTTAGTTCCAAACGTATTTGTAATATCATGTCTTCAACAAGCCGCCTTGTATTGCCGCTTAACGTCTGTAATCCTCTGTTTTCGTAAAGGTCGGATATTATTATTAACGCCGCTTCTTTGGCTCTTGAGTCATCACGGGGATAATTATCACCGACCGACCCGCATAAATATTGGTCGGCGGTGTTTATCATCCGTTCCAGCTGAGCTGATACAGCCGTATCTTCATAATCAATACCGAGATAGCTTTTAACTTCTTTGGCAGTTAATAAATCAGCCATACGGCATTCCTCCTTTATTATTCTCCGGCAGGAGCGGCGGCAGTATTAATATCTATATAGCCGTTTACCCATGAATCCCTGTCAAGCTCTGTATAATCATCACGCACAATTGCTCTTATCAGCGTCATGTTATTTTCAAAGGCGTTAAATTCACCTATAGAAGCAGTATCTGAAGCTTTAATAGACATTGACTGTCTGTCCCATTTTCTTATGCCCGCTTTAAGGTCGCCGACAATAACCGGAATCTTTGTTCCCGCTGAAGCCAGTATTTTATTAGGAATCACCCTGATCGGAATCACAACAGTACCGCAGCGCAGCTGAAGCTTTGCCGAATCTGTAGGATCGGCATTTAAAAGCGGTCTTCCGTTTTTATCCTCAAGCGTATCAAAATAATTTAAACCGTCATCATTTGTATAAATTTTAGTCCCGCCATTATATGCCTGACCGAGAGTTACATTGACTGCTTTCTTAATTCCGTTTATGTCTTTAAAATTCTGCTGTGTTTTTGACTTTATAATATTCAGTATTTTTGCATTGGAAGTTGCCGCTTTTGATTTTCCTATCCACTCAGTAATGACCTGAATTATGTTGGCTGAGGAATCTGCAATCAAATCGTTAGATACCGGCATAAATCCTGCCCTGTCCTGAATTGAATATGTAATGCGCTCAAACTGCGGCGCTGTTAGCTTTCCGGTAATAGCGCCGTTTTCATCAAGGTCTGTAAAGGTATCGGCTTCGCCTTTTTTCTGATATGTTCTTGCTCCTTTATTGGTTGTAACATTAACTACATCAATATCATTAAGCAAAGAATAATCTGCCTCTGCCCACTTATTAATGCTTGTCTGAATATCCTCCGGTACTGTATAACCGCCGTCAGCGTCTACCCCCTCAGACGGAACAGCCCCTTTCATAATTGCCTTGAATGCTTCAACAAACTTTTCCTCGGCGTTTTTTTCCTTGGGTTCTTTTCCTGCTCCGTCCTTAAATTGTTCACCGAGTAATGCCGGCCCCTTTGAGGCTTCAAATATTTTCTTTTCGGTATTATACTCAGCCTGCAGATTCTCGACTTCTTTCATTATTTCTGCCGCCTTAGCCACGTCCTTGTTTTCTCCGCCCATAAAAGTTTTAGCTTCCGCTGTTTTTGCTTCAATTGCAAAAAGAAGTTCTCTCATTCTTTTATTCATAATTCATTTCTCCGTTTCTCTCAATTTTTGTGATTGTATCGGCTATCTGAATTTTCAGAGCAACCTCTGAAATACAGCAGCTTTTATTTTTTATATCTTCCGTTGGATCATCTTCATTTTCTCCTACTGGTTTTGAAAATCCTATGCTTTTTACAGCACCTGCTCTCGGTTGTGCGGGCACTGCAACAAATGAAAGTTCATACGCTTCCTTAGCGCCGTCAAGGAGCATAGAGCAAACACTTTTACCGCCTTCGCTTACTGTATAGCTTCTTCCCGGCCAATGGCTGCAATAATCTTTCATATTGTCACATCCGCAAATCGAACATACCATTTTATCAGGAGAGCACGATGTACTTACTTCTTTTTTTATGCCGCCCTTAATAGACGCTATTAAGTCCTTGTTTGATTCGTTATTAAGCATATATACCTTTGCCGTAAGCTCTGTGTGCAGTTCTCCGAGAGCAGTTTTACGGCCTCCGTCCTGTTTCAGCTCCGTATCAAATATTCTTGCAATTTGATTGTCAGCCCTGCGGTTATGATCCTTAAGCATTGTTTTTCCCGGATAAAGTTTCTTTAAATCCTGAAGTGCTTTAAGGTTAAACGGCATAAAATTTCGGTCATCCTGTTCGTTGTCCGCCATCATAGCCTTGAATACAAAAACATCCTCCGGATTAAGAGGACTTAATGTGTATTTATTAATTTTTTTCATATCCTCCGCAGAAACTTCAAGAGGCTGAACGCTCGCTGATTTGCATATTATTCCCGGCACTGCGTCAGGGTCGTTGAAATTCAATTTATTCTTGCTCATTTTTTCACTCCTCTTTTGATTTATACTGATTGCCCGTCATTTCAACGGGTATACTTGCGCCGTTGCCAAGCAAACGATCTCCCCCTTCCTTTGCTCCGAGGTCAAGCATTGCCCTCGCTTCATTCGGAGTATAAATAAAATTGCTTACGCCTTGTGAGAGCGTACTTATCTGTGTTGCTAAATCAGCACGTAAAATGCTTGCGATGTTGAACTTGAAACGATAGCCGCTTCTGACTTCTTCCCGGGATAACAGTTTATATGTAAGTTCTTCCTCATATTGCTTAACGATATGCAGAAGCGTGTCAACATAAAAACTTAACTGCTGAGCCTGTTCTGAGGCATAAGATGATTTAGTATAGTCCCCTATCTGATACGGCTTTATACCGAATGCCGAGGCTATCTGCAATGCGGTATATTTCTTGACTTCTATAAACTGATTGTCTGCAAGCTTTATGTTAAGGGGCTGCAAACTGAATCCTACCGGCATTGGTATCATGCTTTCAATGCCTTCCTTTGCAAGTTCCCCCTTTGCATAGGCTTCTGTCATTTTTAGAAGTTCCTTTGTATTAGCGTCACTTAAAGAGCCCGTATAATTAAGAACAGCCTTTGCGGTGAATCCGCTCTTGTACATTTTATTAAGCATACGCTGTGAGTCTATTGCCCCGGCTATTGTATCCCTTAGCTGTTCCCTTACTGATACGCCTGCAATTCCGCTTAATGTATGCGATGACTTGAAGTGCAGCACTTCCTCAGAGCCGAATACATACTGTTTTCCCGAATGGTTATAGACATAATATATGTCAGGCTGTTCGGATAAAATCTTTGAATCATCATAATATATCTTTACATCTTCAAAAGGTAAAATCCAAAGCCTTGTATTACTTCCTGCGCCCTGAATCCACACATAAGCATTGCCGTAATGATTCCTGTTAAACTCAACCGTACTCCAAAATACCGAACTTGTCATATATGGGTTAGGGCGGTCATGTACAACTGTATACAGCGGGTGCTTCAACGCTGTATGAACTCCGTTTTTTTCATCCTGCCTCAGCAATTTAAGAGGCATTTTTCCAATACTCTCCGAAAGAACCTTCATACAGGCGAAATACGTTGCTTCTGAAACTGACCTCCTGTCCTGTTCCGGGTCAATCCCAAGAAATCTAAACAAGCTATTAAGCTCCGCCGTTTCTCTTGCTGATTTTCTTATGCTGTTTCTCATACCGACAAGCCATTTTGCTATTTTCAACTTTTTCCTCCCTTCTTTTAGCTTCAGCAGTTTTACGCCTTGCTCAGGGCATAAAAATAACGCCTTAAAACGGCGTTTAAATATGATTTAATCGATAGTTTCTATACCCGCCGGAATCCACATCTTAGGGTTAAAATTTAGAGTATAACGGTAATTATCAACATAATTATCTGTAACATCTTCAACTGTATATGTGACGTTATCTGAAAGCCCTATAAAGTGCTTTTTATATGAACCGTTTTCATCCTCTACAGTCACTTCCAGCTGATTTTCCGCAGCGTCCACTTTCAATGACATCTTGCCGGTCATCTGAAACAATGTTTCTCCTTTGATACAATTGATAACTGTTATCTGACGAATAGTATTAAAATTATCAGCTTGTTTTGATATGTTATACGATACCCTATCAGCCTGCCGTTCACATCCTACTGCCAATGTGGCTGTCAGTGTTACTCCTGTTACAAGCGCAAACATTTTCTTTAAATTTCTTCTCATGATTTTTACCTCTTTCTTATATTAGATTATAACAATAGCACCCTAACCATTACTAAAGTGCTTTACTATATACAATTTTATTCTGAAAGCTCAATTTTGAGCTTTCATGTAAGAACCCCCTAAATTGGGGCTTCTAAAACTTAAATTAGAATAGTTATCCCCTCATAACAGCCAAGTATTGATCAAGAGCACTTTCGACATCAAAACTTTCATTTTCCTTATTCTTGATCATACATGCATGAGCGTCAATGCAAGCGTCCACCGGGTCAATTCGTTTACATCTTGCCCCTGACTTCTTATCAACTTTTATTTCGTCAAAAGAGTTTTTAACAATGCTCGCATTAAGAAAAGACCATGTAAGCAATTCGTTGGATTTATTATATTCAAGATTTTCAGACTTGCATAAAAGCCTTATATCCACCGTTGCGTCATTCAAGAATCTGCATGACTGAGTTATCAGAATTACCGGACATCCGAATGCTTCAAGCTGAGGACGTACCCCGTCAAAATTATGCGGGTCAACTCCTATCCCCATAAAATTTAAATCGTATTCATCCTTAAGGCGTTCAAGTTCGGCGATAATAAAACCATAATCGTTTTTATACTCTGTTTCTCCTCCTGTGACAGTTATTAAGCCCTCACGCTCCCACAAGTCATACGGTGCAAGGTCGCTTTGAATATGCTCGTTTAAACGCCCTCTCGGAATAAAGGAATGAGAATAAAAGTAATATTTATTCCCGTCATTAAATTCAAGCGCAAATGTGGTAAGGTCACCTCCGGATGATAAATCCAATCCAACAAAACAGCTCCTTCCTCTGAAATCTTCAAGCGTTTTATATCCTCCGCATTTCTGCCATTTTTCAGAGTCGACAAAAACATCGTCACGATTCTGCACCCATAAATTTAAAGACTTTGTCATAAAGTCCCGCAAGTCAGAACCGCCCATGTCTTTAGCAGTTTTAGCGTCTGTTTTCAGAGTTTCAAACTTTTCCTCATTCCCTTTAGCGCATATATACGGATTTGACTTTACCCAGTTATCGGAATCCCATATATCGTCATCTTCGTCCAGACAGTAAATATCAATGAAAAAATCTTCTGCCGTTGTATTCCCTTTTAGAATATTTATGGCATAATCGTCCATTTCTTTACAGAAGCTGTTTAAATTATCTCCCCTGGTGGTTATCATTGATACGAGCGTTTCATCAAGTGATCTTGTTCCGTTGTAAAGCGCCTTGTATATTTTATTATCTCTGTGCTGGTGGATTTCATCTATTGAACAAAATATGCTCCTGAATCCGTCATCCAAACCCGCTTCTTTACTCAGCGCTTCAATGGTACAGTCTGTATTTAAAGCCTCAATTAAGGATTTATAATCCTTTACCCTGAACATTTCACTTAAGTCAGGATCGATATTGATAAATTTGCTCATTTCTTCCCATGCGAGCCTTGCCTGCCGTTTTTTAGTGGCCACAGTAAATAACTTACCGTAACGATAACCTCCGAATCCTGCTATATATGTACCCATTATACCGTTTTCAAAGGTTTTTCCCTGCTGTCTTGCAACGCTTTTATACCGTCTTCGGAATCTGCGTTTATTATTGCTGCATTTAAGCCACCCGAATGTACAACCTAAGTCGAATGCCTGACAGCCGATAAGCTTTACAGGCTTAGGCTCTGCGCCCTCTGCTACTGTGAGGGTTTCAGCATACTCAATTATCTCCTGTGACTTTTCCGCATTCCAGTAATACGGAAAAGCTTTTGTATTTTGGTTTTCAAGATTTTCAAGATGACGTTTACATGCCAGTGTATGAAGCAAACCCATTTTAATTTCACCGGATACAACTTTTTCCGCGTATTCTGTTGCCCGGTCTGTCAGAATCATTATCCGACATCCTTTCTGAATCTCGTAAATTTATTTTCTTTCGGTTCTTCTCTTGCTTTGGGTATTACAAGTTTACATCTGCTTGTAATTGTCAGTCCTAAGTCAACAGCGCATTGTCTGCACTGCCTATACGCTTTGTCCTGATTTTTCATGTACTGCTCTGTTGTTTCCGAATCACTGAGAACTTCATTTCGGCACAGCTGTTTTGTCAGCTTAATATATAAGCCTTTGCTGATAATAAACATTGCCAGCGCGTCAACATCGGTTTCGCCCATTATCCCTAACTTCTGAAGCTGTTCGGCTATTTTATCAAATTCTTCTCTTTGTCTTTTGTTTAAATATTCAGGAGCTTCAATCCCGTCAGTTACAGGCTTTACTTCTGTTTCCATACGCTCCTTTATTTCTGCTTTGGTTAGATGTTTTTTGCCTTTTGACACTACCAGTTCAATTGGCTGCCTTTGTCCTGCCATAGATTAAAACTCCTTTCTTTTTTTTGGCCGTGGGGACTTTTTCCCGCATTGTCCTCCACCTGTGCGCTTCCCTCCGTAATGTCAGAAACTTTTTTTACTGCCCCTGCCCTTTCCGGATTTAAATCTGTCATGCTTTAAGTTATGACATGCAGTACATAAAAGTTCAAGATTATTAAAATCAAATCTTCTTTCCCATCCCGTGTCTGTCTGTATCGGCTGACGGTGGTGTACCTGCGTTGCCACTGCGCCGCACTGCTCACACCTGTACCCCTTTTCTTGGGTATATCTTAATGAAACCTTGCGCCAATCTGCTGACCCGTAAAACTTCTGATACTTAGGATTCCTTTGTCTGTTGTATCTTCTGTTACGCAGCCGCTTTGATATATTCCTGTCCGTTTCTTTTTCTTTGTGTACAACCTGTTTACATTCAGGGCAATACGCAGAACCGTAGTTAATATATTTACCGCACCTTTTGCATTCTTTCAACAGCATACTGTCTCACTCCCTTTCCTGCACCAAGGCATAATAAAAGCCCCGCTTGTGGCGGAGCTTATGTATTTTATATTCATCTGCTTTTTCCTATTATACATTATATCACAGTCAAGGGGGTGCATTCAAGTGCAAAGGGGGGCAATTTTTTCAATCCCTTTTCTGTGCTTTCTTTTAACAGTACTTAAATCATAATGCATTTCTTTTGCAATTTCTTTCATGGTCTTACATTCAACGTATCTGTATTTGAAAATTGATTTAATATCACTTTCATGTAAGCTCTCAATGGCGGTTTCAATTTCTCTGCGGCAATGAGTATACTCTGCCAGCGTCTTGTTATATTTTTCTTCTGTTTCTGCAAGCATTAACAAAGCTTCTTCAATACCGTTTGTACGGCTGTTTGACTTGCCTTTATCATTTTTTTTATAGTTAGCAGAAATATCTTCAGCTCGTTCTTTGTCACGTTTCAGCAAAGAACTAAGCGCATTAACATCTTTCTCTACATGAAATGCCCTGTTAAGCCATGCTGTTATTTTATCGAACTGTTCATCTGTCAAACTGTATCCCTCCGATATTATTCCTTTCCCTTGCTATAAGCTGACCGTAAGAAAGTCCCATACTTTGACCTCTCAGGGTAACGGCTTCAATCCTTTCAAACCAATTCTTATGTGCAACTGGCTCTCCGTATTTCTTAGATACCGTACCCCGCTTCTTAGCCCTGAGCTGGGCTGCACTTCTGTTCTTACGGAACTTAGCGCAGCTGTCGCAGAATCTTTTGCGCTTATTGTCTGTAACGAATCCATCACCGCAATGCTCACAAATTTTAATCATCAGGCTCTACCTCCTTATGAAACTGCGGTACAGCTTCTTTTTCCATTCCGGTATTGACTCAGGTCTGTATTTATTACATTTTTCAGGCAACTTGTAATTTGCACTGTCAATACACTTTTTACGGTTTAAACATTTAATACACTTGTCCATTTTTATGTAACTCCTTTTTCATATTAAGCAACTCAGAAAGCTTGTTTTCATACCACTGAGCTTTTAATATATCTTCCTCTCCGTTCTTTTTATCTGCTCTGAAACGGTATTTAAATATATTACATTTGCAAAATCCTATTACCGCTTCTATCCCAAATAAGTCAATCATTATATCTATGCACTCACGTTTTCCCTGATAATGCTCAGGATGATTTATATAATCATTCTTATCCAAAATATCACCTCACGCTTTTCTCTTTTTAAACTCCCTGCATGGGTATTGCCTTGAACTTTCAAAACAGTATTTACAGTGCTTGCAGTCTTTACACGTCATCTGTCTATTTCCCCAATGATTTTGCCGCATCTTTACGAGTTGTGAAAACATAAATACCAAAATCATCCGGAGTATATGTATCATAACTTCCTTCAATTGTTTTGCAAATTACCAAAATACTTCCTTCCACGATTTCTATTTCATTACATTTTACCTTTTCTATATATTCCTTTCCGGTTTCAACATTGTATTTTTTAGCGAATAATACATCTCCTGCCTTACAAGATAAATCAGCAATTAAAGTTTCGTCCCTATAAAAATTACAATGAGAAGCATTTATCATCCGTATTCCGTTACAAAGCGATTTGCACACCTCATAGTGTAAACATTTTTCACATTTCATTATTTTTTAACCTCCGTTTAATCTCATTTTTCAGTTCTTTTAAAGAACACTGACTTAAAATCTGTTTCTTTTCAATATATGATTCAGGGTTTATGTACTTTTTCATTCTTTTTCTTATATCCTTATTCGATATATCAAAAAGTTGAAAATTAGCCTTCTTAGCTATCTCTGTATCATTCAATATTACCCACCACATATTATTCAGGTCGTGGTATACAATTCCACGATTTAGGTATCCTTTATGATCTCTGAAATATTTTAGATCTCCATTAAATATTGTTTTACCATCCCGATCAGTATTGTTGTATGATTCCCCGCAAGTTGTACCATTCAGTTCCGATAAAACAAAATCCATACTTTCCTCTGGATGGTGACAGCTTTGAACATAGCTATATTTTATTTCGTCCTCTGCTGTACGGCAATCTGGCTTTGTTATATTTTGGGCAAATTCTGAAAGAAAACTACAAATTTTATTAACTGCCAAAATGTATTGTTTCTTTATCAAATATGGCATTTTCTTAAACTTATCAAAATCGTAATAACCTCCGTTAGAATTTACAGTAACCAACTCTTGATAAAATACAACTTTAAAACCTTTTGGGTATCTGCTTGCCTTAAATTTTAAATCACCTTTTACTCCGGCAAAGTGATCTTTTCTTATTGTCTTAGATACTTCCATATCATTACATATTTCAAAACCATAATTCCTCATCATATTGAAAATTCTATGAAGAAGTCCATAATGCTGGAACTTATGCCTTAACCAATTATTACATGGTCGTTCATCATTATTTATGAATAATAATGTTGTATCATAAACTAAAAATCCATTCATTCAAAATCACTTCCTATCAATCAAATATTTGGTTTAATTACTTTGAATATCTACTTGTTCTCTTTTAGGTTTTAGATATTCATCTACTCTTGCATAACCCCAAGCCCCCTGCCAGTATCCATAATCGTCTCCGGCTACAATTTCTCCGTCCACCATAGGCACAACAGGCAAATCTGGGTTTTCCTGCATGAGTTTAAATAAATCTTCTCAATTCTCTCTTTCCGTCATATTTTTCTTTCCTTTATGTTACTTCTATCAATTTCCTCTTGAATTATTTTCATAACCTTTTCCAGCGCGTCAATATAGCAATTTATATTCGATATGCTTTTCTTATCTTCCGGTAAAAGTTCTATTTTACCCTTGTAGTAATTGTATATATCAAGCACTCGCTTTTGTATCGTCTGTAAATTTTTATTTGTCATACGATAGCCCTCTTGTTCCAGCACAATTCACTATACATGTAACCGCATAATGCTTATCATTTATTTTTCTAATTCGCGCCTGTAAACCGCAAAACGGACACGGTTTTAATTCCTTATGCATTTTTATCCTCCATTTCAACTTCTATAACAGGTATGTCATCCAAATTGGATATGGCATCGTCTATAGCCGCATCATAACCCTTTGCCCATGCTTCTTTGGCGTCACAGCCTCCTAAATTATGAAGCATTTTATATACTGCTTCTTTTTCAATCACTTTCATTTACATCCACCTAACCCTTATAATCTTCAAATTTATTAACAGTACGGAATATCCACCTGCAATTTACCCATCTTTGTAACCGTCTTATCTCCTTTGGAGCATTCTCTTTTTGATATATCATTACATACGGATTATATCCCAATTCTCTTAGCGTATAAATTCTATATAAATCTTCTTCAAGCGTACTGTTATAATTTGTCAGAACATATACAGCCTTGTTTCTATCTGATTTGATTTTTGTATGCTCTGAAAAACGTCTAAAGTACCTCGTTAAATCCTGTTTAGGATTATCCCACGCAAAGTGCAGCATAGTAACCTTTATTTTATTTAATAACTCAATGTTATCCGGATTCGTCAATCGAATATCTAATCCCTGTGTAAAATCTACTTTTGCTTTGCTCTCAGCTAATTGCTTTAATAAGCTCTCGTAATCTTTACAAGCCAAAATATTCGGATCAAGTAATTTTATTTCTTTTTGTCCTCTCCAAAATTCATTCAAATCCGCAGCTTGTTTTGAACATAATCCCTCTTTTTCACCTACCACACAAAATCCGCAATTTCTTGGACAGCCTCTTGTCAGAAATCCCACTGCATATTTATATTGCGGATATAAAGCGTAATCGGGATATATGTGCTCTATTTCCCTTGGCAAAAACGTATTCTTTGAATTGTCAAATACCTCTTTACCATTTTTCACACTTATGCAATACCCTGTTCCGCCTCTTTTCACTTCATCTGCTTGTATAACACTGTCTGTATCAATATCATCCGTAAAGCTGAATACTTTTGAAGCATAAACTAAATCGTATTGATTTATTGGCATATACATTTCAACTTCATCGCCCATGGCTTTATGATAAGCTGACAGCTTCATTAACGGCAGGCTTGGAAAATTATGACTGTCCGTCCAAAGCCCTATTTTTGACATTATTTATCCTCCCTTTAGCTTATCAAACAACGCTTCTGTAACCTCAATCTCAGTTCTCGGATTCAATTTATCATACTTACCCGACAGTTCCAGCCGTATGTTGTTAAAACTATCGTCTTCTATAATCCCAGCCTTTACCAAGCCGTCCAGTATAAACTTTCCGCTGTAATTATCAGGATCATGCCTTACCCTTGTTTTAAAATAATATGTTATTTTTACTTCTGCTTTCTTAAACGGTTTTTCTGGTCTTTTTCTGCATGATAACCTTATCAGCCTTTCCCAGTTTCTTTTTTCCTCCTGATACTCCCACTTGTTTGTTCTGCCCATAAATTTATTATTACTGGGTGGTATCTCCTGAATTATGTATTTCATCTTCTTCACCCTGTTTTAATTCCTTGATTAATTCTCCTGCCCAACATCCTCTGTTTAGGTAGTTGCTTCTGATTTCTTTACCCACATTGCAGTTTTTTATTATCCCATTACCCCCATATGCGCATTCATGACAGTATATATACCTTTTTCCGTTTTTATCTTTCCAGCTATCCACTTCAATCTCCGAAGTTGTTTACAAGACTCTTATACTCGTCAAGGTCATGTCCAAATGATGTTTGGTCTGATATTTCTTTTCTGCTTCCACCGCTGTCCTGTGCCCTTGATAACCAGTTGGTTATAAACCGTTTAATGCCTGACTTTGTTTTTTTCTTACTTGGATTACTGTCAAGCCAACCTTTCATTTTTCTTAACTCCTGCTTTATATCTACTGCCTGATATAGCTCTGCCCATTCAAGTATCATTTTTTCGCTTACTGCAAATTCTATTTTATTGTTTAACGGCAGTTTGATAAACGGATTACTGTCCGGAGTTTCAGCTCCGGGCATAAAATTAGATTCGGATTCGTATTCGGATTGAATTGTATTGGATTGTATTGGATTACGGGAACATCTGCATTCATCTGCTATCATTTGATTGCGTTTGTTTTCACTCTCATTCATATCTACTTTTATTTCTGTTCCGCTTTCCGGTGCTGGATAACGGCTTTTCTGTGCTCGAATGGTCTGGTGGACTTCCCATGTTGGGAGATACAAATAGGGTTTTCCTCCAACTTTGTAGAGCTTAACGCAACCTGCATCCGCCAATCTATAAAGCGCACGTTCCAATTCCTTTACCGTTAACCTTTCCTTTAATGGAAATAATGCCGATTTTAAAATTCTCAGTCTTGCATCCATTCTTCCGTAATCATCACAATTTACTATTAATCTGTAAAATACCACCTCCTCAAACCAAGATAATTCATCTACTGTATCGCTTGTACATATTGATTGCTTTAATATCCTGTTTGACATCTTTTCACCTCACACTCAGAACGGTACTTCTCCGTCGCTTATGATTTCTTCAAAATCATCGAGATTTTCGAGCTGAACAGTCTCAGTTGCTTTCGGCTGTTTTGATGAAACATCAGATGAAGCTTTAGCCGATGTATCTTCTTGCCTATTCTCTGACTTTCCTCCGGCAAAGTGAACACTTTCAGCATGAACATTCATAGAATAATGCTTAACACCGTCTGAATCAGTATAATTGTTGTTTCTTAAGTTTCCTTCTACAATTATCATGCTGCCCTTTTTGAAATATCTGCTGATAAATTCTGCTGTATGCCTCCATGCAATTACATTTATAAAATCTGTCTGTGATTCTCCTGTTTCTTTTGACTTATACCCTCTGTCAACTGCTGCGCTTATCCGGCATGATGATATACCGGACGGAGTTTGCCGAAGTTCCGGATCAGCTGTTAACCGACCCTGTATTATAACTTTGTTTATCATATCTTAACCTCCCATAATTGCTGTAAAATCGTCTTCCGGTTCTTTCGATTCTAATACCGCTTCTTCTACTGCTGCTGTTTCAACCAGTTCCGAAGCTTCCTCTGCATACTCCGCTTCTCCATTTTCATTTATTACAGCCATATCGCTTGTAACTGCTTTCTCCATTTCTATTGACATAATTCCCCATTTGCTTATTAGCTGTCTCAGCATTGTTTTACATGCCATTCCATCAAAATCCTTGTACCAAAATGATGAATACAGCCAACTGTCTTTTTCATCATAATTTCCTGATTCATATTCTTCAAACGAAACCTTTTTTAATTGTCTGCCGCCTGTCTTTATCGTTTTTTCTTCAATAGAAAATGCCGGGCTGTATTTATCCGCATGGGACATCATTTTTTCCTTACTCCAATACATCGCTTTTTCAAAGCCGTTTATATACCTGAACATTGCATAATATCCGATTGTCGGTGCTTTTTCTCGTTCTATTTCATTTTCAATAAGCTGAACTTCAATTTCTTCTTCCAACGGATTAAAATGTATCAATTCTCCCTGTTTAATAGGCATTACAGTTAACTTTTTATATTGTCCTGAACGAATTGCAAGCTGTATATATCCCTTATAACCTAACTGAAATTGCGCTACTTTTCTTTTATTTTTATTATCATTAAACGGTACTATGTAATATTGTCCCAACTGCGGTGACGGTGAAAGATTCAATCCCTCTCCCAGCAAGCCTGCCGATAAAATTGTTCCTGCGTCACATTCCTGAAGGGCTGGATTTGCGCTTACTGCTGATACTATAGAAGCGATAAACCTGTTTGCTGTTTTCTTGTCCCTTAGAGTTGTATTTATCAGATTTTGATATCCCTTACTTTGTATCTGCAATGAAAACGGAGCTTTCTGAGTTCCTTCATTTGCTGTAATACTGTTTTTCAATGCCATTATTCTTTTACCCCCTGATTTTTCTTATATTCCTTATAAGCCTTTAAGCTCAATGTTCCAATCACCTTTATTTCATTTTGATCCATAAACTTTCTTAATAATATTAACTGTGATTTCCTGCATTCTACTGCAAAACATCCCCCTACTATTGGCTCTGCTGCCTCTTTTACAATTTCCTGATTTGATTCTTTTGCATAATTCAAATTTTCTTCTTGCTTTTCTTCAATTTTAATTGCATTTTCTTTTTCCTGCTTTAACTTTTTTGCCTGAATTTCCGACTGTCTTTTTAACTCTGCCGAATATACAAGAGCCTTGCTCAGACTGTAACCCTTATCGCAGTACTCATTAATAACTGCTGCCGCAAATGTACTGTCACCGCATTCTTTTTTTAGTATATCAATTTCATTTCCGATTCTGTCAACAGTGTCCTTAATCTCGACTTTCAAGGTACTTAGCTTCATTGATGAGTTTTTCCATTTTGGATTCAGAATTTTATCAAAGTCAATTATTTCTTCCATACCTTTTGCATATTCAGTAAAATGATTTTTTAATTCTGAATATTTTTTATTAGTTTCCTCTTCTTCAAATGCTTTTATTTGGCTGTCAATAGCAGATACTGGTCCTTTTATCAGTTCCACAAGTTCTTTACATTTCTTTTCAAACTCTGTCAGCGGCTGTGAATATTGTTTTTTTATTTCTTTTCTCCTGCCGTCAACTGCCTCTGCGAGCTTATTGAGTTTGGCTTTATCTGCTTTTGCCTGTTTTATATCATCTTTTTGAATTACAAGGTTATTATAATGCTCCAGTCTTTCTATTATTTCCTCTTTCAGCTCTTCAAAGTTGCTGAATTCTATTTCCGGAATCGTACTTATATCTGCTCTTACTGCAAGTTCCAAAAAATCCATTTTTCCCTCCTATATTTTAGGCAGTATCTGTGCCGGTTCATCATCACCTTCAAGAGACTTCCAAAACCTTTCTTCCGCCGTTATTAAAAAATCAATCTCTTGGCTTACTTCATTACGGTTTACTTTATAATCCTTCACACAAGCGAACAGCCTGCTATTTCTGTAGTATCTTATATACGCTCTTAATATTACAAAATCCCATCCGGTTGCCGCCAATTGATGCAGTATTTGTATGTAGTAATTTTCTGGGATTTCATCATCCTGCCAATTATTCCATTGCAGCGAGTTCTGAATAGCTGCTGTTTTTATTTCCAATATTCCCCTTGTTCCTGTTTCCTTGTCCGTCAATTCCCCATCCAATGTTGCAAATATAAAAGGGTATTTTTCTGATGCATACATTCTAAACTCATTATAACTTACTTCATATTCAGGATAGTCAAGCTGGAACAGCTTGCGTATATATGCTTCAGCTTCTTTCCCGTATCTTACTGCGGGCTTTTCCGAAACGTCTTCCGGTTTAACAAGTCCTTTCTTTTCTTTCCAAAGTGTTACATTTGTCTTATACTTATTCATTCCAAGTATACTTGCCGCTTCACTTCCTCCAATTCCTGCTTTCCTCGCTTTTATCCATTCTTCATGATTTTTAGGATCAGCCAATATCATATCTCTGTTCCCTTTCCAAATCCCTTAAATGGTCCCAGTCAGGCTCTGGCTGTATTTTTCTCGGACAGTTTTCACATTCATGAAAACATTGTTCCAAAAAATCAAACATACAACTATCCATTTTAACAATTCCTCCACTCCACTGAACCTGTAAGTTCTGTTATAAGTACCGCAAGTTCAAGTATTTCATTTTTTATATCGGAACGCTTTAAATTTATTTCCCCTGTCCGCTTTCTTTCCAAAGAAGCTACAGTTTTCGTCAATACAGATAACTGTTTTTCATTTAGTTTCATATTAATCACACTTTCCCCACTGGTCAGCCATTGCTTCTGCTATACCAGGAAATGTTTTGCTTCTTGCTTTTGACCGTTCTTTCTGCCCTCCTTTAACTCCTCTTATCCCTTCGCACCAGCCTATTTTCTTGCCGTTGCACTTACTCCCCTGACAAATATACACAGGGCCAGGCTCAGGCAGCATATTTGTAGGTTTTAATTTCGGCAGTTTTTTCAGCCATAGGCATGTTCGCTTTTTGGCATTGTCTCCAAAATAATATGGATGTATTATCTGATCCGGTTTTCTCCATTGGGTGTTCATATATCCCACTGGATTTTCTATTGCTATTCTTTCACAATCCGCAAAAGCTAATGTCATAAAAAATTTTGCTGCAATCTCACGCTTCTTTATTCTCTCTGTAACCTTTTGAGCACTATTGCACTTTAATGAATAATGCCTTGCTCCCGCTGATGTCAGATATGTACATGGCGGAAATGCAATAATCATGTCCCATTTTCCAATTATTGTATGTACCTTACCGTCACTGGTTTGAAAAATACAGTTTCCGTTAATAAGGTTAAGTACATCATCCTGTATATGCCATTCTGGGTGTCCTCCGCTATACGGCTCTATATCACAGGAATACGCTTCATGCCCACGGTTACGGAACGCTGTACATACTCTTTGTGATTCCTCACACGCTGCCAAAACTTTAATTTTAAGCCGCCTCCTTTAAATCTATCTTATATTCTTCCTTTCCGTACATTTCGCAAGCCAAATTGAAATATCTGAGATATTCCTTCAGTACTTCAAGTCCATCATGCTCCTCAGCAATCTGTTTGTAATTCTTTTGCCACTCTTCAAATGTATGAATTTGACATCCTGTTGTTACTGTATTTTCAGAAGATACATAAAACGCCCATTTTGTACCTTGTATGTATAAAGGTGACTTGTCCCATTTCCCTCCGCGTATTACTGCATTGCCGCGGATTACTGCATTGCCGCAGATTACTGCATCGCCGAAGATTACTGCATTGCCGCGGATTACTGCATTGCCGCAGATTACTGCATTGCCGTAGATTTCTGCATTGCCGCGGATTAATGCATTGCCGCAGATTTCTGCATTGCCGCAGATTTCTGCATCGCCGAAGATTACTGCATTGCCGCAGATTTCTGCATTGCCGCGGATTACTGCTCTGCCGAAGATTCTTGCATTATCATATACTGTTACGTCATCACGAACCCAGCAGTTTCCCTCATGACTTAAGTTTTCTTCTTTTTCTATGAATCCGCCCAGGTCATCTGCTTTAACATTTCCAAAATTTCTTATTGCTCTGATTCTATGAAGTTTTCTTCCGCAGATAACTTTTATTTCTTCTGTAAACTCATATTTTTTTATCATAACTCTTGACTTTCCTTTAAATTTGTGTTATTATTCAGTAGTGTTATTATTTGTGAATCCGTCCTTTCGCTTCTGCGCAGGGCGGATTTTTTTATACACCTCTTAAAACTACGCATAACAGTTAAGCCCTTGCCTTATCGTATTCCTGCGCATAATATCAATAAGTGCAGAAAACGAGGAATCTATTAAATCTCTTGATACTTCCATCTGAAGGTTATCAATTAGTACATCGCCGCTATCAAGAAACAATGTTATTGTTGCTTCCTGATAGCCTTTGTTTTGCGGACTGTTCAACCTTAATTCCGGAACCGTATCCGCTTTTCTTAATCTCGTCATTCTATGTACTCCCTTACAATATTTATAAACTGTGCTCCATAGCTTTTACATATAAACTGAAATGTCGGAACACTGTAGCCGTGGTTTTGTTTACCCTCCTTTTTCCATGCAACTCCCAGGTCTCCTCCGTTCCTTAGATATGTTTTTACCGAATCCAGGCTTACACCCAATAAATCAGCAGCCGCCTTTGTTTTTATGTGACTTGGATTTTCTTTTATTACCTCTGCAACCTTTATAAGGTTTTCCTCTATGTAGCTATTTAAAAACTTGGCTGCTTCTTTTGCTTCTGCGCTCATTTTTTCACCTCCTTGCGGTAGTTTTTTAATTTATGATCCGGCGCTTTCATTTCTTGAATCATCCTGCTCAGAATTATCACTTGCTTTAACAATAACTTCCGCTATTTACGACAACTTTAACAACGGTGCAATAAGCGCTAATAAATTTAAAGCGAATGCGTTAAGTTTTTCCCTCGGCATATTTTTAATTTTTTCGTTGTATTCGTTAACTACTGTTTTATTCATTTTTATTTTTCTCCTTTTAACTTATACAATTTAAATGGGGTTAAGCACAGGATTACCGTTCCTGTCTATTTCAATTTCTGATACTGTAATATTTACATTATCAGGAATCACTTTGGTTAATTTACTCGTATCTTTTAATCTCTCAGGAAGTAATTCTATTTTTCTTTCTGAGGGATTTTTTATTTTGTCCATAATTTTCTCCTTTCTTATGCAGATTTGTTTTCATCCCTGTTTTGGGACATATCAGCTAAAAAAATCTCGGCTTTTTCTGCGTTATTTGTTATATTTAGGGCTAAGCATATTTTATCAATTTCATCTGTGTCAAAACAACGATGACCTTTCATTTTACAGCTTATTGTATTTTCTGATATACCTGTAAGTTTTGCAAGTTTACGCTGACTTAACCCTGCCCCTGCGATTTTTCCTTTGAGTTTGTTTGAATTTAGCATAATAAATTTCACCTTTCTTTCCGTCCCTTTTTTGGGACACTCTTATTATAACATTACTTTTTTCATTTGTCAACCCACTTTTGGGATACTTTTTTTATTTTTTTCTATTTTATATTGCTTTTTTGGGACAGTTATGATATAATCATATCATAACATTAAGGACGGTGATAACATGAGCCAGCGTTCAGACAGAATTTTGCATTCTATTCAAAAAGCAAATTTATCTTATAGTGAACTCGCCTCATTAACTAAAATACCCAAATCCGCATTGCAACGATATGCTACTGGAGAGACCGAAAAAATACCAATTGACAGAATCGAAGCAATTGCAAAAGCGACTAAAGTTACTTCTGAATTTTTAATGGGTTGGACAGATGATGTCGAACCACAAAAAATAATTGTAAATAATTTAAACGACGATGAAAAAAACCTTTTAAGATTATATAATCAACTCAACGAATCAGGTCAAGATAAATTAAAAGAACGTCTTGACGAATTACTTGAACATCCAAAGTACATAAAGTAATATTTTTTCCTTGTAATACCATTAATTTGTTAACTTTCTACAAATTATTCATGTAAACTTCTTATCTTATACCAATTGTAAAAAAGTATACATTATGATATAATTTTATTATATTTTACAACTAAGGAGAATGACACCATGAAAAAACTAACTAAATTTACCTGCCTACTTACTGCACTTATGTTGAGCAGTTGTTTATTCGGATGTGAGCCTAAAACTAAAAACTACACATTTGATGATATTTCCATAAAAATCAATGAAGATTTTAAAACTGAAGAATTTGATGTGGAAGAAAATAGCGTTTTCAGTTCAAAAAGAGCTTTGATTTATACTTCCGATGATAAAAATGATAAGTCACGTATTACCCTTAAGTGGACAGATTATGGCGATGATTTAACAGATTCTGAACTTATTGAACGCCCCAAAGAACGATATTATAATTCAGACGAGTATGAAGTTATAGAAAAGGGCACATTAACTATAAATGATATTGAAATGCAATATCATAGTATCATAGGTTTATGGGGAGGAATTGATCCCGTAAAGTATTATTATTCTGAATCCTATTATTTTGTACATAATAATAAACTCTATGAGATTTACTATTCTTTTGATGACCAATCAACCCCCAAATCCGAATTTACTGATAACTTCAAAGAAAAATTATTTGAATCAGACCTATCCGAAGAACTAAGCAAAATAGTGAAAACCGTTAAACTTAATTAATTTAATTCCCACACTGCAAAAATTTAAAGTATTATTATCATAATTCTTTAATTGAACTCACTTATTAAATATATTTATTCTTGCCCCTCTTTTGAGGGGACTTTTTATATAAGTAAGTGTCGAGTTACTTGAACACCCAAAGTACATAAAGTAATATTTTCCTTATAATACCATTAATTTGTTAACTTTCTACAAATTATTCAAGTAAACTTCTTATCTTATTCCAATTGTAAAAAATTGTTGAATATGGTATAATTTTATTACAATTTACAACAAAGGGGTTTTGACATAATGAAATGTTTAAAATGTGGCAGCGAAAACGTAACACTTCAAGTTATTCAATCCGGATCTAAAACACAAGCTAAAGGCGGCGGATGTTTATGGGGGTTAGGAAGATGCCTTCTTATTTTATGCACCTGCGGCTTATGGTTATTGGTCGGCAAACACAAAGGTACTGGTAAAACAACAATCACAAACGAGACTGTTGCACTTTGCCAAACTTGTGGTAATAGATGGACGGTATAGTATTATCATTAAAAGTCTGTCTTTATTAAAATAAAATTAAATACACGGAGGTATATTATGAACAAAGACGAACTCTTAAAAGAATTAAGACGTGCTAATGATAATTATTCACCTCAATATCAGAAACTTATGACTGTATCAAGAGTTTTACTGTATATTGCTATTGGAATACTTATCATTGGTGTTATAGCCGGGATTGTAATAGGAAAGGATTTAGGGGTTGTTTCGTTTCTTACCACACTTGTTTACTCCGGCGTTGTTGCAGCAATCTTCTATGCTATTTCTGCCGCAACAGAGGGCTTGGCAACAATAGTATTAAACACCAAACGTACCAGTGATTTACTTTCCCTTAAAATTATGTTAGAAAACGATTTGATAAATAAATAACTCGCCCATTAAATTTATTTTTATACCGCCCAGTTTAGGGCGGTATTTTTATGCAGATTTGTCACCAAGAAACTTATTAATAAAATACGTCTGCCCTTTACCAGTGACTTTTGTAGTTTTAGTAATCCGCACTGTACCGTCCGGATTATTTATAGTTCGTTCCTTTACCTCAAATAGATTCATTTCCATAGATTTCTGAGTCGGCATATTTTTACTGCTGCCATTTTTAATTAAGTATCCATTTTCTCTTAGATAAGAAAATAAACGTTTCTGACCTATATTAATACCGTTTTGTTTAATAAGCTTAGCAAGGTCGCCTACAAGTATTGACGTCTGCGCCGTTTCAACTGCGTCCGCAAAAAGTACCTTTGGCTTATCTTCGTTTACTTTTGTTTCAAGTTCCTTACGTTTTTCCTTTTCATTTTTTAACTCAGTTGCAAGTTTAATCAGAAAATCAGGATCAGCAATTGCTTGTTCAAGTGTATTCTCTGTCATATACGCACCGTGCTTGCGGATGGATGGCAGAACTTCATCAAATATCCAACTTTCAAATTTTTCTGCTCCAGGTAATTCACTTTTTGCAGCAAGTCGGTAAATATCGCCTTCGGAGATATACTTCATCTTCTGTACACCCCCGGCTGTAGGGGTCGGTAATTCACAGACCCCTTTGCAATGAGCTGAAATCGCATCAGCGGGTCTTTTATACCCTAGCGACATTGCTATGTCCTTACCGCAAAACATTACTTTTCCGTTTTCTTCAATTGTTCTTACAGAGCCGAACTCTGTGTTTTCAAAAATTTTGATTTCGTTCATGATAAACTTCCTTTCAATTTTAATTTAAGTGGGGCAGTCATTTTATAAAATATAACTCCCCCTTACAACGTTTTACTTTTTTCTTAATCCAATAACAATGACAGTTATTAACAGAATAATACTGATAACATCTAAAACAATAGTAATCATAATATTGACAAATGGCTAATTTTAAGTTATTATAAAGGGAGGAGGTTTTCCTCCCTTTATTTAATCATTAAGTTTTTCGATTAATTCGATAAGCTTAACAATTAATGTGAGAATTGCATTGATAATCAGAAGTTTTTGAAGTGTGACTGATTTATCAGTGCTTTTCTTTTTGCCTTTCGGCTTTTGTTTAGCCATTGTCCTTACCTCCTTTCCATGTTTATATTATAACACTTGTTTCTAGTGTATTCAATTCGCAAATTACACAAAGTTTTAGTGTAGTATTTGTACACTTTTACACTAGATTTAAGTGTTTGTAAATGGTATAATAATATAGACAAATGATTTCTTTTTATTTAGGAGGAAGATTAATGCCAATTATATATAAAATTGATGTTTTAAAAGTACTTAAAGAAAAAGGGTACCCCTCAACAAGGTTACGAAAAGAAAAAATATTAGGAGAAGCTACTATTCAGCGTTTAAGGCATAATAAAAGTGTTTCATTCGAAGTACTTTCAAAACTTTGCGACTTACTGGATTGTAATATTGGAGACATAATAACTAATGAAAAAGAACTAGAGCAGCAAAATTAAATTTAACATTGCTTACTATTACTCACTTATGATTAATAGTATTAGATATAGTGAACATTAGATACCCGGATTCAATAAACTACGGTTAAAGTATTACCTGCATTCTTTCTATTCTATCAATGAGTCCCTGTTTTAGGGACTCATCTTTATCTACATGACTATAAAAACCGGATTCATTAATTAAGATAACTTCCCTGTTTTGACCTGATAGAACGATTCGTTCTGTCAGCTTATCTTCCCCATCTACATGGTCTCTGATTGCTTTTGGCGTATTTAAGTAACCAAGAATTTCCGCTACATTATTATAATCCTCCTATCGTTTTGTGGATTTATTGCACTTATGCGACATACTGACTAAAAAATATATTTGTAGCCTCGTTTGCGTTTAGTTCAAGAGCATTTGCAATTAAATCAGCTTCTTCTATAGAAAATAAACCATAGTACCTGTTATTAGGCTTTTTTCTAAATCTTCTGCATAATGTATCATAGGCTATCCCTGTTTTTTCGGAAAGAATTTTTTTGTTAAAATCCCGTTCCGCCATAACTCCGTTTAGTTTATTCATGTTAACCATAAATTAATCACCTCCTCTTTGTCGCATATATGCGATACAAATTATGTATTAATGTTATCATATTGATTTATATTTGTCAAGTACTTTTTCGCAAATTTGCGAAAATATTTTTTATTTATCACTTTGGTATTGCATTTTTGCAATCATCATGCTATAATAATCATCACGGAGGAAGATTATTATGACAATAGGTGAGAGAATAAAATTAAAACGAAAAGAAATGGGGATAACCGTAGACGATTTAGCTATAAGGCTAAACAAGAATCGTGCAACCATATACAGATATGAAAGTAATGAAATTGAAAAGCTCCCCACAACTGTACTAGAACCTTTGGCTAAAGCCTTGAACACAACCCCTGCATATTTAATGGGGTGGAACGATAACACTGACTTGATTCAACGTTCTATTACTTCTTTAGAAGCAATAATTCTAGATAAATGCGAACAGCTCAACGAATCAGGTCAAGCCAAATTGATGGAGCGTCTTGATGAACTCCTTGAAGTTCCTAAGTACATAAATAAATGATTTAAATTAAATTTACGCAATTAATAATTTCTGATAAGCCCCATTTACCCCATAACGTGAAAATTTGTAATAAAATCTTGCCAATTTATACACTTTTTATTAAAATATACAAAAAAATGGTAGTTTTTTCTTACTTTATGCTAATTGTTTTTTAATTTTATTTATAGTATAATTATTAAAACAGCATTAGGAGATAAACTATGGATGATTTTGATGAAGCAATCCGAATTAAGCGCGGCTCAGAATGGCCTACAGACCGAGAGTTTGAAGCTTACTTTATCATAATCAATACCCTAAGAAAAACTATGCCTGTAAATGACATTAGTTACAAAAGAAATGATGAGTACATATCTCTTATTTTTAAAAACGATCCATCAAAATGCATTTGTAAACTTTATCTCAATGAACCGCAAAATTATGTTCTTATTCTTACGGATGGCATAACTGAGGAACGCATTGATATTGCAAATATTTACGAATTAGCAAAAAAGAAAAAATACTTTATCAAGTCGCTGAAACAATATTTAAATCCGTTATTTAATGCTAATATCAATAGTAAATGATACTATTGAATATATTTAAACTACTTCATCACAGTAAATTTCCGTCCCGTCAGGGGCGGTCTTTTACTATGCTGACTGTTTTTGTGCGTACGAAAAACGAACACACAAACATAAATAGTTCTAATATTAATTGCATTATTAATTTTTGGTATGTAAAAGTGGGATTGTTCCTATAATTTTGTACCAATACAAAATTTGCGTAATAAATGATCCTATGGTTTTTGTTTTCGATTACTGATAAATTCATTAAAATTACCTCCTTTTGGTATTGACGTACCCTTGGAAGTGTGCTATAATGAATTTAACAACTTCCGTATGGGGTTGGTCGAAAAAGGGTTGACACACTTTGGTAGAGGGGGTCAACCCTTTTTTTTGGTGGACTTTCAGAACACGCATATATAATATCACTAAATTTTAACATAGTCAACCCATATTATGTAAAAATATATAAATTTTGTATGATTATATAAAATTTTGTAGCCACCTTTGGTAATTTATCTGTTAAAAATAATTTTTTATTTACTTTTTGTCTACTCCATGTTATAATTAAATCGAAAATTGTTGTTACAATTTTTTAATTATAGGTATTTTAACAAAGGAGGTTTATTATGACAAATGGCGAAATAATTGCCAAAAAGAGGGAAGAGAAAGGAATCTCTCAAGCTGAACTTGCCCGAATGGTCGGATATAAATCACGCGGATCTATAAATAAACTGGAAATCGGCAAAAGAGAAATTCCTAAAAGCATGATTGTTAAAATTGCTGATGCTCTTGAAATCTCACCACTTGAACTACTAGGTTTAGATGATTTGGACAAAATCGGAACGGACAGACCACTTACTGTAAAGGAATGGACTGTTCTTGAAACAAAATTAATGATGCTGAATCAATCTGATTTGATTAAAGTGATTGGTTATATTGACACGCTTATCGCTGAGCATGAAGGGCAGCAGGAGTAATTTTCTCCTGCTTCTTTTGTTTCTGTTCTACCAGTCTATATGTTTCTAACCTTTTTAATTTTTCCACCAATATTTTTACCAATTGTTCTTTGCCTGACATTTTGATTAACTCCTATCTAATTTAAGCTGTAAATATTTAGGGAAACCCACCATTTTTTCACATCTTTTCTTAATACAAAATTTCCCTCTATATATAAAGACACGCCAAATTAACTTTTCCGGACACCTTGTCCGGTAAGACAGAACAAAAAATTAAAACTTTATGATATCCGACAAATTGCACCCTAAGAATTTAGCTAAAATAACGAGGGTTGAGACTTTCATATCAACCTTACCATTTTCTATGTCACATATACTGCTGCGCGACACTCCTGCCCCGTCAGCAAGCTTACGAATGGTTAAATTTCTACTTTCCCGTATTTGTTTTAATTCACATTTATATATCAACATTGATCACCCTCCATTTTTATTCTTAACAGTGTAGGTGATTTTATGTTGAAAATAAAAAAATCCTTAGCTTAGTTACTCCATTTAAGAGTTGACTAAACTAAGGATTTTTATATATTTATAACCTTATTCATAAGCACTTATTTTCAAATACTTTAAGCGAGCTTTCATAACATTTAATGACACACCAAAAATTTGTGCAAGAATCTCAACTTTAGGCATTATTAAATTTTCCAGCGCATACCGTAATGGTTCCTCCGGAATCAATAATTCTCCCGCAAAAACATTTGCATCATATTCTTTTTCATCATTGCTATTAGCCTGATCGTTTATAAACTCTATATGCTCAGACGTATTTTCATCCATATGTAAGCAACAATGTGCTAATTCATGTGCCAATGTGAATCTTTTGCGCTTTTCCGAATCATCCTGACGATAAAATAATCCTATTCTATCACCGGAATGAACCGCAGCGCCCCAAATTATTCCTTTTTCTATAACTTGATTTTTATAATCATTTTTCTCAAGATTAGAAAAGTCATAAGGAATAACTTTTATATCTAATTTTTCTAATAATTTCATTATGTTACATTTCCTAAATCAAATTTATATAATAAATCGTTAGGAGTAGATTGTCTTAATAGCCTCAGCTTGTCCTTAATATTCATTAAAATCACCTACCTTGCCTCTGGTGCATGAATACCTAAAAACCTACTTGTATTCATACAAATAAGTTAAAATGCTTATAAACAATATGCTCTATTCCATTTTCATCAATAATAATTAAACTATTAGACGGTTGATTACTAAATTGTACTCCATGTTTTTGGCATATTTCTTTTAAACGTTCAAAACTATTTCCGGATTTACGTTTTTTCATCCTAAAACAACTCCTTTCATATTGACATAAACAGACAAATAATGTATAATTTTCTTTAAGGGCATACCATAACGGTAGGCGGTTGTTCCCTCCTTACGCTATCAGTCTTACATATCGTCCACGAAAGTGCAGGCGAAATAAGCTGGCAGGGAGGTGATAGTTTTGGACATTGTTTACATAGTTCTTACTATCTTGCTTCTTGTTGCATTGAATGATGTAATTAAGAACATAAAGAAATAAACCGCCTGACCTTCCAAATCTGAGCGGTTTATTTATAAACTAATGATGAGGGAGCGACCGTCTATCGGTGTGCCCCTTTTTTATTATTATACACCATTTACGTGATTATGTCAACTACATTCATATGCCATTTTTATATAACTCTGACAAATAATTTACATAAACTTCTTATATTCTGCAAATTGTTTTATATTTTTATATATGATATAATTAAATAAAAATGTCAGGAAGTGATTATATGGGACGTCCTAAAAAGGAAAAACCCAACCATGCTTCAGGTATGTATGAAGTAAAAATAACAATCGGTCATACTTTTGACGGTAAGCCTATCCGCAAAAGCTTTTACAGTTCCGTCAGTAAATCAACTGCTAAGGCTAAAGCTGAACAATTCAAAATAGATCAAGCTGTTTCAATGCAAACTGATACCCCGTTTGTTTCAAAAAAAGAATGTTTCGATACATGGGCTATTAAATGGCTTGAGACTTACAAGCTAAATAAAGTAAAAGAACATACTTATTTGTTTACTTACAAGAAGAATATAGAAAAATATCTTATGCCATACTTTAAAAAAGCCAAACTATCAGATATAAAACAAATTGACATACAAAATTACTTTAATGAAGTAAAGAACGCAGATAACGGCGAACCTTTATCCTTATCTGTTCTTAATAAGCACAAAATGATACTAAAGTCAATTTTTGAGGCGGCTATAGATAATGACATTTGCTATAAAAATCCTGTTAAAAACATAAATTTCCCACGAATAGCCCCAAAAGAAGAAAAAGTATTCTATAATTCCGAACAAGCAAAGCTATTCCGAAGCTATTCCATTGCAAATCAATATTATGACATGGTAATATTGCTTGATACAGGTATCAGGCGCTCCGAACTTCTCGGACTTAAATGGTCAGATATCGACTTTCAAAACCTTACTATTCATGTACATAGAGCTGTTACACAAACAACGGGAAAGGTTATCATAGATAAGCCTAAATCTGAAACCTCTGACCGTTTTATCCCTGTTTCTGATGACACTATGAGTGTTTTATTTAAGCTAAAAACAGAAAGTGAATACATTATTGCCGGTAAGACCATAAACGAACCGCTGTCACCGCACTGTTATGCTGATAGATTTGCAAGAATTATGAAGCGAATAAGCCGAGATACTGGTCTACAAACTCTTACACCGCATGAATTAAGGCACACATTTGGAACCCTATTAAGGGAAAAGAATGTTGATATTTACACTATTCAAAAAGTAATGGGGCACTCTGACATTTCAGTAACTTCCAGCACATACGTGCATAATGACATAGAAGTTCTAAGGAAACAACTAAAACTTGATAAAGAAGAAACATAAAAAACTACGACTTTACTACGACATTTAAGTCGATTTTTTTCAATCCATTTCACACTAAGCAAAAACAAAACCCACGCAAACACGTCATTTACGGCGTATTTACGTGGGTTATTTGGTGGAGGCGACGAGAGTCGAACTCGTGTCCGAAAACCGATCCGCACAACTTTCTACGAGTGTAGTTTATCTTTTAAAATTCCCTTGCTGCTCCGCCGACAAACAGGCTGAGGAGTTTGGTAGCCTCATATACATTCATTTCGGAAGAGGCGCTCCGAAAGAACGTTCACCACTAAATCGTCGCCCTGGCTTTTGCCGTGGTACTCAAAAGGAGGACGGAAGCAGACTTAGGCTGCTACCTGTAAGTTTCTTGTGCTTACAGTAATATTTTTTCTAGCGTTTATATTTAAACGTGATACAGTTTTAAGAGATGTTCTGCTCTACTCGCTTATCATGGTTCACAGTCCCCGTCGAAACCTTTACGCCCCCATATATTAATACTTGCTGTTCTTGACAGCACGTTCTATCTGACGCTTAGCGTCTTTTTTTGCGGCGTCCTCCCGCTTATCATAGAGCTTTTTACCTTTGCAGAGTCCGAGTTGTATTTTCACCTTTGAACCCTTCAGATATACTGAAAGAGGAATAAGAGTAAGTCCATCCTGCTTTACTTTTCCGAAAAGGCGGTTGATTTCCTTTCTATGCATAAGAAGTTTTCTGACTCTTACTGGATCCCTATTAAATATATTGCCCTTTTCATACGGTGAAATATGCATACCTTTGATAAAAAGTTCCCCATTATCAATAGAACACCAACTGTCCTTTAAATTGACCTGACCGAGCCTAATGGATTTTACTTCTGTTCCCACAAGCTCAATACCTGTTTCCATGCTCTCAATAATGAAGTATTCATGTCTTGCTTTTCTATTTTCGGAAATCGTCTTAAAATTTTCGCTGCCCAAAATCGTAACCTCCATATCTGAGAGTACTTTATTATATAATATTATTTTGAATTTGTCAAGTATTTTTATCCGGATAAACGAAATTATTTTTTGCCTTTATTCATTGCTTCATGTTCTCTTTTTAGTTCATTTATAAGGTTTTTTAAAATCCATCCCTGATTATGAGATGTGACGACACATTTAAGATCAATTTTTATTTCTTTTTTTCTAAGTTCACTCAATAGTCTGTTCATATCCCGACTTGAAAAGCCGGATATAATAAGACATTCATCATCGGGTGAGTCTGCTTTTATAACAGATTCTGAATCAAAGCCATCAAATCCTGCCAAATTTCCGACTTTTATCCCTAAGGCTTCTTTTCCCACGGATTTAAAGCGTATATTTTCATTTCTGCATAACTCCATCAGCGCCGGAACATAAGTGTCTTTTAGCTGATATCCTACCAAAATTTTATTAGCATTTCCGATACGAGATTTCATAATTCCTCACCGCTTTTGATATTTTTACTGTTTTCCAAGGCTTAAACTATATAATCATTATAACATATAATCAAATAAATTTCAATGTATTTTTTTCATTGACAAATAAAAATTGAAGTGCTATAATTAAAGCATAGTAAACTTGTAGGAATTATAAAAACAAACTGAAAGGAAAAATTATGAAAAAGTATAAATTTGAAACTGTACAGATTCACGCCGGTCAGGAAAATCCCGACCCTGCCACCGATGCAAGGGCTGTCCCCATTTATGCAACAACATCATATGTGTTCAAAAACTCCGCACAAGCTGCAGGACGTTTTGCCCTTACTGAAAGCGGAAACATATATACCCGTCTAATGAATCCCACTTCAAGCGTATTTGAAGAGAGAATTACAGCTCTTGAGGGAGGCGCTGCTTCTCTTGCAGTAGCGTCAGGTTCTTCGGCCATTACCTATGCAGTACAAAATATTGCAGTATCCGGCGACCACATTGTTTCATCATCAAAGCTCTACGGCGGTACCTATAATCTTTTTGCCAATACCCTGCGTGAACAGGGTTTGGAAACAACATTCGTTAATCCGGCAGATCCAAATAATTTTGAAAATGCAATTAAAGAAAATACTAAACTTATTTATGCTGAAACATTGGGAAATCCCAATTCAGACGTCATTGATCTGGAAGCAATATCAGAAATTGCTCACAGGCACGGCATTCCGCTTATTGTAGACAGCACCTTTGCAACGCCTTACCTTCTTCGTCCAATAGAACACGGAGCCGATATTGTTGTACATTCTGCAACAAAATTCATAGGCGGTCATGGTACTGTAATGGGCGGTGTTATTATTGATTCAGGAAAATTTGACTGGTCACAGAACGATAAATTTCCCGGTATAACAAAACCTAATCCATCCTATCACGGGGTTGTTTTCTCAGAGGCGTGCGGAAACATAGCATACATTATGAAAATCAGAACAACACTTCTCAGGGATCAGGGTGCGGCAATATCTCCGTTCAATTCCTTCCTCCTACTTCAGGGACTTGAAACATTATCGCTCAGAATGGAACGTCATGTTGAAAACGCTTTAAAAGTAGTAGATTTTCTTAAAGCTCATCCTCAAGTCGAAAATGTAAACCATCCATCGCTTGCAAACGGTCATTCAAAGGAACTTTATGATAAATACTTCCCAAACGGCGCAGCATCTATTTTTACATTTGAAATAAAAGGAAACGCCGATACGGCTAAGAAATTTACCGAGTCACTGGAGCTCTTCTCTTTGCTTGCTAACGTAGCAGATGTAAAATCTCTTGTGATTCATCCGGCTTCGACTACCCACAGTCAAATGACTGAAAATGAGCTGCTTGAAAGCGGAATAAAACCAAACACCATACGTCTTTCAATCGGTACAGAGCATATTGACGATATTATCGCTGACCTGGAACATGGTTTCAGCATGGTTAAATAAAAGATACTCCCGTCTTTTTCAGACGGGAGTAATTTTTATATCCTTTTAGCCAACAGCTCAGAATATTTTTTTCTAAAATCTGCAAAACAGCCATTATCAAGGGATTCTCTTATTTTTTCAGCAAGTGTATTATAAAAATAAAGATTATGCATAACCGCAAGTCTGCCGGCAAGCATTTCTCCGGCCTTGAAAAGATGCCGCACATACGCTCTTGAAAAGTTCTTGCACACAGGACATTCGCATTCAGTATCAATAGGTCTGCCGTCAGTCTCATACTGTTTATTTGTAAGATGCATTATACCCGACCATGTAAATACAGTTGCATGACGAGCATTTCTGCTTGGCATAACACAGTCGAACATATCAACGCCCCTTGCCACTGCCTCAATTATATTTGAAGGAGTACCTACTCCCATAAGATAACGCGGCTTATTCAAAGGCATATACGGCTCTACAACATCGATTATTCTGTACATTTCTTCAACGGATTCGCCGACTGCAAGTCCTCCTATGGCATATCCGTCAAGATCCAGCTTTATTATATCCTCCATATGCTTTATACGCAGATCATCGTAAGTACTTCCCTGATTTATTCCAAAAAGCATTTGCTTTTTATTTATCGTATCGCTAAGTGAATTAAGGCGTTCCATTTCCTCCTTGCAGCGATATAGCCAACGGGTAGTTCTGTTTATTGAATTAAGCGTATATTCATGAGTTGACGGATTTTCTATACACTCGTCAAAAGCCATGGCGATCGTAGACGCAAGGTTGGACTGAATCTGCATACTTTCCTCAGGTCCCATAAAAATTCTTTTTCCGTCAATATGAGAAGCAAAATAAACGCCTTCTTCCTTTATTTTACGCAGCTTAGCCAAGGAAAACACCTGAAATCCGCCGCTGTCGGTAAGTATAGGCCTATGCCAGTTCATAAACTTATGAAGTCCGCCCATTTCTTTTATTACTTTATCAGTGGGGCGCAAATGAAGGTGATATGTATTGCAGAGTTCTACCTGACATTTCAGATCAACAAGATCAGGAGAAGATATACCGCCCTTTATAGCCGCTGCTGTTCCTACGTTCATAAAGCAGGGGGTCTGAAATGTTCCGTGAACAGTTTCCACCTGTCCTCGTCTTGCCCTGCCTTCATTCTTTAATAATGTATACATGGTTTCTCCTTTTATCTGTAATCGTGAATTTGAAAATCACTATTATAGCTGTTTAACAGCTCCTGTATATCAACATAGTATTTGCTTCTGTCATTTCTGTCAACAAATACTGTTACCGTCATTCCTACCAGCATGGATATATCTTCCATAACATTTTCCGACCTATAAAGATATTTTTCATTGTCATATGGATTAATAACCTCGCAGTCTGCTATAAAAGGATACCGGTTATTAACTCTTATTTTATAATTTGTTCTGACAGCAATAATTGTTCCGCTTAGCTTATCACCGTTTACAATAAGTTCATTAACCTTACGTTTTTTCTTATAGCAGATTATCAGAAATACAATACCGATTACAGTAAAAAATCCGCCCACAGAAATAAAGATAATTTCAAAAATTTTAGAATCACTTATAAATTCATATGGATCCTCAGGATCATAATATATCCACACCGGATCACCAACCTGCATATTTGTACTGCATTCATTCAGCTTACCCTCATAGGTTATTCCGTCAATTGTATATTCAATAAATGCATTACTGTTTGTATGATTAATTTCTGTTATATTAGCCTGAGTTTTATCATACTTGTCTTTATCAGAAATATGCTTTGCCATTACAAAACTGCCTGCACTAAACAGAATAATGCCAATAAAAGTAAAAATAATACCAATAAGAAGCATTACTGTACGAACACCTTTGATTTTCATAATATCCCCTGCCTTTATAAAATCATCATTGCATCCCCGAAGCTGAAAAATCTGTATTTATCTTCAACTGCAGTTCTGTAAGCATTCATAGTTTTATCGTAACCTAAAAATGCAGAAACGAGCATAATCAGCGTACTTTCCGGAAGATGAAAATTAGTAATAAGTCCGTCCAGAAGCTTGAATTTGTAACCAGGATAAATAAATATATCGGTATAGCCTTCACCGGCTTTGACAAGTCCGTTTTCAAGTTCCATGCTTTCCAAAGTACGGCAGGAGGTTGTACCAACAGCGATAACTCTTCCTCCGTTCTGTTTGGTTCTGTTGATTTTTTCTGCGGTTTCCGAGCTTAAGCTGTAATGCTCGCTGTGCATTTTATGCTTTAAAATATCGTCCTCTTTAACCGGACGAAATGTACCAAGACCTACATGAAGCGTTACATAAGCAATATCAACTCCGGCTTTCTTTATTTCGTCAAGCATTTCATTTGTAAAATGCAGTCCCGCTGTAGGAGCAGCGGCAGAACCCGTTTCCCTGGAATAAACGGTCTGGTATCTTTCCTTATCCTCAAGCTTCCGGGTAATATAAGGAGGAAGCGGCATCTGTCCTATATCATCAAGCACTTCGTAAAAGCTTCCTTCACATTCAAATCTAACTACTCTGTTACCGTCTTCCTTTACCTCAATAACTTCCGCAGTAAGCTTTCCTCCGCCGAAAGAAAATCTGGCGCCGGTCTTTGCCTTTTTACCCGGACGGCAGATAATTTCCCAGACCTTGTCCCCTTTCTGCTCCAAAAGCAGAAACTCTATAAAAGTACCGTTATCTATTTTTTCTCCGTAAAGTCTTGCCGGAAGTACCCTTGAATCGTTAAGTACCAGCAAATCACCTTTTTTAAGGCTGCTGCATAAATTATAGAAACGGGAATGTTCAATTTCTCCCGTTGCTCTGTCAATTTTCATAAGACGTGAATGATTTCTGGGCTCTATGGGAGTTTGAGCAATAAGCTCCTCAGGTAAATCATAGTAAAAATCAGATTTTTTCATATTTTCAGCACCTAAATTCAAAAAACTTATTGACATATACAAAATAAAATGATATTATAAACACATGGTAGAGGCGCGGTTGCGAAAAGTAATGACTGTCAGGAAAACCATTCCGCTTCATACAGTCACGAAAGGCAAAACCGCCGAAGAATAAATTCTGGTAAAATTTGTTCTGGTCATAATCTCAATAGGATTATGATTGTCATCAGCGTTTGATGGAGAGCTATCGGCAATACGGTTTTTATAAATTGTAATGTCAATATTTCTATTATATCGTATGATGAACCGGTTTTCAACCGGTTTTTTTAATTTATTTTATTTAACTATTTAATTAAAAGGAGTAATTTGTAAAATGAAGCAGTACAAAGTAGGCATAATTGGTGCAACCGGTATGGTTGGACAGAGATTTGCAACACTTCTCGAAAATCATCCGTGGTTTAACGTAGAGGTTCTCGCAGCTTCTCCAAGATCAGCCGGAAAAACATATGAAGAAGCCGCAGGCTCAAGATGGGCAATGTCGGCGCCTATGCCTGAAAAAATGAAGAATATGATAATCATGAACGCAGAAGCGGATGTTGAAAAAATTGCATCTATGGTTGACTTTGTTTTTTGTGCAGTGGATATGAAAAAAGACGAAATAAAGGCTCTTGAAGAAAAATACGCAAAGGCAGAATGCCCTGTTGTATCAAACAATTCTGCTCACAGAGGCACTCCCGACGTTCCAATGGTTGTTCCGGAAATAAATTCCGACCACATCGCAGTCATTGAATCCCAGAGAAAGCGCCTTGGCACTGAAAGAGGATTTATTGCCGTAAAATCAAACTGTTCAATCCAGAGCTACGTACCGGCTCTTAACCCTTTGAGAGAATTTGGTATTACTAAAGTTCTTGCCTGCACTTACCAGGCTATTTCCGGCGCCGGAAAAACTTTTGAAACATGGCCTGACATGGTCGATAACCTTATTCCGTATATCGGCGGAGAAGAAGAAAAGTCAGAACAGGAACCTCTCAAGGTTTGGGGACATATCGAGGGCGATAAAATCGTAAACGCTCAGACTCCGTCAATTACTACACAATGCCTCAGAGTACCAGTTTCAGACGGGCATACTGCGGCTGTATTCGTTTCATTTGAAAATAAGCCTTCCAAGGAAGAGATACTTAAAAAATGGGCTGAATTCAAGGGCGAACCTCAGGAACTCGAACTCCCATCTGCACCAAAGCAGTTTATTTATTATTTTGAAGAAGATAACCGTCCTCAGGCAAAGCTTGACAGAAATCTTGAAGGCGGTATGGCTGTTTCTGCCGGACGTCTGAGAGAAGACACACAGTATGACTACAAATTTGTCAGCCTTTCACACAATACGCTTAGAGGAGCAGCAGGCGGCGGAGTACTTCTCGCAGAGCTTTTGGCTGCAAAGGGTTATTTTGACTAAAATTAAAAAGTAATTTTATCAAATACACCCGATAAAATAAGGAGGTCACTGCACAATGAAAAATACTATTTTTACCGGCGCAGGCGTTGCTATTGTAACACCTTTTAACGCCGATGGTTCTATAAATTTTGACGGATTTGCTGAAAATCTGGAATACCAAATAAACAACGGAACAGACGCAATTATTGTCTGCGGTACAACCGGCGAAGCTTCCACTATGACAGATGACGAACATATTGAATGCATAAGATTCGCAGTTGAACGTACTAAGGGCAGACTTCCGGTTATTGCCGGAACAGGAAGCAATGATACAAGATATGCCGCTGAGCTTTCAAAAACAGCTCAGGATCTTGGCGCCGACGGACTTCTTCTCGTTACCCCTTACTACAACAAAGCAAGCCAAAAAGGTCTTGTAGCTCATTTCGGAAAGATCGCTGAATGCGTTGATATTCCGATCATCCTTTACAATATCCCAGGACGTACCGGAGTCAGCATTGATATTTCAACATATAAAACCCTTTCTGAATTTAAAAATATAGTTGCCGTAAAGGAAGCCAGCGGAAATATAAGCTATACTTCAAAGCTTATAGCTGAATGCGGTGACAGACTGGACGTTTACAGCGGAAATGATGACATAATTGTTCCAATGATGTCTATCGGCGCAAAGGGCGTTATTTCAGTGCTGTCAAACATTATGCCGAAAGAAACTCATGATATGACTCAGCTTTGTCTTGATGGAAATTATCCAGAAGCCGCTGCTCTTCAGATGAAGTATCTGAACCTTATTAACAGCCTGTTTATTGAAGTTAATCCGATTCCTGTAAAGGAAGCAATGAATTATATGGGAATGCCTTCCGGAGAATGCAGACTTCCGCTCTGTACTATGACAGAAGCAAACGCTGAAAAGCTAAAGGCTGCAATGAAAAATGCAGGTCTTATCTGATTATTCTTAAGGAAAGGGAATTAAAAAATGACTAAAATTGCTATATGCGGCGCTAACGGAAAAATGGGGCAAACTATTTACCGCTGTATCAAAGAGCGTGAGGATTGCTGCGTTATTGGCGGAATTGACCTTAATACCGAAACATATGCGGATTTTCCAATAGTGAAAACTCCTAACGAACTGCCTGAAAAGCCTGATGCTATAATCGACTATTCACATCCCGCAAGCCTGACATCTTTACTTGAATATTGTATGTCTACCGGCACTCCGGTTGTTTTTGCTACAACAGGTTACAGCGACGAACAGGTTGCTCAAATCAAGAAAGCGTCCTCTAATATCCCTGTATTCTTCTCATGGAATATGTCTTTGGGTATAAATCTTCTTGTACAGCTTGCAAAAAAGGCTACCGCAATTCTTGGAAATCAATTTGATATTGAAATTATCGAAAAGCATCACAATCAAAAGATCGACGCTCCCAGCGGTACTGCACTTATGATTGCCAATGCAATAAATGAAACAAGAAATGACGACCTCAAGTATACTTATGACCGTCACTCTCAGCGTAAAAAACGTGATCAAAATGAAATAGGTATTCATGCTGTCAGAGGCGGAACAATTGTCGGAATACATGAAGTTCTCTTCGCAGGTAATGACGAAACCATTACCATTTCCCATTCAGCAGCTTCAAAAACTGTTTTTGCCGAAGGTTCTATTAACGCAGCTATTTATATCTGCGGACGCAGCGCAGGTCTTTATGATATGGGAAACATCGTTTCCCAGTAACATATGTTGTATAACAATGACCGTATCCATTAAAGGATACGGTCATTTTAGTTTATTATTTATAATCTGTATACGGGCTAACCTCCATAATTTAACTGCAATAATTTTTAGCAAGCTTCATTTAATAACTCTAATGCCCTTTTATATAGCGGATCTAACTCACACCCGCAGCTGCCGCACTCATTATCAGCTTGTTTAACGGCAGCAATAAGCGCTTCTTTATCACCGTTTCCATTCAGCCAAGCTTGTGCCGGATCAGAAATTAAATCCCATCCGCAAGCCGCAAATTTTTCCATAATACTTTTTAATTCTTCCATATCCTTTCGCCTTTCTGATTATTTACAAACAATCTTCTTTCAGCAATTTATAAAATTCTTCAAATGTACCGCTTCTGCCCTTCCAAGGATTCTTTTTACTTGGAATTTTCCAGTCATTTATAAGATAACAATCAATACCGATTGACTCAGCGGCATACATATCTTCTTCCTCATCGTTACCCACAAAAAGACACTCCGCTGGTTCAACGCCTGCTTTCCGACATAAAGCTTTGTAGTATTCCGGATCAGGTTTGCAGAACGCTTCACTTTCATATGAACTAATATAATCAAAATCATCAGCATTAAGCCCTATCCAGCTTAACCGCATTATCTGCCCGTTGAGAGGAAAAATAGGATTTGAAGCACATATAACCTTTATTCCCTTTTCACGGATCGTTCTTACTGCATCAACAGCAAGTAAATTTTCACCCGTGTATTTCTTTACATTTGCAAATTCATTAGAGTAAAAGTTATCCGATTCTCTTCTGAAATCAGTGCTGTCCATATCAGTTATTACAGAAAAGGTTTCCCAGAAAATCTCACAATTAGGTTTTTTTCCTTTATTTTTAACCATAGCCTTAGTTCCTGCCCATACTGCCGAAACAAGTTCTTCGGGAGCAATTCCCAACGGCGATAATTTTTTTGCCAATTCAGTAAAATATCCTTTAGTAAAAATATCATTATCCATGGGCAAGAGGGTTCCGTCAAGATCAAATAAAACCGCTTTGTATTTCATACAAACTCCTTACTGCATTTCAGGAATCAATCCAATGGCTTTAACACCTGCCCCAACATGACAGGAAATGCTAATGGGAAGTTTATACATTTCAATAGATTCATCATTAAAAAAGCTGCGGACCGATTTCAGCCATCCCTCTGCGGCGGAATATTCTCCGGAATATGCAGCATTAATTTTTACTTTCATTCCTTTAAAGCGTTCATTTATATCCTTTTGAGCAGCATTAAGCATTACCTTTTCTGCATTAGCCATTCCTCTTGCCTTTGAAAAGGCGTCAAGCTTTTCTCCCTGAATCTGAAGAACAGGTTTCAGTCCTAAAATCGAAGCTATTGCTGCTCCTGCTGATGTGACACGTCCGCTCTTTTTAAGAAGTTCAAGAGTGTTTACAGCAAGATAAATACTGCAATTCAATGCATTTTCTTCAAGTATTGAACTGATTTCAGAGGCAGTTAAATTATTTTCAATAAGATTTAAGGCATCTATTACAGATAATCTTTGAGTTATTGAAATCCTTTTATTATCAACAACATAAACCTTTCCATCATATTCAGAAGCAAGCGCCTTAGCTGTTGCAAATGAACTGCTGAGCGCTGATGACATTGGTATATAAATTAATTCATCATAGTCCCTTAGAATCTTGTCCCAGGTTTCTGTAAGTGAACTTGGTGATGGCTGGGATGTTGAAACATCCTTTCCTGATTCAAGCATATCAAAAAAGTGTTCATAAGTACATGTAACACCCTCAAAGTATTCTGTTCCATCTACAATAAAAGGCATTGGAACAAGAAAAACTCCAAGCTTTTCCGCTTCCTCATTTGTTATACCGCTGTTTGTATCAGTTACAACCGCAATTTTACTCATAGAAATCTCCTTTTTTCTGTCGTATTTATATAACTGTTTTAGTATAACATTATATCGGTTAAAGGTCAATACCAATCTAACAAAAAAACAGCAGGCATTAAGCCTGCTGTAATTTTTGAAATATTATTCCTTAACACCGCCGAGAGCAACGCCTTCAACGATAAACTTAGAAAGAATGAGGTAAACGACAACAATTGGAACGATTGAAAGTCCGATTGCGGCATATTTTGCGCCGTAGTCGTTAATCTTATCGTTAGATGTGATCGTACTAACCATCATTGGAATAGTTAACTGCTCCTGCTTTCTGGAAATAAGAATCATTGATGGCTGATAGAAGTTATTCCAGTTAGCAACGAAAGCGAATATAGCCTGAACGGCAATAGCCGGTTTCATCATCGGGATAGCAATTGTCAGGAATGTTCTGAATTCTCCGCAGCCGTCTATTCGTGCCGCTTCGACAATATCAAGCGGGAATGAAGACTTCAGGTACTGTCTCATGAAGAATACGATTGCAGGAGCCGCGATTGTAGGAATAATCAGCGGAATGAAAGAGTCTCCTAAGTTGAGTTTCAGCATAAACTGCAAGAAACCAACTGAAGTAACCTGCATAGGTACCATCATAACTGCAAGAATAAATGTATAAGCCGCACCTCTGAGCTTAAAGTCATAAACTACAAGACCATAAGCTGTCAAAGCGGAGAAGAATACGCTTAAAAGAGTTGAACAACCAGCAATGATCGCACTGTTCTTAAAACCGATTAATGGCTTAAAGTTAACGAACATAGGGTGATTGAACAGCGTATGGAAATTCTCTTTCAGATAATTGCCCGGAATCAATGAAACTCCGCCGGTAACTTCAGCAGAAGTTCTTGTTGCATTGATAATAAGTATGTAAATCGGCAGCAGACAAATTATAGTAAGAAGTACGCATACTAAAAACAGAAGCACTGACTTGAAGCGGAGCTTAGCACTATAATTATCCTTTGATACATTATTAGAACTCATATCTCCATACCTCCCAGTCCTTTTTTCTTAGCCTTCAGCGCCTTGGCATATGCTTTTCTTTCTTTCTTCTTCATTGCCTCGTCCTTATCACGATTCATTGCAAAGGCAACGGAGCCAAGAGCAATAGTAATAAAGAACAGAATTACTGAAGCCGCAGCCGAGAAGCCATAGTTTGGATTCGGCATTTTTTCACGGAAGTGTTCATAAATAAACACAGCAACCGTTTTAGTAAACAGGTTTCTTTCAGTACCCTTTCTGTAAAGATAAGGGATATCGTACATCTGAAGACCACCGATCATAGATGTTACAAGAGTGTAAAGCATAATTGGTCTGAGAAGCGGAAGAGTGATCTTTCTGAAGATCTGACCGCTTGTAGCACCGTCGATATTTGCAGCTTCAAACAGGGACGGATTAAGACCCATAATACCGGACATAAGCATAATCATTGTATTACCGAACCACATCCAGCACTGGATAAACATGATCATACCACGAGCCTGCCAGCATCCGGTTACAAATCTGATTGGAGAATCGATTATACCGGCGCTCAAAAGAAGGTTGTTTACGCTTCCGTACTGAGATTCAGCAAAGAGTGAAAGGTAAAGTGCAGCTACTGAAGCAGCTGTTACGATATTAGGCATATACATAATAACCTTGAAGAAGCCCTTACCTCTAATCTTAAGCTTAGCGTCTGTAAACCATACGGCAAGCGCAAGAGAAATACAGATCTGCGGAACAAAGTTACCTATCCAAACAATAAATGTATTTCCAAGAGTATTAACGAATGTTTCATGAATAGCGCTTGCAGTACGTCCCATGCCTGTTACGCTGGAACCGAAAAGAAGCGCTCTGAAGTTGTCAAGACCGATAAAGTCGTCAACTTTCTGACCATTTCCGTAAAAACTAAGAATAAAAGTATTAATCAGAGGCCAAACCTGAAAAAAACAATATACCAGAAAAAATGGCAATATAAAGAAATAGCCGTATTTTGCGTAGCTGATAGAACGGATATTTCTTTGTGCAGCAGATGCCATATAGTACACCTCTCTCTAAGAAATCAGATTAATAATATATATGTTACGGGATGAGGTCTACCCATCCCGTAAACATGAATTATAACTATTACGTCAAATCAATTATTCAACTGTAATATCTGTAACGTTCTGAGCAACTCTGTCCTTGAAGTCTTCGATACAAGCATTAGCGTCAGCTGTTGTACCTGCACAGTAAGCGTTTACTGCGTCAAGGAATGCAGACTTGATAGATGCATCGTAAGGAGTGATAAGACCCTTAAGGTTGATGTTCTGAGCACTGTTGTGGAGAACAGCAAACTGATCCTGACCGCCGAGGTTTTCGTTCTTGTTTGTACCTTCGTCAACGATCTTCTGCATTACGTTCTTGTTGCTTACATATTCGCCGCCTTCTTTACCGAGAGCGTATTTTTCCATTGAAGCTTCGTCAACTGTGAAGTACTTGATAAAGCTTGCAACCATGTCTGCGTTATCTGTCTTAGGTGATACGCACATCCATGTACCGCCCCAGAAGTAAGATGTAGGACCTTCACAAACTGCCCACTTGCCATATGTAGCACCGCCGTTGCCGCCAGCTGCCTGGAGAAGGATTGAATCGCCGAAGCCCCATGTTGATACGAAGTAACCCATTGTATCGTCTGTCTGACCAGCTGCATACCAGTCATCTGTCCACTGGTTGAGGTCTGTAACATAACCGTTGTCTCTCATGTTCTTAGCGAGATCGATAAATGTTGAGCAGAAGTCATCAACTGCAAGAGCGCCGTCCTGAACCCAAGGAGTTGTTCTGTTAGCAGCAAATGCCTGCCAGATACCGCCGAGAGTTGTTGTAAGAGCTGTCTTGCCGCTTGAAGCGTCAGAAACTTCCTTAGCTGTAGCCTGGAACTTATCCCAGTCTGCAACCTTAGCCTGCATATCTTCAGGTGTCTTTACGCCGAGATATGAATCAGCGAGGTCAGATCTGTAGCACCAGCCGCCAGGAGCTGCCTGCCATGAAATACCCTTGATTGTACCGTTGGAATCCTTACCGATTTCCATTGTGTAGTCATAAAGGTTAGCGAAGTCAGCATCTGTGAAACCGAGGTCGCTAAGCGGAGCTGTAGCAGAGTCATCGTTGATGTACTTAAGAGCCCAGTCAGCTTCAACCATGAACATATCAAGGTCTTCGCCGCCGAGGAAGTACTGATCATACTGAGCAGAAGCTTCACCGCCGCCAACATTGAAGTTAACGAAGTTTATCTGATCCTTTGAGTAACCTGAATCTGGAAGCCAGAAAGAAAGCATTGGATCAACGTCATTAGCGTTCCAAGCAAGGATTGTCATCTTGTCGCCGCCGGAAGGAAGCTTGATTTCAGCTGCTGCACTGCTGTCAGAGTCTGAATTAGAGTCACCTTCTGGTGTAGAGCTATCATCAGCTGTTGAGCTGTTGTCTGCTGTTGAAGATGTCTTAGATGAATCATCATTGTCACATCCAACAAATGCTGTTGCTGAGATTGCAAGAGTAGCAACCAGAGCTAATGTTTTTTTAAGCTTGTTCATTGTAAGTTTTCCTCCTTAATGATTGTATTATATTTTGAAAAAAATATAATAAACATTGAATAATAAAATCTATGGAAACTGTTTTTAAACAGTAATTCCCCTGAAAATTACCACGGCATAAATTTCATTAGATTTACCAAGGCGGCATGCTTCCGTTTACCCTGCCGCAGATAAACATCATTTTCGGCTTATATCCGGAAGCTGTCCAAAGTAAAATAAAATAACTGAAAGTCAGATCATTGTGAACATTATTATAATGAAGAATGCCGATTACGTATTTGATTGGTTCCAAGTGCTCTGAGTCTAATTCAACTGAAAATCCAAAATAATTTCACTGCATCAACGCCCGCATCTAAAACCTCTTAACATCCCGTACTAAAAAGGCATATGAAAGCATAGAAAAATCAAACTCTTTCGTAACATTAATATACAATACATACGCCAAAAAGTCAATGAAAAATACCATTCCTTAATACTTTTTTAGCGTTTAGCACAAATATCATCTCAATTATTTGTACAAAAAAGCTATAATTTACAGAGTATTTCAACTTTATTACAAAACGGTAAAAGCCAATATTCATTTAATTTTCACATGATTTATATATTTTTTGTTTGAATTATACATTTATTTTTTATACTTTGAAACAGAATTTATATATTCTTTAATTTTTCTTTTACCCTTTGGCTTTTATTGGAAGCGCCTCAAAGCGTAAGATATTCGTCAATTTCAGATAGCTTTTCTTTAGTCATTCCCTCAGCATAAAGCAGTTCATATATATGCTGAAAATATTGTATGCTCGTCCTGAGATTAATTATATTTTCTGCAAGTTCTCTGTCAATTCCAGGAAGCTGCATAAACTCCTCGGCAGCAGCGGTGTTAATATTTACCATTTCTATATATGTTTCTTCCTGCTGAACCGTTTCATCTTGAAACTCCGCTGCCGGAGGCATTGTCTCCTCAGTTTTATATTCTTCTGTCATATCAGTTTCTTCACTGCTGTCCTTTGATAAATATTCTTCTGTTACATATATATGATCTTTTATCCCTTCAAATGTCTTTTCACCGATTCCTTTTATATTCATTATTTCACTGATGTCGGAAAAACCGCCCACTGCATTACGGTATCCGATTATTAAATCAGCTGTTTTTTCACCTATTCCTTTAAGTTTTATAAGTTCATCCCTGCCGGCTTTATTAATATCAATATAAATAAATTCAGCAGTTTCCTCGGTTAACAGAACATCAGTATTATTTTTGACTTCAGTATTTTTCTTTGATTCCGTAACCGTTTCAGCCTCAGATTGAGCCTGTGTACTGGTAATCCAGAGTACACTGTCATAATAAAATTCATCTGTATCATTTTCAATAGAAAAAGCTAAAGCAGATAAAGATAATATAATCAATCCGCCGAATACTATATAGAGAAGCAATTTCCGATTCAAACAAACACCGCTTTCGACACATTATTATATAATTATACATTTACTGCAAATATTATTCAAGTCTTTTCTTCATTTCTGCTCAATATATCTGTTGACAATTCAGTAAAATATACCTATAATAAAATTGTATGCGCTGACAAACACCGCCTTTTACAGGGCAGAAAGGAAGTTTTATGACTGAAACCACTATTATAAGTTCAGTTTCTGAATCTGTTTCTGAAACTGAAACAGAAGTTACCAGTATTATCGAAGACCTGCTTGCCAACGCTTCCATGAGCACTCAGGAAGAAAAGGACAGGCTCGGACAAATTTTCTCTTCCCTCGGCACAACTATAAAAAACTCTATTCCGTCTTTGCTTTTTGCTCTCTTCATTTTTGCAGCCGGAATAGCAATTTCCAAAGGTCTCCTTAAAATCTTTACAAGATTTATGGAAAAAACCAATACAGATCACACTGCCATAAGCTTTCTCAGATCACTTGTAAAGATATTGCTTTATACCATTGTTTTTATCATAACGCTCTCTATTTTAAACATCCCTATGACGTCAATTATTGCCGTTATAAGCGCCGCCGGTCTTGCAGTGGGACTTGCACTCCAAAACAGCCTATCGAATTTGGCAGGCGGATTTATTATTCTTTTTTCAAAACCATTCAAATCAGGTGACTATGTGGAGACCAACTCTGTTTCAGGAGTAGTAGAAAGCATTAGTATTCTCTATACTAAAATTCTTACAAACGACAATAAAACCATTTATATTCCTAACGGAAAGGTTTCAGATTCTCAGATCATAAATTACAGCGAACAGCCGGTAAGACGTGTAGACCTTGAATTCGGCATAAGCTATTCAGACGATGTTGAAAAGGCAAAGTCAGTGATAATGGACCTGGCTAAAAGCTATGATCTTGTACTGAAAGAGCCTGAACCATTTGTTCGTCTCGGCGTCCAGGCAGAAGACAGCTTGCAAATAGTTGTCAGGCTCTGGACTGAAACAGAAAACTACTGGCAGGTAAAATTCGACTTTACTGAAATGGTAAATAAAGCATTTTCCGAAAACGGTATCACTATACCATTCAGACAGCTCGACGTACATATTACCAGCAACTAAGGAGAAGTAAAAAAGAATGGACAACGAAAAAATACCACAAGCAGTTCCTGAAACACCACTGGTTAAAACTGTTGTTGTAAAGAAAAAAAGCTGTCTTGGAAGAATCCTGAAAGCAGCAGTATTATTGCTTCTGCTATGGTGGTTCAATAATTTTACACTCAAAATAACCAAAGAGACCATTACTTCAGACAAAGTAAAAAACAAAATAACCATAGCAGTAATGAGTGATTTTCATGCGTCAACCAGCAAGCTTGCAATATCAAATGACAAGCTTATTTCAAAAATCAAGAAGATGAATCCGGATATTGTATGCGTTCTTGGGGATATGCATTCCAATGATGCAACAAAAAAAGAAAAACAAATCTCCATGGATCTTATGACCGGAATTGTCAGCGAGGGATTCAGACTTTTCTTTGTTCTGGGTGAACACGATGACCGTACTGACAGATATGTAGCTCAAATGGAATCAAACGGAATCAATGTTCTTGATCAGGAAACAGAAACTATAAAGGTAAAAGATACCGAAATTACTTTATACGGTATAAGCAATGCATGGTTTTCACCGTCCTTTGATCTTAGAAATGAATTTACTCTTAATCCGCGGACTTACAATATCCTTATGGCACATATCCCAAGATATGACGATTACTCTGATTTCGGCGCTGATCTCACTGTTTGCGGAGATACCCACGGAGGCATAATACAGATTCCGTTTCTGGGTCCTGCATACTATGACGATGAGGTTCTTCCAGAGGTCAAACACGGAAGCGACGATATATATGACAAAGGCTTGTTCAAGAATAAAAACGGATATTTGTTTATAACCTCGGGAATCGGTAATTATCCAGTTGCCGCAAGATTCAACAATCGTCCTGAAATAGGAAAAATTGTAATTGAACCCGAATAAAATTATTTTTTACGCTTAATAATATTATTTTCTGAACTTTTCCTATTAATTTGCATTATTTTTTATTTTTATTCTTGTAAATATGATTAAAATGTAGTATAATATATAATGTATGTTATAATTTTTTTAGATTGGAGTGTGCTGTACTTATGGATTTAATGGCATTATATAACACATTATTTCCAATGACTGAAAATCTCAATGCAAGCTTTGTCACCGCCGTTGTTATAACAGGTCTATGCGTTGTTTTTCTTGGTCTTGTAATTCTCATACTTTTTGTTTGGGCATTCGGAAAGCTTTTTTCCAGAAAACAGAAAAAACCTGAGGCTGTCCCGGATATCCCGAAAGCGGAACCGGTTAAGACAGCAAAGCCTGTTGATACTGCTCCGTCCTCAGCCGACGATGACGAAATAATTGCAGTTATTGCCGCTGCTGTTGCCGCAATGGGAAAAGCTGACGGAAAAACATACAGGATTAAATCAGTCAGGGCTGATAAAAACAGATCTTCAAGATCGGCATGGTCTCTGGCAGGACTTCAGAATAACACAAACCCGTTCTGAGTCATATTGTAATTTTCAGGAAAGGATAATTTTTTATGGGTGAAGTATTCAGTATTTTCTGGGATACTATAAAAGACCTTGCCGCCTCCAGCGGTCTTGCAAATCTGGACTGGAAAAGCGGAATTATGATACTGATATCATTTGTCTTTATGTATCTTGCAATTGCAAAGCAGTTTGAACCCTTACTGCTTCTTCCTATTTCATTTGGCATGCTCCTTACAAATCTTCCGGAAGCCGGTATGTACCATCCTGAACTATGGGACGGCGTTACAAACATAAATTTCGGAGATATTCTGCATGAGGGCGGTCTGTTGGATATTCTTTATCTTGGGGTAAAGCTTCAGATTTATCCGCCTCTTATATTCCTGGGCATAGGCACAATGACCGACTTTGGTCCGCTTATAGCAAACCCTAAAAGCTTTCTTCTGGGTGCTGCCGCACAGGCAGGAATTTTCCTTACATTTATAGGTGCCGCACTCCTGGGATTCTCTGCTGCTGAATGCGGATCAATCGCTATTATCGGCGGTGCGGACGGTCCTACAGCCATCTTCGTTTCCAGTAAGCTTCTTGCCGGCGGCGGCTTCAAGATAAGCACCGGTACAATAGCCCTTGCCGCATATACTTATATGGCGCTTGTTCCGGTTATCCAGCCTCCTATAATGAAGCTTCTTACTTCTAAAAAGGAACGTGCTGTTAAAATGCCGCAGCTTAGAGCCGTTTCTAAAACCGAAAAAATTATTTTCCCGGTTGCAGTTACTTTAATCGTTGCTCTTCTCGTTCCGTCTGCCGCTCCGCTGGTTGGCATGCTCATGCTTGGAAACCTTATAAAGGAAAGCGGCGTTTGCAGCAGACTTGTTGATACAGCACAAAATGCTCTTATGAACATTATTACCATTTTCCTCGGCATCTCTGTCGGCGCTACTACTAAAGCTGACAAGATTCTTAACATTGAATTTGCTGAAGTTATTCTGCTTGGCGTATTTGCATTCTGCATAGGAACAGCCTGCGGCGTTCTCTTCGGTAAAATTATGTACAAGGTTACAGGAGGTAAGGTAAATCCTCTGATCGGTTCTGCCGGCGTTTCCGCAGTTCCGATGGCTGCACGAGTTTCTCAGAAAGTCGGCGCCCAAACGGATCCGACCAACTTCCTCTTAATGAACGCCATGGGACCAAATGTCGCAGGCGTTATCGGCTCAGCTGTTGCCGCCGGTATTCTTTTAAGCATAATTTAAAAAAATCAAAAACCGGACAAAAAGTCCGGTTTTTTTACATTTTTTCACGCTTGACATATTAAAAGATTTGAATTATAATTTCCTTATGAAGCATAATACTTATAAGGTAGGTGTCATATTTATGCTTAAAGCAACTGGTTCAAAAAAAAATATTGAACAGCTTCCGTTTTATGACTGTATTTCAGACATATATGAAAATGAAAAAATTCAGCAGCTCAAGGATTATACCCATCATATCTGTACAACACGTCTTCAGCATAGCCTGAACGTTTCATATTATAATTACATTATCTGCAATCGATTGGGATTCAATGCAGTTTCGGCGGCAAGGGCCGGACTTATGCATGATATGTTTTACTATGACAGAAAAGTATCTGATATAAAATCCCATCATTCAGAGCATCCTGTTATTGCAGCAAAAAATGCAAAGGAAATATTTGATACAGATATTTTGGAAAATGATATTATTGAAACTCATATGTGGCCTGTAACATTGAAGCTTCCCCGTTACAAGGAGAGCTATGTAATCGTTATTGTCGATAAATATTGTGCAGTTTTGGAGTTTTTGGCTCCCAAATATAATAAAATCAAACAAACACTTCAAAGAAAAAAGAGCTGACAATTTAATATAACCAAAGATATAAGCGCAGCAGATTTAATATCTGCTGCGCTTATTATTTTATTCAATTTAAGCCTTATCCGGATCATCTCAAAATTTCTTCAATTCTATTAAGCTCATCCTCAGTAAAGTTTGTTTTTTTAGCTGCCTCTGCATTTTCAACGATTTGTTCCGGACGGCTTGCACCTATTAGGACAGTAGTAATTTTATCATTTCTCAGTATCCAAGAAATAGCCATTTGAGATAATTTTTGTCCTCTTTCAGCAGCAATCTCATTCAGAGCTTCTATTTTGGAAAGTGTTTCATCATCCGGACGATTTTTCATCCAGGGACGTGCAGACGTTCCCGAACCTGTTTGCAGATATTTATCCGTCAGCAAGCCCTGTGACAATGGTGAAAATACGGCAAGCCCTATTCCGGTTTCATATGCGTAATCTTTCAGACCATCCTTTTCTATCCATCTGTTGAACATGGAATATGAGGGCTGATTCAGTATAAACGGAGTTTTTAACTCCTTGAAAATTTCGGTTATTTCAGCGGTTTGTTCCTTATTGTAATTGGAAATCCCTGCATAAAGGGCCTTTCCCTGCTTAACTATATGATCAAGAGCCACTGCAATTTCCTCTAAGGGAACATCGGGATCATATACATGATGATAAAAAATATCCACATAATCAAGGTTCATACGCTTTAAAGACTGATCTAAAGAGGAAATTAAATATTTTCTTGAACCATGCTTTCTGCCGTATGGTCCTGCCCACATATCATATCCTGCTTTAGTAGAAATACAAAGCTCATCACGATAATTTCTTAAACCCTTATCAAGTATTTTACCAAAATTTTCTTCAGAGGCTCCGTTATATGGATTTCCGTAATTATTTGCAAGATCAAAATGATTTATTCCTATATCGAAAGCGGTATGACACATTTTTTCCATATTTTCAAAGCTGTCCGTAAAGCTAAAATTTTGCCACATACCAAGAGAAACAGGCGGCAGTAAAAGTCCTGATTTTCCCGCACGTCTGTAAGTAAAATTGTCATAGCGTTTTTCATCTGCAATATACATAGATAATTTTTTCCTTTCATTTATTTTCTGGTCTAATATTATCATAGACTTTTGTCCGTGTCAAGCTAAAACCATAAGAAAATTGTAATATTATATATATAATATGCAAAATATTCCATATTATTCTTTATATTTAAAATCAATGTAACAAAATAAGTTAATATATCATAAAATGGTATTGTATGGGGGAACTATACGTGCAAAAGTCAGTTTAAAATATTAATCGGGAGGAAAGAACTGTGGATTTTAATTTGTTTGACGGATTGCGTTTTGAGCAAATTTCAGACTTAAAAAAACGTAACACTGATGCAAACGGAAGATTTCCGGAACATACACCCCTGGGTATGGCATATGTTCCTTTTCAACAATGGGAAGAGCCCTATGAAGTTCATACAGGATTTTCAGCCGGCACAATTTTCCCGGAACTTGACTTACCGTTTGAACCAAATGGAGGATATTGTGATGAGCGAAAAAGATAAATTATTTCGAGCTATCCAAATGTATGATTTTGCGCTTTATGAGATAAAGCTTTACCTTGATACTCATCCTAACTGCCGTAAGGGTCTGGATTATTTTCATAAATATAACGACCTCAAAAAGGCTGCGGAGGAAGAATATGTAAACCTTTATGGTCCAATTGTATCCAGTCAGGTGAAAAGCCGTGACAGATGGACCTGGGTTAATGAACCTTGGCCGTGGGAAAGAGGTGCTGACTAATGTGGAATTATGAGAAAAAGCTTCAATATCCTGTAAGAATTAAAAATCCAAATGCTAAATTGGCAAAGTTTATTATAAGTCAGTTAGGCGGACCCGATGGAGAATTAGCTGCGTCATTAAGATACCTGAATCAGCGCTATTCTTCTCCATATGCAGAAGTTACTGGTCTGCTTACTGATATAGGTAGTGAAGCCTCAGAAATGGAGTTTTCTGAGGCTTTAGCTTTTTTTAGCGTTTCTAAAGCCCCCGTAACGCCTTTTGCTACCGTAAAGCTCCACTTATGCGGCAGCATTTTCAAATAAACATCTATATTGTTTTTATCGTTGATTACCATTTTGTCGAGTATCTGGGTGTAGTATTCATCCTCGTACTGGATACCGTTAATCAGCTCGTCAATGGCGTTTTTTATATCCGTCATCAATTCCTGCTGTTTCAGTATCATTGTCTGCTGTTGCCGGGTTCCCTCCATAGTAGACTTTAGCTTTTCAATATCCTCGTCATACTTGGCTCTTAGGGCAGTAAACTCGGTTTTGTCTATGTCGCCGCTTGTGTAAAGGTCTATAAGACCTGTTCGCTTTTTCTTGGCTTCTTCGATTTTCGCCGATAATGCACTTGTGCTTGTTCCTGTTAAATCTATCCGCATAACAGCGTCAATTGTTCTGGTGAGATTATCGACAACTTTCTGGCGGTTGATTTTCAGTTCCCTGCAAACAAGGTACAGCAAATAAATCGCATCCTCATTGCGGATACTCTCGCCAGAGCAGCCCACTTGATTACCCGCCTTGTCGATGTGCGGTCTACCGTGGTTTGCCGCTTCATAGCAGCGCCATGCCTTGTATCTGCTTCCGTCTTTGCGGGTCTTATATCGGGCGACATAGCTTGCTCCGCATCTGCCGCATTTGATTTTCCCAGAGAACGGATAGCGGTTGCTATGTTTTGCCTTGCCCTCCTGCGAAAGCGATTTTGCATCCAGAATGCGGTTTGCCTTATCGAAAAGCTCACGGGAGATAATCGGCTCGTGGTGGTCTTTAATAATGACAAATTCTTCCTGCCCTCGGTTGTACTTCTTTTCATGGGATAGGAAGTCTGGCGTATAGGTTTTCTTCTGCACTAAGTCGCCGCAATACTTTTCATTGCGGATAACACGGAGAATAACCGTATTCTGCCATTCCTTGACACGCATAGGCTCGATACCTTCCTCCCGAAGCTCACGGGCGATAACATGAGTGCCTTTTCCCTCGTCCACAAACTTGTGGAAGATAAGGCGGACGATTTTCGCTCCCTCCTCGTTGATAGTCATTTTCCCATCCTTTACATCATAGCCGAGCATACTGCGTCCAAACACAACGCCTTGCTCCATCTGGCGTTTCTGTCCCCATTTCACACGCTCGGAAGTCTTGCGGCTTTCCTCCTGTGCGATAGAGGACATAATAGCAAGGCGAAGCTCCGCATCGCCGTCCAAGGTGTTGATGTTGTCGTTCAGAAAGATAACGCCGACACCGTGCTTTTTGAGGTCACGGGTATAGAATATACTATCAAGGGTATTTCTCGCAAAACGGGAAATCTCCTTTGTAATAATCAAATCAAAATCGCCGTTTTTTGCACACTCAATCATGCGGTTAAATTCTTTTCGCTTTTTCGTGTTCGTTCCAGAAATGCCCTCATCGGCAAATATGGCATAAAGCTCCCAATCGGGATTACGCTCGATATACTGGCGGAAATATCGCTGTTGGCTTTCAAAAGAATTGGCTTGGTCTTCATTGTCCGTGGAAACACGGCAATAGGCGGCAACTCTTTTTTTCGTTTCCTGCATTTTTCTCTCTTGGTTTAAGAGTTCATATTGTAATGTTGGCATAAAACCTCTCCTTTCCCGACAATGACTTGCCGTAGTTTAAGTATAGTGAGTGATTGCTTGTATGTCGAATGTGCAAATTTTGAAATCGTACATTTCTATATGTAAAGAGCCAAGCGGTTAGGCTTGGCTGCGGTTTTTCTGACTGTATTGTTTTTCTATTTCCTCGATACAGCGGCTATATTGCGAATGGGTCAAAAGCTCCCGTTTTTCTAAAGAAGCAAGTATTGACTTTTGAAGATGCAGATAAAACGCTGTGTATGCCTGTTCGGTAATTTGCGGAGCAGGCTCTCCGACATAAATAAACTCACGACATTTCAATCATCAACACCACCTCGCTATAATGTATTCATAAGGGTTTGTACGATATAACAGAGGGGTTAGTCCTTTTTTGAAATGCCGATGCTGATAGCCAGAGCATTATCCACCGATAACATTAAACGCCTGTCGAAAGTACCGATGTACTCTTGCAGGCGTTGTTTATCAAGTGTTCTGATTTGTTCAAGAAGTATGATTGAGTCTTTTTCAAGACACTCGCAACCGTTTACTATGACATGAGTGGGTAAATTAGGCTTGGCGTGTTCTTTGCCCGTGATTGCCGCCACAATAACCGTGGTGCTGTGCCTGTTGCCTTTGTTGTTGGAGATAATAAGTACGGGTCTGTGCTTGCCGCCCTGTTCCGAGCCGACAACGGGATTTAACTTGGCGTAATAAATATCGCCGCGCTTGATGTTCCTTTCCATTATGTGATTGACCTCCTATCTGGATTTAGGCAGAGGATTCCTGCCTATGTAGCCGCCAGATACAAGGAAGAATTTAAGGTCGGTAGAGCATAAAACAAAGCTCTGTTTCCATAGACCGCCTTGTATCTGGCTTGATATGATAGGAGCATTTCTATTTGTCCTCGACACCCCGAAACGCTATGGGAAGTCGCCAAACGGTCAGCAGCGAACTGACGCCACGGGAGTTTCACCCCAACTGTCGTTCTGACAGAGCCGCCCTCATTGCCTGCGGCGGATTGGTTACCGCTCGGACTGTGACTGGACGGGAGTACCATTGTTCTCTTTGTGGATTATGGCGGAATCGGGAGCTGCCCGATATTTTGAGTCGGCATTTCTCGCTCTCTGCCTTTCGGCAGGTCATGGCGTACCGCTGCACACGCTTATGATTTTCACAATCACAAAGAGGAAGTGTTTGGCGAATGGATATTCGGTTGTCAAGGAACTATCCCCGTTTTCGCCACACAAAGGAAAACAGGCAAAGGGTTTTATCCCTTCACCTGTTTCCACACTCAGAAGCTATAAGTAGCCCCTAAAAATCAAAAGTTTTTTAATTCAAGGCGGATTTTTTCAATCGCCCTGTCAATGGAACGCTTGATAGGCATTTTCGTACAGCCCTCCATTTCTCCAATCTGCTCATAGGTCAAGCCTAAATCGAAGTGGAGCATAAACCGCCGCCTTTGTATTTCGGGCAGTTCCATAATCGCTCGATTAAGCCGTTCCATGCGGATTGTATCGTTTACCGCTTCATCAACGGGCTTTGGCTTATGTACCGCCCGTCTGCAAAGCGTTTCCTCGGTCAACTCCGATTGTTCTAAATGCCTTTCATCAGACCTACGAAGATTACGCTCACGCTTGATAAAGTGGCAAAATTCCATATAGACAGCCTTTGTAACCTCTGTTTCTCGGAAGTTGCCCTGCTCATCTGTAAATGCTACAAAGTAGCGTTTTCTGCCATCCGTTTCTTCAAAACGGATGGTATAGGGATTTGTGTTGTCAAACACTTTTGTTTCCTCCAATCTGAATTTTTTTGAAAAATCCAGATTGGCAGGCGGTGAACGGCATCCAACACCAGAAATAGCCTTACGGCGTATTTCCACAAAAAGCGACAAAAGAAAAACCGCAAAGGCTGTCATACCTTTACGGTTTAAGGAGAGTTTATTTCTATTTTGTAGAGATTTGGCTTCTACTTTTGAGGTGCAAAGCCCCCATGTGTTGACAAGGATTTTTTTAACAGGTTATCTGCCAATCCTCGGTAGGGTTTATGTAGATATAAGCTACTGCTTGCAGGCAATAAAAATCCCTCCAAACTTCAAAAAGCGAAGTCGGAGAGTGTTCAGAGCATAACAAATCGGCTCACCGAAGCATCGTTTTTTTTATTCGGTGGGCTTGTCCTACCTATGGCTATATAAAGAGCAGAGCCGATGAACTGTGAGTATCTCACAAATTCATCGGCTCTGCGTCTTATGCGTCTGGCTCTTTGATGACAGTTACTTGTAAATCTTTTGCTTTAATCAATGCTTCACGCTTACATTTCGGACAGTATAGTGGGAAGTTTGTCAATTCCGTATCAGACCGTATTTTGATGCGGGTTTTACTGCCACACATTGGACAGCACACCCATTCAATCAATCGCTTCACATTGCACCTCCCATTATAAAAAGAATTGCTCTCCGTGATGTTTGCAAATCTGTTTACAGATTTCCTCGATTTTTTGAGTGGTCAGATGTACTTTGCTAAAAGTGCGTTTATACAATTCTATTTCTCTTTGTGTTAATTGGGGGACTTTTTCACCCTTAATGATATGTGATAAATGTTGCATTTAGCTTTTCCGTCCTTTTCTCGTATCTGAATCGGGAGTATCTGCAATTTGCAGTTCTCCTTTTCGCAATTTCAAAATCACATCAGCCTGCTTTGCAAGTTCATTCGAGTGCGTTACGATTATTACGCACTTATTCATCTGATGGGCACATTCTTTCAGAATGTTTGTGATTTCCACCGCAGTATCTTCATCCAGATTTCCTGTCGGCTCATCCGCAAGAATAACGCTTGCGTCAGAAGCCAATGCACGGGCGATTGCTACTCGTTGCTGCTGTCCACCAGAGAGCTTCAAAACATTTCGCTTTGCCTCTTCCTTCGTAAGCCCTAACCGCTCCAAGATAGGCAACGGCGGCAATTTGGAAGTTAGAGCAACATTCTCGGCGGGTGTCATATAATCAATCAGATTATAGCTTTGAAAAATGAAAGCCACATTGTTTTTGCGATGCCATGCAAGCCCTTTTTTCTCGATATCCTCTCCTTGAAACAACACCTGCCCATCAGACGGGCTATCCAGTCCACCAAGCAGGGAGAGCAAGGTCGTTTTTCCACACCCACTCGGACCGAGGATTGCATAAATTTTTCTCACCTCAAAATCGGTAGATATATTTTTAAGTACAGCTCTATTTCCATCATAGGAATATTTAACATTACAAGTTTCAATGATACTCATATAAATTTCCTCCTTAACTCATTTTCGTAAGAATATCTTTCGGCTTTGAACGAACAACAGTCCACGATGAAGCAACAACCGCTATCGCAATCAGTAAAATGCCAATCAAATATAAGGGGAGCAGATAAGCTGCGTTAATCTGCACATTGAGATTTGCTGTTCCCGTAGTAACTCTGGATACTAAAAATGCTCCTGCTTTTTCCGCTATCAGATTGCTAAACGGTATAGATGCTACAAACGAAATAACTGCTACTGCAATAGTTTCTGTAAAGATTTGCAAAATGATATTTACCTTACGCTTGCCAATGGAAAGCAAAATCCCTATTTCCTTTTTGCGTCCTCTAATCCAGATTGTCAGAAGCAAGGTCAGAATAACAACACTGACAACTGAAATAATAATAATTGTTGTATTTACCAGTTGTTGCATGGACTCTAAAGGAGTAGAAACAACATCGTATTCATCGGTATCAATGCTGAGCTTCAAAGTTTTGCCTTTTAGTTCTGGCAAAGCAGTGATTTTGTCATAGACATTTTGAACGCTAACAGGGTCTTCCACATAGATAGTCAACTGCTGATACCCATTCAATTCCTTTTTAAATAGTTCAAACATCGTCGCATAATCTATATAGCCGCAGTTGGCGGGAATTTCATCCACGGTTAAAGCGTTCCCCGAAGTACCCTCTGTGCCGTCAAAAATCCCTACGATTTCAAATTCTGATATAGCGTCCGAATCCAAAGAGTACATTTTAATTTTATCGCCAACAGACAGCTTGTTATAGTCGGCAAGCTCCTTTGAAATCAAACAAGCGTGTTTATCATCTGGCGTAATATGCCTGCCGTCTACTAATTTATACTTTCCGCTTTGGAACTTGGAGCATTTCTCAGATGACAATGTTGCGGTATAACTTGATGCTTCTCCATACTGTGTATAGCTTAAACCAAAGGCAGCGGGCAGATACTTGAAATCAACTCCTGCACCATAATAACTCGCTGTGTCCTCGGAATTGTAGTCTACAACGCCCTCAACCTTTCCGATTGCGTCTACAATTTCCTGTGTAATCAAATCTCCATTATAACCGTAAACTGTTCCCCATTGGTTTTGCTGACCGTTTCCCATGTGTCCGTCCGTGTCAAGGTCAAGCATGATTTTTCCGCCGATAGCTGTTTGAACATCTGCTGTCGCATCTTTAGCCGCATCACGAACGGCAATGCCCGTAAGCATAAAAGTTGCAATGATAGTCAGCACCAAAAATAATATAACCGTCTTAAATCGTTGTCTTAAACAGTACAGACCTGCTCTTTTTATAAAACTCATTTCGTAATCCTCCTAACTCATCTTTGATAAAATTTCTTTTGGCTTCAGCCGCATAATCATAATAGACGATACAAAGGTCGAAGCAGCAATTACGACTAACTGGCACAAATAAATAAGCAATGTTTCTACAGCACTCAGCTTCAGATAATTTTCAATTTTAATGCCGCCGTTCATTCCTGCCGTTAGTGCGTCATCGTTTAACAGATTAGGTTGCAGTTCGCCAAACAGACTATGACCTAAAAAATCTGTAACACCAAAAGAAACAACATAGGATAAAATCAGTGCAATTATCGTAACCGCCAATACTTCTAACAGAAATCCCGCCATAATCTGCCCCTTTGAAACTCCTGTCGCAAGCAAAATGCCTGCTTCCTGCATTCTGCCACGCATACGCATGGTTAATAGCAAGGTCAAAAACGCCGTACTGACAACTGACACAAGGACAAGCAGTATTTTTACTAAATCTCCGAGAGAAGATAACTGGTCTGCTATCTTGGAATATTGAAAATCATTAGTACGGATAAAATGTGTTTTCCAGTCAATAGACTGTAATAACTGAACATTACGAGTAATGCTTTCGAGTTTGGCAGGGTCAGTAATATAGAAATCAACTTCGCCCGTGTAAATACCTACTTCACTTTCGTGCAGCTCGTTCAAAATATCAAGGCTCGCATATATCTCATTATCAGCGACACCCGCAGTTGGCTTAACAGAGGTGTCCTCGATATTCAGTTTATATATTCCCAACACCTCTACTTGGGCATAGGCTATTTTAACTGGTATTTCATCAATGTATGCTCCATCAGATTCACCGAGCTTGGCATGGGTCAGCGTCAGCTTATCCCCAACCGATAAATTGTTTGCGTTTGCCAACTGTTCGCTGATAAGGATTTTTCCATTATCTGTTTCGGTAATATGTTTTCCTTCTACCAATACGGCTGTTTCGTCTGTAAAATTAGGGGCAAGTGCGGAAAAATGAAGTGCTGTCACTTTTCCCATATTGCTTTCGATTGTGTGTTTGTCACCTTGAATAAACTGGATTGTATCACTTTTGGCAAAACCGTAATTGATGGGATTATAATATTTGATTTCTCCTATCTGCATAATCTCATCTATTTCCTCTTGAGAAATATGAACAGTATTTTCTTTTACCTGCGTTTCGCCGTTTTCATTCATTGACACTTCGGTGTTTGCTCTTATATAAAAAGCTGCACCGAGAGAAGTGCGAATATCCTTCGACAACCTTTCTGACGCATTTAAAACACCAAAGCACGAAATCAGAAAAACCGCAACTACGAATACCACCAAAAACAGGCTTACGGTTTTTCCTTTTTTGCGTGATATGTAAAGCATGGCTCTTTGTGTAAAATTCATCTAAGTTACTCAGCTCCTTTCTGCAATCTATCATACAGACCTTTGATTAGTTTTTGATTTGATTTTCGTAAGGTTTTGATTTGATTGCAAAAAAGCTGCCAGCGATTGCCGACAGCTTTTTTGTGGAATGAAACTACTATCAATTTAGAGAGAGAAAAAAGACTACGCCTTGCTCTGTGTTATTTATACAATAGGTCATACCGTGTAGGTCAAGAATTGTTTTGACAATGTATAGCCCCAGACCGCTTCCTCCAGTAGCCTTATTCCTCGATTTGTCTGCCCGATAAAAAGGTGTGAACATATGAGGAAGGTCAGTCTCTGGAATAGACGCTCCAGTATTTTCGATAACGAGAGTATTTCCATTTTTACAGGATTGCAAGGATATGAACACATCTTCGCCGCAAGGAGAATGCCGAACAGCGTTCCCGATAATGTTAGACAGGGCTTTAGTCCAAAGGTTAGGATTGACGGACAAAACCATATCGGTACTGATATTTTGATGTATCTGAATGTCCTTATCCTGTGCAAGTGGCAAAATAGCCTGTATCGTATCATTTACCGTTTGCTTTAGCGAAACCTCCCGCAAGGTGTCCTCTAAGTCCATACTTTCCATTTTGGATATTGCAATAATCTCTTTCACAAGATGCTCTATATCTTCCGTGGCTTTTAGTGTTTCGGGAAGATATTTTTCGTGATTTTGATAATCCCCGTATCCTAAAATCATATTTTCGATTTGCCCTTTTAGGATAGTAAGCGGGGTTTTCAATTCATGAGATACCGCCGCAAAAAAGTTTCTGCGTTGTTCTTCCAACGATTTGAATTTTTCTACATCGTCAGTTAATTGATGATTAGCATTTGTTAATTCTTCCATAGTGACCTGCAATCGGTTTGCCATTGTATTCAGACTGGAAGCAAGTACGCCAATTTCATCGTTACTTTCAATATCACACTTCCAAGTCATATCAAGTAATGTCATTCGTTTAGAAATCTGACTGATTTTAGCAATAGGAGTGACAATAACTTTGCTACAAATAAAGGCACTTAACGACGATAGCAACAAAATAATTGCAAAAACAACAGGTAAAAAACGAAGCATAAGGCTTAATATTATATCAGCCGTTTGTGATAAAGAAGATACCACAAGTGCATATTCTGTTTTGCTGTCTGAAAAACTAACTGTTGTTGCTATACTTGATGTCGCAACCGTTAATTCTGCTGCTTTTATTTCGCCAAAGCTCAAAGCCTCGTTATCATCGCTGAGAATAGCTGTTGAGTTATTTTGAATACAGAAATTATAGATTTCATTGACTGCATCCTCATAACGCATATCCTGCAACTTTGAAACGAGGATTTCTGTATTGGCATCCAGTTGCTCATCTGATGTGACCTGATATTGTTTAGGTAGGACAGTCAATACAATTCCATAAATCAGCATACTGCAAATAGTAAGAGCAGAAAACACCCATAAAAACACTTTTATGCTTAAACTGTTTTTAATTTTCTTTCGCAATTCTATATCCCACCCCTCTGACCGTTTCGATATAATCAACATTCAACTTTTTTCGTAAATTCATAATGTGGAAGTTCACGCCTTTTTCATCCCCCACGAAGTCATAGCCCCAAACGAGATTTAGAAGGTCATCTCTTGTGAAAACACGCCCTTTGTTTTTAAGAAGCAGCAAAAGAATTTCAAATTCCAAGTGGGTAAGTGCTACCTCGTTTTCTGAAACCGTAACCTTTCGTTCTATTTCGCTTAAAGTAATTTCCTTGTAACGGATAATGTTTGACACCGCATCTGATGATGTACGCCGCAAAAGAGCTTCCACACGCTTTAAGACGAGTTTTATGGAAAATGGTTTTGTGATGTAATCATCAGCCAATTTGTCAAATCCTTTAATCTGGTCATTTTCCGTATCAAGTGCAGTTAAAAGAATAATCGGGATTTGCGACTCCTGCCGTATCATTTCACATACCGTATATCCGTCAATTTTAGGCAGCATGATATCTAATAGAATAAGGTCAAAATCCTGTTCGTGAAATATGTTGATACCTTCCAATCCATCTGATGCGGTGGTAACTTTGTATCCTGCAAAGGTGAGTGGCTCAGAGAGTATTTTCTGTATTGCCACTTCATCCTCAATTATCAATATTTTCTTATCCATATGCAGACCTCCACGCTAAATTATAGCAGGTGTTTATTAGTTTTTGATTAGGATTTCTTTTTTCTTTTATCAACGGGTTTTTCAGCACTTATCGGTATAAGCCACACACGGTTGATGTTCATTGCTCCTTCAATCCGATTCTCCTTGCAAAGCCGTTGTACCCACCGAAGAGATACTTTCCACTTTTCTGCGGCTTCCTGTGCCGTCATATATTCAAACATATTTGACCTCCTGTTATGTGCTGTATATAGTATAGCCGTTTGAACGAACTATATCAAGTGTGTAAACATGAACTTTTATCTCTTGTAATAGGCTATTAAATCTCCTGTATTAAGAAATTTCACATCGTTTAACTGGAAGCCACATCTCTGTAAAATATAAAGGTAAGATTTTCAGAGTATAGGTGGTGAGCTAATGGACGAAAGGAACAATCATTTTGACTTCGATTTTACTCCGATAGGACAGGCAATCAAAAAAGCCCGTGAAGCCAGAGGAATGACAAGGGAGCAGCTATCTGGGATAATCGGATATGCCCCCAGACACATTCAGTCTATCGAAAATGAGGGGCAGTATCCAAGCATTGAGCTGTTTATTCAACTCATTACGATGTTTGATGTGTCGGTTGACGAGTACATATTCCCAGATAAGGAAGTCAAAAAAAGTTCCGTCCGCAGACGCTTAGACGCAAAGCTCAACAGTTTAGACGATAAAGAGCTTTCCGTTATAGAAGCAACTGTAAACGGACTATGTAAGGCAAAAGAGGAAACAGAGGATTAAGCCCCTCTGTTTTCCTTTTGCCCGATTTTAATAGGCGGGAATGCCGTAGCCATAAATGGAGCTGCTCCCGACAGGATAGCTCCGCTGTCGGCAGGCATCTCCAGAGTTGCCCTCCACGGTATAGACGATGCCGTTCTCGCATCGCTCCACGATACCCACATGGTCGGTTTCTCCGTCACCCTCCCAATCAAAGAAGATGATTTGACCTGCTGACGGCTCATAGTTTCGGTCTTGCCATTGTCCTCTGTCCTTAAACCATTGAGAGCCGTTTACGCATCCTGCAAACTTCGGGATAACGCCGCTGTCGATATAGCCGCACTCGTTGGCACACCACGACACGAAGCAGGCACACCATTCCACACGCCCGTCAAAGCCGTACCATGACCAATAAGGCTGACCACCCACATTGCCTACCTGTGACAGAGCCACGGTGACGATTTCGCCGTCCCCTACGGTGATACCGTAAAGCACCGCAGACCAGAGGGAATTGTTTTCCTCGGAAAGTAATTCCGAAAGCTGCTGCCGCTGTTCCTCATTGAAGCCGTATTTGTCCGCCATTTCCTCGGCGGTCTTGTGGCTCACGGTGATATACAGATAGGTCTGGGTGACGGTGGTTTCCGTCTTCACGATATTCCCATGACCGTCATCGCTCTCAGTTATCTGGGTTTCGGTTTTGCTCTCGGTGCGGGAACTGATTTCGTTCATCTCCCAGAAGATGTCCGCTAAGAGCTGCTTTTTGTTGTCGTCCATGGTGGCGACTTCCTGCGGATTGTCTGGGTCGGTGGTGGTCTTGACGGAATACACCGCAAGCACCTCTTTCCAGACCGCACGGCTTCCCGACATCTCCAGTACATCGTGGGATGTGCCGTTTATGATTTCATCCAGTCGGCTGTCATAGTCGGCATTGATTTCACGGACTACGGTCTGCATGGTCATACCGCTGCCAGAGTCCTCGCCCGAAAAGAAGATGCCGAACACCGAGCCTACAAGAAGCCCGATAAGGCAGATAATGAGTATCACGACAACGGCAATCCAGCCGCCCGCCATGATTGCCGCTATCAGAGCCTTTGTGCCTGCGATAATCGCCTTGATTGCCGCAAGGGTAGCCTTGACCGCCACTTTCACGGCATGGGCTGTCGCCTTGGCGGTAGCTTTTGCTGCCTGTGCTGCCCGTTGTGCTGCTTTAGCGGAAGTCTTTGCCGCCTTGGTAGCCTTAGCGGTCTGCTCGGTGGTCTTAATCGCCGCCTTAGAGGTCGCCTGTGCCGTCTTTACGCCTTTTTCGGCTGTCTTGACCGTACCCTTGGCGGTGGATTTCACCTTTTTTTCCGTATTTCGGGCGGTGGTCTTGATGGTTTTTTGCCCCTGCTGACGGGTCTTTATCAACTGGCTTTTCCCATTTGCACCTGCATTGGCAGGGGCATCGGGGGCAGGAGAACGGCTCGCCGCCCCGTGACGGGGCTGTGAGCCGTTCCGTTCTGCAGCAGCCTGTGCTTTTTTCTTCTCGGCGGCTTTTGCCGCCCTTTTCTGCTTGAAGTCCGTCGCCTTATCCTTTGCCTTGATGATGTTCTCCTTGGTGGTCTGGACGGATTTCTGCCCCTGCTTATTGAACTGGTGAACGCCCTCCTCGGTGACACGCTCCGAAGAATGGGAAACCTTATCAGCGGCGTATTCGGTGGGAGAATTTTCATCAGCGTAATAGCCCTGTTCCGCCTTATCCTTGGTCTTGGCATAGGCGGCTTTCATACGCTCCGAAGCGACAGCCGCCTTGTCAATGGTCTTAATCGTCCCTTTGACCGCATCTCTGGTCTTTATATCAGCCATACAAAACCTCCTTTCCCAGAGAGGTTGCGGTCTTGCTAATTTACCTTTTTCGCCACCACGACAAGCCTGCCGTTCTGGGCGGAGTATTCGCAGGTGGAAAGGGTAATGAGCCTGTCGCCGTACTCGGCGGTCACGCCCGTATCATAAAGGGCAAGCTCCTTACATTTCTCCACATAGGCGTTGAAATCGTCCTCACTCTCCGCATTTACAAAATCATAGTAGCGGAAGCCCTCGGAACTGTACGCCACGGTCTTGAATACCGCAATGATTTCATACTCACCATGCTGCGTGAGAGTGTCAAACTGGATGCTCCTGTGTTCCTCATAAAATCCTTTATCCTTGTAGCTCTCCAACGCCCCGAACATTTTTTGACCTTTGATGTGGTGTCCGTAAATCACAAGGTTGTCGCTCTGGGAGATGTCGCAATCCTCCTGCACATAGGGCGTACCCAAGTCGCTGTATTCCTTTTCAAAGTTGTGCTTCAGATAGAAGTTCGGCTCATTGGGGGTGTGCATCACGGGATAGTTGATGGTCGTTCCCTCAACCTTAATCCAGCCTGCCATATCGGGATTCTGCAAAAACAGCTCCCCATACTCTGGCAGCACGGTTTCTTCCTCCGTCAGCGGGATTTCGGGGGCTTCGCTTTCATCCTCCTGTGCCTGCTGCACCTTGTCGGCTATTTCCTCAAAGGCTTCCGTCTGTTCGTTCTGTTGGGCGTAATGGTCGTAAACATGGAAGCCGCAAAAAGCCGCCGCACCTAACAGGCAGACGGCGGCAGCGATACAGATAACGGACTGATACTTTTTCAGATATTCTTTCATAGGCATTTTTCCTTTCTCTTATTATCTTGCATGGTCGGTGTGCTGCTTGGGTACGGGTAAATCCCTGCAATATTCGGGATACCTCACCTTGATGCCCTCCATGAAATAGGGGGGCAAACTCACAGCAGAATAATTCCTCTGGCGTGAAATACCGCTCATGCCCGTCCTCGGTGTAACCGTTCCAGAGGTTAAATGCAAGGTGGCAGACCTTGACCGTGCCGCTTGTCTGCCATCCGCTGTGCATCCCCTCTGGCTCAATACAGTCGTGCTTGAAATCAAACATGGTGTTGATGTTCTTCCGTGTTTCCTCTGCAATCCCCATTACATAGAAAAACGCCCTGTGGTAACAGTCGTTGACCTTGCATTTCATCATGTTCTCCAGAAAGAAATCACGGTGAGCCGTGCTGCGAAACCTTATATCCGCCATAAAATCCTCCTTTCTCAGACCTCCCCGAACTTGGTTGTCATCAGCTTATACAGCTCCGTATTGCGGGGGAACTTGTTGACAAACGGCACAAGGGAGCTGCCCACTTTCAAAAGCCCCTGTCCCGCACCGACATTCGTGATATAGCTCATCTGCAAATCGGAGATATTAAGGAGCTTGGCAAGCTCGATACGGTCTGTGGATGCTTGGTTGAGCATGATGATAAACTCGCTGTTGGCAAGCATCGTCCTCGCCGTGTGGCTCTGCAAGAGGTCGTCCACATTCTGGGTGATACCCGTACAGTACGCCCCGTACTTTCTCACACGCTTCCAGAGGGTAAAGAGGAAGTTGGCGGAATACTCATGCTGAAAAAGCAGATAAATCTCATCGATAAAGATAAAAGTGTTCCTGCCTTTCGCCCTGTTCTGGGTAATGCGGTTTAAGATGCTGTCAAGTACCACAAGCATACCGATGGGCTGTAACTGTTTGCCCAAGTCCAGAATGTCATAGCAGATAAGGCGGCTGTGGGTATCCACATTCGTATGCTTGGCAAAGGTGTTGAGAGAGCCGTCCGTAAACAGCTCAATGGCAAGGGCGATTTCCTGTGCTTCTGGCTCATTCTGCTTTAACAGTTCCTCACGGAAATCCTGCAAGGTGGGCGGCACTCCCATATAGTTGCCCTGCTGATAGTGGCGGTACACCGAAGCTGTGCAGCGGTCAATGATGGATTTCTGCTTTGCCCCAAGGCTTGAGCCGCCGATGAGCTGTTCGCAGAGGGATAAAATAAACTCCGATTTGAGGATAACGGGGTTTGCACCGTCACCGTAATCGGAATTCATATCCATGGCGTTGATATGATTTTCACTTGTAGCGGAAATGTGGATGACCTCGCCCAGCATCGCTTTTACCAGAGGTGAATACTCACGCTCTGGGTCTATGATAATCACATCTGCATTAGGGTCGGTCAGAATGATGTTCGTCATTTCTTCTTTCGCCGTAAAGGATTTTCCTGCACCAGACACGCCAAGGATAAAGGAATTGCCGTTCAAGAGGTGGCGGCGGTTGGCGATTATCATGTTCT
>CAJUPO010000010.1 GCA_910588145.1 uncultured Oscillospiraceae bacterium | reverse complement strand
TTTTCTCTTTTTCTCTTCCGCTCTCTCTCGTTCGACAGCTTTATTATTATATCACTTTCTTCGAGCTTTGTCAAGTATTTTTTTCAGATTCCTAAAACTTTTCCCAAAGTAGGTGATCTTTCTTCATACTTTGCCACTCTCTGACAGCTTTATTATTATATCATGTTTTTTCGCCTTTGTCAAGCCAACTTTTAGACATATTTTTAAATAAATTTTATACAAATACTACAAAAAAGGGAGCAATTTTATCAAATTGCCCCCTTTTGGCTTATGCCATGAGCTTAACCATAACTGCTTTCTGTGCATGCAGACGGTTTTCAGCTTCTTCAAAAATTTCCTTTGCGTGTTCCTCAAACACCTTGCTTGTGATTTCCTCTTCACGATGTGCAGGCAGACAGTGCATAACAAGCGCCTCAGGATTCGCAAGCGCCATAATTTCATCATTTATCTGATAACCTGCAAATGCTTTACGGCGTTCCTCAGCTTCGCTCTCCTGTCCCATTGAAGCCCATACGTCTGTAAGTATAACATCAGCCTTTTCAGCAGCTTTCTTAGGATCATCGGTAATTTCAAAACAGTCATAACCGGAAGCAAACTCCATTACCTCATTCGCCGGACGGTAACCTGCGGGAGTTGCAGCGGAAACAGACATTCCAACCTTTAATCCGCCCACAATAAGAGAATTTGCCATGTTATTACCGTCACCGATATAGCACATTTTAAGCCCGTCAAAGCTGCCCTTAAACTCACGTATAGTCATAAGGTCAGCCAGCACCTGACAAGGGTGTGAAAAGTCTGTAAGACCGTTTATTATAGGAACATCGCCGTACTCTGCAAGGGATTCAACCTCTTTTTGGTCAAAGGTACGGATCATAATTCCGTCAATATAGCGTGACAAAACACGTGCAGTATCCTGAACCGGTTCACCTCGGCCTATCTGAAGATCATTTGCCGAAAGAAACAGCGGATAGCCTCCAAGCTGATACATACCTGTTTCAAAGGAAACACGTGTACGGGTCGAAGCTTTCTGAAATATCATGCCCAGTGATTTACCCTTAAGGTGCGGGTGAGGTATTCCATGTTTAAGTTCATATTTAAGCTGATCCGCCAAATTGAGAATATCAAGTATTTCATCTTGGCTGAGATCCAGCATTTTTAAAAGATGTTTCATTATTTTCTTATCCTTTCAAGATTAAATTGCCCTCAGGCATTAAGTATTTCTGTCAATATATTTAAGCCCCTGTCTATTTCATCGTATGTAATATTTAAAGGCGGCAGCAGTCTTACCTTCTCCTTAGCCATAAGAAGCAGCAGTCCCCTTTCAAGGGCAGCTGAAACAACATCTGCGGCGCTCTTGGTTTTAAGCTTAATGCCTATCATAAGCCCCAGTCCGCTTACGCTTTCTACTTCATCAACAGCTTCAAGCTTTTCCTTAAAATATCTGCCCTTTTCCTCAACTTCTTTAAGGAATCCGTCAGCGGTTACACGTTCAATTACGGCTTTACCTCCGGCACAGGCTATAGGATTTCCTCCAAAGGTTGAACCGTGAGTTCCCTTTGTAAGAACCTCAGCACACTTCTCATCTGCCATACAAGCGCCTACCGGTACTCCTCCGGCAAGACCCTTAGCAAGAGTTGTTATATCAGGGTGAACGCCGTAATGCTCTGACGCAAGAAATCTACCGGTTCTTCCAACGCCGGTCTGCACCTCGTCTGCAATCAGCAGTATATCATTTTCATGGCATATTTCACATACCTGCTTAACATATTCCTTATCAAGAGCAATAACTCCGCCCTCGCCCTGAACAAATTCGAGCATTACAGCACAAGCTCCGTCAAGCTTTGCCTTAAGGTCCTCAATATCATTAGCCTTAGCATAGTCAAATCCCTCAACGAACGGGAAAAAGTAATTGTGAAAAGCCTCCTGACCCGTAGCTGAAAGGGTACAGAGAGTTCTTCCGTGAAAAGAATTTACAAGTGTAATAATCTTGTGCCTTCCTTTTCCGTATTTGTCAAAGCTGTATTTTCTGGCAATTTTTATTGCGCATTCATTTGCTTCCGCACCTGAGTTGCCGAAAAACACCTTTGAATATCCTGCCGTATTGCAGAGCGCACCGGCAAATTGCGCCTGAATTTTTGTATAGTAATAATTTGAAGTATGCTGAACGGCTCTTACCTGACTGCAAACTGCGTCCGCCCATTTTTCGTCGCAGAAGCCGAGAGAATTTGTTCCTATACCGCTGCCGAAATCGATATATTCCTTACCGTTTTCGTCTGTACACACTCTGTCGCTGCCCTTTTCGACTACCAAGTCAAAACGTCCGTAAGTATGCATAACGCTTTTATTAAATTCCTCAATTGTGTTCATATTATTCTGACTCTCCTTTACAGGCAGTATCTGAAAATCATTGTCACGCACCCCAGAACCATCATAAGACCGCAGGTTATAAGTATTTTTTCTGCCGCCCCGCTTCTCTCTTCCGGAACAAACTTACGGTTATTCCCGGAGCTTACTCTAATGCTGATTGGCTTTCCCCGTTTAAAGCTGTATACCCCTTCAGCAAAAAACTTAGATGATACCGCCGTAATAATCTCGCCGTTAATTGTATACTGCACCACCGGGGCTTCAAGATTTATCCTTACTCTGGAGTACTTTCTTTCAGTACGTGCAATATCAGTAATTACTCCTGTTACTGATATTCCTGATTTACTCCTATAAACCATAAGGATAATGCCCGACAGCGCCAGTATTGCTCCTATAAAAACAGGAACAGCAAGAACTATTTTTTCCATATTATTTAAACTGAGTACCGATTCCCTCATTCGAAAGAATTTCAATAAGAATCGAATGAGGAATACGTCCGTCTATTATTGAAGTTTTTCTGACGCCTCTTCTTACCGCTTCAACACAGCAGTCTATTTTCGGAATCATTCCTCCGGAAATAATACCCTGACGTTTCATAAACGGAACCTCGCTTACGTTTACAAAAGGTATAAGAGTAGTCGGATCCTCCTTGTTTCTGAGAAGTCCGGCTATATCCGTCATAAGAATAAGATTTTCCGCACCCAGCTCAGCGGCAATCCTTGAAGCAGCAGTATCCGCATTTATATTATATGTCTGTCCGTCCTCACCGCATGCAACAGTTGCAATAACAGGCACGCATCCATTGTTAAGGGCGTCCGTAATAGGCTTGGTATTAACCTTAACTACATTCCCTACATAGCCTAAATCTTCTCCGTTTTCACCCTCGGCCCTTTCGGCAACCAGCATTTTTCCGTCAATGCCGCACAGCCCAATGGCATTCCCCTTATGCTCTGCAAGAAGTGAAACAAGCTCTTTATTTACCTTTCCGGCAAGAACCATTTTAACAACATCGACAGTTTCCTTATCAGTATATCTCAGACCGTTGATAAATCTGCTTTCTATATTCAGCCTTTTAAGCATATCGCTGATCTCAGGGCCTCCGCCGTGAACAAGGACAACCTTTATTCCCACCAGCGAAAGAAGTACAATATCGCTCATTACAGCCTGTTTTAAATCATCATTTGTCATAGCGTTTCCGCCGTACTTTACAACAACCACCTTATTGTTATATTTCTGTATATAAGGCAGTGCGTCAATTAGCACTCTTGCACGGGTATTATTTGATATATCCATTTTAATTTCAGCTCCTAATCAAGAACGGTAATCACCGTTGATTTTAACATAGTCATAGGTCAGATCACAGCCCCACGCTATGGCGGTGCATTCACCGTTACCGATAGAAATAATCACGCAGATTTCTTCTTCTTCAAGGATTTTCTTTGCTTCCTCCTCAGAAAAAGGAACTCCTGCGCCGTTTCGGCATACTGCAATTTTTCCTGCCGCTGATGATAAATCCACATCAACATATTCAATATCAAATTCAGCGTCGGCATAGCCCACAGCACAAAGGATACGTCCCCAGTTAGCGTCTTCACCGAATACTGCCGCCTTAAAAAGACTTGAAGTAATAACGGACTTAGCAACCGTCTGAGCTGTTTTAACATCGTTTGCGCCCTTGCATACGCACTCAATAAGCTTTGTTGCTCCTTCTCCGTCCCTTGCCATCATGCGGGCAAGATTCATCATTATAACATACAAAGCATTCTTAAAGCTTTCAAAATCTGCATCTTCACATTTTATTTCCTTATTTCCCGACAATCCGTTTGCCATAATACAGCACATATCGTTAGTGGAGGTATCCCCGTCAACGCTTGCCATATTCAGTGTTGTCTTTACTGTATCGCTAAGTGCCCTCTGAAGATATTCAGGAGCAACAGCAGCGTCAGTGGTAATAAAGGAAAGAGTTGTAGCCATATTAGGGTGAATCATGCCGCTTCCCTTAAGCATAGCACCCATTACGCATTTTTTACCGTCAAGAATAAACTCAACAGCCACTTCCTTTGGCATGGTATCAGTTGTCATAATTGCCTCGACTGCCGCCGCATTGCCCTTATAGCTTGCATTACTGCAAAGTTCATGCATTCCTTTTTCAATGGGTTCAATAGGCAGAATCTGTCCGATTACTCCCGTTGAAGCAACAATCAAATCAGACGGCTCAAGTCCAAGTTCTTCAGCCGCAAGACAGCACATTTTCTCTGCCTTTTCAACTCCGTCTGCGTTGCAGGTATTGGCATTTGCAGAGTTTACAATTACTGCCTGAGCACGTCCGTCCTCAATATTTTTCTTAGTAACGGCAATAGGCGCTCCTTTTACCTTATTCTGAGTATAAACTGCCGCCGCATTGCACATAACGTCAGACACAATCACACCCAGATCCTTTTTGTTTTCAGTTACAGAAGACTCATTGCCATCCGGAATACCATGTTTCTTTATTCCGCAGTATATTCCATTGGCTTTAAATCCCTGAGCCGCACAAACGCCTCCGTCAATATATTTAAAGCCGTTAAATTCAACTTTATTTATCATAGCAAAAACCTTTCAGTTAAACATTTTATTTACAGCGGAGGCGTCCGCTGACGCCGTATCAAATCAAGCCCGTTGTTTCGTCTATTCCCATCATGATATTAAGGCACTGAACAGCGGCGCCTGACGCACCCTTTCCGAGATTATCAAGCCTTGAGCATAACAGCATTTGCTCGTTGTCTCCGAAAACATAAATTTCCATCTTATTGGTTCCGCTGAGTGCGTTTGAAGCCAAAAATCCATCAGGAACGCATTCGCTTCCCGCAGGCTTAACTTCAATGAAATTAGAATCCTTATAATTTTCATAAAGAACTTCTCTCACATCCTCGGGAGTATATTTCTTTTGGAGAAGTCTTGACTGAATCGGAACAGACACTACCATTCCGCTGTAATAATTATCAACAATAGGATTAAACATCGGCTTGTAAGCAAGTCCGGTTATTTTCTGCATTTCAGGCAAATGCTTATGGTTCATATTCAAAGCATACTGCCTTGGACTGTAAAGCTCCTTAGGCTTATCCGGATTCTCATAAGAGGCAATCCCCTTTTTACCTGCGCCGCTGTAGCCGGAAGTTGCATACGCAAAAACAGGATAAAAGGCAGGCATAACCCCAGAAGCCACCAAAGGATAAACAATAGAAATAAAACCGCTTGCATAGCATCCGGGAACAGCTACCCTTGAGGATTTTTCAATCTTTTCCCTGAAAGCCGCTGAAAGCTCAGGAAAACCATACGCCCAGTCAGGATTCGTTCTATGGGCTGTTGAAGCGTCAATTATTCTTGTATCAGACCCCTGCGCAAGCTGGACTGCTTCTCTTGAAGCTGTATCCGGAAGACAGAGAAACGTATAATCCGAAGCAAAAATAAGTTTCTTTCTTTCTTCCGGATCCTTACGCTTATCCTCATCTATTCTAAGCAGTTCTATATCGTTTCTGCCTTCAAATCGTTCCAGTATTTTCAGTCCGGTAGTACCCTCCTGACCGTCTATATAAACCTTTACAGCCATGTTCATTCTCCTAAATCATTACCACTTACGGCTATTTTTTCTTCTTTTGCTGTTCTTGCCGTCAAAACAGCATTTGAATACGCTAAGCATAAGCGTTGCTATAATCATTATTACTGTCCACACCGTGGCAGCTGTTCCGCCTAAATCAAAGACAAATCCTATTAAGATTACTCCCACAGTCCATACGGCAAATGCGGCAATAGTCAGTAATACTATAAATCTTACCTGTTTTTTACTCATAATACGCCTCAAGCTGATTTCTTGTAATTTCAATTTGTTTTAGAACAGATTCCGGCGCCGGTCCGCCCTCAGATTTTCTTTCCCTTACGCAGGTTTCAAGCCTGATAGCCTCATAAACGTCCTCACTAAACAGTTCAGACAGCTCCCTGTAGCTTTCAAGAGGAAGAGTTTCCAAAGTCAGTCCCTTATCAATACACTCAGCAACAAGCCTGCCAGTGATCTTATAAGCGTCCCTAAAGGGCATTCCATGCTTTACAAGATAATCGGCACAGTCAGTAGCGTTAATAAATCCGCCTGCCGCCGCCGCTCTCATATTTTCGGCGTTTACCTTCATTGTATCTATCATCGGTATAAACGTCTTTAGGCAAAGCTTAACATTATCAACAGCGTCAAAAATTGCTTCTTTATCCTCCTGCATATCCTTGTTGTACGCAAGGGGAAGTCCTTTAAGCATTGACAGCAAAGTCATAAGATCGCCGTTTACTCTTCCGGTTTTGCCTCTTATAAGCTCCGTTACGTCCGGATTTTTTTTCTGAGGCATTATAGAAGAGCCTGTTGCATAAGCGTCATCAAGTTCAATAAATTTAAATTCCCATGAGCACCACATAATTATTTCTTCCGAGAATCTTGAAAGATGCGTCATAAGAAGGGATATTGCACAGCAAAGCTCGACACAGAAATCTCTGTCAGAAACACCGTCAAGGCTGTTTGCCATCGGCGCTTCAAATCCCAGCTTTTCAGCCGTCATATTCCTGTCGATTTTATATGTTGTTCCTGCAAGGGCGCAGCTTCCGAGCGGGCAGAAATTCATTCTTTTTCCGGCGTCCTCAAGACGTCCCAAATCCCGCACAAGCATTTGCGCATAAGCCATAAGATGATGACCCAGAGTTACCGGCTGTGCTCTCTGCAAATGTGTATAACCGGGCATAATTGTTTCGGTATGCTTTAAAGCCATATTGCAGAGAGTTTCTGTCAGCTTTACGACAAGAGTCATAATTTCACTTATCTCATCTCTGAGATAAAGGCGTATATCAAGCGCCACCTGATCGTTTCTGGAACGTGAGGTATGAAGCCGCTTGCCCACATCGCCCAGACGTTTTGTAAGCTCCGCTTCAATAAACATATGAATATCTTCAGCTGTCATGTCCATTTCAAGCTTTCCTGAATCAATATCCGACAGGATCCCCTCAAGACCGGAAATAATAGACCGGCTGTCTTCCTTTGAGATTATTCCGCATTCACCCAGCATTTCAGCATGAGCCATACTTCCCTGTATATCATGTCTGTACATTCTTCCGTCGAATGAAATTGAAGAATTGAAAGCGTTTACAGTTTCGTCCACTTCCTTGGAAAACCTGCCCGCCCACATTTTATCTGCCATGTCTTTTGAATCCTTTCGTCTAAATATAAAAGAATATACGGGCGAACAAACCCGTCCGCCCATATTCGTCTATAATTTTTTATTTATTGTTTCTCTTCTGATCAAGCTTAGCCTTAACCTGGATCGGAAGTCCAAACAGATTGATAAAGCCTTCTGCATCTGACTGGTTGTAAACTTCATCTGCGTCAAATGTAGCAACTTCTTCATCATAAAGCGTAAACGGAGATGTTACGCCGGCATTAATGATATTGCCCTTGTAGAGCTTAAGCTTTACATCGCCTGTAACAGTTTTTTGTGTTTCAGTAACAAAAGCGCTGAGGGCTTCACGGAGCGGAGTATACCACTGACCGTTATAAACAATATCAGCAAATTTGATGCCGATATGCTGTTTCATTCTTGAAGTTTCCTTATCAATTGTAATAGTTTCAAGAACCTCGTGTGCATGATAAAGGATCGTACCGCCCGGTGTTTCATAAACGCCTCTTGACTTCATACCTACAAGACGGTTTTCAACCAGATCGGCAATACCTATGCCGTTAGCTCCGCCGAGCTCGTTAAGCTTTTCAACGATTTCAACTGCGCCCATTTCTTTTCCGTCAACAGCAGTAGGAATACCCTTTTCAAAATGAATAGTAACATAAGTCGGCTTGTCAGGAGCCTGAATCGGTGAAACGCCCAGTTCAAGGAAGCCTTCCTTTTCATACTGAGGTTCATTTGCAGGATCCTCAAGGTCCATTCCCTCATGTGAAAGATGCCAGATATTTTTATCCTTAGAATAGTTTGTTTCACGGTTGATCTTCAGCGGAATGTTATGTGATTCTGCGTAATCGATTTCTTCATCTCTTGACTTAATATCCCATTCTCTCCAAGGAGCGATAATTGTCATATCAGGAGCAAAAGCCTTTATAGCAAGTTCAAAACGCACCTGGTCGTTGCCCTTGCCTGTACAGCCGTGGCAGATAGCGTCTGCGCCTTCGGCAATTGCAATTTCAGCAATTCTCTTAGCGATTATAGGGCGGGCGAAAGAAGTTCCGAGAAGATATCTGTTCTCATAAACTGCGCCTGCCTGAACTGTAGGCAAAACATAATCTGTAATAAATTCCTCAGTCAGTCTTTCAATATAAAGCTTGGAAGCGCCTGTTTTCTTAGCCTTTTCTTCAAGACCGTCAAGCTCGCTTGCCTGACCTACATCAGCAGAAACAGCGATTACTTCGCAGTTATTATAGTTTTCCTTCAGCCACGGAATAATGATTGAAGTATCAAGACCGCCCGAATAAGCCAAAACAACTTTTTTTATATCTTTTACATTCTTTTTGCCCATTATGAGTTTCCTCCATTAAAAATTCATATTAATTTCTTTATGTTTATTATACACCTTTATGTATAAATGTCAACCCCTTTTGCATAAATATACATAACTTTTTTATTTTAAGCATAAATATACACATTTTATGTATAATTATCAAGTTTAAATGCATATTATTCAAATTCACACAGAAGTATGCATTTATTAAAAGCTTCGGCCTCCGCCCCCATGAGAGCCGCCGCCGCTGGAGGTATGAGAACCGCCTCCGCCTGAACTGCTGCTTTCTGAGGATATCCTTACCTTCGAAGTATATTGGCGTATAAAGACGTCGCTGCTCTCAGTAAAATTCGTCTGGGACTTGTCAATGTACCTAACTGTTCCTGAAGCCGCATATTTTCTGTACCTGCTCCTTACTATAAACAGTACCGCTATGCCTATGCCAATACCGATAATCAGTCCCGCAAACCCGAAAATTAACCACTTCATTTTATCAGTTTTATAATAATGCTCAAGGTCATCGCACATATTATCAACGGCGCCTTCTATATCATGGCTCCTTAAATCACTTACCATTGAGTCAAGTATGCTGTCCGTATGCCTGTTGTAGTAATCCTGAGCTTTGCCGCTTGTGCTGAAATGAACATAATTGGGATCAAATCGTATAAACAGACATATTCCATCTGTATTAATACCGAAATTCTCTTCATAGAAAACATCAGCGTAGTCCTGGTAAGTGTATTCTCCGCCCTCTATGCTGTTATTTACAACAACGCAAAGATTAAGTCCGGTTTTTTCAGATGTTTTTTCAAGACGTCTTTCGATATTTTCAATTTCATCTTCGTAAAGTTCATCTGCATAGTCATATAATTCACATAAATAGCTTCCTCTTGCAGAAACATTTACAGAAAACGTCAGTATTGATATTAATACTGCTGCTGCAAGACTTATTTTTTTTATCATAGCAGTCCTCCGATTATTCCGAATAAAGCAGCAGAAGCAGCCGCTATAATTCCGCAGAATGACAGCAGTCTCGGATAACTCAAAGGCGGTATTCCGTCTGTTTTTCCATTCTGGGCATTAACTGCAAAGGAATACATCTTGCCGCCGTATTTATAAGTCATGAACCAAACCGGCAGAAGCATATACTGCCAATCGGTACTAAGTATATCTATATGAACATTCTTGCCAACTATTATCGAATAATTTCCAATGGATTCATTTAATACGCTAACGCAGGCATCGTTTACCCTCTGCCGCACCCGGGGAAAAACTTTTCCCTTATCAACGTCATATTTATTTGCAATAAAGCCGCTTAGGTAAGACATAGAAAACTCACGGCTTTCCTTATAGTCAAACGGCTCGATTGCCTCCATCAGCTCATCCGGAATCTTGCTTGCACCGTCTGCCGGAACTCCCTTTACCTTTATATCTGCCCGCCTTGAGACTGCAAATTCCCTTGTTTCAGTATATCTGTAATCACCGGCTGTCCAGGATCTAATTTGTTTTCCTACTGCATTAAGTCCGGCGTTTGTTTTGCAGTCGGCAATCCAGAACGGAACATACACTCCTGTAATTTTTTCAAGCTGACGTTTGCTTTTAAAATCTTTCGGGATAAACCATTTAGACTTGCACCATCTTTTAAAGCTGTCAACAGCGGCTTCTCTTGTCACCTTAAAAGGAATAACCCTGCCTGGCTTATATTCTCCTGAAAGACGTCCTGACAATATTACCGGATTGTGACAGTAATAACAGAAGGTTGCCGAAGTAGTTTCCTCAGCCATTATCTCAGCTCCGCAGCTTGGACAAGTATACAAGTTCGTGTGATCTTCAAAGTCCTTAACTGCCTTATCAGAATTTTTTTCAGACAGATCGGTTTCTTCATTCTTCTTAAATATCTGCTTTACCTGTTCCTCTGTAAAATCGCTTAAGCAGTATTCGCAGGAAAAAAGCTGTTTTTCTGCATTAAACTTCAGCTCTCCGCCGCAGTTGGGACATTTATACTGAACTGTTTTCATAAATCATCACTCTCCAGAAAGCTTACTCAGGTTTTTTAGAACCGCATTCCGGACAGAACTTTCCTATACTCTCAGCGCCGCAGGAGCATTTCCACTTTCCGTTATCCGGCTTTTTTGCCCCGCACTCAGAACAGAATTTTCCGGTGCATTCAGCGCCGCAGGCACACTTCCACTTTCCAGCCGGAACAGGCTTCTTTGCACCGCATTCCGCACAGAAGTTACCCGTATTTCCGGTATGTCCGCATGAGCAGTCCCAAGCTAAGCCGGACGGCTGAGCATTTCTTGAAGCCTGAGCCTGCTGATTCATCTGCATCTGAGCCATATTAGTCTGACTTGCCGCATTCATAAATCCGCCTGCGCCCTGCATTCCCATACCGATACCCATAAACGACTGAGCTGCTCCCGCAGTATTAGAACCGGCAGCCTCCATACCTCTTGCAACAGAGCCTTGGATATAACCCTCTCTTATTGAGGCGTCTGAAAGCATAGCTCCCTTGTTTCGGATATTTATAAGCTCCTTGCTTTCCTCATCATAGCTAATGCTTGAAATTCCCACTGACTGGACTTCAAACCCTCTGTGTTCTTTCCAGTCTGCGTCAAGAACGTCAGACATATATTTAGAAAGCTCCATGCCCTTAGACGGCAGAGTGGAGATTCTTACTCCGTCAACAGACATCTGATTTATCGCCGCCTGCAAAGCCGTCATAAATTCCGAAAGATACTGCTCGTTTATATCCGTAATGTCAATTCTGCTGATTTTCTTCGGCACAGCCTCCATAAAAAATTTAAGGGGATCAGTTATCTTAATGGAGTACATACCGTGACAGCGCAGGAAAAGCTCAGCATTGTACATATTATCAAAATACTGAATAGGATTTCTTGTTCCGAATTTTATGCCCTTGATCTCAGCAAGATTAATATAAACCACCTGCTGCGAGCCTGACGGCTGTCCGCCGAACTTTATCCGTGAAAAGGTTTCCTTAACGGCTGATTTCAGCTCTCCGTTAAACATTGACGGAGCAGATGACAGAAACACCTCATAGTAACCCTCTTCCGCAGAATAATCCACAATTCTTCCGCCGTCAAGCAAAAGCATCATTTGATTCGGATAAACATGAATAACAGAACCGTTTGATATGATTCCGGAAGTTCCTTTCTTATTACTGCTTCTTTTATTTCGTACCTGCACTCCGGCAGCCGCCACCGTAGTATCAGTCATATTATCAGGTTCAATAACTTCGAGCCAGGAATCGGCAAGACCGCCGCTTATTGCTCCTGCAGCCGCTTTAATAAGTCCCATAGTTAATACCTCCATGTCAATTAATAAATCAATTATATCACAATGTTTGATTCTATGCAACAAAAAAGAAAAAGCCTTCCTAAAGGAAGGCTTTGATTTTATTCGATTATTTCTTTTTCTTAATTTGAGTAACCACTCCGGCAGCAGCTGTAACTATCAGTCCCGCAACAGCAATTGAAGCAATGCCTTTATCGCCCGTAGCCGCAGAATTTATCAAGGTTGAGTTTCCCAAAACACCGCCGCTGAGATTTCCTGTTGTTGTAGTTGCCGCAATACTGTATGAATTTATTGAGGTAGTTGTGGTCAAACCTGAATTATCTGTAACTGTTGTTGTGGTAACCCCAGTACTGCCGGAAACGGCTGTATCAGAATCTGCCACAATGCTGTCTATTTTAATAGTCAGACCGCATTCTTCGGCGCTTGGCGGATTAAGAACATCAAGACCGTTAATGTCGATATTTGTCTGAAGCACCAGACAGTCAATTGTAGATGTCGTATCCTTTAGATTAAAAACCGCAGTATACTGACCGTCCCCTGTAATCGGAACCGGTTTATTTTCAACAGTATCATCAGATTTATCCCAGTACTGGTTTATTCCCATTGTGCCCATAAGGACAGCTTCATATGATGAGATCTGATTTCCTGAGCTGTCAAGATTAGCAGTATGTGTACCCAGACCGGAAACTGTAAATGTTACAACAACATTTTTTTCTACATTAACAACATTGTTAATATCCTTAACGCTGTTACCCCACACATTATAAATATTAACACGATAATCGTTATTATTGCTTCCAGTTCCCACTGCGCCTGTACCAGGACCGCTGTAAGCAATTTCAGTCTGAGCAGTAGTCTGGAATGTCATAGCCGCAAAAGAAACCAAAGCAGCCGCAAAAATCGAAGCTGACGCAAGTATCTTCTTTAACTTCATATTCTATCACCTCAAAAAGTATTATGTTTTTTATCCGCAGCAATTTTCCCATTTTAATTCATTTATATATAAAGATTTTTCTACTTTTAAATTATATCACTAAACAAGGATTTTTGTCTATATTTATATTTAATAAATTAAATAAGATAAATCCCCTTAAATCGTAAATTTTGCACAATAATCTGCTAAGCGTCCTTCATAACTGTAAGCACTTCTTCCATCAGCTTTTCCGGACGCTGATTACCTGCAAGCCTTATGCTTATATACGGCTTTGAAAGACTGTTGAAAAGAACACGGCCTTTAAAGCTTCCTGAAAGAGCGTCGATCTGCTCCGGAGAAGGGTGCTCCGTATAGAAAAACAAGCTGTCCTTACGCTGCTGTATTTCCGTAATTCCAAGGGAAGCCGCAGTATTTCTCAAAAGAGAAGCGTCAATAAGTCCTGTAACTGATTTAGGCGGATCTCCGTAACGGTCTATAAGCTCGTCTATCATGTCAAGCTTGTCGTCCTCTGTTTCAACAGCGGCAATTTTCTTATAAATATCAATTCGCTGAGAAAGACTTTCAATATAATTTTCCGGAATATGGGCGTCAATGTGAATATCAACTGAACATTCTCCGGTTTTTTTCAGTGGTTCGCCCTTTTCCTCGGCAATGGCTTCGTTAAGAAGCTTCAGATACATTTCATATCCTACCGCTTCCATATGACCATGCTGTCTGCCGCCAAGAATACTGCCGGCGCCTCTTATTTCAAGATCTCTCATAGCAATTCTGAATCCGCTTCCAAACTGAGTAAATTCTCTCATGGCGTTAAGCCTCTTTGCGGCGATTTCACTCAGCACCTTTTCCCGTCTGAAAGTAAAGTATGCAAACGCTCTTTTATTGGATCTTCCCACACGTCCTCTAAGCTGATAAAGCTGGGAAAGGCCGAACCTGTCGGAATCTTCAATTATAAGCGTATTGACATTAGGAACATCCACTCCGGTTTCGATGATAGTAGTGCATACCAGAACGTCAATTTCATGTTCTACAAGCTGCCTCCATATTTCAGACATTGCCTCCTGGGTCATCTGTCCATGGGCGTAGGTGACCCTTGCTTCCGGAATAAGTTCCTGTATCTTTCCGGCGCATCCTGCAATAGTTTCAACCCTGTTATGAATATAATAAGCCTGGCCGCCCCGCTTAAGTTCCTTTGAAATTGCCTGAATGATCATGCCCATATTATGCTCAACAACATATGTCTGAACCGGATGTCTGTCCTGAGGAGGTTCTTCTATAACCGACATATCCCTGATTCCGCTCATAGCCATGTTAAGGGTACGAGGTATAGGCGTTGCTGAAAGGGTCAGTACATCTACACCGGAAAAATGCTCTTTAAATTTTTCTTTATGTGCAACACCGAACCGCTGTTCTTCGTCAATAATTGCAAGCCCCAGATTTTTAAACTCAATATCCTTTTGCACAAGTCTGTGGGTACCTATTATAATATCAACAAGTCCTTTTTTCAGGTCTTTGAGTATATCCTGCTGCTGTTTCGGAGTACGAAAACGTGAAAGCAGTTCAATTTTTACCGGAAACTGTTCAAATCTTCTGAGAGCCGTCTGAAAATGCTGCATTGCAAGTACTGTTGTCGGAACAAGGATCGCACATTGCTTTCCGCTCATAACACACTTCATTGCCGCACGCATAGCAACCTCGGTTTTTCCGAATCCTACATCACCGCAGAGCAGTCTGTCCATAGGACGAACTTTTTCCATATCCTCTTTAATTTCACTGATTGACCTAAGCTGGTCATCAGTTTCAGCATAAGGAAATCTTGCCTCAAAATCACGCTGCATTTCATCATCGGGCAGAAAAGCGATTCCCTTGCTGTTTTCACGCTTAGCATAAAGAGCAATCAGCTCCTGCGCCATATCCTTGACAGCACGCTTTACATTATTTCTGGTTTTCTGCCATTCTGCAGACGAAAGCTTATTCAGCTTTACTCCCGTATCGTCCCGTGGTCCGATATATTTCGACACCAAATCAAGCTGTGTAACCGGAACATACAAAACATCTTTTCCGGAATACTGAATCGTAATATAATCCTTTGTTACTCCCTCAAGCTCCAGCTTGCGTATCCCCGCAAAGCGTCCTATACCATGAAGCGAATGCACCACAAGATCTCCGGACGTAATATCAGACAGCGATCTTATTTCTTCGCCTTTTTTATGCTTCTTTCGTTTTTTCTTTGACTCAGCCGCTCTCGCCTGAGTAATTACTGCGGTTTTGTTTTCGGGATACTCTATTCCTCCCGAAATACTTCCGGTTGTAAGAATCACCCGTCCCGGAAGGCATTCAGTATTTTCAGATGCTATATCGCATTTTATTCCGGCGTTCTCAAGGTCCTGCCTTATTATCGGAAGAGTTTTTTCGCTTCCTGCCATAAGCAGTGTTCTGTATCCGTTATCGCAGAGATTTTTCAGTTCCTCGTTAAGCTGGCGCATTTCACCGCCCCACGGAGCGTTCTGAAGAGCTTCAAAGCTGATTATTTTCTTATACCCGACACGGTCAAGTCCCTGAATAAATGTATTCAGAAACAACAGCGGACAATTCTGCGCACGGCATAAAATATCCTCCGGTTCAAAGTAATGGCCCTCAAGACCCCTGCACAGCTCCCCTTCTTCAAGCAAAATCCGGCAGTCCTCTTCGTACTGAGAATATGCGCCCTTAGCACGTTCCAAAGCTCCGTTGTATTCTGAAAAAACCGTTACACCCCTGAAGTAATCGAATAAGGACGCCTTTTTGTCATATATCAGCGGAATATACTTATCAATACTTGTCAGCTGAGCATTTTCTCTAAGCTTTTCAATATCCCTTGCAAGACGTTCACGTACTATATCTTTTTTCTTTCCGCGTACTCCTTTTGAAAGCGCCTCAATTTTTTCCGCAAGAAGCAGTCTGTCAGCAATGGTTTCAATAGCCGGAGCAATTTTTATTGCGTCTATCTGTCCGGTTCTTCTCTGATTCTCCGGATCAAAATAGGAAATACTGTCTATTTCATCGCCCCATAATTCGATTCTTACCGGCAGCGCCGACTGAACCGGAAAAATATCAAAGATTGCTCCCCTGACAGCAAACTGGGACGGACCTTCGACCTTATCGCTGCGTGAATATCCCGATTCTACAAGACGTTTTTTCAGTTCCTCCGTATTTAACGTACTGCCCGTTGCTATTTCCACCGTACTGTTTTTCAGGGTATCGGGAGGAATAACAGGTTCAAGCATAGCCTCCATTGACGCCGCAAGTATCCCGCATTTCCCCTCAAGCAGCAGAGAAAGAGCTTCAAGCCGCTTGTGTTCATATTCTCTGGAAACACCTTCTGCGTCGGTAAAGTATAATTCCCTCGACGGAAACGGCATAGCAAGTTCACGGCTTCCTGCCATAGTATTAATATCATCGCAGAGTTTTTTTGCCGCCGCCTCGCTGTCGGTTATAACAAGCAGAGGATCGCCGTTAAACATTGTATAAATCAGCTGGGCCTTGTGGACTCCGGAAAGTCCTGCGGCACAAATCGGACTAAGCCCCTGCAAAAGACACTTTTCCGTATCTTTCCAGCCCTCAAGTTCCATAAAGGACCGTTTGAAAAATTCCATTCAGGACTCCTTTCTGTCACACGCAAATACAGCAATTTTCATTAGAAAACTGCTGTATTGATCATTTATTTTTATGAATTAAACCTGTTCATCGCTTCATCAGTTTTTCCCGATACAATAAGCTTAATGCTTTCACACACCCTGCCGCAAACTTCATTGATTTTTTCCATATCGCTTTCACTGAACCGGCTAAGTACCCAGTCTGCCAAATCAAATTTTGGGTGAGGCTTTTTTCCGACGCCTATTTTTATTCTGGGAAAGTTATCTGCTCCCGTCAAATAAATTATGCTCTTGATTCCATTGTGACCGCCGTCACTGCCTTTTCTTCTTATTCTAAGCTTTCCAGGTTCAAGGGATATATCGTCATATACTATTATAATATGCTCAGGGTCGATTTTATAGAAATCCATTGCTTCTTTCAAGGCCTGACCGCTGTTATTCATAAAGGTCGAGGGCTTCATTATCAAGCATCTTTTACCGCAGATACTCACATCAGATATCAGAGATTTAAATTTCAGCTTTTTTATATCTGTACCGGTATCCTCCGCTAATGCGTCCATTGCAATAAACCCGGCATTGTGCCGTGTAAAAGCATACTGCTCCCCGGGATTCCCAAGACCTGCAATTATATATTCCACCGGTCCTGAGGGCTGGGCTTCCTTTTCTATCATTCTGAATTTATCAAATATACTCATTTTCCTGGATTATTCCTTTTCAAGTCTTTTCTTAAGCTTTCTCAGACTGTAGCCTTCCTTGATCTTCACAACGCCTCTGTCAATAGCAAGAGCATAATCGGGAACATCTTTAGTTATGGTTGTTCCTGCGGCAGTATAAACAGCCTTGCCCAGCTTTACAGGAGCAATAAGATTTGTGTTGCAGCCGATAAAGCAGTTGTCTCCGATTTCACAGCGGCTTTTTACAATTCCGTCATAGTTAACAGTAACAGTACCGCAGCCGAAGTTTACTTTCTTTCCAACATCGCTGTCGCCTACATAAGTAAGATGGGCAACTGCTGTTCCCTCTCCTATAGTTGAATTTTTTATTTCAACAAAGTCGCCAATCTTTACACCGCTCATAATATGGCTTCCCGGACGGATATGAACCCACGGACCAATCTTTACGCCCGCCTCAATAACAGATTCAAAAGCCTGAACATAATTAAGGCTTACTCCATCCTTTATTTCACAGTTATCGATAATGCAGTTGGGGCCTATACGGCAGTCCTTTCCAATCACAGTATTACCCCTAAGCTGAGTTCCTGCCATTATTTCAGTTCCGCTTTCAATAACAACATCTCTTCCGATAACTACTCCGTCAGTGCAGGTAAACTCAACTCCGTTTTCAAGATGCTTTTCAATAACCGCCATTCTCGCCGCTGTATTAAGCTCAAGCAGTCCTTTTCTGTCGTTTGCTCCCAAAACCACGTCAGGATTTTCCGATATATATGCATTGACTCTTCTGCCCTTGTTCAGCGCAATAAAGACTGAATCAGTAAGATAATATTCACCCTGAGAATTATTTTGGGTAAGCTCACCCAAATATTCCAGCAGATCGTCTGTTTTGAACCAGTACGCTCCGGAATTAACTTCCCTTATCTCACGCTGCTGAGGATTAGCGTCCTTTTCCTCCACAATACAGCTTATTCCGTCCCCGCTTCTGACAATTCTTCCGTAACCTTTGGGATTCTCTATTTCAGCAGTAATTACAGTCACGGAATTTCCCTCGCTTACATGGAGCTTCAGGGCATTTCCAATAGTTTTGCTGTCTATAAACGGTGCGTCTCCGCAGAGAACAAGAGTATTTCCTCCGCTGCGGCGCTTCATAAACGGAACAGCCTGCATTACCGCATGGCCTGTTCCCAGTCTTTCACTCTGGATCACTGATTCGTAGCGTCCGTTAAGATATTCATCTATCACTTCTGACATAAACCCCGTTACTATGCAAAGCTCCGTAATATCAGCGCCCTCGCACGCCTTGATTACCCATTCAAGCATAGGTTCGCCGAGTACCTTGAACATCGGCTTGGGGATATCAGCCTTCATTCTTTTGCCCTGTCCTCCGGCAAGAATTACTGCATTGTTCATTTTGTGCCCTCCGTTATGTGCTTTTTATATCATAAATCTAATTATCATATTAATATATTATGACAATATTTATTGGATTTTTCAAGTCATTTTTGAATATTTTTCTAAATATCAAAATTTTTGTGAATAATGCCAAAAAAACAATTTAAAGTTTTTTTTAAAAAGGTATGGTATTTAGCTGGAATATATGGTATAATATTCATTAACCGGACCGGCTTTTTCCGGTCTGTGAAGTATTAAAATATCTGGAGGTATAAACCAATGAGCAAAAAATGGGTTTATCTATTTTCTGAGGGCGACGCTACAATGAGAGAACTTCTCGGCGGCAAGGGCGCTAACCTCGCTGAAATGACCAAACTCGGTCTTCCCGTTCCTCAGGGCTTTACAATCTCAACTGAAGCTTGTACACAGTACTATGAGGACGACCGTCAGATCAATGATGAGATTCAGGCACAGATTAACGAACATATCGTAAAAATGGAAGAAATCACAGGCAAGAAGTTCGGAGATCTTGAAAATCCGCTTCTCGTTTCTGTTCGTTCAGGCGCAAGAGCTTCCATGCCTGGTATGATGGATACAATTCTTAACCTCGGTCTTAACGAAGAGGTTGTTGACGTTGTTGCTAAGAAAACAGGCAACGAAAGATGGGCTTGGGACTGTTACAGAAGATTTATTCAGATGTATTCCGACGTTGTTATGGAAGTCGGCAAGAAGTACTTTGAAGAGCTTATCGACGAAATGAAGGCTAAGAAGGGCGTTACTGAAGACGTTGACCTTACAGCTGAAGACCTTAAGGAACTCGCTTCACAGTTTAAGGCTGAATATAAGGAAAAGATCGGCGCAGAATTCCCGACTGATCCTAAGGAACAGCTCATGGGCGCTGTTAAGGCCGTATTCCGTTCATGGGATAACCCAAGAGCTAACGTATACAGAAGAGACAACGATATCCCTTATTCATGGGGTACTGCTGTTAACGTACAGGAAATGGCATTCGGTAACTGGTCCGATGAATCAGGTACAGGTGTTGCATTTACAAGAGATCCTGCTACCGGCGAAAAGAAGCTCATGGGCGAATTCCTTATGAACGCTCAGGGCGAAGACGTTGTTGCCGGCGTAAGAACTCCTATGCCTATCGCTAAGATGGCTGAAATCATGCCTGAAGTATTTGATCAGTTCAAGTCTGTTTGCTCAACTCTTGAAAATCACTACAGAGATATGCAGGACATGGAATTTACAATTCAGGACAGAAAGCTTTTCATGCTCCAGACAAGAAACGGCAAGAGAACAGCTCAGGCAGCTCTCAAGATCGCCTGCGACCTTGTTGATGAAGGCATGAGAACTGAAGAAGAAGCTGTTGCTATGATCGATCCAAGAAACCTGGACACACTTCTTCACCCACAGTTTGACTCTGCTGCTCTTAAGGCTGCTGCTCCGATGGGCAAGGGTCTCGGCGCTTCTCCTGGCGCTGCCTGCGGTAAGGTTGTATTTACAGCTGACGACGCTGTTGCTTGGCACGAAAAAGGCGAAAAGGTTGTTCTTGTTCGTCTCGAAACATCACCTGAAGACATCACAGGTATGAAGGCTGCACAGGGTATCCTCACAGTTCGCGGAGGTATGACTTCACACGCTGCCGTTGTTGCCCGCGGAATGGGTACATGCTGCGTATCAGGCTGCGGCGATATCGTTATGGACGAAGCTAACAAGAAGTTTACTCTCGGCGGCAAGACTTTTGCTGAAGGCGATTATATCTCAATCGACGGTTCAACCGGTAACATCTATGATGGTATCATCCCAACTGTTGACGCTGTAATTGCCGGCGAATTTGAAAGAATCATGTCTTGGGCTGACAAGTATAGAGTTCTTAAAGTTAGAACAAACGCTGATACACCTGCTGACGCTAAGAAGGCAAGAGAACTCGGCGCTGAAGGTATCGGTCTCTGCCGTACAGAACATATGTTCTTTGAACCGGACAGAATCGGCGCTTTCCGTGAAATGATCTGCTCTGACACTGTTGAAGAAAGAGAAGCTGCTCTTGATAAGATCGAACCAATGCAGCAGGCTGACTTTGAAGCTCTTTACGAAGCTCTTGAAGGCTGCCCTGTTACAATCAGATTCCTTGATCCTCCGCTTCACGAATTCGTTCCGACTGAAGAAGAAGACATCAAGGCTCTTGCTGACGCACAGGGTAAATCTGTTGAAAGAATCAAGGCTATCATCGCTTCACTCCACGAATTTAACCCAATGATGGGTCACCGTGGCTGCCGTCTTGCTGTAACATATCCTGAAATTGCTGTAATGCAGACAAAGGCTGTTATCAAGGCTGCTATCAACGTATCAAAGAATCACCCTGACTGGACAATCGTTCCTGAAATCATGATTCCGCTTATCGGCGACATTAAGGAACTTAAGTATGTTAAGAACGCTGTTGTTAAGACTGCTGATCAGGTAATTGCTGAATCCGGTTCTGACCTTAAGTATGAGGTTGGTACAATGATCGAAATTCCAAGAGCTGCTCTTACAGCTGACGAAATTGCTAAGGAAGCTGAATTCTTCTGCTTCGGTACAAACGACCTCACACAGATGGCATTCGGTTTCTCAAGAGATGACGCCGGTAAGTTCCTTGACGCTTACTATGACGCTAAGATCTTCGAGAACGATCCATTTGCTAAGCTCGACCAGACAGGCGTAGGCAAGCTTATGGATATGGCTGTTAAGATGGGTAAGGAAGTTCGTCCTGAAATGCACATCGGTATCTGCGGTGAGCACGGCGGCGATCCTTCATCTGTTGAATTCTGCCACAAGCTCGGTCTGACATATGTATCTTGCTCACCATTCCGTGTTCCGATTGCAAGACTCGCTGCTGCTCAGGCTGCTATTTCAAATAAGTAATAATATTATCAAAAGTTTAAAGCTTGTCAATTGACAACTTTGAACCTTTGAGATAAAAGTTATCCCCTGTATCGGCTGATACAGGGGATTTCTTTCTTTATCCGCAAAAAACGGCGATGCAAATGCATCGCCGTTGATCTTATTTATCTTCAAGTTCCTTTAACGCCTTAATCTCTTCCTTGTTTACCTTTATCTGGGAATCCTTAATAATCTTAACATCTTCCCTGCTGACATAAATCGGAACGTCATTTTTCTCCGGCATAACCTTAAGCTTGCCTGTAATAAGATTAACCTCTTCAACATAACCCTTGCATTCAGGAGTTTTTACAAAAGCCCCCACCTTAGGAGTAATCTTAAGCAGCTCCTCATAGGAATGCTGTTCATGCTTAAGACAGCACATAAGCCTTCCGCAGGTTCCGGAAATTTTTGTTGGATTAAGTGATAGTCCCTGTTCCTTAGCCATTTTAATTGAAACCGGCTGAAATTCGCCCAGATAACCCTTACAGCAAAACTCTCTTCCGCATATCCCCAGACCGCCTAATATTTTAGCCTCATCTCTAACACCTATCTGCCGAAGCTCTATTCGTGTACGGAAAATTGCTGCCAAATCCTTTACCAGTTCACGAAAATCAACTCGGCTTTCCGAAGTAAAATAAAATAAAAGCTTATTATTATCAAAGGTGCATTCAACATCCACAAGATGCATATTCAGCTTTCTGAAAGCAATTTTTTCCTCACAAATCTTAAATGCCTCGGCTTCCTTAATGCGGTTTTTTTCAACAATCTTCATGTCATTAGGCGTTGCCATTCTGATAACCTCTTTAAGAGGAGGCACAATCTCAGATTCATCAACCATTCTGTTGGCAATTACAACCTCTCCGCACTCTACTCCCCTTGAAGTTTCTACAATAGCCTTGTCCTCAAGAGTGAACACAATATCCTTTGGGGAAAAATAATAAACTTTTCCTCCAGTCTTAAAACGTACTCCTATAATTTCAACCATATATTATCTCCCAGCCGGATTATTTATCCGGTTCTATATTTTCAATATCCCATAATTTCTCCGCACAAAGCAGAAAATATAAGCGATAAATTAACATTCGACGAAATATCATCTGCCGCAGAAGCAATAAATTTATGTATCCTTACGGCTGAAGAAACCGATAATCGTTCTGACAGCTCCCTTGCGGCTTTCTTTGAACAGCCGGCAAAACTCATTTCAGGATTTATCTTACACACAACCGAATCCCGAATAATGTTATCCAGCATTCTCAGAAACATAAGCGCCGTTGTCCTGTCCTTCAAAAGCGGATCAGCAGCTGTTACAAGAAAATCATATTCATCTCTTTTTATTATACTCTCAGCGGCTTTTCTTGTCAACGCCACCGTATTCCTCAGATTTTCATTTTGAATATATTCTATGCACATACCTGCATTTCTGCCGAAGCTTGAGTAAGCTTCCTTTATCTGCTCCCTGTCAAAGCCTCTGGCTTCAAGAATCCTTGCGCATTCATTTTCAGTACATAAAGAAGCCGGCAAAGATATGACCCTTGAAAGAACCGTTGGAAGAAAAACTTCCTTTGATTCTGCCGTAAAAATAAAGTAGGCATAATCCGGCGGCTCTTCAATTATTTTCAGCATAGCATTTTGCGCAGCCGTCTGAATATCAGAACAATCGCTGAAAACATAAACCTTTCTTTCGCCGTCATTTGGTTTTACATATGAATCTGTACGAACAAAACGGCAGGTTTCAACAGAATAGGTTTCAAGCTTTCCGGATTTTTCCGGAAAAATCAAATCAGGATGAGCCTTAGAAGCGGCATTGCTGCAAGAGCGGCATTTACCGCAGGGTATTCCGGTATTTTTTTCACATAAAAGAGCCTGTGCCAAATACATAGCGATTTCCTTTTTACCGAGTCCCTTTTCACCGTAAATAAGAAAAGAATGGGCAAGTCTGCCGCTTTTAAACATAGAACCGAAGGTATCCAGGATAAAATTATTACCTTCAATCATACCTTTTCAAACCGTTCAACATCAGTTACAAAAACCGTAGCTCCGCCAACAGAAACCTCAACGGGAAAAGAATCGTATGAACCAATGCCCAGTGATGGCGCAGACGGCACATACTGCTTCCTTTTATGACTTTTAGCCTTTATAATATCCAAAACTTCATCTACCAGAAAATCCTCAGTACAAATTAAAAATGTAGTATTTCCAGCGCTCAGGAATCCGCCGGTAGAAGCAAGCTTAGTAGCAAAAAAACCTTTTTTTGTCAATGCCTTTGAAACCGACTGACTATCGTCGCCGTTTACAATTGCAAAAATAAGTTTCATACAGGTAAATCCTTTCAAAATATATTGTACTTATTATTTTAACACATTTACGGTTAAAATGCCATACCTTTTATAAATTTTAACGCATTCATCACTTATAATTTCTCCGCTGACTGCAATGGGGACAGCAGGAGGACACGGAACATTAACTGCTCCGCAAATTCTGCCGACTGCCTTTTCCACCGGTACTGGTTCAAATTTTGCAAGCGCCGCCTCAGCAATAGGCAAACTCTGTTCCATTACAGGAAAATCAATAAATCCGTTATCCTCAGACGGTATTGGTTCAAATTCCATAAGCGCTTTCTGAACATATTCTATTTCCTTAACGCTTGTCAGAGGAGAAAACAAAAGTACAATACAGCCTTTATCAGAATACTCACATTCAATATTTCTGGTTCTTAGCTCCAGTGCAAGAATATCTCCTCTGCATAAAATAGTAAGATGGAATGGCTCTCCGCTGTAAATTTCATACCTGCATGAGATTTCTTTTCTGAGCCTTGCCAATGCTGAAAGAACCCTATTTATATCATTATCTATTTCCTGTTCTATGTACCTGTTGCAGAGGTCAAGAGAAGCCAATATCAGATAACTGGGACTTGTTGAGCCAAAAAGCGACATTGCGTGTTTAACAGCATTGCAAAACCGCTTATTGCCAATATGAAGATACGCTCCTCCTGTAAGCGCCGGAAGCATTTTATGAGCTGAATCGCAGCACATATCAGCGCCGCAGGCAATTGGGTGTTTCCCTGCAAATGCGGTATGCGCCCCATGTGCATTATCAACTATAAGAAAAGCATCATACTTTCTGCAAAGTTCAGAAAGTTTAGATATATCCGCTTGTTTGCCGAGGTAATCAGGTGATGTGACATAAAGGCACGCATTTCCTCCGGAAATTTTATTTTCAACCTTATCCATGGGGATCTCACCGGAGAGTATTCCATTTGAATAGACCGGATAGATCCATTCCGGTTCTATGTTAAGAAATGCACAAGCTGAAATAAAGGATCTATGCACATTTCTAACAGCGACTAAACGCCTGCCCTCCATTTTCATAACTGCAAGCATTGCCTGTATGCAGAGAGTAGAGCCGCCTGCCGAGTAACAGGTTTCCTCTGTTTTGAACAGTGCAGAAGCGTTCTTTTCACTTTCCTTTATAATGCCGTCTGCTTCAAAAAGACTGTCTGCACCGCTGATTTCCGTAATATCCAAAGAATACAGCTTTTCAAGCTCCGGCAAAGGAGATTTTCCCTTGTGCCCCGGCATATGAAGCCTTGCAGTATTTTTATCTGCATATTCTTTTAAAAAGTCATAAATTGGCGTATTCATAAGTACCTCATAAAAAATAATATTTTAAATAGCGATAAATGTTATCTCTTGCCCTTTTTATTGTTCTTGAAACAGTGGACGGAGCCACACCAAGAGTTTCGGCAATTTCCGATATGCCCTGCTGTCTATAATAGTAAAGTACGATTATTTCCCTCTGCCTTTTAGTGAGATCGTCTTTGATAATTCTTGCCATAATCTTCTTAAGCTTTTCAGTCGCCTCAGTGCGGTCTGTATCTTCGCCGTAAAACACAAGTTCATTAATCTGACTGTCAAAATCTGCCGCTTCAAGTGAAATTCGTCTGCTCATCTCTGCCTCCTCTAACTTGTTATTATCTGATTTTATTATATACTTTACCCCTTTAAAAGTCAATTACAGCAGTCATTTTATCCGGTTTGTACGCATATAATCTTTTATAAGAACAGAAAGGACTACTAATATGAAACTGATTTTAATAAATAAGGACAATCCCATTCCGGAAAACTACTGCCCAAACCTAATGGATATCGGCGGAGGTTATTCTCTTGAAAAGAATGCCGCATTGTCTATGAAAGCCATGATATGCGCCGCCGCGTCCGAGGGAATCTGCTTAAGGGTTTTTTCAGCCTACCGGAGTATTGCTTATCAGAAGGGCTTATTCGACGAAAGCACTGATAAATATATGTTCCGCGGAATAAGCTATGAAAAGGCGGCTGAGCTGACTGCACAAAGTATAGCTGTTCCCGGATACAGTGAACATAATGCCGGTCTTGCCGCAGACATTTCCTCCATGGACTGGCAGGGAGATATTTCAGAAGAATTTGAAAACACTCCTGAATTTGCCTGGCTTCAAAAAAATGCACACAGATTCGGATACATTCTTCGTTATCCTAAAGGCAAGGAGCACATAACCGGAATTATTTACGAGCCATGGCATTACCGATATGTGGGTACCAAACACGCCGGATGCATAAATCGACTGGGGCTGACCCTTGAAGAATATATGCAGATGCATAGAGCTTGTTCCTGCTAATTATTAACAAATTGTAAACATAATATTAAATTTCAGTGAATTTTATTGATTTTTCTCCTGAAAGTATTTATACTTATATTTAGCACTCGATGGTGTCGAGTGCTAAATATATAAAACGGAGCTGACCAAATATGGAAAAAAAAGAATTTAAAGCAGAATCCAGACGTCTTCTGGATCTTATGATTAATTCAATTTATACACATAAGGAAATCTTTTTAAGAGAACTTATATCCAACGCAAGCGACGCCATAGACAAGCTTTATTTTAAATCTCTTACAGACGATAAGGTTGGTCTGAATAAGGACGATTTTGCAATTGAAATAAAAACAGATAAGACAGCAAGAACTCTTAAAATCAGCGATAACGGCATCGGCATGACTGAGGACGAGCTTGAAAATAATCTTGGTACCATTGCAAACAGCGGTTCGTTCAAATTTAAAAATGAAAATAAGCTTGAAGAAGATGTGGACATAATCGGTCAGTTTGGCGTAGGATTCTACTCAGCTTTCATGGTTGCTAAGGAAGTAACTGTTATTTCTAAGGCTTATGGCAGCGATAAGGCTTTTAAATGGACTTCCTCCGGCGCAGAGGGCTACTCTATTGAGGAATGCACAAAAGAAAATCCCGGCACAGAAATTACACTGGTTCTGAAAGATAATACTGATGATGAAAACTATGACGAATATCTTGAGCAGTATAAGATACAGTCACTGGTAAAAAAATATTCTGATTATATCCGTTTCCCTGTTAAAATGGACATGCAGAAAAGCCGCCTGAAAGAGGGAACAGAAAACGAATATGAGGACTATACTGAAAACATCACTCTTAACAGCATGGTTCCCATCTGGAGAAAAAATAAAAGCGAGCTTAAAGATGAGGATTACAACAGCTTCTATAAGGAAAAATTCTTTGATTTTACCGATCCGCTGATCCATATTCATACAAAGGCTGAGGGTACGGCAACATACAACGCATTGCTTTATATCCCGTCAAAGGCTCCGTATGACTATTACTCCAAGGAATACGAAAAGGGACTTCAGCTTTATTCCAGCGGCGTTCTGATTATGGATAAGTGCGCTGATCTTCTCCCCGACCACTTTAGCTTTGTAAAGGGTCTTGTAGATTCTGAGGACCTTTCACTGAACATTTCAAGAGAAATGCTCCAGCATGACCGCCAGCTTAAGCTTATCGCCAAAAGCCTTGAGAGAACAATTAAAAATGAGCTTACCAAGCTTCTTAAAAACAATAGAGAAAAATACGAAGAATTTTATAAGGCGTTCGGATTGCAGCTTAAATTCGGCGTTTATAATAATTACGGTTCCAACAAGGACGCTGTCAAGGATCTTCTTATGTTCCATTCTTCAAGTGAAAATAAGCTTGTGACACTCGAAGAATATGTTTCACGAATGCCTGAGAGCCAAAAGTATATTTACTATGCCTGCGGAGAAAGCATATCCAGAATTGATCATCTCCCTCAGACAGAACTTGTCAAGGATAAGGGTTTTGAAATTCTTTACTTTACTGACAATGTTGACGAATTTGCTATAAGAATGCTTATGAGTTACAATGATAAGGAATTTAAGTCAGTATCAGCAGGCGACCTTGATATTGAAACACCTGAAGAAAAGGAAGAACTAAAGGAAAAAGAAGAGGAATCCAAGGATCTATTTGGGTTTATGCAGGAAAAGCTTGACGGAAAGGTTAAAACAGTAAGACTTTCCAGAAGACTTAAGACACATCCCGTATGCCTTACCAGCGACGGCGCTCTTTCTGTCGAAATGGAAAAGGTACTCAACTCAATGCCTAACGACCAAAAGGTAAAGGCTGATAAGGTTCTTGAAATTAATCCTGAGCACCCTGTATTCGAAACACTGAAAAAGCTTTATACTACTGATAAGGAAAAGGTTGAAAAATACAGCCGTCTGCTCTATAATCAGGCTCTTATGATAGAGGGAATGCCTGTTGAAGATCCGGTAGAATTTTCTAATCTTGTCTGCGAACTTATGATTTAAATAAAATAGGCGGCAATCTCCGAAATAAGGGATTGCCGCCGCTTTACTTTTTAATAAAAATAATGTATAATTACAGCATAATAATATTGAGGGAGCGTATCATGGCAAATAAAAATCAAAGAAAGCCAAAGGTGAGATATGACAGACTTATAGGAGCTGTAATTTTATTTCTCCTTTTTTTAATAGTCCTAACATGGATTTTCGGTGATAAAAAAGAAAAGCCTGACCAAACCGCCAATGAAACCTCTGTTTCAGACGAAACGACCGAACCGCCTAAAACTGTATATCTCAGCCCGTCTAATCAACAGGACAACACATATGCCGCAGGTGAAACAAATGAAGCTGAGGCAATGAGGAATTTAAGCTTAAAAATTAAATCTAAGCTGGAACAAAATGGTATTATTGTTTATGAAGCGCCGGAAGACTGCCCACTAAAAGAAAAGGTAGCTTCAGCAAATAATCTTAAGGTAGACGCTTATGTGGCGATACATTCAAATGACGACTCTGAAGACGATAAAGGTTCCGGAACAGTATGCTTTTATAATCCTAATCTAAGCGGAAGTAAAATACTTTCTGAATACATTTACGACGCTGTATCAGCTTTAACGCCTACGGCAGACAGGGGAATCAAGGACGGCACAGAAACCTCGGAATATCTATATGAAGTGGACAAGGCAAAGTCAGCTATATGCTTTGTTGAAGTAGAGTCCCACACTTCAGAAGATTATGCCAAATGGATTTTAGATAATACCGACAAGCTTGCAGAAAGCATTTCCGGAGGAATCATACAATATGGATTTTAGATAATACCGACAAGCTTGCAGAAAGCATTTCCGGAGGAATCATACAATATCTTAACAGTACAAATCAGCCGGCTGAAACAGGGAGGACAAATTCAAATGGAGAATAAACGTAATTTTCAGCGTGAGCTTGATTTAGTCTTGAAAGAAATTTCTTTAAGGGATACAAAACCTGTCCTTTTACTTCATAGCTGCTGCGGACCTTGCAGCAGTTACGTGCTTGAATACTTAACTCAGTTTTTTTATATCAAACTTTATTTTTACAATCCTAACATTCATCCTGAAGAAGAATATAAAAAACGCCTTGAAGCACAATATAAGGTTATAAAGTCAATGCAGCTTGAAAACAGCGTTGAAATTATTGAAGGGGAATACGATCCGGATATTTTTTTCAGCAAAGTCCAGGGATTTGAATCAGAACCAGAGGGAGGAGAACGCTGTCATATCTGCATAAAAATGCGTATGGAAGCCGCTGCATTGGCGGCTGAAAAACAAAATGCAGATTATTTTGCCACTACACTTACTGTAAGCCCGCATAAAAACGCCTTATATATTAATCAGACAGGAGAAGACCTTGAAAATATTCATCAGGTCACATATCTTTTTTCAGACTTTAAAAAGAAAAATGGTTATAAGCGCTCCATTGAGCTTTGCAGAATGTTTGATATTTACAGGCAGGACTACTGCGGATGCGTTTTCAGTTTCAGAGATACAGACAAATAATAAAAAACAGACCGGCAGTCATAAATATAACTGCCGGCTTTTTTCATATAAACTGATAGAATAATCCATGCTTTGTGCAATACCACAAAAGCTTACCGCGTCCTTTTCTGGGGATATAAGCCCCAAAATTCCACTCTGGATAATGACGCCGCAGAATCATACTTTCCCCGTTGACAAATGCAGAAAACGATATATAGTGCTCCTTTGACATTTCATGATCAGATGATATAAAGTATTCTCCGTCAATTAGTTCAACACTGAGTTTTTCAGATTCATCAGCTTTTTGCGGCGTAAGCTCATGAAGCACTTTTCCGCAGCAGGAAATTGAAGCTCCGGACATTTCCGTAATAATATTTCCGCAAACCGGACAACGATAAAATTTTAAATTTTTCATATTACCTCCTATATAATCATTTATATTTATTTCACCGGATAGAAGATTTTTAAGGTCTACCTCCAGAACTTCAGAAAGCTCCGATAAAAGTGAAACATCAGGACAGCCCAATCCCCTTTCCCACTTTGAAACTGCTTTATCGCTTATATTAAGGCAATCTGCAAGCTGCTGCTGAGTAAGCCTTCTTTCCGTTCTCAGGGTATAGATCAATCTTCCAATTTTAGCACAATCCATTTGCCCACCTCCTGTTATTATTTTACCAGCAAAATGATGATATTGCAATAAACGCTCCGTAGAGTAATAAAAACCGGAAAGCTTTGCAGCTTTCCGGTTCAATAAACTATTTATCAGTATCTATAAGCTTCCAATAGCCTTTAAGATAAACACAGCCGGATATCACTGTCAGAGCAGTTGAAATCCAGATAAGCGCCTGAGTAATGTAATCAAATATTTTTATAAAAGTTTCAGTTACATCTAAACCGAACCAATTAAAATCGGAGGATACAGCCATCATAAGCAGAATAAAAACTATTGCTGCCATTGTAAAGGCAGTTTTAAGCTTACCCCAAAAACCGGCGGCTACAACTATCCTGCTGTCAGCGGCAACCAGCCGAAGTCCTGAAACCATAAATTCTCTTGCAATAATTATGACAAAAGGAACAGCGCTGATTATTCCTAAATCAACAAATACTGCCAATGCAGATATTACAAGCACCTTATCCGCAAGAGGATCAAGAAACTTGCCGAATGTGGTAACAAGATTATTTTTCCTTGCGATATGTCCGTCAAGAGCGTCTGTCAGCGATGCCAGAGCAAACACAATCAAAGCCGCCGTATAGTTCAGCGGAATCTTATCAATCAAAGCAAAAACTATAAAAACCGGTACAAGCAAAGCCCTCAGAAGTGTTAGCTTATTGGGCAGATTCATGGGCGATCACCTCTCCAATCAAATCATAATCAAGGGTATCAGTAACAAGTATATCTACATACTGTCCTAATTCAAGCTTGCTTTCGCTGGTAAAAAACACTTTTCCGTCAATGTCCGGAGCATCTCCGGCAGTCCTGCCGAAATAACATTCGCCCCATTTATCGAATCCTTCAACAACGACTTCAAAGCTTTTGCCAAGCTGCTGCGCATTCTTTTGTTCGCTGATAAGCTGCTGCTGTTCCATAATTATATCAGCTCTATGGGCCTTGACATCATCTTCAAGCTGATTTTCAAAACCTGCGGCTTTAGTACCCTCCTCCTGAGAGTAAGGAAAACAGCCAAGTCTGTCAAAACGCATATCCTTAACAAATTCTGCAAGCTGTTCAAAATGCTGCTCTGTTTCTCCAGGAAAACCTGTTATTAGAGTTGTACGGATCACCATACCCGGAATTTTATTCCTGATTTTAGTCATCAGTTCTCTTAGCTGACGTTCGTTTCCGCCTCGGTTCATTTTTTCAAGAATCTCCTCACAGCAGTGCTGTATAGGAATATCCATATATTTAACTATTTTAGGTTCGCCTGCAATTACGTCCAATAGTTCGTCTGTAATGCGCTCAGGATAGCAGTACAGCACTCTTATCCATCTCAGCTTATCGATTCTGCAAAGCTCTTTCAAAAGCTCAGGAAGCTTAGAAACGCCATAGAGGTCCTCTCCATATCTTGTTGTATCCTGAGCAATAACAATAACTTCTGTTACACCGTTATCTGCCAGCCAACCAGCCTCTTTGAGCACATCTTCCATAGGTACGCTTCGAAATGGTCCTCTGATTCCAGGAATAGCACAATAAGAACAGCAGTTACTGCACCCTTCTGCTATTTTAAGATATGCAAAAAACGGAAGTGTTGATATGATTCTATCTCCTGTAAGGGGCAGCTTAGTTTTCTTATCAAACTGCACAACCCTTTCATTTGCAAGAACCCTGTCGATAATATCTATGATTTCTTCCTGACAGCCTATGCCGACAACAGCGTCCGCTTCCGGAAAAAGCTCTGCTGTTTCCTCCCTGTAGCGCTCTGAAAGACAGCCGGTAACAATAATTTTCTTTACTGTACCCTCTTCCTTGAGCTTGCATATTTCAAGAATAGTTTCAATTGCCTCTTCCTTGGCAGACTGAATGAATCCGCACGTATTGACTACTGCTATATCTGAAAGTCCCGGCTCAGTTACAAGCTGATAACCCCTTTTTCTGAATTTGCTGAGCATTCTTTCCGAATCCACAAGATTTTTTGAACACCCCAGCGAAACCATTCCTACTTTAATCGGCATAACCGTTTTCTCCTTTAGTTATCTTCTAAAAATTCCCTGACAGCAGCATTGATGTCATCATAATCATAACCTAACCTGACAAGGGCGTTTTTTACTTTATTAACTGCTTTTAAATCTTCCTTATCACAAAGCTCCCATGAGTACTTCTGTTCAATTACCGAACACAGCCTTTCAAAAGTCCCGTCCGCATATTCCTCCAAAGCTTCTTCAGCGAGGGAACCTCTGATACCTCTCTTATAAAGCTCCTGACGGACTCTTTTAGGACCGTAGCGCTTACATTCCATATACGAGTACACAATTTGTGAAGCATACCGCCTGTCGTTAATAAAACCCTTCTGAGCCATTTTATCCGCAACTTCAAAGCAAATATCTTCATCGTAATTTTTGCTCAGCTTTTCAAATAGTTCGATATAGGAATAATCACGCTCGTTGATAAGATACATCGCACGTCTGGACGCACGCCTCAGCTCGGAAGCATAAAGAATTTCCGTCAGTTCATCATGAGTAATTTCAGTCAAGGGCTTTAACGAATATTTGCTGACAAGCTCCCTATGGAGATAAGTTCTTTTATCCCCGTCAAAAATTACGCACATTGTTTCGCCCTTGTATTTTTCAACTGAAGTAACCGTCATAGCTTATCAGTCCGCCGGCGTAAATTCTTCAAAATCATCTTCGGCGTTCACTACCGGATCAAGAGATTCATAATCATCTGTTTCAGTTGAATCTATTACCTGAGAAATATCCCCTGAAGAATTTTCAGCCGCCTTTTCAGCTGCCAATTCAAGCTTGCTTTTTTTCTTTGCCGAAACAGCAACGATCTCAAGAGCGTCCTTGTTTTCATTTATTCTCTTTTCAATTTCTTTCATCAGCTCTTCATTGCTTTCAAGGGTCTTCTTGGCATTATCACGTCCCTGCCCCAGCTTCTGTCCGTCAAAGCTGAACCATGCGCCGCTTTTGTTTACAATATCAAGCTCAACTGCCATATCAAGGACTTCTCCTACACGGGAAATGCCTTTTCCGTAAATAATATCAAATTCGCATTCCTTAAACGGAGGAGCCAATTTGTTTTTCTTTACCTTAATTTTAGTTCTTGAACCGATAACATCAGTACCGTCCTTAATAACATCGCCTTTTCTTACGTCAATAATAACAGAAGAATAGAATTTTAGCGCACGTCCGCCCGGAGTAGTTTCAGGGCTTCCGTAAATAACGCCGATTTTTTCTCTTATCTGATTAATAAATATAGCAACGCAGTTTGTTTTTGAAAGGAGCGGAGTCAGCTTTCTCATAGCCTGTGACATCAGTCTCGCAAGCTGACCTACATTTGAATCGCCCATATTTCCGTCAATTTCAGCCTTTGTTGTCAAGGCTGCAACAGAGTCAAGAACCACAACGTCGATAGCGCCCGAACGTACAAGAGCCTCCATTATTTCCAGAGCCTGTTCACCGCTGTCCGGCTGTGATACAAGCAGGTTGTCAACATCGACTCCCAGAGCCGCAGCATATTTAGGATCAAGAGCGTGTTCAACGTCTACAAAAGCCACTTCTCCGCCCAGCTTCTGTGCTTCGGCAATTACGTGCAGGGCAACGGTTGTCTTGCCGGAGCTTTCCGGTCCGTAAAGCTCAACTATTCTTCCCTTAGGAACGCCTCCTATACCAAGAGCCATGTCAAGCCCCATAGAACCTGTGGGTATAGAATCTACCTGCATGGTAGTATTTGCTCCCAGTTTGATTACGGCTCCCTTGCCGTAATTTTTTTCTATTTGTGCAAGTGCACTTTCCAGCGCCTTTTTCTTATCTTCCTTAGTAGCAGGGATAACAAGAGCCTTGCCTTTCTTTTTCAAGTCTGCTTTAGCCATAAGATTCCTCCATAAGTCAACCTTTAATACCGGACACAACCCTGGTTATTCCGGATAGGTCTTTTTTATAAGTAATATTATTAAATCCGTTTTCTTTCAAAATTTCAGCAACATCTGATTCCTGTCCCATTCCTATTTCATAGACAAGCATACCTCCGGCTGAAAGAACATTTTTCCATATATTCGTAATATTGCGGTAAAAGAAAAGTCCATCGTCCCCGCCGAACAGAGCCGATTCAGGTTCAGACTGCACTTCAAGCTGAAGATTCTGCATATCCTCTTTTGTAAGATACGGCGGATTGCAGAGTATCATGTCTGCATTCTTAAATTTTTCTGCGGTTTCGCTTTTTAAGACATCTTCTTTTAAAATCTTTACTTTTGATTTATTAAGTTGAATATTTCTTTTCAGATAAGAAACCGCCTTATCTGAAATCTCAACCGCCGTAATGTCAGCGTCGGGTACATGAGCCTCAACAGCGCAGGCTATACACCCTGTACCGCTGCACAAGTCCAATATTCTGTAATACCCGTTCTTCTTCGCCTCTTCAACAGCAAGCTCCGCAAGAGTTTCAGTATCCGCTCTCGGAATAAGCACACCTTCTCCCACATAAAAGGGCAGACCGTAAAACTCCCATTCACCGAGAAGATACTGCAAAGGTTCTCCTAAGATTCTCTTTCTGATAAGCTTATCTGCTTCTGTCAGCTTTGATTTATCTATCTCACTGCGTTCCAGAAGCAGCCGCTGAAGCTTCATTCCGGTTATATGCTCAGTAATGCACATAGCCTCAAAGCGTGAATCCTCAATACCCCCGTTTTCAAGAGAACGGGATATATGAAAATAAAGTTCGGACGGCGTCACCACTTATCCTCCTCAGGGTTTTCCGGAATACACGGCTTTATAGCGGCAATAGCAGTTTCAATTTGTGAAGCGTCCGGTTCTCTTGTGGTAAGACGCTGTATCCAGAGTCCGGGCGCTGAAATAATCCTTGTAAATGTATTAGTATAACGTCCGGCTATTCTTATTAATTCATAGGATATACCAACCATAACCGGAAGCAGTATAAGGCTTGAAACAACCCTCAGCCAAGGCTCACGGAACGGAACCATACACATAACAAGTATGCTTATGATGAGAGTTATAAAGATAAAGCTTGTTCCGCAGCGAGGATGAAATCTACGCTGTTTCTTAACATTTTCCACGTTCAGTTCAAGTCCTGCTTCCAGACAGGCTATTGTCTTGTGCTCTGCTCCGTGATATTCATATGTACGGCGCTGATCCTTCATAAGCAAGGTTGCAGAAAGATAAAGAATAAAAAGTATGATCTTAAGAATCCCCTCTGCAAACGACTGAAGTATTCTATTTGCTGTCAGGGGATGAATCAGAGGCACAAGTTTTTTAGGAAGAATTACAAATAGACCGACAGCGATTACAATACCTATGACCATTGCAACACTCATAATAGCGCTTACTGCCTTATCACTAAGCTTCTCATCCTCTTGCGCTTCCTCGTCGTCCATCTGCTTTTCAGCGGATTTCATAAGGCATCTGTAGCCCTCCTTCATGGAAGAGCCGAAATTAAACAGACCTCTTATAATAGGCGTTCTCCTGTACCATGCCGTAACAGGCTTTTTATCCCAGACTTCAAGATCAATTTCACCGCTGGGAAGCCTGCAAGCCATAGCTCCTTTTTTCACTCCGCTCATCATTACGCCCTCAATAAGAGCCTGCCCGCCTATTTTTGATTTGTATAGTTCCTTGTTAACTTCGCTCATATGTACCTTTCTGTCATAATAGACCAATTATTGTTCAGGCTTTTTTGCCGGTATAGTGATAGTAACCTTTGTACCTTTACCCTCATCGCTTTCAAGAATCAGGGTTCCTCCGTGCATTGAAATAATTTCATCTGCGACTGCAAGACCTATACCTGAACCTTTTTTCGTATGATTTGCCTTATAGAATTTAGTTTTTATTTTAGGAAGATCGGCCTTATTAATACCGCAGCCGTTGTCCTCAACAGTTACCCTGATATTTCCTTCGGCAGTTTCTGCGGCAATGATTCTAACAAGACCGCCTTGTTCAGAATACTTAATAGCGTTATCAATAACATTTATAAAAACCTGTCTTATCCTGTTTTTATCGCCGTACACAAAAGGGAGCATTTCCGGTTCGTCATAGATAACAGTAACATTCTCGGCTCTTGCCTTTTCAGCATATATCAAAACGGCGTCTCCCAGTTCAGCCAAAATATCCATATTTGACATCTGAAGGGTAAAATGTCCGCTCTGCATTCTTGAAAAGTCCAGAAGTTCTTCAACCATCTGAGAAAGCCTTTCAGTTTCATTAGTGATAACCCTTATGCCTTTTCCTGTAATATTAGGATCATTTTCTGTCCTCAAGGTTTCTGCCCAGCCCCTGATTGCAGTCAGCGGAGTTCTCAGCTCATGGGAAACAGATGAAATAAATTCATTTTTCATGGAATCAGCGCTGGAAAGCTCATCTGCCATATGGTTAATAGCCTGACACAACTCTCCGATTTCATCGCTGCTGTCATTTTTTATCCTAAGAGAAAAATCACCCTTTGCAAATTTGGCAGCGGTAGCGCTTATCTGCTGTACAGGCCGGACAATTGATCTTATAAAATACAGACCTGTAAACGCCAGCAGGAGCAGAATAGCTATACAGGTAACAGTAATCAGGAAAATAAAACTTGCGACTGCCGAATCTATTTCAGAAAGAGATATCACCACTCTTACGGCGCTGTACTCAGCGCTCATATCCTCAATGGAACAGGTAACAGCCATAATTTTTTCACGTCCGCCCTGTTTTCCCACATAATAGCCGTAGTGCTCGCCGGTTTCCATTACCTGATCGTAATCTTCCATTTGGGAAACAGAGTCGGGGGTAAATCCAGAAGAGGTCATCACGATACGCCCTTTTGAATTTATCGCCATAAGCTCCATTCTGTCCTTTTCGGAAAAGTTTTCAAGCATATTCCTGATTTCTGACGAAAAATTAACCGATTCATCAACAGCATAAAGTGAAAGTATGCTTTTAACCGAATTTATTTTTGAAACAAGATACTGCTTTGCAGAATTGTAATAATAATTCTGTATTGTATAAATCAGAGTCATTTCTATAACAAGAAGTATCATAAGAACAACGCCGAGATTGTTAAGCAGCCACCTTTTCGTAATACTTTTTTTTACCACGTCAATGCTCCGTAAGGTTTATTTTTCATCCCACTTATAGCCGTATCCCCATATAGTAAGGATATATTTCGGACTGGAAGGTTCATCCTCTATTTTCATTCTTATTCTTCTTATATTAACATCGACGATTTTATCATCCCCGTAGTAGTTCTCACCCCAAATATGTGTAAGTATACTTGAACGGTCAAGAGCAGTATTCTTATTATTCATAAAGTATTCTATAATCTGATACTCTACCTGAGTAAGATCAATAAGAAGTCCGTTCTTAGTGACAGTTCTGCTCTTTATATCAAGAATAAAGGGACCTGACTTTAAAATGGAAGATTTCTCATCCTTAATAAAGCTCATGCATACTCTGCGGTAAATTGCGTCGACTCTCGCAGTCAGTTCAGACGGTGAAAACGGTTTAGTAAGATAATCGTCAGCGCCAAGCATGAGTCCGTTAACCTTATCCATTTCCTGTGCTTTAGCTGTCAGCATAATAATTCCCAGAGTCGAGCTTTTTTCACGCAGCTTCTTGCAGACTGTAAAGCCGTCGATTCCCGGCATCATTACATCAAGCAGTACTATATCAAAATCGCCCTTTTCTTCAACAAAGGTTCTCAGTGCGTCCTCTCCGCAGTTAACGTCCCATACTTCATATCCCTGACGCTTGAGATTAATGACCACAAAGTCACGGATAGCGTCTTCATCCTCACAAACCAAAATTCGTTTCATAATTTCACTCCATATTCAGTCTTTTTTCTCCGGCATATTTCTATACATCGAATCTAAATCTGAACATAAACTCTGCCGGCGACTGTATCAGACTATCCTTTTCATTTATCCTTATAAGAAAATACTTATCTCCTCTTGCATGCAGAAGACTGTAATCTCCGCTATTCAAAAGGCTTTCTGCGCTGCTTCTGTCCTGAACAGTTATCAGACTGAAAATATCGGAAGAAGCCTCATTAATTTCACCGTCAAACCGGCAAAAGGAAATTTCTCCCAAAGAACGATTTACAACTGTAGTATTCTCCCAATTTTCCGGCAAAATAAATACATATCCGCCGGAAATACTTACATATCCCTCATACTTCTCTTCAAGACCATTTTCAGTTACTCCCATAAACTGAGTAATATACATGGCATTAGTATCATCCTCATCATATCCCAAGGCAATACGCGGCACTGGTATTTCAAGCTTTCCGTCGCCGTCAGCATCCCTGCATGTATATCCCTGAGGTCTTAAAGTTTCCTGCTTTTCCTCGTCAGGCAGAAATACCGCCTTTAGGACGTTATTCTCATCAACTGACAGCACGGCGGTAATAATGGAGCCTCCTGACGTAGATGCATCAAGATATATTCCGTATTCCCCGTTCTCCAGCAGGCAAGTCGAAGCCTTCTGATAATCATAAAAGCTTTCACTTAGCTTTACATAAGACCTGATATAAACGCCCTCTGAATCCGGAGTATAAATTGACGCAGCAGCTTCCCTTGAAGCATTCTGTCCCAGCGCCATAAAAAGTTCATTTTTTCCGTCCCCGTTAAAATCAGCAGCTTCAAACATAGAATAATAATTGTTTTCAAATGTTGTTCTTAGTTTTCCGTCCACATAATCGTAAATACTTACAACCTTTTCGCTTTGATTAATTAAACTGTATCCTACAATAATACTGGATCTTTCGTTTTCTCCCAGTGTGGTTATTACGATTTTTTCAAGCTCCGCTCCGTCGGCAGCATGGTCATAAACTGACTTCCAGCCCGCCTCATCCTGATCAAGTACATTGATTCTAAGAGAATTTTTCTCAGCGCTCATAGTATTTTTTTCATAGAAAACTATTGCTTCTTTATCGCTGTCGCCGTCAATATCATCTATAATAAATGCCGACAGATAATTTCCTGACTTTGGATATTTAAGACTGATGTTTGCTCCGGTATAGCTTTTCAGCGCATTATATATCTGCTGCTGCTGCTCGCTGAGTTTAGGAGGGGTCAGCAGTGTATCTATGCTCATATTCAGCGAACATCCGCAAAGCATAAGCGGCAGAAATAAAAAGCATAATAATTTTTTCAACCCTTACATTCCCTCCAATAGTTTTTATGATCTATCTCTTATCGAGCGGAATATACTCCTTGTTCTTGGCAATAGCCTTATATGCCGGACGAATAATTCTTCCGCCAGTAAGAATTTCCTCCATACGGTGAGCCGCCCAACCCACAATACGTGAAACTGCAAAAAGCGGGGTATAGAGGTCAGACGGGATACCGAGCATTTTATAAACAAGACCCGAATACATATCCACATTAGCGCAGACAACTTTATCGTTATTTTTAACCTGTCTGAATATTTCCGGTGTAAGCCTTTCAATGGTATCAAGCAAACGAAATTCCCTTTCAATTTCCCTGCCCTCAGCCAGCGCAAACGCCTTGCGCTTAAGTATAACCGCTCTCGGGTCGGAAAGTGTATAAACCGCATGTCCCATACCGTAGATAAGACCTGAGCCGTCGTTTGCTTCTTTATTCAAAACCTTAACCATATGGTCGGCAACCTGACCCTCGTCCTCCCAGTTCTTAACGTTTTCCTTGAAGTTTTCGAGCATCTGCATAACCTTCATGTTAGCACCGCCGTGTCTTGGACCCTTAAGAGAACCGATAGCAGAGGCATATGCAGAGTAAGCGTCAGTTCCCGAAGAGGTAAGCACCCGGCAGGTAAAGGTCGAATTATTGCCGCCGCCATGCTCTGCATGAAGCATAAGCAGAGTATCAAGAAGCTTTGCCTCTTCCTTTGTATAGTTTCTGTCAAGACGGAGCAGTGAAAGAATAGTTTCAGCAGTATTTTCTTCCCTTTTCAGAGGATGCATTATCATGCTCTTATTCTCATAATAGCTCTTTTTTGCCTGATAGGCATTTGTCATTATAACCGGAAGCTTAGCAACAAGCTCCAGCGCTATACGCATTTCATTCTCAAGACTGGTATCTTCACAATGATCGTCATAGGAATAAAGCGCAAGAACGCTTCTTCCCAGCTTATTCATAATATTTTTTGACGGCGCTTTAAGGATCATATCCACAACAAATCCGCTTGGCAGTTCTCTTTTCTGTGAAATATAATCGGTAAACTCATCAAGCTCCTGCTTATTGGGAAGACTTCCTGTAAGAAGCAGATAAGTTATTTCTTCAAAACCGAAGCGTCCCTCCTTATCTACATTTTCAACAAGATCCATAATGCTTCGGCCTCTGTAAATAAGCTCGCCGTCGATTGGTTCACGGTCACCCTCATTAACTACATATCCGTGTACATTACAGATATTTGTAATACCTGCCATAACGCCGGTGCCGTCCATATTTCTCAGTCCGCGCTTTACATTGAACTTTTCATAAAGATTCCTGTCAATAGCGGAATTACGGGACAGGTTTTCGCATAAGATTTTAATGCCGGTGTTTTCATTGTTTGTATTCACTGATACCACTCCCATTCTGGTATAATTAATTTCAATTATACCTCATTTACACTATTCTGTCAACTTTAAAAGGAAAGGAAAATAACTATGAAATCTTATATTACTGCCGCAGCCGTATTCGCTGTTCTGCTGATTACCGTTCCAGCCGCTCCCCTGATTTTAAGGGGCAGAGATATGCCGGAAAGTTCCCATACAGACAGCGTTGAAGCAACGGAGAAAAAGGAAAAGAAGAAAACGGATAATTCCGGCGATAAAAGCTACAAGGTTCTTGATATTACTACCGGAAAGGTAGAGGAAATTTCCGTTTTTGACTATACAGTAGGGGCAGTATGCGCAGAAATGCCGGCTACCTTCAGCGAGGAAGCCCTAAAAGCACAGGCTGTTGCAGCAAGAACCTATGCTGAACGCCAGAAGCTGAAAGCCCAGTCCTCTCCTGATCCTGAACTGGGCGGAGCATACTTTTCCAATGATTCTTCAAAGTATCAGGCATATTTTACAGAAAATCAGGCAAAACAATATTACGGCGAAAATTATGACAATTACATAAAGAAAATCAAGCAGGCTGTTTCAGAAACTGAAAACGAAATTCTCGTATACGACGACGAACCGATAATAGCCGCATTCCACTCAATGTCCTCCGGAAAAACCGAAAGCTCTGAAAATGTCTGGGGAAGTCCTGTTGACTATCTTGTATCCGTTGACAGCAGTGCGGATGAATCTGCTCCGAAATATCTTGAAGAATACAATTTTACAGAAGAAGAAATGAAAAAACGCCTTGAAACGGCTTTTCCCGATATAAAGCTTGACAAGGAACCTGAAAAATGGTTCTCGGCTGAAAAGACAAGCGAATCCGGAACAGTTCTTGAAATTAAAGCCGGTGATGTAAAAACAACAGGTCAGGAAATCAGAGCGGCTCTTTCCCTGAGATCCGCTGCCTTTGAAATTAAGTATGACGACGGCTTTACTGTAACTACAAAAGGCTACGGGCACGGCGTCGGCATGAGCCAATACGGAGCAAATGCTATGGCGGAAAAAGGTTCAGACTATCATGAAATTCTCGAGCATTACTATCCCGGAACAAAAATAAACAAAAAATAATGTATAATATACATAAAATTATCCATAATTACCATTGAAGTTAGTGAAGTTTCTTGACTATAATTTGCTTTTGCTATATAATAATAACATAAATACAGTATTCATCTGACTAACGGAGGAAAATAATGGCAGGAAGTATATACGAAAACAGAGAATTATCGTGGCTTAAATTTAACGAAAGAGTTCTTGAAGAAGCTCAGGATACATCGGTTCCCCTTCTGGAAAGATTAAGCTTTGCAGCAATTTTTCAAAGTAATCTTGACGAATTTTTTATGGTAAGAGTAGGTTCACTCTATGACCGTATGCTCGTTAAGCCTACCAAAAAGGATAACAAAACCGGAATGACTGCTCAGGAACAGCTATCCGCTATTTTTGACAAGGTTCGTGAGCTTGAACCAATGAAAGATATAACCTATAAAAATATTATGCTCGAGCTAAAGGAATACGGCATAGAACAGGTCACATTCCGTTCAGCCTCCATAGAGGATCAGCAGTATCTGGAAAGCTTTTTTAAAAAGGAAATCAAACCGCTTATCTCGCCTCTTGTAATTGATAAGAAAAGTCCTTTTCCATTTTTGAAAAACGGAGAAATATATTGTGCGCTCCAGCTTCAGTCAAAGTCAAATCTAAAGCTGGGCATAATTCCGGCCAGCGGACTTTTTGACAGAATCATCCCACTGGGGGGAAAAAGATTTATACTTGCAGAGGATCTGATTTTCCACTTTGCTCCCCTTGTCTTTAAAAATTATAAAATTATCGACAAAACCCTGTTCAGAATCACAAGAAACGCCGATTTAACCGTTGAAGAAGGTCTTTTTGACCACGATGTGGATTTTCGTGAGGTTATGGCTGAACTCTGCAAAAAAAGAAAAAAGCTTCAGCCTGTAAGAATGCAGCTTTCTGAATCATTCAGCCAGCCAGCCCTTGAATTTCTATGCAAGAAACTGAATCTTAAGAGTAATCAGATCTTCTATCTGAAAACGCCTCTTGACTTATCCTTCAGCGGCAGACTGTCTGATTTATCAGACAACCCCATGCTGAAATTCGGTAAGCTTATTCCACAGAAATCTTCAAGTATCTCAGAAAATACAGCGATTATTCCGCAGATAAAACGCCGTGATATTTTATTAAGCTATCCTTATGAGAGCATTAGACCATTTATAAATCTGCTAAATGAGGCGGCTAATGATCCGAAAGTAACCGAAATTAAAATAACTCTCTACCGTTTGGCTAAAAACAGTCAAATTATCGCTGCTCTTTGCGACGCTGCTGAAAACGGAAAGGATGTTCTTGTTCTTGTGGAGCTTAGAGCACGTTTTGACGAGGAAAATAATATCGGTTGGTCAAGAAGATTACAAGACGCAGGATGCAGAATTATGTACGGACCGAGAGAACTTAAAGTCCACTCAAAGCTTCTCCTTATAAAGCGAATGAACTTAGGTAAGGAAGAATATGTATGCCAGGTGGGCACCGGTAACTATAACGAAAAAACATCAGCTATATACACGGATTTGTCACTGCTGACTGCTCATCAGGGAATTTGCAGAGACGCAGAAAATCTTTTTACAGCCCTTACTGAAAACAGGCTTGTTGAAAGCGCTGAACATCTTCTTATTGCTCCCCTTTGTTTGCAGAACCGTGTACTTGAAATGATTGACGAAGAAATCAATCATGCTGAAAACGGAGAACCGGCATATATCGGTATAAAGATCAATTCCCTTTGCGATAAGGTTATTATCAACAAGCTTGCAGAAGCCTCATGTGCCGGAGTTAAAATTGATATGGTTATCAGAGGCATATGCTGTTTGGTTGCAGGAATTGAGGAGCAAACAGAAAATATTACTGTTACCAGTATTGTAGGACGTTACCTTGAACACAGCCGCATATATATTTTCGGAACGAAAGAAAGATCCAAGATTTTTATAAGCTCCGCTGATTACATGACAAGAAATACTCTTCGCCGTGTTGAGGTAGCTGCTCCGGTTTACAGTCCGAGAATTAAACAGCGTATCCTCAATATGTTCAGCACAATGTTAGCTGATAATGTAAAAGCAAGAAAACAGCTTCCGGACGGAACATATGTCTACAAGCATGACAATAATCCGCCGGTTAATTCTCAGCAAGTCTTTTTTGAGGAAGCCTATAAAAAGGCGGAAAAGAAAAAAGCGGCTAAAGAACGTGCAAGAGCCGCAAAAGCTTTAAAAACTGAGAATCCGGATTCCCCTAAGCCTAAAAGGCGCAGAAGAACAACAGCCAAGTCTAAAAAAACTCAATAATAAGAAAAGCAGATACAACTTAATGTATCTGCTTTTTAATTTATTTTGTGCCTTTTACAGCTGCGTCTACTACATTTTTAAAGTGCCAGGTCAGGCTGTTTCTGTCAAGAAGTCCGAATTCATCCTTTGTGCCGTTATCCCATATAAAGCAGGTAATCCCTCTGGACTTTGCCGACTTAACATAATACTCCATATAGCTTGCTCTTACGCTGTCATTATTTTTATTTGTTGCGCCGAATTCACCGATTATTACCGGAACTCCCTTATCTATAAATTTAGATTTAAGGAAATCGAAGCCCTTGTCAAGCTCTTTCTTTTCTGAATCACTTCCCCAGTCTGATTTACCGTTTTCTCCGCCTGCAAAATCCCAAGGTGAATAATAGTGTATTGAAACAATTATTCTGTCATCGTCAGGAACAACTATATCGTTTACAGCGTCTGCTTCAATTGAAGCGGCATGAGATGTGATAATAAGAGCACGGCTGCTGTTGTTGCCTCCGGATTTTCTTACTGTATCTACAAAAGCCTGAAACAGATGGTTGATTACTTCACGTTCCTCAGCGGTACCGCCGGTCCATTCGTCCTGACCGCCGATTATTCTCGGTTCGTTCATGCCCTCAAAAAGCAAATGCTGATCATAATTCCTGAACCGCTCAGAAAGCTGTTCCCAGATGCTGACAAGCTTAGCCTTTACCGCCGCTTCATCAGCCTTTGACGGATTAAGCCATGTATAATCATCATGATGAACATTTATTATTGCATACATATCATTGTCTATAACATAGTCAACAACCTCATTAACACGGTTCAGCCAATCCCCGTCAATTTTATTTCCGTTCATGTGCTCATTCCATGATACCGGAATCCTTACTGCATTAAATCCCTCTTTCTTAACGGCGTCGATCATCGCTTTTGTGGTTCTCGGATTCCCCCATGCAGTTTCAAAATCGGAAACTTCCCATGTAACATTATAGCAATCGAGGGTATTTCCCAGATTCCAGCCGATTTTCATATCCTTTACTATTTCAGCAGCGGACATTCCCTCAGAGCTGTTTTTATCGGTCTTATTATCAGTATTCTTGTCCTGTTCCGTATTTATTCCGGCGTTTGCAGGAACAGATCCGTCATTGCTGTATTTTACCGTTACAGACTTAAGTCTTATTTCCTGCTGATTGCTCCACCAGTATCCCAGCATAACGTCTCCGTCACTGATGTACTCCTTGATTTCATCCGGTACGAGCCAATAAAGCGTTGCAGAATCAGAATTTGTTAAAACAGCAATATTGCCGCTCTGATACCAGCCCTTATCTGTTTTGTCCGGACAAGAATCATCAACAGATATTCCGAATGCGCCTGAATATTTCTGAAGTTCACCTGAAGCTTCAACATTAAATTCAAAGTACTGAGGTACATCTCCCTTGTTCATCATATCGCTGAGAGGTATGCGGGCAGTTTTAGAGCTTTCACTTCCGTAATCAAGCTTTATGTCAGGTTCGATTGTCTTTGTACCGTCAACAGGAATTTCAGCCGTTCTGGTATAATTGCAGATTATGCTTGAAAGTCTTAGCTTCTGAACACCGCCCCACCAGTATCCTACTTCGATAAATCCCTTATCGCTTATATTGATGTAATCTTTAATATCTGAAGGCACGTCCCACTTCACTTCAAGATAAGCGCTGTTTACACTGATTTCAAAATCGTCAGACTGATACCAGCCTTCGTCTGTTGCAGACGGACAGGATTTATCCACTGATATTCCGCAGGCGCCTTTATAGCTGCTGATATTTGAAACGCCGTCCTCTGCATAGAAAACGAAAACAAAGGAATCTATCTTATCGCCTTCCTCAGCAAGCTCGCTGAGCTTTGCCTTATAGGTCTTATTCTTATCATAGTCGAGAATCTCATTAATGTCGCTTTTCTCATTGCCCATAGAAAAGTTAACCGATTCAACAGGACTTACATGAGGTTCGGCAGTCGGTTCTTCCGTTACCGGTTCTGTAAGCTTTTCCGTTGACGGCTCTGTTTCAGCTTCAGTCACAACCTCGGCCGCCGAAGAGCTGTTTTGATCATCCTTTTTATTTCCCTTAAAAACAAACACAGCCACAATAACTGCAAGAATTATAATTACTGCCGCCATCACGCCGACTGCAATCTTCAGCCCCTTATTATTCTTTTTCTCTTCCATCTTTATCTCCAATCTGTCTGAATTTTAGTCCTGTACCAATGCGCTCTCCCATTTTTACAATGGTTTCATAACCGGCGGCTGTATTTTCAAGAAATACGCTGTCTATATCAACTGCATTGGGAAGCGTCAGTAAAACAACGGTAGATCCGCCGTATTCAAACATTCCTTTTTCTTCCCCTCTTTTAAAGCAGTACTTTTCATGATGGTTTTTGATTCTGCCGACCAGCATGGCTCCGACTTCTATCTGAATCACATCGCCGAAATTTTCCGTATGAAGTATTGTAAACTCTCTGGTATTTTCTTTGTAAATATCCACAGAGTCAAGAGCAATAGGATTCACTGTATGATACTTTCCCTGTATATGATAATTACGGGACTTTACTCCGCTATCAGGATAAATATATCTATGATAGTCATCTACTTCAAGCCTGAATATCATACACAGTCCGCCGTTATACTTTTCAGCAAGCTTAGGGCATTTCAGCAGTGAAGCCGTACTGTAAATTCCGTTTTTAATTATGAAACGGCTATGCTCATCTATTTTATAAACCGAAAGCTTTGAGTCGCAGGGACTGATAAACGCTTCGGGGGTCTTGTCTATCTTTCGGCACTCACTGCGAATTTTTCGTGTAAAAAATTCATTAAAGCTTCTGAATGAACAGGATTCATACTCGCTCATATCAATACCTGCCGTCTTTATAAACGGCAAAATAAGCCTGCGTGATAAAGCAGAATTATAAAAAGCTCCTGCCGCCTTTGACACAACCGGAGCAGTAAGCCCCTTCAGCAGAAATTTTCCTGCCGGATTATTATATAGAATTTCAAGCAGTCTATCCTGACTTCCCTTACTTCCGATAATTTCTCCGTGCCTGGTTTTAATTTTTCCGCCCATATCAGTGCACCTTAGCCTTATATATAAGCCAGATAAATTCCAGAGCGCCGATTCCGATAAAAATCAGCATAGTTTTCATCTTAGGCTTTTTAAGCTTAAACTTTGTTATAAATGCCATTCCCACTGTAAGGAGCAGAATCATATAAATCTCAGGGAAAAGACTGCCCATATCCTTTTTAAAGCTGTAAAACAGCGGAAGAATCAGCGCCACGCTGGTTACCGGAAGTCCTTCATATTCACGCCTGTTCTCAGCGGTCACTTTTTGGCGGTTTTCCTCCATAACATTAAAGTACGCAAGTCTTATAACTGCCGCAAGGGTGAAAAATACAAGCACTGCAACATGATAGATTTTATTCATACCGATAGAATAACCAATAGCGCAGGGCAGCAGTCCGAAGCATATTAAATCACAAAGGGAGTCAATCTGAATCCCGAAACGCTTTTCATTTTCAGTACGCTTTCTTGTTCGGGCAATCTTACCGTCGAACATATCGCACAATCCCGAAATCATTAAAAGAATAACGGCAGCCGTAACGTGCCTGCCATTCATTGAAAGATAAATTCCGCAAAGAGACGATACAAGCCCTATATATGTCAAGACGACTGTATAATTATAAAATCCAATCATTAAATTCTCCTTATTAAATATATAATACTATTCCATTATAACAAATCAAGACTTCGTTTTCAAGAGAAAAAGAGAAAAACCGTAATTTTATACGGTTTCGTTTGCTTCTTTATTTAATTTATATAACTCGATTTTTTAACAAGCTATTTATGATACTTACCGTTATTTTTTATCTGAAATGCTCTGTATATCTGTTCAGCCAGCATAACCCTTGCAAGCTGATGAGGAAAAGTCATTTCCGACATGGAAAGCTTCATTTGGGAAGCTTTTTTTACCTCCTCCGACAGACCGAACGAACTGCCGATAATAAAAGTAACACTGCTTCCTCCCTCAGCGCCTGCCTTATAAAGCTTGTCCGCAAATTCAGGACTGTCAAAACGCTCGCCCTCGATACACATTGCAATTTTGTATCCTCTGCATTCTTTGAGAATATTTTTACCTTCCCCTTCAAGAGCCTTTTCGATTTCCTTATCAGACGGCTTTTCAGGAAGCCTGAACTCATCAAGCTCTTTAATTTCAAAATTACAGAACCTGCGGATGCGCTTTGTGTATTCGTCAACGGCGTCCCTTAAGTATTTTTCCTTCAGTTTTCCCACACAGACTATCCGTACATTCATAATCAGAACACCACCATTTCGCCTTTAGTTTCCACCGGAGCAACGCTAAGTATGTAATCAGTATTGCGTTTAAATTTAGACAGTGCTTTTTCAACAGTTATTTCAGCGGTCTGAGGCGTATTGTTTTCCTGACTCAGATGTCCCAGAACGATTCTTGTAGTACCGTTTTCTATAAGCCTTGCCGCCTGATTTCCGCTGCAAATATTTGATAAATGCCCGTGATCTGACGCTATCCTTTTCTTAAGCATAAAGGGATAAGGTCCTTTTTTCAGCATGGTTTCGTCATAATTTGCCTCAAGCAGGACAAGATCACACCCGTTCGTACCCTTTTCTACTTCCTCGGTAACGCATCCCAAATCAGTGCATACAGCGCAGCTTCGCCCGTCGGAAGTGTTTATTCTGTATCCGCAGCTTCGTACGGTATCATGAGGAGTATCAAAGCTGATTACCTCCATTCCGGCTGTACAAACTGCTCCGGTAATTTCGTTTACTTCTGTTCCCGGAAAGATCAGTCCCTCTGAGAGAAGCTCGTCAAGAGTTTCTTTTTGTCCCCAAACTGAAACCGGTATTTTTTTAGTCAGCATTTTAAGTCCCTTGACATGATCGGAGTGGCTATGGGTAATAAAAACTCCCTGCACTGCCTCCAGGGGAATTTCACAAAGCTCAAGAGCCTGGGAAAGTTTTTTAAACGATACTCCGCAGTCGATAAGGATTCCTCCGGACTTATCCCCTATAAAAGATGAATTGCCTTTGCTTGAACTAAAAAGCGGATAAATTCTTGCCAAGCCGACGCCTCCTAAATATTCTTAAAAATTTCAGAAAGGGAATGCCCCAAAGAGCATTCCCCGAAAAAACAATATATCATAAAGCTTTTCTGACAGAAGCGCCCGGAAAGCTTTTCTTTACAATATCAGCGCCCAGGAATTGCAGTTTTCTGTCAAGATTATCATATCCTCTTTCGATATGATGTATATCCTCAACCTCTGTAACACCATTAGCCGCAAGCCCTGCAATTATCAGCGCAGCACCTGCACGCAGATCACACGCCTTGACAAGAGCGCCCTGAAGATGACCCGTACCTTCGATAACCGCAACCTTGCCTTCAACAGATATATCTGCTCCCATACGTCTGAGCTCATCAACATAACGGAATCTCTGTTCCCATACTCCCTCGGTTATTATGCTTGTTCCCTCTGCCAAGGTAAGCAAGGTTGCCATCTGCGGCTGCATATCGGTAGGAAATCCGGGATGAGGCATAGTCTTAATATTAGTCCTTACAAGAGGTCCGTCGACCCAAACTCTGATACTATCGTCAAATTCCTCTATATTTACGCCGATTTTTTCAAGCTTATTGGTAATAGATTCAAGATGCTTCGGTATCACATTTTTTATAAGAACATCTCCGCCTGTTGCCGCTGCTGCGACCATGAAAGTTCCCGCTTCAATCTGGTCGGGAATAACGGAATATGTCGTACCCTTTAAGTAATTAACGCCTCTTACCTTGATAACATCAGTTCCTGCGCCCATAATATCTGCGCCCATGGAATTGAGGAAGTTGGCAAGGTCAACTATATGAGGTTCCTTTGCGGCGTTTTCAATTATGCTGAGTCCCTTGGCCTTTACAGCCGCAAGCATTGCGTTCATTGTTGCGCCGACAGACACCACGTCAAGATATATCTGGTTTCCCCTGAGTTCATCTGCATTAACATCAACCATTCCGTGATCTATATTGCAATTTGCCCCAAGAGCTGAAAATGCTTTCAGATGCTGATCGATAGGTCTGTCGCCCAGAGGGCATCCGCCCGGCATGGAAACTCTTGCCTTACGGAATTTTCCGAGAAGCGCACCGAGGAAGTAATAAGAAGCCCTCATCTGTCTTGCGCTTTCATACGGAACACAGAAATTATTTATCTTGCTTGCGTCCACCCTGAATGTATTTCTTGAAATGGTCTGTACTGTCGCACCCATTTCATAGAGTATTCTAAGGCTTATGGAAACATCGCTTATATCAGGAACATTTTCTATTATACAAGGCTCATCGCATAAGATGACAGCAGGAATAATGCCTACGGCCGCATTTTTAGCGCCGGATATTTCCACCTCGCCATGCAGGCGGCGTCCTCCCTTAACTACAAATTTCTCCAAAATTTTCTCTCCTTCGGATTATTCATCAGCCTGTACGCCGTGAACTCTCTTTCTTATTCTTCACTTTATCTATTATAGTCCGTATACAGAATTTTATCCTTAATAAGGAAGTATATTTTCTAAGAAAACTCGCCGGATAACTATTCACGTACATTTTCTATACTAACAGTGATTTATTCGTAGTCGCTGAGGAAGAATTTAACATCTTCTCCGTTATATTTTTCAACTGAAACCTTTTCTATTACAACATCCTCCTGCGGACGGTCGCTTTGATCGGTAGCAGTCTTAGAAATTTCTTCAACAATATCAAGGCCGTCAAAAACCTGACCGAAAACAGTATAACTTCCGCCGAGTCCGTCAAGATGCCATGCTCCGCCGTATTTTTTATAGTTATCAACTGCCTCCTGAGGCACTTTTATTCCCTTTTGAGAATAAGCGCTTGTATACTGCTGCGCCGTTGCATCGTCATAGCTGTCAGGTCCCGATACAATATAGAACTGACTGCCGTTAGTTGCAGTACTGCCGCTGTTAGCATATGCAAGAGCGCCTGTAAAATGGTAAAGCGCCGGAGTAACGCCGCCGTCAAACTTTTCTCCCCAAATAGATTCGCCGCCCATGCCTGTTCCGGTAGGGTCGCCGCCCTGAATCATAAAGTCTTCGATTACCCTGTGAAAAATAAGACCGTCATAATATCCGTCCTTAGCATGAGTCACAAAGTTTTCAACGCCCTTCGAGCATAGCTCTGGGAAAAGCTTGATTTTTATATCACCGTAACCCTTTACAGTCATTACGATTATCTCCTCGTCCTTTTCGGGAGCAGTATAATTCATTACAGAATCCGGATCAACCTTTACAGATGAAGCTTTATCATCATTTCCGCACCCGGCAGTAATACCTGCAAGTATAAAACAGCTTACGGCAGCTGCTGTTATTTTTTTCAAACTTAACATATAGAACACCTCTGGTAAAACTAAAGTCAAATCTACGATTAACTTTACCATTATACCCTAATTTAACCGTTTTGTAAAGTCTATATCAGATTTGCAATAATTTATTGGTTTATTTTCAATTAATAGTCCAAATTTTCATTAGCAGTTATGTTAATTTTTCACAAAAAGTATGTCCATTACTGAACAGCAGAATCCTTTTGAGAATACGTTTCTATTTCAATAGTTTCGATCATTATATCCTCAACGGGAATTTTTCTTTCCTCATCTTCCTCGCTAACCTCTACTTCAAGATCAGTAAGCTTATCTATAACATCAAAGCCCTCATAGGCTTGTCCGAAAACAGTTATCTTCTGAGAAATGTTTGGAACACCGCCCTTTTCTATAAACACATCCGCTACCGACTCATTGGTTTCTTTCAGAGTTTGTTTGTCTTCTTCAGAAAAAGTCATGGTATTAAGAACAGCGAATCTGCTTCCGTTAAGAGTTTTTGAATCACCGAACGCCTGTTTAAAGAATCCGCCCTCCTTGCCGGTAGTCATACTGCAAAGAGCGCCCCTGAACGGCCAGAGATTCTGGTGAATCTCCTGAGTCACTGATTCACGCTTCTCATCATAGTCACTTCCCAGTTCACCGTTCTTATTATGGCACCCTGCCCCGAAATAAACCCCCGGTTCAGACTGAAAGACATAGGTATTATCGTAAAAACCCGATTCCGCAAGCTCGGTAAAGTTTTTTACTGCATTTGGGGCATATTCCGGATAAAGCACTGCTTTAATATCGCCGAGACTTGTTTTAATAACTGCTATGGTATCGCCTTCCTTGGGCGGCTCAGTCTGAACCAGTTCAAGTGTATCCGTATCTATATATATGGTGTCTGACCTGGACATAAACTGCATACATGAAACTCCTGCAAAGCTTATTACAGCAGATGCAAACAGTCCCATAAAAATAAATCTGACTCTGTTATTCATTTAAATTTCCTCAGCTGTTCTTTTTTATTTCTGTTCCGCTTCTTGTTTCCTTAACTGTATATCCTTCAGCGGAGATCTCATCTCTGATTTTATCTGCAAGAGCAAAATCCTTTGCCTTTCTTGCCTCAGCACGCTTTTGAACAAGATCTAAAATTTCCTGAGGAATCTCACTCTCTTCATTTCTGTTGTAAAGGAGTCCCAAAACGCCTGTAAGACTGTCGAACAGCTCTGCTCCCTTTTCAAGCTGTTCCTTAGACGCTGTGCTGTCAGAAGCCATAATATTAAGCTCTCTTACCAGTTCAAAAACCGCTGAAAGACCGTCGGCAGTATTAAGGTCATCGTCCATAGCCTCAATAAACTGTTTCTTTCTGCTTTCAAAAATTTCCTTTGCGCCCTCTGTAATTTTTCCCTCAGGAGCTGACGCAATTGCCCTGTCAAGATTTTCACGGCAGTTATAAAGTCTTTCAAGAGCCGCCTTGCAGGATTCAAGCAGCTCGGCAGTATAGTTCATAGGCATTCTGTAATGAGCCTGAATCATAAGGTATCTGATAGTTTCATAACCGTATTTCTCAGCAGCGTCCTTTGTAAGAAAGAAATTTCCAGCAGATTTTGACATCTTCTTGTTGTCTATATTAATATGTCCGTTATGCATCCAGTAATTCGCAAACTTCTTTCCTGTTGAAGCTTCAGACTGGGCGATCTCATTTTCATGGTGAGGAAAAACAAGATCCTTGCCCCCGCAGTGTATATCAATAGTATCTCCAAGGCAATCCTTTGCCATTGCAGAGCATTCAATATGCCAGCCCGGTCTGCCCTTACCCCATGGAGAATCCCAGTGCTGTTCGTCTGCTCCTGCTGATTTCCAGAGAGCAAAATCAAGAGGATCTTCCTTAATATCGCTTACTTCCACTCTTGCGCCGGCTATAAGATCATCAAGTGACTGACCGGAAAGCTTGCCGTATCCCTCGAACTTTCTTGTTCGGTAGTATACATCTCCGCCTGACTCATATGCATAGCCGTTATCCACAAGTGTTTCTATCATTTCGATTATCTTATCCATGTAAAGGGAAACCTTAGGGTGAGCGTCCGCCGGTCTTACATTAAGACCTTTAGCGTCCTTTGAATATTCCCCTATATATTTTTCAGCGACAGCCTCCGGAGTACTTCCCTCAATCTGAGCCTGCTTGATAATTTTATCATTTACGTCGGTGTAATTTTGTATAAACTTAACCTCATATCCTCTGTATTCCATGTATCTTCTGAAGACGTCAAAAACGCAGATGGGACGTGCATTTCCTATATGTATGTAATTGTATACAGTGGGTCCGCATACATATATTCCTATTTTTCCTTTTTCCAAAGGAACAAATTCCTCTTTCCGGTTAGTCAGGGTATTATAGATTTTCATAATCAAACTCCGTTTCTTTCCCGTTTTTCCTGTCGGGATTTTTTATTATAAAATTTACAGCATAAGCAATAATAATTCCCGTTATAGTTTCACCCATTCTCAATAAGGCAAAAAGATAAGGATTGGAATCCTCAATATGCGCAAGAACAATACTCAAAAAAACAATGCATGAAATTGCCGCACTGTCTTCCTGATTTGTCAGCACTGTAACATAAATAACAGGTATTATAAGAAAAGAAATCAGCAAATAATAAATAAAGGTAAAGGGTTTCAGCGGCGTAAAATCTGACAATAACAGAATAATGACTGCAAATATTCCGCCGACCCCCGTACCGATACAGCGGACAGCTCCCTTCTTAAGCGTTTTTACGGTATTATTCTGCATACATATTATCGCAGCAGCCATTCCGTAAAATGGCTGCATATCAAACACAAGACCTAAAACCGCACATATAAAAACAGCAATAGCGGTCTTGCATATCCTCATTCCTATATGAAACTTAAAGCTGTTTTTCATTCTCAATTTTACTGATTTCCTTTTGAAGCTTTTCTATCTTCATTTCCATTGCGCACATTTCCTGAGCAACAGGGTCAGGAATATGAACCTGATCCAGATCAGCCGGAAATCCAACCTTCACGCCCCTGTTCCTTACAATTCTTGCCGGTACTCCGGCGGCAGTACAATTCGGAGGTATTTCCTCAAGCACCACTGCATTAGCCGCAATTTTTACATTATCGCCTATTTTAAACGGTCCCAGAACCTTAGCTCCTGCTCCGACCATAACATTATTTCCAAGAGTAGGATGACGCTTTCCCTTATCTTTGCCTGTTCCGCCTAAAGTTACTCCCTGATATATCAGGCAGTTGTCACCTATCTCAGCTGTTTCTCCTATTACGACGCCCATACCGTGATCTATAAAAAGACCCTTTCCGATTTTGGCCCCGGGGTGAATCTCGATTCCCGTACGAAAACGTGCAAACTGAGAAATGATTCTTGCAATGGTATAAAATTTCCTTTCATAGAACCAGTGGGCGTGACGATAACTATGAACTGCATGAAGTCCGGAATATGTCAGCCATATTTCAAATGCGCTCCGTGCAGCCGGATCACGCTCCTTGACAACCGCAATATCCTCTTTTAGTCTTTTAAACAATATATCACTCCTTTGTCAGAAAAGCTGTAAAAATCATACAATAAAAAAATCCGGCCCTGTGTTAAGGCCGGAGGCGGCAGACCGCGGTTCCACTCCGATTTAGAACTCTGATTCCTTAACGCGGAACACGTGCGGCAATACTTAGAAATTCCTTTCCTGCCGCAGACTGACAGCCGCACTTCCTTATCCGTTCCAATGCTCTGCTCTCACCTTTTCAGAGCTCTCTGTAAAATTCCCGGAAAAATACTCTGACTGCTACGTCTTTCATCACTCTATATATAATATATATTATAACTTTTGTTTCCTCTTTTGTCAACCGCAAAAGCGTCTTTAAAAGCGCCTGCGGTTTTACATTTTTATACTCTGAATGTCAATATCCTCCACTATACTCGTCAGAATCCTCTATTGAAAAATGTTTCGCCTGCTGTTATACTAATTACTGTTGCAGGAGGGTTGATTTTCCGCAAGCTGTTTCCTTTTTTCGCCTGGGGAGCAGCCGTACTGTTCACGGAATTTCCTCAGAAAAAGCTTATAATTTTTACCGAATCCATTATTTTCTATTATATCCACAATGGGGTAATCAGTATTGATAATGTCATTATATGCATATTCAAGCCGAATAGCAAAAACATAGTCCATAAAGGTTATTCCCATATACTTTTTGAAGAACCGTGAAAAATATTCTCTGTTGAATGCAACAAGGCGGGCGGCGTCCTCAAGGCTTATACTCTCATTATAATGCTGACGGACGTACTGCAATACAACGCCAAGCCTCTGTACATTCTTATCAGACTGCTTTTTCAGCGCCGGATCAATTACAACCTTGAAATGTATAACGAGATGATACAGCAGCTCATAAACAAGACTGTTGAACATAAGGAGATAACCGCCGTCCCTTGGAGATTCATAAAGTGCAGCAAGCTTTTCCAGGGTATGCGCTGTTTCTTCTACGTGTCCCTTCCTCATTGATTTTACGGGACACACGCACCTTATGGTTATCATTTCTATATCGGGGATATTTTTCTTCAGGACCTCATAAGGTATCTGGAGCAAAAGATACCGGCAGCTGCTCCGGCATCCGGTTGAATGAATGGTTCTGGAATTTATAACAGCCAATCCGCCGGATTCAAGGCGTATATTTCTGCCGCTTATGCTAATATCCATATTCCCGTCAATAACCATAATAATTTCAAGGCTGTTATGCCAATGCTTCGCAACAAAGAAACCATGAGTACTGTGAACGTCGCACCTCATTCCGGTTTCTGTTTCATAATGTATCTGTTCGTGATTATAATTTTCCAATAAAACAGCCTCCTTTACGGTACAGATATATTTTATCATAAATAAAATCTAATTACAACTATGCCGGGCGCAATGTAAGAAGATAACAAGAAAGGAAGATGAGTGATATGTCCGCAGTTAAAGAAATGACATCGGGAAAACCTTATAAGCTGATACTTGCCTTTGCTCTGCCAATGATTCTGGGAAATATTTTTCAGCAGCTTTACAGTATGGTCGATACGGTCATCGTAGGTAAATATGTAGGGGTTGACGCTCTTGCGGGCGTAGGCTCAACAGGCGCTATAAATTTTCTTGTAATAGGCTTTGCCCTGGGCATTTGCAGCGGATTTTCCATCAAGATCGCACAAAGCTTCGGTGCAGGCGATTACTCGGGAATGCGCAGATATATAGCCAACTCTTTCTATCTAAGCGGAGCAGCCGCTGTAATCCTGACCGCCGGAACAATGCTTCTGACCAAACCCATTCTCCGTATAATGGATACGCCTGAGGATATCTTCAAAGACGCCTATGACTATATAATCATAATTTTCGCCGGAATTTCCGCAACGATTTTTTACAACATTCTTGCAGGAATACTCAGAGCGCTGGGCGACAGTAAAACTCCGCTCTACTTCCTTATTGTTTCATCAGTAATAAACATAGGTCTTGATCTTCTCTTTATTATTGTATTCAACATGGGAGTAAAGGGTGCAGGCTGGGCAACAGTCATTTCTCAGGCTGTTTCCGCATTTTTCTGCCTTATCTATATGAACAGAAACTACAAAATACTTTCATTTGACAAGGGAGAGCTTTCCTTTGACAAAAAGAGATCAGCAGAGCTGATTTCTGTGGGGATCCCAATGGCGCTTCAGTTTTCTATTACAGCCATAGGTTCGATAATTCTCCAGCGTGCGGTAAATTCCTTGGGTAAAATCCCTGTTGCGTCAATTACAGCCGCAAGCAAGATTCAGACAGTCGCAATTGCCCCCATGGAAAGTATCGGTATCACCATGGCAACCTACTGCGGACAGAACAGAGGCGCAGGAAAGTTTTCAAGAATAAGGGCAGGCATAAAGCAGAGCACAATTATCTCAATGATTTACTGCGTATTTTCATTTGTTATCGTTTCGCTTCTCGGCGGTTTTATAACCACACTGTTCGTTGACGCAGGAGAAACAGAAATTATTGATCTGTCAGTAAATTATCTCAGAATAAACGGATTATTCTATCCGACTTTGGGTATTCTATTCATTTTCCGAAACGCTCTCCAGGGAATGGGCTACAGCCTGCTTCCTATGACAGCCGGCATAAGCGAACTTGCCGCAAGATCAATAGTAGCTTTCGGTTTTGTTGCAAGTCTCGGATTCAACGCCGCTTGTCTTGCAAGCCCTGTGGCATGGATCTTTGCCGACACCCTACTCATTATAGTGTACTTTATCAAAATCAAAGAACTTAAACACGAGCTTTTATTTAAACGGCGCCATTCATCCGCTTCATAAAATAAATTATCTCCGGATTCCTCCGGAGATTTTTTATATTAAAAGGCGGACGTTTAAAACGTCCGCCAAGCTTTTTTAATTACTGTAATATTCGTGTTCTTTTTTCTTTTTCCGTACAGTATGTACTATAATAATTATTATTCCGATTATTACAGCCCCGATTACTGCGCTGATTATAATAATATACGGGATATTCTTGTTACCGTCAAGATAGTCAATATCTATTCCGTTATCCTTTGCGTATCTTTTAGCGGCAGAATCAAAATTAGCTTTGAGTGTAAACCCATCTATCTTTTTGAATTTTCCATCGCTGTCATCATAAAATCCAATTGCCTTTTCGCCTATCTGAGTCACATTATCCGAAACAGTAAGGCTTTTGAGGCTTGTACATTCAAGAAATGCATAATCAGAAATATAAGTTACTGAATCGGGTATGGTTATTTCCGAAAGGGAATAACAGTCACAGAACATACTGTCTGTTATTTCCGCAACCTTAGACGGTATATTAACTGATTTCAATGAACGGCAGTTTGAAAAAACGCCCTCACCGAATGCAACTACTGACTCAGGAATAGTTATCTTTTTAAGATTTTCATTGCCGAAAAACGCTCCCTCTGCTATATACTGAACAGTTTCAGGCACATTAAATTCATCGCCTGTTTTGGCATTGGGATAACTCACGAGCATATCCTTTTCAGCGCTGTACAAAACTCCGTATTCTGCCGAATATGTTTCGTTTCCCGGTTCCACAATATACTGTTCCAGATTGCCGCATCCGAGAAACGCCATTGAACCAACCGAAACCATTGAAGCCGGTATAGTAACACTCTTTACGCCGTCGCAGTAATAAAATGAGAATGCGTCCAGGGAAACAACACCCTCAGGAATCACAAACTTTTCACCGATATTGCTGAACGCAAAGGAATAAGATCCAATAGATTCAACCGTTTGAGGGATCTCAAGCCAAATAAGATCATCGCAGTAGCTGAAAGCATAGCTTCCGATCTCAGTTACGTCCTCCGGAAATATAACCTCCTCAAGAGAAGAACATCCTGCAAAAGTCTGAGCTGGGATAGTTTTAATTCCAGACGGAAGCTTTACTGACTTAAGAGCTGAACAGCCTGTAAAAACAGCGTCTCCCATATCAGTTATACTATCCGGAAGTGAAACAGATTTTAATGAGGAGTGCTCTGCAAACACGCCGTCTGCGATCCCTACGATATTATAGCCGTCGATCTTTTCCTGAATTTTCAGCTCAATAACAGTATCTGTACACTCGGTTATCCGTACACCCCCGTTAGTAACCTCATAAGTTAAAATTTCATCTGTAAATGTTTTTGCCTTTGTTTCTTCTTCTGCAAAAGCCGGCAATGAAGCGCATAAAATCAATGATAAAGCCGCTGTAACAGTAAACGCAGATTTTTTCAGATCAATCATACTTCACCGTCACTTTCTTCGTTTGAATCACTTGCTTCTTCTTCCTTGTCAGCAGTTTCATCAGCTTCCAATTCAAAGTCTTCGTAATCGCCCTCATCTTCATCCTTAAGCTTTTTGCTCTTATTGTTGAGAATAACGATAACTATAATTATTACAATTACCAATAAGATGCAAACTGCCCAAATGATACGGTTTCTGTTTAAATTATTTTCATCGGAGGAATTTTTCGCTTTTTCAGTTTCCGCTGCTCCGTCATCATCAAGCGGAACAAAGTCAATTCCGTTTTCATTGCAGTATGACTGAGCATATGTATTGTTATAGCCGTAGATTGTAAAATCGTCCATTTGGACAATTTCATCCTTATCATCGGTATAGTATCCGAAAGCGCTGTAGCCTATACTTGAAACCCCTGCCGGAATCTTTATCTGGTCAAAGGCAGTAGAAATAAACGCACCCTGTCCGATTTCCTGAAGTGAGCTTGGCAGCACTACCGTATCAAGGGCAGTGCAGTTGTAGAACGCCGCCTGATCGATCTTTTGAAGTTTGTTTGTAAATTCCACCTGTTCAAGTGAAGTACAGGCAGCAAAGCAAAACTGGCTTATTGCAGTAAGGGATTCAGGAAAAACAACCGTTTCCAAAGCAGTACATTCCGCAAAGGCTCTGATTCCCATATACTGAGCGATAACTCCCTCAGGAATTGTGACTTTTTTCAGATAAGGATTGCAGGCAAAGGCGCTGCTGTTTATGCAGATAATTCCGTCAGGAATAACATACTCTTCCTTATCAAGGGCAGCAGGATAAGCCATAATGCATTCGCCTGCCTGGTCAAAGAGAATACCGTTTTCGTCAACCGTATAGATTGGATTCTTTTCATTTACCTTAAATTCTTTCAGAGCAAGGCAGCCATAAAACGGAAACCAGCCGAAATCAGCAATATTTTCTGACAGCGTGATGTCTGTTATGTCCTCACGCATATAGTAGGTATAATCACCGAATCCGGTAACTTTAATTCCGTCAAGCTCCTCAGGAACAACAACTGAAGTTTCTTTTCCCAGATACTTTTCAATAGTAGCAGTCCCGTCGTCATTTAAAGAATACTTATAGTTTCCCTCACTGTCGGTCAGATAACCTTCGTCATCGGTTACGTCAGTATATCCGTCGGATGTATCAAAATCCTTTTCACTATCCTCGGCAAAAGCGCAAGTCGGCGTCAATGAGATTATTAATGCCGACAAAAGCGCCGCTGCTGTTTTTTTAAGCTTCATAACTTCTCCTTATTTCAGGAATAATTTTTTATTCCACTGTAACTGATTTTGCAAGATTTCTCGGCTTATCAACATCGTTCCCCTTAAGAACAGACGTATAGTAAGCTATTAGCTGTAATGGAACAACCGCTATCATCGGCATTATTATATCGTCAATATCCGGCAGTCCGAATTTATAATCGGCTATATCATTTTCAAACTCATACGAATCACGGCAGACCATAACCACCTTAGCGCCTCTTGCCTTTACTTCCTTAATATTGCTGATGGTTTTTTCAAGCAGTGCGGTCTGAGTTGCAACAGCGATAACAGGCATACCGTCGGAAATCAAAGAAATGGTTCCGTGCTTGAGTTCTCCTGCCGCATAGGATTCGGAATGAATATACGATATTTCCTTTAGTTTCAGCGAGCCTTCCATGCTAAGGGCATAGTCGAGTCCTCTGCCGATGTAAAGCAGACTGTCCGCAGTAATGAGAGATGATGCGATATACTGCGCCGCTTCTTTCTTTTCAAGCAAATCGGATATATACTCAGGAGTCTGCTGAAGAAGTCCTGTAAGTCTTCTGCACTCGTCTTCGCTGATTTTTCCGGCGGCAAGGGCAAGCTCGAATGCAAGCAGATACATTACTGAGATCTGAACCATATATGCCTTAGTCGAAGCCACTGCTATTTCCGGACCCGCATGGGTATAAATCAGCATATCAGCTTCTCTTGCTATGGAGCTGCCCTTAGCATTTACTATAGCAAGAGTCTGGGCGCCAAGATTTTTTGCAAGCCTCATAGCCGCAAGGCTGTCGGCAGTTTCTCCCGACTGAGAAATAATTATAACAAGATCCCTGTCTGTTACAAGGGGATCTCTGTATCTGAATTCCGAAGCTATATCAACGGTTACAGGAATCCTTGCAAGCTTTTCGATTATATATTTTCCAACCATTCCTGCGTGCATAGCAGTACCGCAGGCAACAACGTAAATATTTTCAAAATTCCTCAGCTTATCATAAGTAATTCCGCATTCCTCAAGATTCGGCAAGCCGTCTGAAATACGAGGAGTAATGGTAGTTCTCACTGCCGTAGGCTGTTCATAAATCTCTTTAAGCATAAAATGCTCATATCCGCCTTTTTCTGCGGCGTCCATATCCCAGTCAGCAGTTTTAAGCTCCTTTTCAATTTCCTTTTTATGAAGATTGAAAATCTTAACCCCGTCATTATTCAAAACAGCGATTTCGTTATGCTCAAGCAGATAGTAATCCTTAGTATATTTCAGTATTGCCGGAACATCGGACGCTATAAAGCTTTCATCACTTCCTACACCCACAATAAGAGGACTTTCACATCTCACCGCATAAACAGTATCACAAAAATCTGCAAAAACTATTCCAAGAGCAAAAGAGCCCTCCAGTTCATGCATAACCTTTATTATAGTGTCAAGTGGATTCCCGTCATAGTAATAATCCAAAAGCTGAGCCACAACCTCAGTATCCGTTTCACTTCTAAACTGTCTTCCCTGAGAAACAAGAAACTCCTTTAGAATCTTGTAATTTTCTATGATTCCGTTATGTACAATGGTTACTCTTTCACCGCTGTGCGGATGTGAATTTACATCGGAAGGTTCTCCGTGGGTTGCCCATCTTGTATGACCTATTCCGGCATTTCCCAAGGGACGTTCTTCCTCATCCATTTTCTTTTCCAGGTCCGCAAGACGTCCCTTTGACTTAGCAACTTTTATACTGCCGTTTTCAAACACGGCGATACCGGCAGAGTCATACCCTCTGTACTCCAGCTTTGAAAGTGCATCTATAAGAACGTCTGTACAGTCTCTTCTGCCAACATATCCAACAATTCCGCACATATATACATACGACCCGCAGCAAGGCAGGTCTACTCCTTTCAAATTGATTAGAACCAACTACATTATAGCACAGGACGTGGAAAATTGCAATATATTTTCCTTTTCCAATGTGGTTAATGTGTGAAAAACTGCTAAAAAAATATAAAAAATAAATTATATTTCCTCATAAATTATATTCACCGATTATATTATTTATTTATATTTTTTCATTTAAGGATTATAAATTCTGCTTTTTAATTCTCAGCTTTCTGAAGAAATGAGATAAGATTTCAGAGCACTTTTCCTTCTGCACTCCGCTGAACAATTCAGGCTTATGATTATAGGGAAGAGAAAATATTTCTGTTACCGATTCAGCTGATCCCGACTTTTTATCGCAGGTTCCGTATACTATTCTTTCAAGCCTTGAATTTATTACAGCGCCGCAGCACATAGGACACGGTTCCAGGGTCACATACATTTCACAGTCAATAAGCCTCCAGCCGCCGAGCTTCTCAGACGCTTCCCGGATCGCTTCAATTTCTGCATGAGCAATAGGATTCCTATCCGTTTCACGCTTGTTGAATCCTTTCCCGACAATCTCACCGGTACTTTTTTTAACTATGACAGCGCCAACGGGCACTTCGAAAATATCTGCTGCACGTCTTGCCTGAATCAGCGCTTCACGCATATAGAAATCGTCACGGGGCAGGCAGCCGAAAAAAGCGTCGGTTCTTTTCAGAATTTCCGAAACCGCCTCGCTGATAAAGTCAAGCATACGCTCATAGGTAATGAATTGTGAACCCTCAAAGCTTTTTTTCTTGTAAAAATTTTCAAGTATCCATTTTTTTGAAAGCTCAGTTTCCTCAGCCGTAACATAAAAAGCGTCAAAGCCCTTTGATTCAAGAAAAGACGGAATATCAATATTATAGGGATATTTTTCAGCGAAAATGCTGTCAGTTCCGTTTATATCACTCATTATATCATTAAAAAATTCCTTATCCGTCTGATAAATTCCCCGTTTTTCCGATTCACGGGCAAATTCCTGCCTGACAGTCCTTACAAACATCTCATCTGTTATCAGATGAGTGTAATAACCAAGGAAAAGTTCAAAATCCTCATTATCCCTGCTGCAAAACTTATTTGCAAATTCGGACAGCTTTTTGTGATAAGCCTTAAGATTATTTTTATCCGTAAGCTCCCAGTCAAACATTTCGTCCTTGAGATGCGTATGCTTTTTCATATCACGGCAATAGTTTACCCTTGAATGAATACAGTCGGGAGAGATGTTTCCCGTATAAAACATTTCCTTGTTTTTTATTTCAATAAATTCAGTTAATACATCTGCAACTGCAAGATGGACCATTACACCCGCCATAATTTGCCTCCATTAAAAAATCCTGCGCCCCAAAAAGGCACAGGATCGATTTCTTATTTTGCGTAGTCAACAGCACGGCTTTCACGAATCATATTAACCTTGATCTGACCCGGATAATCCATTTCATTTTCAATCTGTTTTGCAATATCTCTTGCAACAATGACCATTTTTTCGTCATTGACAACCTCAGGACAAACCATAACTCTGACTTCACGTCCTGCCTGAACAGCGTAACATTTTTCAACGCCTTCGTAAGATGTGCAAATTTCCTCAAGCTTCTGAAGACGCTTTATGTAATTTTCATAATTTTCGCTTCTTGCGCCCGGTCTTGCCGCAGAAATCGCATCCGCCGCCTGAACGATGCAAGCGATAACTGTTTTCGGCTCAACATCGTTGTGATGAGCTTCAATAGCATGGATAACTTCATTGCTCTCTTTATACTTGCGGCATACGTCGACACCGATCTGAACATGAGAGCCTTCAATTTCAGCTGTCAGAGCCTTGCCGATATCGTGAAGCAGTCCGGCACGCCTTGCAAGATTAGCGTCAACACCCAGCTCAGAAGCAAGCATACCTGAAAGCTGCGCAACCTCAATGGAATGATTAAGTACGTTCTGACGGTAGCTTGTACGGAATCTCAGACGTCCGATAAGCTTAACAAGTTCATGATTTATGCCGTGTACATTAGTTTCAAGCACTGCTCTTTCGCCCTCCTGCTTGATTCTGTACTCAACCTCACGTCTTGCCTTGTCCACCATTTCTTCAATACGGGTCGGATGGATCCTGCCGTCTGCAATCAGTTTTTCAAGGGCAATTCTTGCAACTTCTCTTCTCACATGGTCAAAGCATGAGAGCGTAATAGCTTCCGGCGTATCATCGATTATAAGGTCTACTCCGGTAAGAGTTTCAAAGGTTCTGATATTACGACCCTCTCGGCCTATAATTCTTCCCTTCATCTCATCGTTAGGAAGAGCAACAACTGAAACAGTAGCTTCAGACACCTGCTCAGCCGCGCATTTAGCAATAGCAAGAGAGATATAGCTTCTTGCCTTTTCGTCGCATTCATCCTTTATCTGCTGATCATATGAAGCGATTTTAACAGCCTTTTCATGCACAAGGTCGCTGTCAAGCAGATTTATTATGTATTCCTTAGCCTGATCCTTTGTAAACTCTGATATTCTTTCAAGAATATCCATTTGGCTTTTCTTAATAGTTTCAACTTCCCTGAGCTTTTCATCAGCATTCTTGATCTTGTTCTGAAGCACCTCTTCCTTGCGTTCAAGATTATCATTCTTTTTGTCAAGAGTTTCTTCCTTCTGCTGAATTCTTCTTTCCTGACGGGTGATTTCATTCCGTCTGTCCTTTATTTCCTTTTCAGCGTCAGAGCGAAGCTTGTAAATTTCGTCCTTTGCTTCAACAAGAGCATTTTTCTTTTTTGCCTCAGCGTCCTTTTCTGCGTCTGCCATAAGGCGTTCAGCTTCCTTTTCCGCAGAACCCATAATGGATTCAGCCTGCTTCTGCCTGTAAGCAATCCCCTGTCTGAAGCAAATGAAGCCTGACACCGCCGCTCCGACTATCAATGCCGCAACGCAGCATATGACCGCAATAGTAACAGTATTCATTGCCCGCACATTACCTCCTTTTGAAAATCAGTTATATCATTGTAAAAATAACTTGAATTACTCCGGTCACGGTAATGCCGCTATAATTTTTATTCATATTTTTATTTTCCGCACGCTGTTTTTATGCAGCATATAAACTGTGGTTTTGTCGTATATGCGCCCCAAAGACACCGCCTTTTTTGTATAGTATCGAATTGAGTCATCATAACTTATGTCAAAGGCATTTCCGATTCTAAAACTATGATTCAATTACAGCCGCATAAATTGCCGCAGTAATAATTTTGTGAAAATTCATACAATATATTTATTTTATACTTTTTTGTCCCTCTTGTCAAGACAGAATTTATGCGAAAACTGTCGCCGGTAAAAAAACACGGCGGTGCTCTTGACAAAATCAGAGAAGTGTGGTAACATAAACAACAATATATCAACATTTAAAACGCTGAAAAAGGAAGATCCCTTTTCATTATCTGCTCAGAGAGATTCTGCCGCCGGCTGAAAGCAGAATTGCAGAGGAACTGCGGATACACCGCCTTTTGAGTTCGGCTAATACCCGACGGCTTGTTTCCGTTACAAAACAGCTTATGAGGCATGGCTTGCCATGTGAATAAGGGTGGAACAGCGGTTAATACTGCCCCTTTGGATTTTTTCCAAAGGGGCTTTTTTATTTTTTACAGAGGTGATGCGATGTTTATTATACATTCTATTGTAACTGCGCTTGCGCTGAATCTTTATCTTTTTTTGGATATAACTGCTTTCGGTGCGAAGCCTCTTGCAGTCCTTTTCGGAGGAATCTACTTTATAGTATTCTGTATTTTCCCTTCGTTTTCCGGAAAACACGGCAGAAAATTAAAAATACTTCACTGCGGAAACATTTTGCTGACTGTTTTTTTAACGACTTCCATTTTCAGTCTGATACTGCTCATTGCGATGATAACAGCTTCCGATGTTTCAGCTAAGACGCTGATCATTAATTCGGTTATTGTGATTTTGGGTGAGCTGATTCTTTTCTGGGACGGCATGATACGAGTTTACTGCGTTTCAACTCAGCTTGGAATCAAGTGGAGAGTGCTGGGAGCAGTATTCGGAATGATTCCCATAATAAATATTATACTGCTGATAAAGATTATTTCGGTTACAGGCAAGGAATACCGTTTCGAATGCTCAGCAGCAGACAAAAATACAGACAGCGCCTCTTTGGAGCTGTGCCGTACAAAATACCCGATTCTAATGGTTCACGGAGTATTTTTCAGGGATACAAAGCTTTTCAATTACTGGGGACGAATCCCTGCTAAGCTTGAAAAAAACGGAGCAGTTATTTACTACGGCAATCAGCAGTCAGCCGCTTCCGTATCAGACTGCGCAGAGGAGCTTTTAAAAAGAATAAAAGAAATAATCTCTGAAACAGGCAGTGAAAAGGTTAATATTATTGCCCATTCAAAGGGCGGTCTTGACGCAAGGTATGCTATCAGCAGGCTTGGGGCAGATAAATACACCGCAAGCCTTACAACCGTCAACACTCCCCACAGGGGCTGTCTTTTTGCAGAATATCTTCTTGAAAAGGTTCCCGAAAAAATCCGCCTTGGAATAGCTTCAAAATACAATGCGGCTTTAAAAAAAGCCGGGGATACTAATCCGGATTTTCTTGCGGCAGTCAATGACCTCACCGCATCACGGTGCAGTGAACTAAACAAAAACTGCCCGGACAGCGAAAACGTATACTATCAGAGTATTGGTTCAAAATCAAAAAAAGCGTCCTCAGGACAGTTTCCTTTAAATCTCTCATACAGATTCGTCAAATATTTCGACGGCGAAAATGACGGTCTTGTATCGGTAAATTCCATGAAATGGGGAAGCAGATTCGTTTTTCTTCAGCCTCAGGGCAAAAGAGGCATAACCCACGGGGACGTAATAGACCTGAACCGCCAAAATATTAAAGGCTTTGACGTAAGGGAATTTTATGCAGGAATAGTAAACGGTCTGAAACAAAAAGGATTTTAAAAATTAAAATAAATAATACTGGAGGAATAAACATGATAAAATTAACACTTAAAGACGGAAGCGTCCGGGAAGCCGAGCAGGGATGCTCTGCCGCTGAAATTATCAAGGGCATAGGCGCCGGTCTTTACAAAGCTGCCTGCTGTGTAAAAATAAACGGCGAAGTAATGGACCTGAGAACCGTTATTGACAGCGACTGCGAATTTGAAGTTATGACCTTTGACTCCGACGAGGGCAAAAAAGCGTTTTGGCATACGTCATCGCATATTCTTGCTCAGGCTGTTAAAAGACTTTATCCGGAAACAAAGCTTGCGATCGGTCCGGCAATTGACAACGGATTCTACTATGATTTTGATCTTGAAAAGCCGTTTACTTCGGAAGAACTTGAAAAAATTGAAGCAGAAATGAAGAAAATTGTCAAAGAGGGTCTTCAGCTTGAACAATTTGAAATGACTCCCGATAAAGCGCTGAAAGTTCTGGAAGAACAGGGCGAAATCTATAAGGCTGAGCTATGCCGTGAACATTCCGGCAAGGGAGAGCCGATTTCATTCTATAAGCAGGGAGAATTTACTGACCTCTGCGCCGGTCCTCACCTGATGACAACTGCTCCCGTAAAGGCATTCAAGCTAATTTCCTGCACTGGCGCCTACTGGAGAGGCAGTGAAAAAAACAAAATGCTTTCCCGTATTTACGGAACCTCATTCCCTAAGGCCGCACTGCTTGAGGAGGAGCTTAAGCGCCGTGAAGACGCAAAAATGCGTGACCACAACAAGCTTGGACGCGAGCTTGAATACTTCACAACGGTAGATGTTGTGGGTCAGGGACTCCCAATACTCCTGCCAAAGGGCGCAAGAGTAGTTCAGCTTCTCCAGAGATGGGTTGAAGACGTAGAGCAAAAACACGGATACCTGCTTACAAAAACACCGCTTATGGCTAAGCGTGAATTTTATAAAATTTCAGGACACTGGGATCACTACCTTGACGGTATGTTCATTTTAGGAGATCCCCATGACGAAACAAAGGAATGCTTTGCAATGCGCCCAATGACATGTCCTTTCCAGTATCAGGTTTTCCTCAACAGACAGCGTTCTTACCGTGACCTGCCAATGAGGCTGGGCGAAACCTCTACCCTGTTCCGTAAAGAGGACAGCGGAGAAATGCACGGTCTTATCCGTGTCCGCCAGTTTACGATTTCAGAAGGTCACCTTGTTCTTCGTCCTGACCAGCTTGAGGAGGAATTTAAAGACTGTCTTGATCTTGCTAAATATATGCTTGAAACAGTAGGACTCCTTGAGGACTGTACTTTCAGATTCTCCCAGTGGGATCCTGCAAACCCCAAAAATAAATACGAGGGTACTGCCGAGCAGTGGGAAGAAGCACAGGCTGTTATGGCGAAGATACTTGACCATCTGGGCGTAAAATATGAAATCGGAATTGATGAAGCCGCTTTCTACGGTCCAAAGCTTGATATTCAGTACAAGAATGTATACGGCAAGGAAGATACTCTTGTTACTATTCAAATTGATATGCTGCTCGCAGAAAGATTCGGTATGGAATATGTCGACGTTGACGGAACTAAAAAGCGTCCTTATATCATTCACAGAACATCACTGGGCTGTTATGAACGTACTTTAGCTTATATGATCGAGCATTTTGCAGGCGCACTGCCGCTTTGGATCGCTCCGGAACAGATCCGCTTTATCCCGATTGCAGACAGACATCTGCCGTATGTAAACGAAATTGCCGCAAAGCTTGAAGCTGCGGGAATAAGATGTACTATTGACGACAGAGCAGAAAAAATGGGATACAAAATCAGACAGGCACAGCTTGAAAAGATTCCTTATATGATTATTGTCGGGGACAGCGAAGCTGAAAGCAAGACTGTTTCTGTCCGTTCAAGACGTGACGGTGATTTGGGTTCGATGTCTTCAGACGCTCTTCTCGGACGTCTGCTTGACGAAATTGCTTCAAAGAAAAAATAATTACTAAAATAAATATAAAATAACCGGAGGAAATCCCTCCGGTTATTTTGTTTACCTCTTAAAATCAAGAAGCTCATGAGCATTTTTATAAAAAATTTTTTCCTTTTCACTATCAGGAATATCCAAAGACTCAATTAGCTTTATCTCATTCACCGGATCGTCCCATGGGCAGTCGCTTGCAAAAAGAATCCTGTCAGCGCCGTGCTTTTTCACTATTCTGCTGAACATATCAGCGCCTATCTCGCCGGCTATGACCGCAGTATCAAGCCATAAATTTTCAAATCTGCCTGCAAGAAGCCGTTCAGCTATATCCCAGCGGTGCATACCCCCAAGATGGGCAAGTATAACCCTGAGATCAGGAAAGTTTTCGCATATCCTGACAAAATCCTCCGGATTGCCGTGTATAAAATCAGGAGAAAGCGGATCATATCCTGCGTGAAATACCACCGGAAGTCCCAGTTCACTGCATTTTTCATAGACTGGATAAATGCTTTCATCATCGGCTGTAAAATTCTGATAATCAGGGTGCAGCTTTACTCCGTAAAGCCCCCTGTTTTTAATTCTGTCAACTTCTTCAACAGCCTCTTCGCTTTTCGGATAAACACTTCCAAAGGCATATATACCGTTTTTGTTGTTTACAGACTGCGCCCATGAGTTTATTATCTCATGCTGCGCAGGCTTTGTCGCCACCGGCAGAAGCACTGCCTCATCAATGCCTCTGCTTTTGAGCAGACTGCAAAGATCACCGACAGTTCCGTCAGTGCAGGGATTCATTTCCGAAACCGCCGACAGATTTTTCATTGCCTTTTCAGCGATCTTTTCACTGAAAGCATGGGTATGAAAATCAATATACATTCCATCATTTCCTTAAATTAAATTTACAAAAATCTGCATTTTATATTATCAAATAAATTTTATACCCTGTTTCCAAATTTGTCAATTATTAATTTTAAAAAAACACTTGCAATTTACTGAAAATATGATAGAATATACTTAAGGATAAAAATCCTTGCGGATTTTTTATCTCATACTTAAACCGGAGGTGTTTTATAATGGCATACAAAATTTCCGACGAATGCATCAGCTGCGGCGCTTGTGCAGGTGAATGTCCTGTTTCTGCAATTTCAGAAGGCGACGATAAATACGTTATTGACGCTGATACATGTATCGACTGCGGCGCTTGCGCAGGAGTTTGTCCTGTAAGTGCTCCTTCAGCAGACTGATAATCAGTTGTTATAAAAATTATCCTCCGAATTATGTCGGGGGATTTTTTTGTTTAACATAGTATTGATTTTTTTAACTGTTAATGTTATAATTATCTGCGTAATATGTTGAAAATCAAGGAGAATTAATATGAATTTTATAAAAGCTTTTGCAGCAGTTTCTGCTGCGGCTATGCTGCTTGCATTAACCGGCTGCGATAAAAATGATACTAATAGCAATAACATTACATACTATGACAGCCAGCATCAGTATCAGTACAGCAATCCAACGAATAACGGCAAACCTCAGATTGGAAATGAAACTAAGGCTGAGGGCGGAAGTACTGTAAGTATTTCCCAAACAGACATCGCCTTTAAATCTGCTGAAATATTTGATACCGTGGGTCCGGACTCTTACTATTCTCAAAAGACAGATTATATTGCATGCCGCTTCGATATAAAAAACAACAACAGCGAAGCACTTTCAGTTTCCTCACTCAGAGATTTTCTGTATTCTTCAAGCGGCGAAATTACAGAGCTTCCGGTATCCTCCTATATTCTTATTGAAAAAAATAAGGTTGAGGACTATACTTCGATTGAAACCGAAATTCCAGCCGGTGAAAGCCTGTCAGCCCACGTGCTGCTTGAAATTCCGTCCGGATGGGACAGCTTCAAGCTCTACTATGCACCGTATCTTGATAATGCAAATAACGACTGCGCTTCCTTTGAAATTACAAAGGATATGCTCTCTTGATTTAAGCTTTTTTACTTTTTTTGTATAAAATGTATTGCAATTTCTTTTTTTTTGTGATATACTAAATATAATTTGATAAATGGTTATAATAAATGGAGGAAAACAGCCAATGGAAATGAGCGTACTTGAAATCATCGGCGGCGTTCTGCTGATCATAACTTGTATTCTTGCTGTTATTTTATGCCTGCTTCAGGATTCCAAGCAGCAGCAGAATATGACGGCTGCTATTACAGGCGGCGCTAATGATTCTTTTTACGGACAGAATGAAGGAAGAACTAAAGAAGCTATTTTGAAAAAAATTACAAGAGTTCTTTTAATACTGTTCTTTGTTCTTACAATTGCGATTCATGTAATCACAAAGCTAAAATAAAAATTTCTGAATGTCCTGTGAATCCAGTCACAGGACATTATTTTTATATGCCGGTAAAGCCGGAAGAACGGAGATAATTTATGAGCAAAAAAAATTCAGGAAAAATAAAATATAAAACTGAATCGAACAGCGCAAAATATTCTACTCAGAATTACAGGAATAAAATTTTAACTTTTCTAAAAAAGACAGCTAAAAAGCCCATGCCCAAAAAAGAACTTGCGGCAAAATGCAGAAGCAAAAAGGGCAGCAGCAAAAACTTTGACAGCGCTTTGTCAAATCTTATTTCTGAGGGAATCATATGCGAACGCAGAAGAGGCTTAGTACTTGCCGAAGCTGCCGGATTCTTTAAGGCTGAGGTTGTTCGGCTTAACAGAACCTTCGGATTTATAAAGAGATGCGACAATGAAGAAGAAATATTTATTCCGGGTAAGTTTCTTTGCGGAGCAATGCCGGGAGATACTGTACTTGCAAGATATATAGATTCACGTTCAGGCAGTCCCGAGGGAGAGGTTGCAGACATCTTAAAAACCGCCTCCGCTAAGCTGACCGGCGTAATTGTTAAGGATGATAACCGACTGATGTTCAAGCCGGATACCATGTCCAAAACTCCTATAAAAATCGCCGGTGATGACATTATCTGCAAAGAGGGCGACAAAGTTCTTGCAGAAATAATATACAGAGGTTCACGCCATGCCGACCACAGGGTAAAAATTCTCTTTAGCTTCGGTGATTCACAAAAAGCAGAAGCCTGCGCCCAGGCTATGCTTACTGTTAACGGTATTCCGACTGAATTTTCCGAAAGCGCCATGCACCAGGCAAAAAAAATCTCAGCAGCAGGAATCTGGGAATATGACTTCAAGGATCGCCTCGATCTGCGGGATAAACCAATCTTCACAATAGACAGCGCTGAATCCAAGGACCTTGACGACGCAGTTTCCATTGAAAAAACAAATGACGGCGGATATGTTCTGGGCGTTCATATTGCCGATGTTTCTCACTATGTCAGAGGCAACAGTCCTCTTGATAAGGAGGCTCTTGACAGAGGTACAAGCATTTACTATTCCAATAAAGTTATACCCATGCTGCCGAAAGAACTCTCTAACGGTATATGTTCCCTTAATCCTAATGAAAACCGCCTTACTTTCTCCGCAATAATGAATATTGACGAATACGGTGAACTAAAAAGCTTTAAATTCGCCAAAAGCGTGATTTGTTCGAGGGTTAAAGGCATTTACAAGGAAATTAACACTATACTTGACGATACCGCCTCTGAGGAAATAAAAGAAAAATATGCGCAGCTTATTCCGTCCGTCAAAATTATGAACGAGCTTGCGGATAAGCGTCTTGCACTGAGGAAAAAACGAGGCGCACCTGCAATTGAAACTTCCGAAAGTAAAATTATAATGGACGATAACAACATCTGTATAGACGTTGTTCCGAGAACCCGCGGAAAAAGCGAAATGATCATTGAGGAATTTATGCTTCTTGCCAATGAATCTGCCGCCTCTCTTGCAAGGGAAAATGAACTGCCTTTTGTTTATCGTATACACGAGTCCCCTTCTCCGGAAAAAATTTCGGACCTTAAAGAGGCTCTTACAAAAATGAATGTTCAGTATCCGGTATTTTCTGAAGCTAAACCATGCCATCTTGCACAAATTCTTGAAAATGCCCGTGAAAAGCCATGTTACCCTGCCGTAAACATGATGACTCTGCGTTCTATGGCAAAAGCTAAATATGATCCAAAGCCAGTGGGACATTTTGGTCTTGCACTTGATGATTACGCACACTTTACATCGCCTATAAGACGTTATCCGGATCTTGCAATTCACCGTATTCTTACCGATTACGTTTCCGGCGCTGATAAAGAACGCCTTGCCGGAAGGTATTCCGGATTTGTAAGCCGTGCGTCACAGCATTCAACCGATATGGAAATAAGAGCAATGAACATCGAAAGAGACTGCGAGGACTGCTACAAGGCTGAATATATGCAGCAGCATATCGGAGAAGAATTTATGGGATTTATTACGTCTGTAACTGAATTTGGATTCTATGCAGAGCTTCCAAATACAATCGAGGGTCTTGTTCATATTAATACGCTTCCGGAGGGAAACTATGTATATGACGGATTTTTCACCATTTCCGATGAATACAGCAGCGCTTCCTATTCTGTCGGCGATACTGTTAAAGTTATGTGCTCAAAGGCTGACGTAAACAGCGGAAATATTGATTTTGAAATTATCTTATAAAGGAGTTAATATGAAAAAAGCTGCCGCCGCTATTATATTGTCCGCTTTTGCAGTTTCAGCCTCAGGATGCGTTAAAAGTTCTGAATCTGCTGAAACATCGGCAAAAGTTTATATTTCTGAAACTTCAGCTGCCGAAATATATTCAGATACCCAAATAACAATAGAAAAACCAAAACAAAATCCGGCAATAAATACCGCAGATACCGATACCGCTTTAGATTCCGAAGAAACTACTGAAAGCGATTCCCCTGAAACAATTCCTGATTACGATAACAGCGATCTCACTGAACAAAATGACCCGGAATCCTATATAACTCCTATTGCAGAAGAGCTTTATTACAGCGGATTGAAGATATACTTTGAACTTTTCTGCGGATGCCCCTATGATCTTGACTATTCAAACGGAACAGCAGACGGGTATTATCCGATTTCTAACCCTGAAATAACATCTGTTTCTGATATATACAGCTATTACAAAACGGCTTTCAGCGATTCCTCAGAGCTTGAATCCAGCGCTAAATATAAGGACATTGACGGAAAAGCTTACTGCCGTGACAGTGCAAGGGGCGCTGACTCATTTTATCAGGGTACCGATCTTATTTATGTAGACGGTAACGAAACAGAAGTCATTTTCAGTGCCGTTTCACACTATGAAAATACAGAAACAGGTGAACAGAAAAACGATATTACAAACCGTTTTGTTATATCCATGCAGGACGGCAATTGGAAAATTTCAGAGTTTCATCTTCCCAAATAAGTCTTTTTTACTATGATTTATGTTAATTTTGCACAATTAGCATTATCATCAACTTTTATAAACTATAATATTATACAAATTCAAAAAAAGGTATTGACAAAGGAAAGAAAAGGTGGTATACTGTAATC
>CAJUPO010000009.1 GCA_910588145.1 uncultured Oscillospiraceae bacterium | reverse complement strand
GGACGATTTGCTCCGCCGCTTCGCCGCCTGTGTTCATGCTTCATCAGCTCCTTTCCTTTTTCTTTGTTTTCATCTGCCCGTATCGCTTCTAATTTCTCTTTGAGAGTGCCGCTGCGGGCAAGGACACCCTCGCACAATCTGACCTCCTTTCTGGCTGTTTTGAGCCGCCCCGTGATTTCGGAGATTTGAGCCTTGACCGCTTCTTTTTCTTCGCCGCCTAACTTACGGCTCTGAGAGTAAAGCCCCTTTCGCTGTTCGGTCAGCTCCGTTATCTCCGTTTCCAGAGAGCCTTTATATGACAAGAGCTGCTCCGCCGTATCAATGTGGTTGCGGCAGAGCAGCCTTGTTTCCTGTGTGATGGCTTCCATCTTCATAAGGTCGTCCTTTAGGAGATAGTGAAGCCGTGCGTAATTCTGTTGTTTCTTTTTGGGCAGGATGCCGAGCTTGTAACAGTAATGGAGATACAGCCCACGCAAGCCGCCGATTTTCCGTGCGTCTTTGAGAGAGCCACGGACACGGTAGACCTTGACGGCCTTTGTCGGCTCGGCAAAACGGGAGAACTTCACCGCATAGGAATTTTCCCGTATGCGTTCTGTTATCCTCTCGTTGGTGTAATCATCACCGAGCTTATAGAGCCGCTTGGGTCTTTGCCATCCTTTCCCGATAATCGTCCAGTATTTGCGGTTGGGGTCAAAGCTCACACGGTAGCCCATCTCCGCCATCTGGCGGTCAAAGTCTTTCAGCGTGTAGGATTTGGAGATTGCTTCGTCCACCGCCTGCCGTGCCACGGTGTCCCTTGTAGGCAGACCGTTCTTCTCGGCTTGGTAGAGGGCGTAGGGCTTCTTCCTGCCGCTTGGGTGTTCGATGACCGACAGGGAATATGCACGGCAAAGCTCATCAGAACGCTGACGCAAGAGCCGCAGGTTTTTCTTGTTGTCATGGTAGTGCTTGCCGTCTGCAAAGGAGACGGAGTTGACAACAAAGTGGTTGTGCAGGCATTCCGTGTTGAGGTGGGTGGCGACAATCACTTGAAATCTATCGCCCCACATTTTCTCCGCTAACTTCACGCCTACCTCGTGTGCCTGCTCTGGCGTGACCTCGCCTGCCTTGAAGCTCTGGAAGCCGTGGTAGCAGACAATCTCGCTCGTGTCGTTCCATTGGGCTTTGGCAATCATCATCTCGTCCCTTGCGGTGGCGGGGTCGCAGTTCACGCCCGTGACGAAAAACTGCTGCTCGGTCTTGTCGCCGTTGGTGGCGTACTTCATCACATCGCCCATCGCCTGCAAGTCCGCTTCGGTGTATTTCGGGTTGGCGGTCTTTTCTGGGTTTTCGGCGTAGTCGATGGGGTGGTCGAGCCTGCCTCGCACATCCCATATCTCGCAGACCGCCATCACGATGCCCTGCGGGGGAGCAGGTACTTCTTTCGGATGTCGATTTGAAACTCGTGCCACTTCCTCGCTTCCTCATTCAGCATCGGGGCATCCACAAAGCCGAGGGCGTTCGCTTTCGCCGCAAGCTGGTTGATGCGGTTGCCGATGGCGGACAGCTCACGCATGATTCTGTAAAATTCGGGGTCGGGCTTCTCGCAGAGCTGATAGCCTTTCACCATCTCTCTGAGGAACGCTTCTCTGGAACGCCCAGACCTACGCACAAGCTCATGGAGCTGCTCGGCTTCGTCATCAGTCAAACGGAAAAGTATCTGTACCTTTCGGTTTCTCACTTTTCTTCACCTCCCTGTCGGAGAGCCTGTTAATCTGCAAACAGCACATCAGCATGACGCCCACCAGACCGCCGAGGGTCACGCCGATGACAAAGAACAAAAACTCGCTCATTCTTATAGCTCCTTTCTTCTGACCGCTTTCTTGGCGGCATCCTTTTTATGGGGTATTAGGGGGCATCCCCTAACAAGCGAATTTGGTTAGCCAAATTCAGTGCTTGGTAAGACATGGCTTAGTCCCCGTCCTCATACATACATTCTCCGCACACGGGGCAGTAATAAGGACAGCCCGAACATTCCTCATGCTCCAGACACTCATCCTCAATGTCAGCTCCCTCGGCTTCGGTCTTATCTGCGTCCTCAATATCGGCTTCGCCGCAGACAAAATCCTCATCGGAAAAGGTTACAAGGTCGGTGTCAAAAAGCACGGTCTTGAACTTCTCCCTTGCTTCTTCGGGGCTGTCGGCGTAGACGGAAATGGTCTTTTCATAGTGGGCGGTAAGGGTAATTTCATACTTTTTCAATCATTCTTTCCTCACTTTCGGTCTTGAATTTTATGGTGGTTTCGGTCTTGCAAAGGGGCAGAATTCCTCACGCAGTCAACGGGCATCACTCCTTTCATGGCTTGTTTTCTGCCTTGCAATCCCCAGATAGGAGATTAAAAAATCGTTGACATCCTTGCCGACTGGCGGCGGTGCGTCAACGATTTCATAGTCTTTTCCGAGCAGTTCTTTGAGGGCAGCGGTACAGAGCCTGCCTGTTTTGTCATTATCCAAGTGCAGGATAACGGTCTTGACCTGTGGATTTTCCCGCAGGTAAGTGGAGAGTGCGATGGGGATTTTGCTCTCGCTCAGCTCCTTTTTGGGCTGATACACACCCGACAGGGAAAGCAGGTTTTCTTTCCTATAATCCCTGCCCTCGCATTTGAGATAGGTGGCATAGGACAGCAAATCAATGGCGGCTTCAAACAGATGCACGGTGCTTGTCGGCTCTCTTGCCACAAGTCGGAACGAATACCGCTTGTCGCTGCCCGATGCGTCCTGCTTGAACGGACTTCCGAGCGTACTTCTGAGAGCGGCATACTTCGCCGTTCCGCCTGCATCCCTGCCGACAAAAACAGCGTTGTGGTACTTGCTGCTCTCAAAGATAACGCCCTCGGCAATGCACTCCTGTATGAGCGAAAAGTCAATGCCACGCCCGAAAAGGTATTCAGCCACTCGGTCTGAATTTGCGTTCTTCTCTGGCAGGAGCAGCACTTTCGGCTCTTCCTTTTTGGGCATTGCGGGCGGCGGTTTCCAGTCCGCCGTGATACCTGTGAGGGCTTCAACAGCTTCCACAAAGCCGTAATCTCTGACCTTGATGAGATAGTCCAGAGCGGAAACGCCGCCGATACCTCTTGACCACCAATACCACTTGCCGTTGGAAATCTTCAAGCTGTCGTGTTCCTTAGTGCAGTAGACATTGCCTGCCACACGCTTTAGGTTGCTTGGCTCGTACCGTTGTAGATAGGAAAGCAAGTCCATCTGCCTTGCCTGCTCGATAACCGCAGGGTCGAGCTGTACATAAGGTTTAGCTGTTCTCATTCAATTAAATCACCTCCAGAAATAGAAATAGCCGAGGGGCTTTCGTGGGTGAAAACCTCTCGGCTATGTAAAATTTCATCATATTTTATTGTGGGTTTAATTTATATATCTGGCTATTTTTAATATACATCATTTCAATTCCATTGTCTGCTAAATACTGCATCATTCCTCTTATATGCCCTACTTGGAATCGCATTTTAAGAAGGTTAGCATCTGCTTTTGCGTTTTCAATATAAGTATGAGCTGTATATTTTTCCTCCTCATCATATGCGGTATGTTCAATCGGTGCTAACAAAAACTTGTATTCCGAAATAGCATTAAACTCATTTGAAAATGATTCATTGATAACTGTATAACTACCCGATTGCTTGATAATCTGTGTATCCATTGATAGCCTATCTTGCAATGCTTCTAAAATCATTGTATAGCCAATATATGGACTATTTTTCCCTTTTACTCTAAAAATCTTTCTATCGTTATAATACAATTCATAAGATACCAATTTCCCATACGGCGGGAATTGTATTCCTGTAGATTTTACGGCTTCTTCTGTAGAATAGACACTTTTTATCCTTAATCCCTTTGGAAAAATATAACTAACACATCCAAGCGTTTCATCCAACTTAGATTTTGTCAAATCAGAAACATCTATCTTTCCGTTTTTTTGCTTCAGATATTCAGCACTAAACAACATCCAGTATCCTTTAATTGAGATTGCAAAAAACAAATCCAATCCATAATTATTCGCATATTCAATTCTCTTTTGGAGATTTCCCATACTAATAGAATATCGTTCTTTATCAGTATGCTTTATCTCCAACATGAATTTGTCTCCATTTCTCAACTCGATAAGCAAATCAGAAGTTGCTGTCTTTAATAACTGAGAAACGCCCTCATCAAAACCTGTAATACTTTTGCACACTTCCATAAAGAGAAGTATTAAAACAAATTCATCCTCCTTGTTTTTTCCTACTAATCGTCGTTCAATTTCCTGCAAATCCATTCCAAGAGTAGTTGCTAAATTTTCTTGCTGCTCTCTGTTAAGATATGGCATCATCTGTTGAAATGCCATTATTTTATTAAAATCAGACATACCTCTTTCCTCCGTTCTCAAAATTCTTAAAATATTATATCACATTACGACAAATTTTTCCACCTCTCAGCTATGTAAAAGACGGCATCAGCTTCACGCCAACGCCGCCTTTTCTCTCGGTCAGTCCGTTATAAAATCCCTGCTTTTTTGAGATACCCAACGCTGTCATAGCAGCCACGGAAGTAGACCGCCTGCATCTCCATGTCCGTGAGCCGATTCTTCAGCTCCATTACCTCAATGAGAGCCGCACATTCTTCCTCGGTAAGCTCCGCCGCTTGTTCGCTGTCGAACACAGCCAGTACCTTGGGATACTTCCCATAGATACCCTCAATCTTAGCGTGCAGGGCTTTGTACTGCTTATCTTCCTTTGACAGTTTAGCGGTGACAGAGCTTAGATATTCGTTGAAGATATTGCCATGGGCATCTACAAAAGTTTCAAATCTGAAAGTATCAGACACCATTATCACCTCCGATTTTTCTTATCGTCCTCTATTATACTGCCCACTTTTCATCAATACAAATGTGCAAATAGGATTTAACGCTCCCGATTAGGTGTTTTCTTTTCGGGCTGTTCGTTTTCCTGCTCTGGCTCGGTATCCATAACAGAGGTATCCTTTTCGTCCAGATTCAGCTCAATGTTTAGGGCATTCAGCCTGTCGGTCTTTTCTTTCAGCTCATCTTCAAAGGCAAAGGGCTTCTGTACCTCGGTCTTTGCATTGGCAAGCTGCTCCAGAGTTTCCGCCTTTCTGGTCTTGGCGGCTTCCAGTCTGGCAGGGATTTTCCCAATCTCGTTTTCAATACGGGTCAGATTTCCCAGAGCGTCAGAGCCTAAATCAACCTTGTGCTTTGCCTTTCCGCAGAGGTTAAGACAGAAATGGGTGTTGAAGCTGTCGTAATAAACCTCCATCCTAAAACCTCGGTAGCTGCCGATTTCCACGGGATTTGACAGCGGATTTTCCTTACAAATTGCAAGAAGCATCTCGCCTGCGTCCGCTTTTTCCTTGTAGGTCACGCCCTTTAAGGTCATGGGGCAGAACTTATCATCGCCCTGCGGCTTGTGCTGTTCGGCAAGAGCGGCATCGTTTTCATAACTGGCAATGCGTTCCTCATATTCCTTGATGGTCTGCGGAAAGTATTTCAGTATCCTGTCCTCAAGGTCGTAATGCTCAGAAAGATAGCTCTGTTTCAAGACTTTCAGCTTCGCCACCTGCATATCCAAGTCCATCTTTTCCTTGAAACGCTCATCTCCCGTGGCAAGCATCTTGACCTCCGCAAAGGAAAGAGCCACCTCGTCCACATCCTCGGCGGAACGCACGGGGCTTTTGCTCGTCATTATCTGGGAGATAAATTTCTGCTTCGATTCCACAAGCTGATAGAGGTATGCATCAAAGGTCTGCTCCGTCACATAGCGGTAAACCTCTACTTCTGGGAACATATTGCCCTGTCTTTCGATACGCCCCTGCCTTTGTTCAAGGTCGCTTGGTCGCCACGGGCAGTCGAGGTTGTGAATGGCAATCAGCCTGTCCTGCACATTCGTACCTGCCCCCATCTTCGGCGTAGAGCCTAAGAGGACACGCACCTCGCCGCCTCTGACCTTTGCGAACAGCTCTTTTTTCTGTGCATCGGTAGCCGCTTCGTGGATGAAACGCACCTGCTCGGCAGGAACGCCACGGGCAATCAGCTTCTCTCGGATGTCATCGTACACATTGAAAGTGCCGTCATTCTTCGGGGTGGAGAGGTCGCAGAAAATGAGCTGCGTTGCCTTGGTGTCGGCGTGTTCCTCCCAGATACGGTACACATTATCAATGCAGGCGTTGACCTTGCTGTTCGGGTCGTCTGGCAGCATGGGGTCAATCATCCTCTGGTCGAGGGCTAACTTCCTGCCGTCATTGGTCACTTTCAGCATGTTGTCAACCTGCGGCTCGACAAGCCTTGCACGGATTTTCTCGGCTCTCTTGGCAAGCCCCGCCACCATTTCGGTCTGTATCTCGCTCGGCTTGGTCTTTACATTGTGGTAGTTGACCTTGGGGACGGGGAGCTTCAACATATCGGCGGTCTGGATGTCCGCCACCTCTCGGAACATCTGCATCAGCTCTGGCAGGTTGTGGAACTTGGCAAACCGTGTCTTGGCTCGGTAGTTCGTGCCTTCGGGTGAAAGCTCCAACGCCGTGATGGTTTCCCCAAAAGTGGAAGCCCATGCGTCAAAATGCTGTAAGCCGTTCCGTGCAAGGGCGTCATACTGCAAATATCTCTGCACGGAGTACATCTCCACCATGGAGTTGCTCACGGGCGTTCCCGTGGCGAAAACCGTGCCACGGTTTCCCGTGATTTCATCCAGATAGCGGCATTTCATAAAGAGGTCGCTCGACTTCTGGGCTTCGGTCTGGGCGATGCCGCCCACATTCCGCATCTTCGTGTAGAGGTACAGATTTTTGTAAAAATGGCTCTCGTCTATAAAGAGCCTGTCAACGCCTAACTGCTCAAAATCTATCACCGTATCCTTTCTTTTCGTGTCGTTGAGTTTCTTTAGCTTGGCTTCAATGCCTTTCCTTGTTTTCATAAGCTGCTTGACCGTGAACTGCTCGCCGTTGGATTTCTGCACATCTTCGATGCCCATTTCAATATCGTCAAGCTGCCGCTGTAGCTGTTCTCGCTGCCGTTCCACGCTCATCTGGATTTTCTCGAATTGAGAATGTCCGATAATCACCGCATCATAATCGCCCGTGGCAATCCTGCCGCAGAACTTCTTGCGGTTAGCGGTTTCAAAATCCTGCTTAGTGGTAACAAGGATATTGGCACTCGGATAGAGCCGTAAATACTCAGATGCCCATTGCCCCACAAGATGATTTGGCACAACAAACATGGATTTCTGGCATAGCCCTAACCGCTTGCTTTCCTGTGCGGCGGCTACCATCTCAAAGGTTTTTCCCGCACCTACCTTGTGGGCAAGGAGCGTGTTGCCGCCGTAAAGGATATGGGCGATAGCGTTGACTTGGTGCGGTCTTAGCGTGATTTCTGGACTGATGCCGCCGAATGTGATATGCCGCCCGTCATACTCACGGTGTCGCACGGAGTTAAAAGTGTCGTTGTAGTAACGGACAAGGCGGTTTCTCCGTTCTGAGTCTTTCCATATCCAGTCTTGGAACGCCTGTTTTATCACCTCCTGTTTTGCCTGTGCCGCCGTGGTTTCCTTGTGATTAAACACCGCTTTTTTATTGCCGTGTTCATCGTAAACATAGTCAAAAATGCGGGTGTCTTTAAGGTTTAGCGTATCTTCAATAATACGGTAGGCACTCGCCCTTTTTGTACCGTAGGTGCTGTCCGCCTTGACATTACCGAAGTCGGAAGTCTTGTTCTCGATAAACCAGTCGCCGTTGTATGGGGTATAGCGGACTTGGATACGCCCTGCGGCATGGCTTGACGGAGTTAAAAGCTCCATCACAAACCGCTGTATATCGAACTCTGGTATCCATGTCGTACCCAGACGGACAGAGATTTCCGCTGCGGAAAGGTCTTTCGGTATGACCTGCTTCAAGGCTTCCACATTGAGGGCGAGGGCAGGGTCGGACTTCGCCGCTATCTCTGCGATCTTCAGCTTTTCCCTCACATCGCCCGACAGATATTCGTCCGCCGTGACATACCGTGCAGGCTCTGTATTGGGCACACGGAAGATAACGCCCTGTAATTCCGTGACGATTTCCTCCTGCGTCCTGCCCGTGAGCCGTGCCATATAGCCAAGGTCAACACGGGCTTTCTCCCCGATGGAGAGTGCGAGGGCTTCGCTTGCCGTTTCCACGGAAGTGACCTCTCGGTGGGGCTTTATTGTCCGCTTGGTGAACATATCCGCCTTGCGTTTGAAATTGCCCTCGTCATCAAGTACCTCAAGGGAACACAAAAGGAAGTAGCTCTCATCGGCGGCAAAGGCAAGATAATTCCCTCGGCTGTTGATAAGCCCGTACTTCTCGGTAAAGGCATCGTACAGATGGTTAAGGTTTTCCTGCTCGGTCTGTATCATTTCTTCGGGGTAATCGTTGGTCTGGTACTCGATAAGGCTACGCACGCTGTCCCGTATTTCAAGCAGCCCTTTGACACGGTTTGCCGCCGTCATTGACAGCGTGGCAGGGGTCATCCTGTCATTCTCTCGGAAGTAAATCTGACCGTTTACCAGAGTATAAGAAAAGTTCCGCACATTCGGGTCGGCAGGAATGGAGTTGTCCTGCTCATCGGAAATCTCGTCAATCTCAAAGTCTGGTATTTCGCCGTTTATCCGCTGCATGGCTTCGTGAAGCAGCTCGGAAAGAGGTCTGTCCTTGTCTGCTTTGCAGGCAGGCTCTAACTTACCGAAGCGGGTGCTTTCGTTCACCATACGCCCAAGCACCATTTCGGGGTGCTGCACAAAATAGCTGTTCATGGTGATGCCGTCCGCATTGGTATCAAGATAAATCCAGTCTGGCTCGACATCTGTCACTCGGTCACGCTTTTGCAGGATGAGAATATCGCTCGTGACTTCCGTGCCGGCATTGGCACAGAAAGTATTGTCTGGAAGCCTTACCGCCCCCAGAAGCTCGGCTCTCTGGGCGATATACCGCCTCACCTCTGGGCTTGCCTTATCCATCGTACCCTTGGAAGTGACGAACATTACCACGCCGCCCATGCGTACCTTATCCAGAGCCTTTGCGAAAAAGTAGTCATGAATAAGGAACTTCTGGGCGTTGTAGCGGCTGTCATCTACCTTAAATTCCCCAAACGGCACATTGCCAAGCACCACATCAAAGTGGCTGTCTGGGAGCTTCGTGTCCTCAAAGCCCTCTACGGCAATTTTCGCTTTCTGGTAGAGCTGCTTTGCGATTTCGCCTGTCAGCGGGTCGATTTCCACGCCGTGGAGCTTAGAGCCTGCCATGCTTTCGGGCAGAAGCCCGAAGAAATTTCCCGTGCCGCAGGACGGCTCTAAAATATTGCCCTGCGAAAAGCCCAGACGGTCAAGGGCTTCATACATCGCCTTAATAACAACAGGCGGCGTATAAAATGCCGTCAGGGTGGATTCCTTTGCCGCACGGTATTCCTCTGGGGACAGGCTCGCATACAGCTCTTTGAACTCGTCTGCCCATGCTGCGTTGTTCTCGTCAAACGCCATGGACAGACCGCCCCAGCCGACATACTTTGCAAGGGTTTCCTGTTCTTCGGGCGTGGCAAGACGGTTTTCAAGCTGAAGCTCGTGCAGCAGATTGACCGCCGCCATATTGTTTCTAAACTTTTCTTTTGCACCTCCAACACCAAGGGTATCATCCGTGATGCGGAAGTTTTTGCGTTCATTGGATGGTGAGAGCAGCCTGTACGCATTCAGAGTGCCTTTTTTATATCCATCCGCATATCTGCGGAAATCCTCTGCGGACATTTCGGTTAGCTGCTTGAGCCATTCGCCCGAAGCTATTCCAACAAGGCTGTCACCGTTTTTATCCCGCAAAAGCACCTCGGTATCTGCCTTTAAGTCGCCATACCCGATGCTGTCTTTTACGGCTTCCAGTTTTTCAAGTATTCCAGTCGGCAGGGCAGGCTCTGGCTGCTTTGCCGACTGCTCCAGAAGCCTGCGGACATAGCCGATTTTTTCCACTCGGTTTATCGGAAAGCCCACATTGTTCTGGAATGTGATGTCACGCATGGAAACATCACCGCTGATTTCACCAATGCTTTCAATGAGATAGCGGCGGTTGTCGATGGTGAGTTCCGTTCCGATAAGGTCAGAATTGTCCTGCTTTGCAGGCTCAGACGGGGCAGGCTCTACGCCCTGTTTTACCCGTTCCGTAGAAAGCCATTCCTCGGCTTCCTTATCGGATACTGCCTTTCTGACCTCCAAAAGCCCCGTTTCGGCTTCTTCCTCAGTGGGGTAGGTCAGCACCTTGCCGTCATCAGCAGCATAGTATTCCTCTCGGATGTTGTCCCAGATGGCAAAGGCATCTTCGGGGTCGGGGAACGCATCTGAGGTCATAATTACCTCAAAGCGTTCCTCTGGCGGCTCGGTTTCATATTCCGCCGCAATCTTTTCCGCATAGGCAAGCATTTCATCAACGGCGGAACTTTCCTCGGCGGCTTTTTCTTCTTCGGGCTGTGCCTTGTCCTCGGCTTTCCTGTTCCAGTCGGGTTCGGTAGCCATTATCTCGGCAAGGAGTTTCTCATCCTCTTGGGTCAGCTCGGTGTGCTGCTCCAGAAAAGGAACGAACACATCACGCCCGAAACGCAGGCTGTCTATCTTCGCATGGTAGAAATCCTCGCCCTGCCGTTTCCACATTGGGATAAAGGGGCAGTCGGGGGAAAGATAATAGTCATAAAAGTTCTTGATATGGGCAATCAGGTCGCCCTCGCCGTCCCCGATGTCAAACCGTCCCTCATAATGGAAGTCCTCGCCGCCCACAACAGCGGAGATTTCAAAATCAGTCTTTTTGTACCAACCGACACCCTTGCTCTTATCCAGTCTTTCACGGTGCTGCTTTTCGTCCAGAATGCCAAGCAGCTTATTCCCAAGGGCAAAGCTCAAATCCGTGAAGCGGTCATTCATCTGTCTGTCATAAAAGGCGGTATGCTCGGAGAAGCCAATGGAAAATTGCAGGCTGTCGGGTTTTTCCTCGGTGAGTGTTTCCGTTTTCTGGCTTTCGGTGATGACCGTTTTCAGATGGTCGTTTGCGGGATTTTCACGGAGCTTTTCTTCAAAGTCAGCACGGCTCAATTCCTTTCCAAACAGGGGAAACTCTGGATTCCGCAGGGATACGGTATCCTCGTTGAAGTCGGAAATCTCATATTTATCCGCACCGATATACACCACATCACCCTCATGGTAGAGATAACAGAGAGGATGCAGTTCTGTAAGCTCCTGCGAAAAACGCCACGCATTGCTACGGCTGTAAACACTGGTCGTCGCACCCTTTACCAGAGAAAGGAAGTCAATGAGCTGCTGCACGGCGGCAGGGTCGGAGAAAACCTGCTCCATTCGCTCGGCGGTCACATCGGCAAGGTCGGTACGCCCCACCTTTTCAAGCAGGGCTTTTTCGTAGCCGTCCAAGTCACGGATAAAGTCGGAGAGCCGCAGAGAGAGCGTATCCCGTTTGGCGGCAGGGGGCAGGTCACGATTGGCGTCAATGAAACGCTGCCTTGCCATTTTTCTCTGTGTGTCGATTTCATACTGCGGGGCAGAGATGTCCTCCAGAAAATCAGCGTAATGGTCTTTCTCTTTCGGGTTGAGGTAGCGGTTGTCCTTTATCAGCTCACGCAGGCGTTTTTCCACCTTAGACCAACTTAAAACAAGGTCATGCTCCGTGGAGATTCCGTTACGGTCAATGGAGATTCCTTTGCCGTCATGCCACGCATAGCCCTCCGTACCGTCCGAAAATGTGATATGAGAGCCGCCTGTGCCGTATTCCTTTTTCAGAAAAGCAATGTTGCTCTTGCTGTCCTCATGTTTCCAAAACTGACGGTAGATACGGTATTTGCTGTCTTGAAATCCGCTGCCTTTCGTGAGGATAGCGTCAATATCTTCCTGTGAAATAGCAAAAGCAGAGGATTTTTCGTCCTCTGCTTCAACCATCATTTCAATCTGTTCATCAACGGTGGGGAGATTGGCTCTGACTTCTTCCTCGGTGGCAATGCTGAGCTGTTCGCCGCTCTCGGTTAGTTGTAAATCAGCTCGGTCAGAATCACTTCCTCCGCTTGGCTGCGGATGTTGTTCATCATCTGTACCCACTGCATGGGTGCTTTCTCTTTCAGTTCCTCCGTCACGCCCTGCTCCTTGGAGAGCTGTTTCGTCAGAAGCTCCAACCTCTGCAACGCCGTCTGCTCGGTCTGGTGCAGGTGTTCGTTCAGCCTGCCCGATGTCAGCAGGTTGAGGTAAGTCACCCTCTTGTGTTTCTCCAGATAATCCCTGTGCATCAATGCGTATCTGCCAAGCGGAAGCTCTTGCTCTGTCGGTAATGTGAGGTCGGGTATAAGGTAATCCCCCTGTCTGGTGTAAGTGATTTCGCTCATTATTTTCGCTCCTTTCGGGTTGTTGTCTGCCTATATCATAGCGGCTCTGTGCCTTTGGTGCAAAGGTGCGGTTTTGCCCTTTCTCTGCGATTTGCACATTTCGGATAGACAGGGAGATTTCCCTTAGTGCCATTTCCGCAATGTCGCTCGTGGCAATGCCGATGGCGTTAAGGGTCTGGGGCGTGTTGAAATTGACAATCGCCCCGAAGTCCTCTCGGTCAAAATATTCTGCCGTATCAACGCCGCACCTTGCCATCAGCATGAAAGCCACGCTGTTTACGGCAAGCTCACGGTACATGACCTCTATATTAAAATCGTCAAGCCCCTCAAGGAAGCTGCCCTCGGTGCAGGTCTTTAGCTGTGCCGTGTAGTCCTGCAGATTATCTTCCACGGCGTTCCTTGCCGTTTCCATTAGGACAGAAGCAAGGTCGGTGCTTTCCACCTCCCCGAACCTGTCGGAGAGCCGTTCCGTTACTGCCTGCTCGTACCGCTTATCCATCTGCCATATCGGGACGGGTCTGCTGCCGTAGTAGCCCTCATGGGTATCCGACACATCAAAATAGTATTTGAGGGTGTTCCTGCGTCCTTTTGTGTCAAACACGGCGATGCCCCTGCTGTCTTTGTTCACCCAACGCTTAAAGAGCTTATTCCAGACTTCAATCGTGGTAACGGCGGTGGCATCGGGTCTTTGGGCGTAAATCAAGAGCTGCTCGTCAAAGCGGCACTTGTAATTACGGCAGGCAGAGGATAAAAAGCCCTGCCACGCCTGTGGATTTTTTACAACGGTCACGCCCGTCCGCTGATACAGCTCCGTGATGAGCTGGTACTTTGCAGCCATTCGCTCTGCACCTCCTTATCGTGTGATTTCTTTGTCCTTTCGGTTTCTCATTCCGTGCCACCGCCCAGAAATGAGATGACTTTGTTCGCCTTGATGCTCTTTTGCAGGTCATTGATAAGCCCGATGTCGGTTACGGTAATGCCCTGCATGGAGAGGATGTCGTCCATTGTCATGGCGGCGATGGCTTTTTCCTCGGTAAAGCCTGCTTCAAAAATCCTGTTCAAGACCTTGATGGCTTTCTGGTTGACTGCCATATCATCATTCCTCCTTATCGTTCATGGTCTTTGTGCTTCGCCGCTTTCTGGGCGGACGGCGGCTCTGTGGGCTTCGGCTCACAGGTGTGTCCGTTCTGTTCCATACGCTCGGCAAACTCGCAGATGTGGTAGAGATGGCTGCCCACCTCCGTATGGTACTCGTCAATGAAACGGCATGTCTGTTCCGCCTTTTCTCCCCACGCATAGGTGACGATGATTTTACCGCCGTCTGGAATACGGAACTTCTCATTATAATGAGGGTCAATAAAGCGGATGCCCTGTTCGGCTTTCTGGATATGTCCGTCAAGCCATTCTTTCACATAACAGTAGCAGTAAAAGTTATAGTCTCCCTTGGTCGGGTTGCAGCGGAGCAGGAAAGCGTGCCTGTCGGTATCCACACGGAAGCCGTATTCGGTACAGTAATTGCCCTTAAAGGCACTGTTGGGATTCGCCCTTGCAAATGCCGCCATGTCACGGCGGTTGTGCAGAAGTCCCTTGTCCCCACGCAGGGCATTGATAACCTCGTCAAGCTCCGCCTTGAACTCGTCCGTTTTCCATTGCTCCCGATGGTCGTTCCATGTGGTGAAAAATCCCTCCCCAGAGCTGTCAAAATCGCCACGCAGATGCCCGATACAGCCTGTCTGCCCCTCAATCTGCATACTCTGGGAATAGGTGTATTTCTGTTCGGGCTGTGTCAAAGCTCGTACTTCCATCAGCGTTCCTCCCTGCTTTTCGCCTTTTTCTCTTTCTCCTGTGCCTTGATTCTGGCAAGGGCTTCCTTTGCCCATTCGGGCATCCGTTCGGGCTTGATTTCTCCCAGAACATCATACCGTTCCCATCTGTGATGCTCGCCTGTGGCAAGGCAGGTGCCAAACACCGCCTGCCCTCTGCCGCCAGTCGCACCGTTTCCGCCGTCCGCCAGTACAAGCTGATAGGCGGGGTGCTGATATTCGTACCGCTTCGGCTCGGCGTTGATGACTACCACCTTGCCCACGATGCTGCTGTTCCTGTCATCGGGGATACAGTCTTTCACGGTGAAAACGGTCTTGTCAAAGGGATACTTTGCAAGCTCGGCTCTGGAAAGCTCCACCTGTGCCTGCACTCGGTCAAGGAATACCTGCATGGCTTCCAGATAATCGTCAGAGCCGACGGCTTCCGTTGCCCATGCCGCACCCAGAGGGTTGTCATAGGTGCAGTAGCAGACCATAAAGGGGTACTGTTCCTTTTTGTCTACACCTAAAATTACTTCCTTATCTCCAAGGTGGATGCTGTGTTCCACCTCGTAAGAGCCAATCATGCGTTTTTCCTCACTCATTCGTCTGCTCCTTTCTCCGCTTTTTTTCTTTCTGCTCGTCTAAAATCTTTCGGATACAGACATCACAGAAAATAATGTGCCTGTCCTTATATCGGGGATAAGGGCAGGTCGTACAGTCGTACTTCTTATCGTTCACGGTCATCGCCGCTTTTCTGCTTCTGGGCAGGGGGATTGTTATAGGGCATACGGCTCTCGGTCTGGTAGCGTTCATTCAGCTTTTCCCGTGCCGCCGACAGCTCGTTGCAGTAATATCCCCAGAAATAATTGTCGCCGCCCTTGCAGTACCAACACACATAGGGGTTGGGGGCTTTGGGGTTATGCCCGATGACAAGCTCCGTACTCCCGATAGTACAGCCCTCTATAATCTCATAGCCGCCGTTGGAGCGTTTTTCTTCCTCCATAATCAGACCTCCGTTCAATCGCTTTTTGCATACTTACGGTATGCCTTTTCCCCTCTGGCTCGGAGCTTCTGCATCCGCAGGCTTCCAAGCAGTTCGGGGTGCTTCTCCTGCAATTTGCGGCGTGTCCTGCCCACGCTCTCAAAGCTCGGCAAGCCCAGATATTTATACTGTGCCATGACCTCCGCAAAGGGCATCGCCCCTGTACCTTTCAGACAAAGATTGCAGACCGCAAGATAAAGGGTCATGTCATCGTTTCTGGCTTCCTCATCCTTTTCCAGAATGGCTCTGACCTTACCCTCGATGGTTTTCAGATTTTTCATTGTTTCCTCCATATATATAGGAAAAGGGACGGCATCTTTCAGCCGTCCCCGTTCCCACAAACTCGGATTACTTATTCTTCCTGTGACGGATATTCAGCCACAATGCCGCACCGCCGATAAATACCACAAGCACAATGGCGATAATGGTCTTTGCGTCCACTCTCATAAAACCTCCTTTCCAATTTCAGACTGTGGTTTGGTTATCAGTCCTCTTTTTTCTTCTTTCCCTTAATCCCAAGAAAGCCCAGAACGCCCGCACCGATGGTAAGTGCAGCCGCAAGGCTCACCCAGAGGGCGGCGTTGAAGTCATCGCCCGTTTTCGGGGTGTCCCTCAGCTCGTTGTGCATCTGGACGATGGTGGTCGCCCCCACATGCACGGCTGCCTGCTTGTCGGCGGGCAGGATATAGCCTGTGGAAGCCTTGTCATTCACCTCGGAAACGGTGTATTCGCCAATCCTCAGATTTTCAATGAGGATTTCGCCGTTCTTGTCTGTCGTAAATGTCTGGTCGTAGTTTACGCCCGTAATACGGAAAGAGAAGCCCTCCACCTTGCCGTCCGAAGATGTCTTGACGATTTTTAGATTTCCTTTCTGGGCGGTATTGATAAAGCCAACGCCCGCTTTATTCTCCACGGTGTAGGTCTTGCCGTTTTCCTCGATGGATACGGCGTAGACATTCTCATCAAGCACAAAGCCTGTCGGGGCGGTCTTTTCACGGACAAGGTACTTGCCGTAGCGGAGTTCTTTCATCTGGTAGATGCCGCCCTCAAGCTCCGTCATCGTGCCGAGCAGAACATCGTCCTTATCCAGTTTGCCGTCGCCGTTGGTATCGGAATAAACCTCGAACACCGCACCAGAGAGCTTGTTTTCGGGATAGTCCTCGTCCACCTTTGTCAGCTCAATGCTGCCCTTGATGAAGTAGTTGACAAGCTCGATTTCCACTACCTCGTCCACTTCACCGATTGTCACGGCAATTTCTTCCTCGGAGAGTACAAAACCTTTCGGACTTTCAATTTCACGGATTACCCAAGTTCCATACGGCACTTTGGCAAAAGAAAAACTACCGTCAATAGCTGTGATGGTAGTCTGGATAGCGTTTTCTTTTGTAAATTCCTCTGTGCCTGTCTTGAAGATACCAATTACCGCACCGCCCAGAGCGTTGCCGTCCTCGTCCGATTTCTTTCCGCTGACAGAGCCGTAAATAATTTCATTCTCAATGGCGTTGCCATCATTGGCGGAGATGTGGACGGTTGCGGTGTCCTGTCCTGCGTATTCAAAGATAACAGGGTATTTCTGGTCGCTGATGATATAGGCGGAGTTGGTGGAGATTTCCTGCACATAGTAGCTGCCAATCGGCAGGTCGCTCCTGACCGTGCCTTTGCCGTTCTCATCAAGGGAAACAATCTCAATCAGACCGTCAGCGGGGATGACCTCGCCGTCTGCGGCGGTCATGTCCTCGGCGGCATACAGCCCAAAGGTCACATCAAAGATTTCGCCGTTCTTCCCGATGCCGTAGGCTTCGTCCGTTTCAAGGCTCTTTACAAGGTCGATTTCCACACGCTGACGCTCGTTTACAAAGCCCGTTGCCGTTTCCGTCACGGCGATATTCTGACCTGCATACACAAGCTCTACGCCGTGGATTTCCTCATTCAGCACCATGCCATAAGGGGCTTTGATTTCCTTGACCTCATATCTGCCAAGGTACAGCTCCTTGGATTTTGCCGTGCCGTCCGCACCTGTGGTAACGGTGTCAACCACCTCGCCCTTAGATGCTCGGAGAGTGCCGTCCAGAGTGATGATGTCCTCGGCGGCGGTAATCTCATAGACCGCGCCCTCAAGCCCTGCAACGGCGAAAAGAGGATGGTAAAAGCCCTTGTCGCCTGCCACGGAGCTGAATACCTCGCCAGACTTGGATACGGTGACTGTCCCTTTCTGTGCCATGTTGGAGCGTACCACTTCGATAACCGTGATTCCGCTTTCTTCCTCGGAGTTTTCCTGCACCACATCAAAGTACACAGGCTCGGAGTTCAGCACATACCCATACGGTGCCTGCACCTCCACGAGAGAGTATCCCGTGCCGTATTCCAAGGTCTGGGGCGTGATAAGCTTGCCGTCTGCGGTGGTATAAAAGGTGTCGATGGTGGTCACTTCGGGGTAGGTGAAAGTCATGCTGACAAGGTTTCCGTTCGGGTCGTAAATCTGGAAGCCCACACCTGCGTAGGGGATGGTGTTGCCCGTTTCCGCATCCTTCTTGACGATTTTGATATAGCTCTCAAAGTTGGCGTTGTTGATAAGGTAGCGGTAGGTGTTTCCGTCCTTGTTGATGAACACATCAAAAGGCTTCATCAACTCACGCCCCTCCCATCCAGAGGTCTGTTTCACGGTATAAATCCCGTAGGGCATATCCTTGGTCTGGGCAAAGCCGTTCTCGTCACAGGTTAAAATGTCACGCTCGGTTTCCTTGGCGGCTTCATAGCTGCCTGCGGATTTGAGATAGACTTCAAAGACTGCCCCTGTTTCGGGTGTTTCAATCTGGGTTTCCCCGTCATCGGTGTGCTTGATGATGGCGATATTACCCTTAATGACCTGCTCATTTACATCGTTGGCGGTACTGTTACGCTCCACGGTGTAAAGCTCTGGCTCTGCACCTACCTTGTGAACAGTAGTATCCAGAAGATAGCCCTCGGACGGACTGATTTCACGGATAGTCCAGTCATAGCCGCAGATATAATACTTGGTGGTGAACTGACCGTTCGCATCGGTGATATAGGTGTCAACGAGCTGACCGTCATTGTAGATGCCGTAGACAGCACCTGCAAGGGACGCATCGCCCTGTGCCGTGCCTGTTTCATAGTCGCTCTTGGTAACGGTCACATTGAACTTTTTGAGGATATTGGTAAAGCTACGGCTCGTGACCTTGTTCCACTCAATCGGTGCGGTCTGGGACGCAGGCACGACATAGCGGACTGCGGTATCCACTTCCTCGATGGTGTACGGCGTGCTGCCGCTGATAAGCACATTCTGGAACATGGCAACGCCCTGTGCATCGGTCACGGCATATTCGTCCACGGGCAGACCGCTTAAAGATGTGCCGAAAAGGTGGAACTTCACGCCCTCCACAAGATTGTCCTCGGAAGTCTTGATGACTTTCAAATCGCCACGCTTCAGCACATTGTTAAAGGTGACAGTGGAAGTGTGACCGCTGACAATGGTAACTCTCTGGACGCTCTGCGGCTCATAGCGGTCAATGCTCTGCTCGGTGACGGTATAGACGCCAGGCATGAGCTGAATATCCACCGTGCCATCTGCCTTGGTGGTGACGGTCTGGTTTACGCCGTTTCCAGAGATGTTGAACTTGATGCCAGATACAACACCGTCCTCGGAAGTCTTTTTGATATGCCCTGTGCCGTAGGTTTCGGTGTCGATTTTCAGATAGAAATATACAGGGTCGGACGCACCAGATACCATTGTCTGTTTGCCGACACATCCCCAGATGAGCATATCATCGCAGTTTGTATTGACATTCTTCTGTGCCGTCACCGTTACGGGAGAGGTAATCATCCTGTCGCTCGTAAAGGTGTACTGGTTGCCGTTTCTGGAAACGGTGATGCCGCTTGCTGAAAACCTCATATCGGACATGGTATTATTGGTGTCCGTGAGGGTAAGACTGTACTTCTGGGTGTCGGGGTTGTATTTGAGCGTATAGGTGCTTGCTTTGCTCTGGCTTCTTGCGGTGAAGCTCGGAATGGTGTAATGCTGTGCCATCTGGGACAAAATCCAGTTGTAGCACTGCTCGGCAGGTCTGCCCGCAAGGGAATAGTAGTACATATCTGCCGAAATACCGTTTGCATCGTGCAGGTCAGAGGGGCTTGTGCGGAGCTGCTGCTGATACTCCCAGATAATCGTCTGGGTGGCATAGGCGTAATCGTCCGCATTTGTTCCCGCCACGGGAGAGGACTTTCCCTCATGCCATCCGTACATTAGAGCCATCATGATGCCGAACTGTGCATCGGTGGGCAGGTTGCGGAAATAGGAGCTGTTGTTTCCGCTCTGGGACACATAGCTGTTGCCCGTGCTGAAGTCAACGCCAGATTCCACACAGTAGACTTGGTGTGTGCCGTTCCCGTCATTCATCATATATTTCCGTCTGGCGTTTCCTGCGGAATAGGTGCTTGTATAAATGCTTCCGTCAGCGTTATAGAAGATAGTGGTCTGGGGATTTTTGCTGTAATAGTTCTGCCCGTCCGAGCCGACATACTTATCGCCAAACGAGGAAGTGCAGCTTTTTCCTTCTTCGCTCGTCCATGCAAAGGCACTCATCGGCAGGGCGGTGACTGCCATCAGCAGGCAGAGCATGGCAGACAGGATACACCTGCCGTTCTTCTTAAAGATTGATTTCATAGGCTGTTAAACCATCCTTTCATGATTTTGGGCATAAAAAAATCCCTCTGTCGGTTAAAACAGAGGGAGATACCCGTTGTTTGGTTTTTGCTGTTACGCAAAGAGGAAATATATCGAATACTCGCCGTTTCCCCTTGCTTCGCAGTAGATATTAAAATCTGTGATTTCATCCATTCCGTATGAGCCGAGATTGGCGGCTGTGTGGAATGTGATATAGCTTACAAGGCTCTGCTTTAGGGCTTCGCCTTGGTTGCTCTGGGATGCCGTTATGGGATTCCACCATGCGGCGTTGTCTGGCGTGAGTGAGCTGTCCAGACTAAGCCCCATTGACTGCCCGATGCCGATACAGTCAGCCTTGATAGCTTCAATGTCAAAAGCATAATCATAGGCTGTTTTCGGCTTGGTTTCTTCGGGTGCTGCCGTGGGCTGTGCAGGCGGCGTTTCCACTTGCGGCTGAACTTCCTGCGGCTGTTGCTGTGCTACCTGTGGCTGCTCCGTGGGTGCGGGCGTTGTTTCTGCCGCAGGCTGTTTGCTTTCCGAGGACACGGTAGCCGCAGGCTCTGGGGTGTTTGAGTTTTCTTTCGCAATCGTCCGTGACTGTTCGGGAGCTGCCGTACTTTCGGGGCTTTCCGTTTCCTCTTTAGCTTCACTCTCCACGGATGCATCTGTTCCCTTACTTTCCGAGGGAAAAATGCTGTCTGTGCTTTCCGTTTCGGCTTCTGCTCTGGTTTCCTTAACAGGCTCATTCATCTCTGTGGGGGCTGTCGAAACAGCAGAGCATCCGCTTACCGTCAGCACCAGAATCAACAATCCTGCAATCATCTGTTTTTTCATCGTTCTGACCTCCTTTGTCGTTATGGCTCCATTATACGGAAAACCGCAGGAAACCTCAAAGGTGGGAATTTCGGCTCTTACAGGGATTTGCAGATATTCTTTTTCTCGGATAGTTACTGGCAGTATTAAGGGGGAGAGGTGTGGAGAGGGGGAAGCCGATACCATGGCTATCCACCGTCCCGCAAAAAGGGCAGACTTCGCCCTCGGTGTGCGGCTATCTCTCTTGGCTTCGCTGCCGTTGCAGGTGTCGGTTGTAGAATTCCAACGCCTTAACGACAAAATCCGTTTCCTGCCCTCTGGGGATTGACCTCGGTATGAGCTTGGTTATCCTCTCGTCCTTAAAGGCGGGCTTTTCTTTCTGGTTGGGCTTTTCTTCTTTCATGATGGAGCCGATAACCTCGTCCGTGAGCTTTCCGTCCTGCATAAACTTCTTCATTTTGATAGCCTGTGCAAGTGACGGGGTGGCATCGTTGTACTCCATGGCTTCAAGCAGGGTGTATTGCTGTCCCTCGGTAAGGTATGAGATTTCCACCGCAGGACGAAAAGCAATCCGCCTTTCATCTACCATTTGGAGAATTTCGGGTACAAGCTCGGTCAAACGGATATATCGGAAAATCTGATTTTTGCTTTCGCCCACTTTTTCGGCAAGTTCGTCACTTGAAGTAGCAAATTCAGAATTATTACCCACTGGGGAATAATTATCTTTTGTGGGTCTGCCTGCCTGTCGTTTCATAGCTTCAAGCCGCATCTTGTACGCAAAGGCTTTCTCACTCGGTAAAATGGTAGTTCGTTGAAGATTGCTTTCCACCATGACGATAATCGCTTCGTCACGGGTCAGCTCCTTGACTTCGCATTTCAGCGTTTCAAGCCCCGCAAGCTCACAAGCCTTTTTACGCCTGTGACCGCTGATAAGCTCATACCGCCCGTCCTCTTTGAGCCGAACGGTAGCAGGTGTCATCACGCCGCTTCGCTTGATGCTGTCAATAAGCTGCTCCATATCCTCGTCCATTAAGACCTTGAACGGGTGGTCTGGAAACTCGTCAATCTCCGCAATGGGAATATCCCTTATTTTGCTGAGTGCCGCTTCTTCACGGCTCTGGTCTGTTTCAAACAGGTCATCGTATGCGGTCAGCTCGATTTTGGTTTCTCTGCTTCTCGCCAAGCTCTGCCACCTCCTTTCCGAACTGCTCATAAGCTGCGGCTACCTTGCCGCCTTTGTCGTAGGCAAAAATGCTCTTTCCCTCTGCGGTGGCTTCTACCGCACGGATGGAATGGGGTATCTGGGTATCAAACACTTTGATTTTCTGTCCGTAGGCACTTTTCACCGTGGCGGTAATTTCCTTTGAGATGTTCGTGCGGGGCATTACCATCGTCATAAGGATGCCGTCAATACGCAGGTGGGGATTGATTTGCCGTTTGACCTTAGACACGGAGCGAAGCAACAGCTCTAAGCCTTTCGCAGAAAGATAGTGGGGCTGCGTAGGGATAACCACGCTGTCAGCCACCGCAAGTGCATTGATGGTCAGCATACCCAAACTCGGCATACAGTCCACGAGAACATAGTCATAATTCTTCTTGACCTCGTTCACGCAGGTTTTCAGCACACTTTCACGGCTTATCGCGTTAATCAGCCTTACTTCCAAGCCCGACAGCTCAATGTTGGACGGTAGCAGGTCAACGCCCTCGCCGTGGTGCAGGATGCTTCTGGAAACATCAACGGATTTATCGTCTATGATGTCCTGCATGATGGTGGAGAGCGTGACGGGTAAATCGTCTGGTCTGTGGTAGCCGAGGGACATGGTTAGATTTGCCTGTGCATCGGCATCAATGAGCAGGACTTTCTTGCCCTGTTGTGCCAGACTTACGCCCAGATTGACCGCCGTAGTGGTCTTGCCGACACCGCCTTTCTGATTGGTCAGAGCGATTACTTTGCAATTTGACATGGGTGCGTCCTCCTTTCGCATAGATTTAGCCGCTTTGTCAAGGCGACTATGTAAAATCTACCAGAGAACGCAAAAAAGCCGCTTACTCTTAAAAGGGATTAAGAATAAGCAGCTTCATAAAGATGTGCCTTAGACATATTCAATTTTTACTCTCTTGACGGGTGCATTGGCGACTTTGAAAATAATCTCATCAATGCAGTCCGCATATCTGCCCTGTTGTATGAGCTGATTTTTCAGCTCCACAAGGCTATGTAAAAGTAATGTTCTTTCTTTGCTATCTACATAAAGGTGATTGAGTTTCTCCCTCATACCGTTCACCGTCCTTTCATGGCTTCATTATAATATATTGACAATTTGATTTGCAAAGCTATAAAAGTTATGCGGCAGGAATAGCACAATATATGTTGATTTTACGCTGACAGCCTTGTCCAACAACAGTTGGCTGCTCTGCGTATGTAAAATGATTGTTCTTCCCATACCTTGTAGGCTTGTCCGTTGTAATGAAATCATCTACCTTAAAGCCAGTAAATAATGGCTGTTCGGGCATTTCTGGGAAGTGGAACATTACCGCTGCTTCTCTGGGTCGAGGTCACGGAAATGGCTCACTTCACTTCTGATTAGCTTTGTGGTACAATTCTAAAAGCTCTATCCATAAAATCAAGAATAGCCTCATACATCTTAATTATATCGCCATACTCCAGATAAAGTTGATGGTCTTCTTCTCTATATCCAATCTGAAATTTATCATACTTATCAAAATCTTTATATATTCTGCCGCCATTATGAACAACCATATTTCGGGCATCTCGAATAGCAGTAATATACTCCCATTGTTTATCAGAAGTAAAACCAACTATTCCAGCCACCTCCTTCAGATACTTTGCAGCACGCTCTAATCCATTTCCTTTAATGTCTTTTAATTCTTTATCCAAATGGTTCAAATCATGGTATAAGCGGCAAAGAGTATTTACCGATTCTTCGAGTAATGATACCATAGTTAAGAGCAATGAATATTGCGTCAGCAATTCTACCCTACACGAATGTAAAGTTCCGCTTGTCATAGCCCATTGTTCAGAGACAAAATCATCTTTTTCTCGTGCTTCTGCTGCCATTTGTCTGTAACTTTCATTAATGACATCAAGGGCTATTTTGTTATTTTCTATGACGCTTCGAAAAGGGAAAAAATCACAATGAGCTAAGTACAATGCCACTTCACTTGCTTTCCCCATGTCGTAGTGTTCCATATCTGGAAATTTAACATTGCTATCTATGCTGTGTATATTATCCATACCATTATCACCCATTTTACATATTTTTAAATTAAGCCAGTTTTATTTCTCCAATTGCAACGAATATATCCTTCAAACTCTTCTTTACACTCCAAGTTCTTACCGTCCACATGGTCTACAATAATGATTTGCGGTAGAATGCCCGTATCTTCACCAATGGAATTGATTTCATCAAAAATTGTCTTATACATTTTATTGACAGCCATTAAATCAGCTTGCGTTATTTCATCATCTTTGCTGTCACCTTGCGGGAAATAGACCTGACTTGGTTGGTCAAAAAACATAAATAGTGGCATAGGTGAATTATCCTGCTTTGCAAAGTAACGAAGAAAACTTAAAAATAATGCAATATGACATGATACCCAATTCGCTCCGCTTCCCATTTCGTAAAGATGGATTTTTTCTCTATTATTTTGATATTGATATATATCGAAAGTTTCATCAAGCAAACCAAAATTAAGGTTAATTGGGCGATATTCATCTTCAAAGTCTAACGACAATGAAAGGCGATTCATATTTTCTGATAAAAAAGCTTGTGCTTTTGCCTTTTTGGTGTCAACATCAAATCCTTGGATTTTTTCTTCAAGTTGTTGGATTTTTTCCTTTAACTCAGCAATATCTTCATCAACAGTTTCAAAAATACCAGAATCGCTCATTTCTGCATACAATGCTATTCTTGCCTTAGCATAATTAACCTTTTCTCTCTTTGATACCAGAGCTTTGGATGAAATGAATTTCTGCTCAACCATTTTTATTTGCTTCCAAACTTCTTTGATTTTTGCATCTATTTTTGAATGCTCATCTTTGAGCTTTCTGACATCTTCTGAAAAATCGGCAGTGTATTTTTCTGTAATTTTCAATTCGTTATCCAACCATTCTGTAGCCTCAATAAGCTGTGAATCATTTTCGGCAATTTCTTGACAATCGTGACCGCAAAGAGGGCAGATATATTCCGTAGCTTCAATTTCGGCTACAGTTGTCTGCTGCTTTAAGTCCATTAACATCTCGGTAAACTCATTGCCCGTTTTTGATGCGTTGTCAATATTTTTTATTTTCAATAAGATTTCTCGTTCTTCATTTCTTAATTCCTCCAGTTCCTCATTCAACACGCTATATCTTTCTGCTATTTTTGATTCTCCAAAAAGTTGCGTGTCATCAAATTGTGGTAAGTTAGAAGCCATTTTCAGCATTTTTTGTGCTGATATTTTGTCATCGAAATCTTTCTCAAGTAATGCAAAGTAATCTGTTAATAAAGGTGATAGATTTTCTTTAATATAAGCTGTACTCTTTTCATTTGCCTTTTGTTTCTTATGTTTTTGTTTTAGTTGAGCCTTTAAGGTGTTTAACTGGATTAAATCACTATAATACTCTTGGCTAATCATTCCTGCAAAGACAGGGAATTGGTCTATAATATCCTTTCTTTTATAATAATCAGAGAAGCGATAGAATAGTGCAAATTTGCTTGCCATTAAGTTTTGATGTTGAAACAAGTATGAAACCATATTTCTTAATGATGCTTTTTTACCCTGCTGGTCAGCATCAGTAGCCATATTTGTTACAAATAGACCTAATGCACATTCAATTTCATATTGAGCATCTTTATACGGCAAAGTAGGCTTTTCAGAAAAATAACCCAAACTCAAAACCTTATAGTCAAAATCCTTTTCTTCTTTGGAAAAATACATTTTTCCACCATTATCCCAATTATAGCGAGCTATGATATAAGTATTATCACCTATACCCATTACAAGCACATATAGATAAGAGAAATCTGTTATTTTGCCTTTTGGTATTGTACAACGAGTACTACACAAGCAATAATCAATTATTTCAACTAAGGCACTTTTTCCAGTTTTTGATTCGCCTGTAATTATATTTACTCCCTGCTTAAGCGGCACTAATCTTTTTTCATCATTTTCGTTGAATATAATAATAGCTTTTATATAACTTTTCATTTTGAATCAACTCCTAAAAAGAAAGATAGATGGTCTTCAGTAGTTTTTGAAAACACAACTCCAAGATAAAATGCACATTTAATCCAATCTTTAATTGCTCCCTCAAAATCTTTGTAATTTACTTTCTTGATAAGCACAATTTTTTGATTGCTAACGGCTATTTTCTCTTCAGAAGATAGAATGATTATTGCTTTCTTACAATATGGTTTAAGTGAATTATATCTATCTACATAGCCAGATAACCTTGTTTTACCAGAAATCCTACTTTCATCAACAATTTGAGGTGACTGAAACAATGTATCAATTCGACTTCTTATATTTGCATTTACTAATTTTTCTCGTGACTCAGCATATAGCAGAATAGGAATTGCCATAAATGGTAATTTAATCTCACAAGGTTTTTCATAACCAGAAAGAAAACTTTGCATTAGCAAAGAATAAAAATGAGGATTGATTGAAAGCTTTTTGATATTACTTATGCTCATTCTTTATCTTCACCTACTTTCCATTTGAATTCTGTTTCGTCCACTATGTTATGTATAACTCCTCGCTGAAAATACCCTTGATTACGAATGATAGAGCCAAAATCATTGGCATCCCAACTCATTACACCATTATAAAGTTGCTTTGAAATTCTTATTTGTTCTTCCTCGGTTGCTCCTTCAGCATTCAAATCACTATTTGCTTTGCTATATTGCATCTTTGCAGACAAATCTTCCACATACGACTCAAGACTTTCTAAATACATAAGGTTATCCCTAAAATATTTAGCAACAGTTAAATCTGCTTTCCAATAATCTAACATTGCATTTGGAATCATTTTGTCATACTTAATCTCACGGATAGACGCTACAAATTTTTTCTGTTCGAATGTAGTAATTTTGTCTTTAGGTAGAACTGCTTTTGCGTACTCCTTTGGAAATGGAATAGTTCCTTTTGTACCATATGCTGTTGACTGCACCTGTAGGATTTCATCAAATGCTGATTTGGTTATTTCCCATTTGTGAGGAGGCTCCTTTACTTTTATTAGAATTTCGCCAAGCAAAGCACCTATATATCCGTCTCTATTTTCGGAAGGAATATGACCCACATATTTTGAAAATTCATCAGATATACCATCTATTGAAGTTTTGGCATCCTCAATAGTGAATTTATCTAATATTTCTAAAAGACGACCTTCATCATATGAATCAACAAAAATTCTGTTATATTGGCTTCTAAATGTCTCTTCCTTTTCCTTAGAGATAGCTCCGATATCTTTTAAGCGTTTTAGCTTTTCAGTCTTTTGCATACTATTCCAGCCAAAAAACGAAGAATTGTTCTGGATTGTAGCTGTAGTACTGAGTATATAATTGGAAAAGTTTTTTACACGCTCATAGTCTATATACCAATTTGCAAGTGTTTTCCAAAAATCTATGTCTCTGTCCGAAAGAGATTTATTACCAAAATGATGTTTTACTTCTCTCTGAAAGCGACCTCCTATATCATTTATAATACTTACATCACCATTTGTTTCAATTTGCAGAGTATCACCATCGTTCAATTCAAAACAATCTTTTAATGCTATTAAATACTGGTATATGTCACCAGCTTTATTTAGCGTTGCATCATTAATTGCTTTTGTCATGGTCGATACCTCCACCCAGATGTGACCATCTGCTAATATTGCTTTCCCATTCTCCTTGCCACTCATCTTCATTCACAATCGCTTTAAATACAGGCTCAAGAAAAGTCTGCATTTCCTCAATGACCACCGAAAACTCAAGCGAATCATCTTTTATGGCTTTCAAGAAATATTTCCACCGCTTCTGCATATCCATATCCTCAGCAAGAGAAACAACACGCTTAAAACTATTCCTGTCGTAGTGAGTCCCCCGACGCTGCAAGGTTTCAAAGATAGCGGCTTGCAATTTCGCTCCATCAAAATCAAAGGTTCTCGCAAGATAGTAAATATCGTAAAAGTCTTTCATCCTGCCTGTCAATTCAAACCGTTGCAGGATAGCATCAAACTTTTCCGCAATGGTGCTTTCGAGTGAATAGGTGAAAATAACAGGAGCTTCAAAGTTTGGAAGCTGTGTCTGAATTTTCTGTTCCATAGCATGAGGAACAATAACATCACCAATCCCCATATCTATATTGAACGGAACACGAACATTTTTTATCTTCCCGACAATTTGAGCACTGATACCGTGATATTTTCTCTGCGGAGATATTTCTTCAAATCCGCTTGCCGTCATCTCAATATAGTCATTTCCTGTTGGGACTTTAAGGATTTCATCTATCAGAGTTTCAACAACATTTATGGAGTTTGACATATCCCTAAGAAGAAAGTCCACATCAATGGTCGCTCTGCTTTCAAAATTGGTAAGCGTATAAATAAACAGACCACCTTTAAGAACAAGGAATTTTTTCAGTCCAGACTTTGAGAGCTTCCGTAAAAACTCCTCCTGCATAAAAAGCTGTAGGCACTGCTGATAGCTAATACCAGCCGCCTTCGCTTTGTTCCTTAGTTTTGCCAAAACAGATGCCGCAATGTCAGCCATCACAACCACACTCCAATCAAATCTTTTACTTTTTTCTGAACTCTCAATACCTTTGCGTATTCCATAAGGTTAGGAATATTTTTTTGAGGGTCTTTCACATAGCTTTGGATAGCCTTATTAAAAACTTCTTTATCCATCCTGTTCATATTCCGCAGAATGTCGCAAATCGTTCGGTCACGGTCATAGATTCTAATTTTTATATAATCAATTTCTCCTGTTGTTTCCCCCAATGTTACTAATGGCGGCTCAACTCGATATGCCTTTACGAACGGATAATCAATGCTTGTACGGTTTCTCGAAACATTCTTATCAATGGTAATACTCCATTCAGCGGGATTGCGGTCACTGTATCGGTAATAGAATAAAGCTGTTTCCATACATAGCACTGCATCGGGGAACATACCTTTAATAATTCGGACTTCTGTTTTAGTCGTTGCTTCTACCCAAGCATAATAACCTCTTTTAATTTTTTCGATATATCCATCGTTCAGCAATTTTTGAATATCTCGATAAAACAGTTTTTCTTCTTTCAGTTGCGATGTGGTCATAATATAATCATATTTTGAAAAAACTCCTCTGAGAAATTTCTTATCTTCACGATTAAGCATAGATTCACCTCTGCACTAAACTCAACATTGTTAATCAAACGATTGTGTAGTTTAGTACATTATAGCCTTTTTTCAAAGCAAAGTCAATGGCATCTAACCAATCAATCCTAATTATTCAGTTGTGTAGTTTAGTACAGAAAAAGAGCTTGTCCAACTTCTTTCAGACAAGCTCTTTTTCTCACGCTTCATAGTTATAATAGACATCCGCATCCGCTACCGCATAGAGGTTTATCCATCTCGGAGTGCCGCCAAACTCGATAAAATAAGGTTTTCTGCCGCCTTTCCTGTATCTTTCCTCATCCCACTTGCCGATTCTTTCATAGCTGACAAAGCTATGTACAGATAAGCCGAAGGCACTGGGCTTGTCCGCATAGGGCTTGATTTGGAACATTTCTGAGCATAAGGTAGGAACAGAAGAATACGTACCAATATGTTATACCAAAAATAAAACTGCCCGTAAATAGAGCAGTCATATTTTAATCATAATGCATAGGTATTTTAGGGTATATGGTTATTTCAAAATTGTCAGGAGAACCCTGCCACCTTGTACCTTTATCTTTAATATAGATAACCTTTTCAATGACTTCCCTAAGCATATCATTTTTAGCCTTGGGTGTTGGAAGCTCATGATAAACTTCAAGGAGCCTTTCAACCTTTGGGACAATATTTTTTTCATTATCTTCAGCCAAAGTTTCTATTTTGAGTTCAGATTCAAGTCCTGCTATTTCTGTTTTAGCTTTATTTATTCTTTCAGACAGTGAGTGTGACCGTTCAATAAAAGTATCAGCATCGTAAACATTCTGTTCGAGCAAGTCATGCAATTTGCTCAACTGCTTGCAGAGTGTATCAAGCTCACATTTTTGTTTATTAAGCGCTCTGCGCTTTATGTCAGCCTGAGATACTTTTTTTACGTTACCTGCAATTGAAGTATCCCATTGCAGTTTATATCCTATTACCCATTCATCAAGCGCTTCAAGAATACGCTTTTCAACTATACTCAATTGAGAACTTACATTCTTGCAGGAAGATGAGGCGCAGATAAGGGTATCAGGATAATTCTTATTACTATAAGGACGGCGTACCATACGCCGTCCGCACTTTCCGCAGATAACAACACTCGAAAGAGGATTTTTTACTGCATTATATTTCTGCACGGGCTGAGGAAAATTTGTTTTCATAAACATCTGAGCCTGATTAAATGTTTCATCAGAAATTATTGCTGGATGCAGACCTGGACATACTATGCAATCGTTTGAACGCGGACGTGAAATTAAAACTTGACCATCAATCATTTTTTTTACATTATGTCTCCAATTCCAGCGAATCCTGCCTATGTAAACCGGATTCATCAGAATATCACGAATTGAAGATCCCACCCAATTACCTCCCATTTTTGCTGAAACCTTCATTTCATTTAGACGTCGTGCTATAAGTGATGCTCCTAAACGACGATATGAACCGTCTGACTGCCTTTCTCCGACAGTGTACCAATCAAATATCAAGCGTATTATTTCTGCTTCTTCGTCAACTATAGCAAGAGTAAATCCTTTATCCCCCTGAATCCGGACACGCTCATAACCAAAGGGCGCCTTATTTGAAACATACTTTCCCTCCTTTACAGACGCAATTCGTCCGCGCTGCAAACGACGGTTTATGGTTTTATATTCACGCCGGCTCATAAAAAGACCAAATTCAAAGTATTCTTCATCAAATTCATTTGCAGGATCAAAGGTTTTTAAAGGAGTAATAATTTCTGTATTACTGTATTTAAACGTCTGGGCAACTAATCCCTGATCAATTGTATCACCGCGGGCAAGACGTTCAACTTCCATTACAAGTACACCGTCCCATATTCCCTGTTCGACTTCTGAAAGAAGCTGCTGCATTACAGGACGTGCTGCAATAGTTTCGCCCGAAACAATTTCACGATATATTTTAGTTACATTTAATTGCAGCTTTTCAGCAAGCTCACACAAGGCTTTTTCATGACGGACAAGGGTTTCACCCTCTCCCCGTTCTTCTGCCTCAGTATCAGACCGGGACTTTCGGAGATAAATACAATATTGCAAAGACTGCACCTCCAAACGAAAATAAATAATATTATCTTCATTACAGCATATTACTGATAGAATCGGAATATAACCCAATCAATAATATTATATGGAGGGTAATCTTTGCAATATATTTATATTATAAATTAATAATAATTCTCTTAAGCAGGATCCAGTCAAAACAGTTAATAGCGCCGTCATTATTTATATCAGCAGCTTTTGCCTGTTCGTCTGAAAATGTTTCCTTTTTAAGCAAAAACTTTTGAAGCAGAACTGAATCAGCAAGCGTAACACTTCCGTCTAAATTTATATCGCCTATAAGGACTGTCTTTTCACTGTCCGGAACAATCCAGCCTCCGTCAGCAACAATCATACAAAGCATTTTTATAGTATCGCCGAAATAAACGTCATCACCATAATTTACAACGACGTCACGGACTTCATTATACCATTCGTTGTTATTGCCGCAGACAGCGGATACCAGAAACGGAGCGGTAAAACAAAGATCATTGTAATCTTCAAAAGGCGTACCGTCAGGCTTATACCCTGCCTTGATTTCCCATGGATCGCCCCCAGCTGAACTTATAATAAATGAGTTTATCATTTCTGCAAAGTCAAGAGCGTTGCTGTTGCCGTTTATAAGATAATCCATACTAATTCTCCAAGGAGTACGGCAGCTGTTATAGTAATAATAGCCGTCATATGCACTTTCAAGAAAATCAGCCGGTGCAGGAACAAACTTACCGGCGCTGTCCTTTATAATAAAGTCCGGAAGAATGCCCGTTCTATATTGTGAGGTCAAATCATTTATTACTGCATATGTGCTGTCATAGACCTTATTCCAACGGTCATCTCCAGTAACCTCTGCAAATACAGGCATATACTGAACTATAAAGTCAGAAGCCCTCGCAGCAGAATAATACTTATCGTTCTTATCTGACCAATAAACCCAGTCGCCGAGCTGAAGCAGCCAGTCTGTTTTATTTACCTCATACTCCATTATATCATTAATTACATCGACAGCAGCTTGCCTGTAATTAATATCGCCGCTGCTTCCCCAAACCTTATCTGCCATTAGCAGAGCATAAGCTATATCCATATCTCCGTCAGTGGCAGAATCCTCTCCTGATGGGGCGTCCACAATAGCAGAACCATTGTCACACTGCTGCCATGCCATAAGATTTGGACCTATTCCGCTTAAATGATCCTTATAAAACCAATACATTCCGTCAAAGATTTCCTTTGCATCAGTATCATAATCCGCCATGCTGGCCGCAATCAGCATTCCGTAGCCGTGAGCCTCAGAAACAGTAACCTCAACAGTCCGATTACTGTCAGAATATTTTTCCTCACTATACCAAACATAATACTGAGATTTATCGGTAACGTAATTATTCTTTATCAAATATTTTTCTTTCCACTGTTTATAAAAACTTGTTGTTTCTTCTGATAAGATTTGAGTTTCATACTCAACCGTTTCAGCAGATGCACAAACCGGCAAAGCCATAGTCAATAATCCCGTCAAAGCAGTAACCGCCGCTATTTTTTTAATTAATCCCATAATAAACCTTCCTGATCATAATTTTTTATTGAATTTAATTATATCATTATTCTTTTAATAAGTCTACCGTTATCTTTATATAAACTAACGGTATATTATGATAATCATATAAATAATTGCAGCATATAGAAATTTATGATATAATTATACAAATTATATCAGGAGACAATTGAATTATGAAAAACCTTCCTAAGCCCTGTCTGATTGAAGAACGATATTTTCCATTTGAATGCAGTGACAGTTATGGTGTTGAAGATGATTACCGTACTCTTCATTGGCACCGTGAAATGGAAATATGCTATATAAAACAAGGAACCGGCAAATATCTTATAAACGGTACTGATTACAGTTTTGAAAAGGGAGATATGTTTATTATAAATAACGATGATATTCACCTCTGCCATGATGATAAAAACTTAATAATGCAGGTAATAATGTTTGAGCCTTCTTTTATCTGCGGAGGGGCTGGAAATCCATTGGATTATGAATATCTTCGACCCTTTATGGAATCCCCCGCCAATTACTGCAAAAAGCTTGACGGAAAAAGCCCCTATTCCTTAAAGCTGATTAAAATTCTTGCAGAAATTGAACAAGAATACAGCTCAATGAATAAGGGCTATGAACTTATTATAAAATCTCTTTTGCTGAAGTTTATGAGTCTGATTATACGGTATTTTTCCGTTGAAGAATGCTCATATGTTAAGGAAATATCAAGTGTTCCGGTTTCAGATAAAATCCGAAACATTTTGATTTATATTGAAAATAATTATCAAAATGAAATAACACTTAAATTTCTTTCTGAAAAATTCAATATTAGTATTCCATATCTTTGCAGCAGTTTCAAATGCCTAACTGGAATTTCACCCATAGATTTTGTAATCAGAAATCGTATAGCTCAAGCCAAGTATGAATTGACCTCGACTAAAAAGGATATTCTTACAATTTCTCAAGAGTGCGGATTCCGTTCACTCTCCAATTTTAATCATCTTTTCAAAACCTTAGTAGGCTGCTGTCCCAGCGCTTACCGCAAAACATGAGTCTATTTTTCCTCAGCTGTTTTCTCCTCTACAACAACCGCTTCAACAACCACCTGAGAATTATTTGCCGGCTGAACCGGTTCAGCGTCAACCAGCTTTGTACCGCATTCACGGCAGAATAACTGTCCTGCATTTATTCTGACCTTGCAATTAGGACAATACAAATTATCTGCAAGTGTTTCAAGAGACTTTTTAAGTCTGTCAATTTCAGACATAGCTGTATTAATACCTGTAAACTGACTTTCATAACCTGCGGGTGCAGATGTATTTTCACTGAAAAATTTCTGACCAATAGCCATATAAAGGTTATTTATCTTTGCCTCTTCATTTTTAATTGCCCTGTTGATCCTTGCTTTTTCTGTCATTTCCTTAGACTTGTCGCTGACATCTCTTGCAACATCACTTACTGCCGCAACTGCACTGCCTGCCGCATCTTTAACTTTATCAAAAAAACCCATAATAAATTTCTCCTTTAAAACTTTTCTTATTAATTATATTTTTATAATACTATTTTAGACCTGTTATTTAAATTACAATAATTATTTTATTATTTTATAAACAACAGGCATAATATCCGGAACTGTATCTGATATAATAACCGCATCAAGGGCTCGATTACCGATTTCCGACAATTCCACCACAGTTGAAGAATAAATAGTCATCAGCAAATCACCTTTTTTAACCTTATCCCCTTTACCGGCGTTCAAAACGATACCTGCTGAATTATCAACCTTATCATCCTTTTGTTTTCTTCCGGCGCCTGCCATAAGTGAGCAATAACCAATCTCTTCGCTGTTGATACAAGCAATATATCCATCTGTACAGCTTCTAACCTCATAAGAATATTCTGCCTTAAAAATTTCAGAATAATCATTGATAAATCCAATATCTCCGCCCTGAGCTTCAATCATTTCACTGAATTTTTCAAGTGCCTTTCCCTCTGAAACAGCTCTTCTGACCATTTCTTCACATTGATCAATATTGCCTGCACCTGCAATTTCCAACATATTTGCTGATAAAGCTATGCAAAGCTCTGTTAGACGATCCTTTTTATTTCCTTTAAGAATTTCAACAGCCTCGATGACTTCAAGAGCATTTCCAATACAGCTGCCGAGAGGTTCATCCATATCAGTAATCAGTGCTCTGCACTTCTTGCCTGCGGACTTACCCGTTTTAACCATAAGTTCCGCCAGCCTGACTGCATCCGGACAGCTTTTCATAAATGCTCCGCTGCCGGTTTTTACATCAAGAAGTATGCAGTCAGCTCCCGTTGCGAGTTTTTTGCTCATAATGCTTGAACAGATAAGCGGAATACTGTCAACGGTTGCAGTCACATCCCTAAGCGCATACATTTTTTTATCAGCAGGAACCAAATTACCGCTCTGGGCAATAATTGCAGTTCCTACACTGTTGATTATTTGAGTATATTTTTCAAAATCAACATTTACCACAAATCCTGGTATGCTTTCAAGCTTATCAATTGTTCCGCCGGTAAAGCCCAATCCTCTTCCGGACATTTTCGGCACTTTAATACCGCAGGAGGCACAAATCGGAGCAATAACAAGGCTTGTTTTATCACCGATTCCCCCTGTACTATGCTTATCAACAGTTACACCTTTCACTTCGCTCATATCAAGTACATTTCCGGAATCACGCATTGCAGATGTAAGATAACCTGTTTCCTTTTCAGTCAATGAACCCATGCAGACTGCCATAAGCCACGCAGCCATCTGATAATCAGGAATTTCTCCGCTTACAAAACCGTCAACAATAAATCTTATTTCATTCTCAGACAGCTCTGTTCTGCGCTTGGTTTTCATTATAATATCACATATATTCATTGCTTCTCCCTTGTATATATTTTAAACGGCACTACCATAAAATATTGGTAATGCCGATTATATTTAATAATATGTACATTCGAATTTCGGAGATTTCAGACCGAGATAATAACGGAAATCATTTCCCTTAACAGTAACCTGATTATCCACAACAACATATGCGGCATAACCGCCGTCGCCTTCAATAATTGAAACCCAGTTTGAAGGATTATCAGAAAGTGTAATGCCAAGATAAGATTCAAGTGTAGATTTTACTTCTGCTGCGCTGATTACATCAACATCGCCGTAATGAGGATCGCACTGACTGTCATATTCACAGTATACGCTTCTCAGATAAGGAATATCCTCATAAAATACATCATAGCAGGACGCAGTACTGCCGCCGCTTGACGCACAGAACATTGTCAGAGCAAATGAACCGTCATAATAAACAGCCTGTCCGAGAACGGAGTTAACTGCATTTACAACATTCTGCGGAGCGCTTGAACTTGGATAAAGGTCATCAACGCTTCCGCCGTGATATTTGATATATGTATAAATGGCAATAGCCTGAGCCTTTATGGCTTCAACATTCATAGAGGAACCTATTTCAGTAAAAACAATTCTTGAAACAATATCAGAAACCGAACCGCTGATACCGTTTGCTGAAATAACTTCATCCTGAGCCGTTCCGGTATTTGAAATGTATGTACCAGGATAATAATGCGCAAGAATATCCTGATAGCTCATTCCTCCGTATGTAGCGTAAAAATTAGCGCCGTTCTGACTTAATCCTACTCCATGACCGTATCCATAGACTGTAAAACCGAAATTACCGGACTCTATATTTACAGGATCAGTATACTCACGATCCGGAACATCAAGATTAGTTGCTCCGTTAATTTCAGGATACTGAGATTCAGACCTGATCACGCCTCTTGCATCTGTTTCCTCATCTGTTTCCTCGTCAACTGTTTCAACTTCCTCATAGCTGACCAATGAAAGACCTCCGCTGTATTCAGACAGATCAGCCTTCCACAGACTAACAGCATTATTTTCATTCGCTTCCTCAGAAGCGTTTATAGATTTTACAGCCGGCTGAGTATATGCTGCCGAATCCTCAACTGCCTGCGTATCGCCTGTCATAAACGCAGATGTACAAATCACGGTTCCTACAACCATAGCGGACAAAATTGCTGTCATACTCTTTCGTGGTAATCGTAATTCCATAAAACTCTCCATTTAATAAATTATGTATTTTTCTTTATTCATCAGAATCATCTGTATTTTCAGATTCATCATCTGCCGAATCCCCGCTTATCTTTGCGGTAATGCTTTCAACTGTTTCGTCATCTCTAAGACGCCTTGCAACAACAAGCAGTCTTGAATTATCCTCGTCAAGATGACAAGTTGACAAAGTCAGAAGCTTGTCCCCCGGTTCAACGTCAATATCCGGATGAATATAAGATCTTTCGTCAACCGTTTCAACGTAATCGTTAAAATCACTTTCCTTGCTTAAATCATGAATATCCCAATACGGGAAGTCTTCACCATAGTAGCTTTCACCATAGCTTCCGCTTGTAAGGAGATATGCAAAAATAACATATTTGTAATCCTTATAATTGGAGCTAAATTCTATTATCGGATTTTCCTTATAGAAATCCTCATCATGCCTGTAGTCATGAAGATCACCGAACATAGAACCGTTAAGCATATTATGTCCGTAAAGTACTATATTGTCAGTCTGCTTGCTTTCATCACCGCCGAAAACATCACGGTAATCCATAAATATAGTACCACGTTCCAAATAGTTTCCATAAATATCCTTATGAAGATAAAAATCATTACCGTTCTCTTCGTCGTACTCATACTGTACAACAGGATAATCAACCTGAGTATTGCTTATTCTTATCCAGCCGACAACATCGTCATTAATCTGGGACATTGCCTGTGCAAGTCCGGTAAGACCAGGTTCCGGTGAAAAGTCAGTTATATCCGGAAGCTCCGGTTCGGTAACCGGTTCAGTAGCAGGATTCAGAACATCTACACTCTGGGATACTTCCGGCTTGTCACTGCCCCCATGCCAAAAGACTGCACCTAAAGCTGCCACAGCAACAACAGCGCTGCAGGCAATAGAAATTTTCACTTTGCTTTTCATTTCTTTTATCCTCTGTTTTTATATTTATCAACCCGTAGTAAGCGGATAGCCTTCAAATTCCGCTTCCGGATCATACGTATTTTCATTCCATTTATAATAAACTGAAGGCCACAAGACATTATCATTTCTTTTCGGATTCTGCGTACCCGTTTCCGGATCTTCACCATCTCTCAGCAGTCTTGCCATAACAATAAACCTGCCTGTATCAAAAATGCTGTTGCACGTAGAAAGCGTCAGCAGCTGATCGCCGTATCTGACATCAACATCTGAAAGAATAAAAGAGCGCTTTCTTGCATTATTGACAAAATCATAGAAATGATCTTCGTTGTCAAAATTTAAAGTATTCCAGCAATCATACTTAGTTTCGGTTTCGTCTTCGGAATCGATAATAAAGTATGCAAACACCTTATATTTATAATTTTCATAATTTGAACTTAACTCAACAATCGGATGTTCGCTGTAAAATCCGTCTATTTCCTTATAATTCTTAAGTTCGCCGAACATTGATCCGTCTTTCATTTCATGTCCGTAAACAATCAGGTTTTGAGAGTTGTCCAAAACTCTTGTTCCCTCAACAACATAGTCGAAATAATTTCTCCAGTCAAGAAAAATCGTTCCGGCGTTAGCGTCTTCATTGTCAATATTTTTTTTCAGATAATATTCATTGCCATCCTCTTCCTGACGTCTTTGAACAATAGGATAACTTATTTCCGTATCAGGAATCCTAATATATCCTACCACATCCTTATTGCGTTCAAGAAGCATTTTAGCGCCTTCTTTAAGCTCCCAATTTTTCTGAACCTGAATATTGTTATCGCCTATATCGTCAGGTTCTGTTGCAGCGGCATTAGAATTATAAAGCTCAGCCTGTTCATATTTATTTCTTATGTCATTGCCGAGCTGTCTGTTCTTGTAATTCTCCCAGTAATAGTCAATAATCATAAACAGACAAACAGTAAAAATCACAACGGAAATCAGAAAGATTATTTTTCTTATCACCTGTGCAGGAGTATCTCCTTTCCATGGAACAAGACCTTTTAGAACATCTTTATAAGTTTTCTTTTCCTTTTTAGCGGATGCCGCCTTATCAGGAAGCGTTTCAGGCATTACATACAGCATATGCTCTAAAAATTTAAAAATCTGATAAGCCGCATTCATGCGGATATTATCACGGCTCCGGTCTTTAAGCTCCCAAAGCCTGAGAAGCTTTACGATCTGTTTTTTACCGCAGCTTATACCAACATACACTGTACCCACTGGTTTTTCCCGAGTTCCTCCGCCCGGGCCTGCTGTTCCCGTAACAGATATGCATATATCCGCTCCGGATTTTTTCTGAAGACCGTCAACCATGGCAATTGCGACCTGACTGCTTACTGCTCCGTAATCTCTGAAGTATTCTTTCGGAACACCAAGATATTCATGCTTTATCTTGTTTGAATATGTACAAACTCCGATTTCAAAAACCTTTGACGCTCCCGGGACAGAAGTAATCAGCTCCGAAAGCAGACCGCCGGTACAACTTTCAGCAGTAGCAATGGTCACTTTTTTATTCAACAACAATTTTACTACATTTGTAACCAATTTGTCAAGTTTTTCAGAAGTCACTTCGGAGTATTGTCCTAATTCATCATAGTTTGAATCTGTATTTTTCATAATTTCACCAAGATTTCTTTAACTTAAATTGATATAGATCAGGATTCAACATAAAAAATCTTCATTTCAGTTTCAGAAACCGCCTTGTCTATCAGTGCAGAAAAATCAAAATTATTCTGAGCATTTTCAACATCTGAAAGAAGGGGTCTGACTTTCGGGTGACGAGGTGTAAATACTGTACAGCAGTCCTCAAATGGCTGTATCGAGATATCAAAGGTATCAATCTTTCTGGCGATCTCTATTATCTCCGTTTTATCCATTCCTATCAGCGGACGAAAAACCGGAATTTTGCACACAGCGTCGGTACAGGCAATTGCATTCATTGTCTGACTTGCGACCTGTCCTACACTTTCTCCGGTAACGAGAGCCAAACATTCTTCCTTTTCACAAATTCTCTGAGCAATTTCCATCATAAGTCTTCTCATAATAATAGTAAAAAACTCTTCAGGACAGTTGTTTCTGATTTCTTCCTGTATTTCAGTAAACGGAACACAGAAAAAAGCTATACTTCCGCAGTAACCTGTAAGCTTTTCACAAAGCTGTTCAACCTTAAGCCTTGCCCTTTCTGATGTATACGGAGGACTTACATAATGAACAGCGGATATATGAACGCCTCTTTTAGCAAGCATATAACCCGCAACAGGGCTGTCAATTCCTCCTGAAAGAAGCAGCATTGCCTTACCGCTTGTCCCCACCGGAAGACCTCCTGCACCCTTGATATTTTCCGCATGTATGTAAGCATTTGTATCTCTTATTTCAACGGTAACAGTTATCTCCGGATTATTCACATCAACTTTCAAATGACTAAATTCAGAAAGAAGAATACCGCCCAGTTCACGGCAAATCTCCGGCGACTTCATCGGAAAACTTTTGTCTGCTCTCTTGGCAGTGACCTTAAAGGTTTTTGCATAGCTCAAACAATCAGAAAGATAATCCAAAGCGGTATCTTTTATACTGTCAAAAGTCTTTTCGCATACTGCTGCCTTACAAAGAGCAGCGATACCGAATACCTTTTTCAATCTTTCGGCCGCTTCGTTTACATCGGCACAATCCTCCAGCGGCTTAATATATATTGTTGACTGTGCTCTCGTAATTTCAAACCGTCCGAGTGATTTGATTCTTCTCTTTATATTCTTTACAAGGACATTTTCAAAGGTGCTTTTATTAAGCCCCTTAAGAGCCATCTCCCCGTATTTTACAAGTATAATTTCCTGCATAGCTATTCCTTTCAGTTGTCAAAACAAAAAGCTCCCGTTTTTTCAAGAGCCGTTTGGGATTTTGCATTATAATATATTACACGATACACCATATATAAATAATAACATACACGTTTAAGTGTGTCAAGCCGGATAATAACGGAAATCAAACGCCCTTATCCAGATTTTCTCTGAAGCTTCTGCATTCCGTTTTCTATGGCTTCGGCAAGTATTCTCAGTTCCTGAACAGTGGTTTCATGGCTAAGGCTTATTCTCAGAGCTGAATCGGAAAGTTCATCACTAAGTCTAAATTCAGAAAGTACTCCGCTCTTTGCACCTTTTGAACACGCCGAACCGCTTGAAACATATATTTCCTTTTCTTCGAGAAAATGCAGCATTATTTCAGAACGTATTCCGGGCACTGATATATTAATAATATACGGCAGGCACTCATCTCCGGAATTAATAATTATCCCGTCATTTTTAGAAATTCTTTCGCAGAACATTGATTTCAGACGGCTGATTGCGTCATATCTCTTTTGGATACTTCCGCTCAGTACTCTTACTGCTTCGCCGAACCCTGCTATCATTGGTACATTTTCAGTTCCCGGGCGCATACCCTTTTCCTGACTTCCTCCGAAAACAAGATTTTTAAGTCTTACGTTCTTTTTTATATACAGAGCGCCTGCGCCCTTTCCTCCATAAATTTTATGTGCACTCAAGGAAATAAGATCAGCGTTAAGCTCAGACGCCTTTACCGGAATTTTCATAAATCCCTGTACAGCATCGCAATGAGTAATACAATCAGGGAAACGCTTTTTTATACCGTAAAAAGCACGTCTTACAGGAAGAATATATCCTGTTTCGTTGTTTACAAGCATCATGCTTACGAGGCAGGTTCTATCATCTGCTGCGTTTATAATATCCTCATGATTAATAACACCATTGCTGTCCGGAGCAATTCTTACAATTTCATACCCCTGCTCCTCAAGATATTTAACTGAATTTCTGACTGAAGCGTGCTCAACCGTTGTGGTTATTATCTTAGGACGCCGTTTGCCATAAGATGCGGCAGCTCCCAAAATTGCAAGATTATTGCTTTCAGTCGCCCCTGAAGTAAAGTAAATACCGGCAGGATCAGCTGTTAAAGCTTTAGCTATAATTTTTCTGACATTATCAATAACAAGCTGTGCCCTGAGTCCTGCACTATGCAGAGATGACGGATTACCGTAATTGCGCGTCATACATTCTGTAACCGCATTAAGCGACTCCCTGCATGGTTTAGTTGTCGCCGCATTGTCAAGATATATTTCCATGTTCATCATCCAATCAATTCTTATTCATTATACATTATAACATATTTTCACTAAAATTACAATTAACTGCAAAAAATATTATAATATGACATTTCTGTTTTGTCACAAAATATGTATAAATTCAAATCTAAGATATAAAATATAAAAAAAGGAGGTTGTAAAATGTCTGAGAAAGAAAAAAATCCTAAAACTTCCGGCAACAATCAGTGGACAACAACACATCAGAAAAGCAAGCCGGATACCCGTGAACGCCACGACGGTCCCGGAGGCAATTAAATTATTTATTATGAAATGAACAAAAAAAGAATTGGTATAAGCTATACCAATTCTTTTATTTTTATTTATCACTGCCATACTTTTCCGACTGGGCTTTTATAAGCTCCTCATCGTCAAAATAATTTATTTTCATTGCTTTTTTAACATCATCGAGTGTTTCTGACGCTTTATTTCTTGCACAAATACTGCCGTTTCTGAGTACTTCATAAATATAAGGAATATCCTTTTCCAACTCTTTTCTTTTATTCTGAATAGGTTCAAGTTCTTCAAGAAGAACATTAAGCAGAAATTTCTTTACCTTTACATCTCCAAGACCGCCACGCTGGTAATGAGCCTTCAGTTCATCAAGGTTAGCATAGTCCGGCAGATACCTTCCAAAATGCTCTTCATTACTGAAGGCATCCAGATATGTAAATACCGTATTCCCCTCAATCTTACCCGGATCGCTTACCTGAACATGATCAGGATCTGTATACATACTCATAATTTTCTTTTTTATTTCATCCTTGCTGTCGGACAGATAGATACAATTGCCGAGGGACTTGCTCATCTTGGCTTTTCCGTCGATACCCGGAAGTCTAAGACAAGCCTTGTTTGACGGCAGAAGAATATCAGGATCAGTAAGTGTTTCGCCATAAACCGAATTAAATTTTCTTACTATTTCTCTTGTCTGTTCCACCATAGGCATCTGATCCTCGCCTACCGGCACCGTAGTTGCTTTAAACGCAGTAATATCCGCTGCCTGACTGATTGGATAAGTAAAGAATCCAACCGGTATACTTGTTTCAAAATTACGCATTTTTATTTCAGTTTTTACTGTGGGATTCCTTTGAAGCCTTGATACGGTTACAAGATTCATATAATAAAACGAAAGCTCGCAAAGCTCCGGAATCTGTGACTGTATAAACAAAACTGACTTTTCAGGATCAAGTCCGCAGGACATATAATCCAGTGCAACTTCTATTATATTCTGCCTTACCTTTTCAGGATTATCAGCATTATCGGTAAGAGCCTGTGCGTCCGCAATCATAATATAAATTTCATCGTATTCACCGGAATTTTGAAGTTCCACTCTTCTTTTAAGGGAACCAGCATAATGTCCGACATGAAGCTTACCTGTAGGTCTGTCTCCGGTAAGAATGATTTTTTTCATAAATTAACCTCTCAAAATATGTATTATCTAAAATTTATAAATTCAACATTTATTATAAGTATAACCCTAAATATGCAAACTTGTCAACTATTTTTTACATTCAACTGAATAAATATCAGTTCAGAAACGTACCTATTATTTTCAGTTTATCCGGAGAGTTTATAAAAGCCTCCTTTAAAAGCCTTATTATTTTTTGGTAATCATTATCATTCATAGATGATTCTGTACCAAGCCAGAATATATATTTACTGCCGACTGATTTTATTTTTATATACCTCTGCACAGGAAATATCGAACTGCTGCGGCACTCTGCCGATATAATTAAAAGTGTTTCTATTTCATCAATATTAAAATTTTCTTCTCCGACAATCAGATGATTATCAAAAAAATATATTTCTTCCGGACATCTCTTTGTATTTTTCCTGAATTTAAAAATATAGTGCGGGATCCATATAAACAACATAAATCCCATAACAGCCAGCGCCAGGTATGCCCTCATTGTCCCATTATCCGTATAAATTGTAAATAAAAAAAACGCCAGCAGAACTGTATAAATTTCAATAATAAGTATTATCCGCTTTTTCTCTGCTTTTTTTATCAGCTGCTTCGGAACAGAAACAAATTTTTCGCCCATAAATGACTCTTTCTGTATTCGGGCTTTTTGTTCAAATTCCGTTGCTTCTGCTTTAAGTATATTTATTTCATTTACAATTTTATCCGCACTTTTCTGAGAAAAGCATCTTAAGCGAAAGGCTTTATTGACTTCATCGTTTTTAACGTATAAAAATACCTTAATTATCAGCGCTTTCATTTCACTGTTTTCTTTAGTTAAAGAATAAGTATGAAAATCAAAATCTGAAATATTGAGTATTTTCTTTCTTCCAATTTTCCGGATTTCCACTGCTTCACTGTCTACAACAACATAAGTAAATAAAACAAAAGTAACAACAGCGGAAACAGCAAGACCTGTGATTATGCTCAAAGGCCATTGCAAATAAATAACATCCATGAACCTAAAGATAACGAAAAACTCATATAAAATATTCAGAAGCGCTCCGATTAAAATTCCTCTGACTGCCCAAACTGCCGCCGTAATTATCGGACCGGGATAAAATTTCTTTTTATCAGTTTCCATAATCCCTCCCAAAGAAAAGTCTCCGCTGAAACATCACCGGAGACTTTATATCTTATTTTGTACCGAAAATTCTGTCGCCGGCATCGCCCATACCCGGAACAATATACTTATTCTCATCAAGACCCTGATCCTGAACGCCGCAGTAAATATCTATATCAGGATGCTTATCAAGAACATTTTTTATTCCCTCAGGAGCCGCAACAATACACATAAATTTAATGTTTTTTACTCCTGCTTTTTTAATCTCATCGATTGCATAGATAGCCGAGCTTCCTGTTGCAAGCATAGGATCAACAATAATAACATCTCTTTCCGCAATGTCTTCAGGAAGCTTTGAGTAATACTTTACAATGTTATGCTCATCATCGGAAAACATTCCTATATGACCGATTTTCGCCGCCGGAACCATATTTGTAACCCCGTCAATCATTCCAAGACCGGCACGCAGTATAGGAACAAACGCAAGCTTTCTTCCTGAAATCACCTTAGTTTTAGCAACAGCCACCGGAGTTGCAATTTCAACCTCCTTAAGAGGCAGATCCCTTGTTGCTTCATAACATATGAGCATTGCTGTTTCGGAAGTAAGCTCTCTAAACTCCTTAACACCCGTATTTTTATCCCTTAAAAGTGAGATTTTGTGCTGAATCAGCGGATGTTCAATTAAATGTAATCCTGCCATTTCTATTCACCGCCTATCCTTACTTTTTTTCTATTTCTGAAAACATATCAATTCTTCGCTGATGACGTCCGCCCTCAAATTCAGTATTAAGGAAAATATCAGTAATTTCCGCCGCAAGTCCCGGACCGGTTGTTCTTGCACCCATGCAAAGAACATTTGCGTCATTATGCAGTCTTGTATACTTAGCAGAAAAGCAATCGCTGCAAAGCGCCGCTCTGATTCCGTCAACCTTATTTGCAGCCATTGACATTCCTATTCCTGTTCCGCATATAAGAATACCCTTATCGCATTCGCCGTTTTTGATATGTTCAGTTACACGAACTGCAATTTCCGGATAATCACATGATTCTCCGTTACAGCCTGCGTCCAGCAGTTCTATTCCCTGTGCTGTAAGATGTGCGATTATCTCAGCCTTTAAATCGTATCCTGCATGATCACTGCCTATTACTATCATTGTTTTTCTCCGTTTCCGCAGCTTGGCTGCCGTACTTTTTAACAACTTATTATAACATGTTTTTCTGCTTAAATCAACTTATTTTGTGCCCAGCAGATCCTTTTCCGCCTTAACAAGCTGCAAATAGCTTGCCTGTATATCCTCCGGAGACTGTGTTTCTTTATTCATAGCCGCAAGGCATATACCTGCGCCGCTTTGAAGTCTTACATGCGGCGGAGAAAGTCTATACAAGCCATTTTCATTGAACTGCTCTGTAAACTGCTGTGCTCCGTCACCGCAAATCACGACGTTTTCTCCTGCCTTTCTAAGCAGAGCGTCAAGCTCCGAAACAGAAATTATACAGTCCTCCTTGACCCGTGAAATCACACCGTTTTCACAAAGAAACAACGCAGTATATACAAGCTCCTGCCTTGCTTTCATAACAGGACAAATATACCCCTCGGCGGCTGATGTATAAGCAAGCCCCTCAAGTGATGATACAGCGCAGCACGGGATTCCAAGGCTGAATGCCATAGCCTTTACCGCCGCAATTCCTATTCTTATACCTGTATATGACCCCGGACCGGCGCTTACAGCAATAAGATCAATGTCATTTATAATTTTTCCCGATTCTTCTAAAATACTTTTTACCATAGGCAGAATCACCTGTGAATGGGTTCGGGACGTGAAAAGGGTGTTCTGACAAAGCATTACGGAATCTTCAAAAACAGCAGCTGAAGCTGTTTTTCCGGAAGTTTCAATTCCCAATATCAGCAAAACGTTCATCCCCTTTTATAGTTATTTCTCTTATTTCGTCATCTATTCTTTCTATACTTATATAAATCGTTCCAGACGGAAGCGCTTTTTCTATATTTTCTGACCATTCAATTGCAAAAACACTGTCTTCAAGAGGATAGTCATAAAAGCCGGTAAATTCAAGCTCATCTGTATTTGAAATACGATACATATCAAAATGATAAAGATTTATCCTGCCATGATATTCATTAACAAGAGCAAAGGTAGGAGATGTTACGCAGTCCTCAAGACCGAGTCCCACTGCGAGCCCTCTGGTAAATGTGGTTTTTCCGGCGCCGAGACCGCCCTTATAGGCTATTACATCACCTGCACGCAGCAGTTTTCCTATGCTTTCAGCAAATTCAATGGTTTCCTCCGTACAGAAGGTTCTTTTTATCAAATCAGTCACGCCTCCCGTCTAAAACATTGATTTGACTTCATCATATGTTACATCATTCTCAATAATATAAGCAGTCCAGTTTTCATCATCAGGAAGCTTATAGATATAGCATTCTGTCGGGTCAGAATCTCCGTCCTTAAGCACCTTGTAATATTTTGCCGCTGAGGATTCATTCTGACTTATCTGAATATTAACGTCCTTATAATCATCAGAAGAAAATCCAGTGCACTCTGATAAAAATACGCTGTAATCCTTGATTCCGGTTATCCAAACCATAAGAACAGGTGATTTTCCGGGAATATATTTTGCCGAACTTATCTGTGAATCCTCAGGCACCGCCACTCCCAGCTCGTTTTCAATTACACTGGTTTCATAAACGGAAAATTCATTTTTTATTACAGAATTATATCCGTTAAATCCGAAATACACAATATGATAAGCAAAATACAAAACAGCCAAGGCTGAAATTACAATGGAAATGATAAAAAACCTCTTATTTTTCCCGGTGTTCTTTTCTTCCGTTCCTGTTAAATTTTCATACTCAGTTTCTGTTTTCATAATCTTAGAATAGACCGCTTATATTTCCGTTTCCGTCGCAGTCAATATTCATTGCCGCAGGTTTTTTCGGAAGTCCGGGCATAGTCAGAATATTTCCGGTCATTGCAACAACAAATCCTGCTCCTGCCGATACTCTTAGATCTCTTACTGTGATTTTAAAGCCCTCCGGCTTTCCCAGCTTTGCCGGATCATCTGACAAGGAATACTGAGTTTTTGCAACGCAGACCGGTAAATTAGAATATCCTAAGCTTTCAATCTCAGAAAGAGCCTTTTCAGCCGCAGTTGTAAACTGTACTCCGTCAGCACGGTATATTTCTTTTGCTATAACCTCAAGCTTCTCCTTAATAGTAAGCTCTGCGTCATAAATCGGACGGAAATTTGAAACAGCATTTCCGTTTTCAATAGTATCTATAACCTTAAGGGCTAAATCCTTGCCGCCTTCTCCGCCCTTAGCAAAAATTTCAGTCATGGAAACAGGAACATTCAAAGACGCACAAAAAGCCTCAACTGCCCTGACTTCAGCGTCAGTATCAGTATGGAATCTGTTTATTGCCGCAACAACAGGAACTCCGAACTTGCGCATATTTTCAATATGCACTCCAAGATTTACAATACCTTTTTCAAGAGCCGCAATATTTTCCTCCTGAAGCTTGCTTCTTTCAACGCCTCCGTTATATTTAAGCGCCCTTATAGTTGCCACAAGAACAACACAGTCAGGTTTTAGTCCGCTGAATCTGCATTTTATATCAAAGAACTTCTCAGCGCCCAAATCTGAACCGAATCCGGCTTCGGTAATACAGTAATCCCCTAATTTCAACGCAAGCTTTGTTGCTCTTACAGAATTACAGCCATGTGCAATATTCGCAAAAGGTCCGCCGTGAATAAGCGCCGGTGTATTTTCAAGTGTCTGAACCAAATTTGGTTTAAGTGCGTCCTTTAAAAGAGCAGTCATTGCCCCGTGAACATTTAAGTCAGCCGCATAAACCGGCTCTCCGCTGAGGTTAAATCCGATAAGAATCCTTCCGAGCCTTTTTTTCAAATCTTCAAGGTCAGCTGCAAGGCAAAGTATAGCCATTACCTCGGAAGCAACGGTTATCTGGAACCCGTCTTCACGAGGGATTCCGTTTGCCTTTCCGCCCATTCCAATAACTATATCCCTAAGGGCACGGTCATTCATATCAAGGCAGCGTTTAAATAAAATTCTGCGCTGATCAATTCGAAGTTCATTTCCCTGCTGCATATGATTGTCTATTGCCGCACATAGAAGATTATTTGCTGCTGTTATAGCGTGCATATCTCCGGTAAAATGAAGGTTTATATCCTCCATAGGAACGACCTGGGAATAGCCGCCTCCTGCGGCTCCGCCCTTGATTCCAAATACCGGTCCCAATGACGGTTCACGAAGTGCAAGTACTGCCTTCTTTCCCACCTTATACATGGATTGTGCAAGACCTACGCTGACGGTTGTTTTTCCCTCTCCTGCCGGAGTTGGATTTATAGCAGTTACAAGTACAAGCTTTCCGTCCGGTTTATCCTCCGTTTTCTTGTAGAGCGATTCCGAAAGCTTAGCCTTATAATGCCCGTAAGGTTCAATGTACTCAGGGGAAATTCCGAGATCAGAAGCAATTTCAGTTATTGGCTTCATAACTGCGCTCTGAGCTATTTCAATATCACTTAACATATACCGCCACTCTCATTATTTTTTAAATAATGATTCTCCCTTCCGTATTTATATAACAGCAGCCTGATACGCTGCATTCTGACAATAATATTATACCATTTCAGCCAATGAAATGCAAGCAAAAAGGGCGGTATTATAACCGCCCTGTAATATATTACAAATCATTTATTTACTTGTGCACCTTTTTTGTCAGACATAAAAAATTTTAAGAACTGAAGCCCAATTATAACAGCGCCGCCGATCACAAAGAAAAGTACGCTGAAATTGCTGAAAGTTAATGATTCCTTTGGAACTTCAAGCGATTCCGGTCCTTTTACAATAGCCACCAAAGAACCTATCATAAGACCTATAATTGTATACACAGTCTGCGGTCTGAAATGTTCAATAGAAGCCTTTACAAGCTTTATAATAATTACTACACCTGCAAGGATTCCGATTCCGGCAGCTATAACAATAGGCAGGCCGCTGAAATTAAAATGAAGCACATCTTTAATTGAGTTCATAACAGGAAGATAAACACCGAAAATCAACAGTATAGTTGAACCGGATATTCCGGGAAGAACCATAGCGGATATTGCAATCATTCCTACAAAAGCAATATAAATAAGCTGCACAAAGTTTACAGAACCTGCTGTAATTTCCATGCCTCCGGAGGGATTTGCATAAGTGATAAATACAACAAGCGCAGCTCCCAGGATCATAAACAAAATATTATAGAATTTCTTAAGTGACTCTCTCTCCTCATAGATCATTACTGGTATTGAGAATATAATAAATCCCATAAACAAAGAGCTTATCTGATAGATATGCGACTCAAAAACGCTGGTAAGTATCAGTACTGCCGCAACAAATCCGCAAATCCAGCCGATTCCCAGCTTTAACAGAAATTTCAGCGATGTTTTAAGATTGCTTCGTCTTTGACCCTTATCCCCTTTGACAGTAACAAACGAGTTAAGTGAATTTATAAAATCTTCATAACAGCCCAGCAGATAAGCTATTGTTCCGCCGGAAACTCCTGGGACGCTGTCAGCCAAGGCCATTAAAAGTCCGCAAAGATATACCATAAATTTTAATTTCCTTTCATTTTTTACAAAATCATTTACCTTTAAATATATTTAATATTATATCATTAAGTATCTCCAAAGTCAATTAAAATAAATTGCTGCAAATAAGTATTTTTTCAAAAATCTGCAAAAAAGCGGAAGGCTTTCGCCCTCCGCATTAAATTTAAATATTCGGTATCGCGCTTGAAGCAGCCGCATACTGTTCAGGTGTATGATTATCACATCTGACAATCTGAACTTTATTGTATACGTCCATACCTGTACCGGCCGGAATAAGCTTACCGATAATAACATTTTCCTTAAGACCGAGCAAGTGATCGCTCTTTCCTCTGATAGCGGCGTCTGTAAGAGCCTTTGTTGTTTCCTGGAATGAAGCGGCGGACAGAAAACTATCAGAACTTGAAGACGCTTTAGTAATACCCTGAAGAACAGGAAGCACTGTTACATACTCAAGATTTTCCTCACCGTTTTCAATTCTTGCGCTTATTGACTTATTAATTGCGTCAATTTCCTTTTTATCAACCAAGGTTCCCGGAAGCAGATAACTGCTGCCTGATTCATCAATTTTAATCTTTCTGAGCATCTGACGAACGATAACCTCAATGTGCTTATCGTTGATGTCAACACCCTGAAGACGGTAAACCTTCTGTACTTCATGGATAATATAATCCTGAACAGCCTGAACACCGAGAATATTGAGAATATCTGCCGGATAAACGTTACCTTCCGTCAGCTTTGTTCCCTTATCGATAACTTCATTTTCCTTAACTCTGATCTTGAAGTTATAAGGTACCATATAAGTTTCTGATTCCTTTGTATCAGGATCAGTTACAATAACATTTCTTGTAGTCTTAATTTCCTCAATGTGAACAATACCGTCAAATTTTGATAGTATAGCCGCATTCTTAGGACGTCTTGCCTCAAACAGTTCCTCGACACGCGGAAGACCCTGGGTAATATCTTCAGCAGACGCAATACCGCCCGTATGGAACGTTCTCATTGTAAGCTGTGTACCAGGTTCGCCGATTGACTGAGCCGCAATAATGCCAACTGCTTCGCCCACTGTAACAAGATTGCCGTTAGCAAGGTTTGAACCGTAGCACTTAGCGCATACGCCGTGCTTAGACTTGCAGTGGAGAACTGAACGTATCTTGATTCTTTCAACGCCGGCGTCAACAATTTTCTTAGCGTCGGCTTCATTCATAAGCTTATTCTTGGAAACGATAATATCTCCGTTATTAGGATCTCTGAGATCCTCAACAAGATAACGTCCAACAAGTCTTTCAACCATTGGTTCAATAATTTCGTTTCCGTTTTTAATTTCGTAAACTTCGATACCGTCATCAGCATGGCAATCAGTTTCGCTGATAATAACATCCTGTGATACGTCAACAAGACGTCTTGTAAGGTATCCTGAGTCAGCCGTACGCAGCGCCGTATCAGCAAGACCCTTTCGAGCGCCTCGTGAGGAAATGAAGTATTCCAAAATGTTAAGACCCTCTCGGTAGTTAGCACGAATCGGAATTTCAATTGTTGTACCGGAAGTATTGGCAATAAGTCCGCGCATTCCGGCAAGCTGTCTGATCTGGTTAATACTACCACGGGCACCGGAATCAGCCATCATGAAGATAGGGTTGTATCTGTCAAGGCCTGCCTTAAGAGCAGCAGTAACATCATCTGTAGCCTTGTTCCAGACTTCAATAACGCCCTTGGATTTTTCTTCAGAAGAAATATATCCGTATTCATACTGACTGGTAATAGCGTCAATCTTCTTATCTGCCTCAGCGAGAATGCCTTTCTTTTCTTCCGGAATAGTAGCATCGCATACAGCTACTGTAATAGCGGCTCTTGTAGAGTACTTAAATCCAAGAGATTTTATCTTATCAAGAACCTCGGAAGTTGTAGTTGTACCGTGTATACGGATACATCTTTCAATAATATCCGATAGCTGTTTTTTTCCTACAAGGAAAGATACTTCAAGGTCAAACTGCTTATCAGAATTTGTTCTGTCAACATATCCCAGATTCTGAGGAATATTTTCATTAAATATAAGACGGCCGACTGTACAGTCAATAATCTTTGATACTGTCTTATCGCCGATGTCCTTGGTTATTCTTACCTTAATGGAAGCGTGCAGAGATACATCGTGTTCGTTATAAGCCATAATTGCTTCATTAACATCTCTGAATACCTTGCCTTCGCCCACTTCTCCGTCCTTCTGCATAGTCAGATAGTATGAACCAAGTACCATATCCTGAGAAGGAACGGCAACAGGACATCCGTCAGACGGCTTCAGGAGGTTATTGGCAGCAAGCATAAGGAATCTTGCTTCCGCCTGAGCTTCTGCTGACAGCGGAAGATGGACAGCCATCTGGTCACCGTCGAAGTCAGCGTTGAACGCTGTACAAACCAGCGGGTGAAGCTTGATAGCACGGCCTTCAACCAATACAGGTTCAAATGCCTGAATACCAAGTCTATGAAGCGTGGGGGCACGGTTAAGAAGTACAGGATGATCCTTGATAACATTTTCAAGAGCATCCCAAACTTCTGTTGAAGCTCTGTCCACAAGTTTTCTTGCGCTCTTTATATTGGCGATCACTTTAGTATCAACAAGTCTTTTGAGTACAAAAGGCTTAAAGAGTTCAAGCGCCATTTCCTTCGGCAAACCGCACTGATACATCTTAAGTTCAGGACCAACTACGATAACAGAACGTCCGGAATAGTCAACACGCTTTCCAAGGAGGTTCTGTCTGAAACGGCCCTGCTTACCCTTTAGCATATCGGACAGCGACTTAAGCGCTCTGTTATTAGGACCGGTAACAGGTCTGCCGTGACGTCCGTTATCAATAAGTGCGTCAACGGCTTCCTGAAGCATACGCTTTTCGTTTCTTATAATAATATCCGGAGCGTCAAGCTCAAGCATTCTTTTTAGACGGTTATTTCTGTTAATAACTCTTCTGTAAAGATCATTAAGGTCAGATGTTGCATAACGTCCGCCGTCAAGCATAACCATCGGCCGAATATCCGGAGGAATTACCGGAACAACGTTAAGAACCATCCATTCAGGCTTATTTCCTGAAAGTCTGAATGCCTCAATAATTTCGAGTCTTTTCAGAAGCTTTATTTTTTTCTGACCGGTAGGAAGTCCCTTAAGCTCTTCCTTAAGATCGTCTGAAACCACGTCCAGATTATTTCTCCATTCGCAGTCAAGTGCCGCAAAAGCCTTGCATTCATCACAATCACAGGTTGCCGGTGAATGTGTACAAGCCGCCTTCATGCCGCCCAGATAAACCTTACCGGATGAAATAAGTCTGTTTTTAAAAACATCAAATCTTTCAGGATCATATTCCTTTAAAAGCTTCTGGATCGCCTCTGCGCCCATTTCGGCTTCAAACTCATCGCCGTATTTTTCTCTTGCGTCCAGGTATTCTTTTTCAGAGAGAAGCTGTTTTTTAACAAGTTCTCCGGTATTTCCCGGATCAAGAACGATATATTTTGTAAAATAGAGTATTTCTTCAAGACGTTTCTGAGAAATTTCCAGCACCTGTCCTATTCTGGACGGAGTGCCCTTAAAGTACCAGATATGAGAAACCGGAGCTGAAAGCTCAATATGTCCCATTCTTTCACGTCTTACCTTAGCACGAGTAACCTCAACGCCGCAGCGGTCACAGACTTTGCCCTTAAAGCGGATTTTCTTAAATTTACCGCAGTGACATTCCCAGTCCTTAGTAGGTCCGAAGATCCTTTCGCAGAAAAGACCGTCCCTTTCAGGCTTCTGAGTTCTGTAATTTATAGTTTCAGGACGCTCTACAACACCAAAAGACCAGCTTCTGATTTGGTCAGGTGATGCAAGACCGATTTTTATAGAATCAAAAGTATTAAATTCCAAACTGTTACCTCCTTGTCAAACCTCCGCTGCCTGCCGAAATTCGGCTGACAGCAGAACATAGGCTATATTTCATCATCATCTGCGGACATATCAAAGCTGAACATATCCTCGGATTCAGATTCCTCAAAGTCAACAAGAACATCTTCATCGTCCTCAACATCTTCAAGTGTGAAGCCTGCGTCTTCCATATCTGAATCATTATAGTTCATATCGCTTGCTTCCGGATTATCATCTGCAAATGAAACCGGCTGAGGTATAATATCGTCATCATCGTCAAATGTCTGTTTAAGATCGATTTCTTCCTGATTTTCATCAAGAACCTTGATATCAAGGCAAAGTGACTGGAGTTCCTTAATAAGAACCTTAAAGGATTCAGGAATACCAGGCTTAGGAACATTCTGTCCCTTAACAATAGCTTCATAGGTGTTGACACGTCCTACAGTATCGTCAGACTTGACAGTAAGAATTTCCTGAAGCGTATAAGCTGCGCCGTAAGCTTCCAGTGCCCAAACTTCCATTTCTCCGAATCTCTGTCCGCCGAACTGAGCCTTACCGCCCAGAGGCTGCTGAGTAACAAGAGAATACGGACCAACAGAACGTGCGTGGATCTTATCGTCAACGAGGTGGTGAAGCTTCAGGTAGTACATATAACCTACGGTTACACGGTTATCAAAGCGTTCGCCGGTACGTCCGTCATAGAGAACTGTTTTTCCGTCCTCGTCCATACCTGCTGCTCTGAAGCAGGCTCTGATATCTTCTTCGTGTGCTCCGTCGAATACCGGAGTCATAATATGCCAGCCAAGTGCACTTGCAGCCATGCCAAGATGTACTTCAAGTACCTGTCCTATATTCATTCGTGAAGGAACGCCCAAAGGATTAAGAACGATATCCAGCGGTGTTCCGTCCGGCAGGAACGGCATATCTTCCTGAGGAAGGATTCTTGAAACGACACCCTTATTTCCGTGACGTCCAGCCATTTTATCGCCGACAGAAATCTTTCTCTTCTGAGCAATATAGCAGCGTACAAGCATATTAACGCCAGGGCTTAATTCATCGCAGTTGGCTCTTGTAAATACCTTTACGTCAACAATAATACCTGATTCACCGTGAGGAACCTTAAGTGAATTATCTCTTACTTCCCTTGCCTTTTCGCCGAAAATTGCCCTGAGAAGTCTTTCTTCAGCGGTAAGCTCTGTTTCGCCCTTAGGAGTAACCTTACCGACAAGAATATCTCCGGCATGAACCTCAGCGCCTATACGGATAATACCGTTTTCGTCAAGGTCCTTAAGAGCGTCGTCGCCCACGTTAGGAATATCTCTTGTAATTTCTTCCGGTCCGAGCTTAGTATCACGGCATTCAATTTCGTATTCTTCTATATGAATTGATGTAAACACATCATTTTTAACAAGATTTTCATTCAGCAGAACAGCGTCCTCGTAGTTATAACCTTCCCAAGTCATAAATCCGATAAGAGCGTTTTTACCCAGTGAAATTTCACCGTCAGCAGTAGCAGGTCCGTCAGCGAGCACCTGTCCTTCTTCAACGGTATCGCCCTTGCCTACAATCGGTCTTTGGTTTATACAAGTTCCCTGGTTGGAGCGCTTGAACTTAATGAGCTTGTATGGGTGGCTTAATCCTGCTGCGTCCTTAACAACTATCTCGTCTGCACTAACTGCTTCAACAACGCCGCTGTGCTTTGAAACAACGCATACGCCTGAGTCAACGGCAGCCTTGTATTCCATACCAGTTCCAACATACGGACGTTCAGTTTTAAGGAGCGGCACTGCCTGCCTCTGCATGTTTGAACCCATAAGCGCTCTGTTAGCGTCATCGTTTTCAAGGAACGGGATCATAGCTGTAGCGACTGAAACAACCATTTTAGGAGAAACGTCCATGAAGTCAACAATTTCCTTGTCGCATTCAAGGATCTGGTCACGATAGCGGGCATTTACCTTAGGTCTTGCAAGCTTTTTCTCTTCAGTAAGCGGTTCGTTCGCCTGTGCTACTACGTAATTGTCTTCAACATCGGCTGTCATGTAAACAACCTCGTTAGTAACAACGCCTGTTTCCTTATCTACTTTTCTATAAGGAGCTTCTATGAAGCCGTATTCATTAATTCTTGCAAATGTTGCCAGATACGAAATCAGACCGATGTTAGGACCTTCAGGTGTTTCGATAGGACACATTCTTCCGTAGTGGCTGTAATGAACGTCACGCACTTCAAATCCGGCTCTGTCTCTTGAAAGACCGCCCGGACCCAGCGCTGAAAGACGTCTTTTATGTGTAAGTTCTGCAAGAGGGTTATTCTGATCCATGAACTGGGAAAGCGGTGATGAACCGAAAAACTCCTTAATAGCGGCAGTTATAGGTCTTATATTAACGAGCGCCTGAGGAGTAACAGTTTCCATATCCTGAGTCTGGAGATTCATTCTCTCCTTGATAACTCTTTCCATTCTTGCAAAGCCGATTCTAAACTGATTCTGAAGCAGCTCGCCGACAGAACGGATACGTCTGTTGCCCAGATGGTCAATATCGTCAACTACGCCTACGCCTTCGCAAAGGTTGAGGAAGTAGCTTATAGTAGCATAAATATCATCAAGAATGATATGCTTAGGCACAAGCTCGTCGACTCTCTTTTTAACATTTTCTTCAATTTCTTCAGCGTCAGCAGAATTTTCAAGAATTTCCTGAAGAACCTTAAAGGAAACCTTTTCGTTTATGCCGTAAACAGAAGCGTCAAAATCAACGTAACCGTCAATATCGACCATACCGTTACCGAGGATCTTTACTTCCTTTTCAACCATTCTGATTGAGTTTTCTCCGGTTTCGGTAACAAAGTATTCCTTTGATTCAACCGTTGCAAATGCTTCGTATACACCTGCCTGCTCAATTTCCATAGCCTTGTCATATGTGAGCTTTTCGCCCTCGTCTGCCATGATTTCACCAGTCAGAGGATTGATTACCGGTCTTGACAGTATATGACCTGCAAGTCTTGAGCCGATACCAAGCTTTTTATTAAATTTATATCTGCCGAATCGGGCAAGATCGTATCTCTTAGCGTCAAAGAAAAGATTATTAAGATGTGAAACTGCGCTTTCAACCGTAGGCGGTTCACCCGGTCTTAATTTCTTATAAACATCGATAAGAGCGTCGGAGTTATTTTTTGTTCCGTCCTTTTGAAGAATTGTCTGAGCCAATCTGTCATCAGAACCGAAAAGTTCAAAAATCTCTTCGTCAGATCCTACTCCGATAGCACGGATAAAGGTAGTCAGCGGAATTTTTCTGTTTTTATCTATTCTTACGTAAACAACATCGCTGGAATCCATTTCATATTCAAGCCATGCGCCTCGGTTAGGAATAACAGTTGACTTAAAGAGGTCCTTACCCGTCTTATCCTTTTCAAAGGAATAATAAACGCCCGGAGAACGAACAAGCTGTGAAACTATAACACGTTCTGCACCGTTGATGATGAAAGTTCCGCTTTCTGTCATCAGCGGAAAATCGCCCATATATATTTCGCTTTCCTTTACATCCCCGGTCTCCTTGTTCCAGAGAGTAGCTGTGACTCTTAAAGGAGCGGCATAGGTAACGTCTCTGTCCTTACATTCTGCAATGGTATATTTAGGAGTATCGTCAATTTTGTAATCAACAAAATTGAGAACCAGATTGCCGTTATAATCGGTTATGGCTGACACATCACGAAAAACCTCCTTAAGTCCTTCGTCCTTAAACCACTGATATGAATTTTTCTGCACCTCGATAAGATTAGGAATTTCTAACGCTTCATTGATTTTGCCGAAGCTCATTCTCACATTTTTTCCGAGCTGCTTTGGTTTAACATTCACCATAGGCGGAAACCTCCTTCGTTCTTATCCGGTTCTATACCGGACCAGCTGTTTTCCTGAGTATTACTGATTTTTGTTTTTTAAAAAAGACTCTTGACAGACAATATGTTTATATGGTATACTATTCTGCAACAATCTTCTTGTAGTCATATTGATACATTTTAAAATTATACATCTATACACTTTTCATGTCAATACTTTTACAATAGTTTGATAAAATTTTCTGCGTTTTCCACAAAGGAAAACGTTTTTTTTGTGCATATTCATTCAACAGATACATATAAGCTATATCAGCTTTTATAAAATAAAAATATTTCATTATATTTTTATTTTCTTTTTTCGATTAATATTTACAATTATTTATCCTCATGATATAATGTATACAAGCCAATTTTAGAATCAGGAAAATAAGTTGATTTCAGATGTTTCCTGACAGGGCTTACAGTGCAATTACAGAGAATAAATAATCCAACTAAGCTACGCCAAAGGAGAAATAACATATGTTCGCAAAAGTCAACAGTCTTGGACTGTTCGGTCTGAACGCTTTTAAAGTAGATGTAGAAATTGAAATCAGCCGCGGGATTCCTGTTTTTGAAATCGTCGGTCTGCCTGATACTGTTGTAAAAGAAAGCCGTGAACGAATTAAAGCTGCCATGCGCTGCTGCAATATAGAATTTCCCGTTGCAAGAGTTATGGTAAATCTTGCTCCTGCAAGCACGAAAAAAAGCGGCTCAGTTCATGATATTGCCATACTTATTTCAGTACTTAAGGCTTCCGGTTACATTCAAACTGATCTGGATGACTGCTGTTTTATCGGTGAACTTTCTCTTAACGGAGAACTAAGACCTGTAAACGGTGTTCTACCCATGGTTCTGTTAGCTAAGGAGACGGGTATGAAGTCTGTTTTTGTACCGTCAGAAAATGCTTTTGAAGCATCTGTTGCCGAGGGCATTGACATTTACGGCGTCAAATCGGTTGATGACATAATAAAACACTTTACTGCCGGACATAAAATAGAAAAACAGAAAAAATACCAGCCGTGCAGCGACGCTCCGGATTACACTTTGGATTTTACAGACGTCAAAGGACAGCATACCGCCAAAACAGCACTTGAAATAGCTGCCGCAGGCGGACATAACGCTCTGCTGATCGGTACGCCCGGAAGCGGAAAAAGTATGCTTGCCAAACGAATGCCATCAATACTGCCGGATATGACCTTTGAAGAATCAATAGAAACCACCAAGATTCATTCCATTTCCGGACTCCTTGACCTAAAATCTCCGCTTGTAACAACAAGACCGTTTCGTTCCCCTCATCACACAATTTCTTCGGCTGGACTTGCCGGAGGAGGAGCTATACCGCACCCTGGGGAAATATCCCTTGCGCATAACGGACTTTTATTTCTTGACGAGCTTGCAGAGTTTGACAGAAAGACTCTGGAAATTTTAAGACAGCCTCTCGAAGATATGAAGGTTACTATCTCAAGATCAGCAGGTACCATTACATATCCGGCCTCGATTATGCTTATCGGCGCTATGAATCCTTGTCCCTGCGGCTACTACGGTCACCCAAGCGGACGATGCAGATGCAGTCATAAACAAATTTCTTCTTATCTGTCAAAAATATCCGGACCGCTTTTAGACAGATTTGATCTCCATGTAGAGGTCGCTCCGGTGGAGTTCAGTGATCTGTCATCTGATAAAAAGGAAGAAACCTCAGAAAATATAAGAAAACGTGTTTCCGCCGCCCGAAACATTCAGAATGAAAGGTTCAGACAAAGCAGTATTACCTGCAACGCTAAAATAACTCCAGACAAGCTTCGGGAGTTCTGCCCTATGAGCGATACGGCAACTTCATTTATAAGCAGGGCCTTTGACAGACTCGGACTCTCTGCACGTGCTTATGACCGAATCGTTAAAGTTTCCCGCACTATCGCCGATCTGGACGGCAGCAGCGTAATTCAAAAAGAACATATCGCCGCCGCAATTCAGTTCAGAAGTTTGGATAGAAAATACTGGAACAATGAAAATTAAGCAGTAAAAAAAGAAAGGCAAAACAAAAATGAATAAAATTGCAAACCGGCTTCTTAAATATTTCAGGAAGCTTGATAAAGGACTGCTTATTGCGGTAACCTTGTGTTCCGCCATAAGCGTTTTATTACTATATTCCATGCACGTCAATAAGCTGAATGATCTCGGCTCAAGCTATTATATCACTCAGCTTGTAGCGACTTTCCTCGGAATCGGAGTATGCATAATAGTTTCGTCAATTGACTATCACCATCTTGTAAAACTTTGGTTTATTTACGCACCTGCGGCTCTTATACTGGTCGGTCTGACGTTTACAGGACTGGGTTTACAGCGAGCCGGCGCCGATGACAGAGCTTGGCTGAATCTGGGCTTCACTACCCTTCAGCCTTCAGAGGTATTAAAGCTTGCATTCATACTTACATTCGCCTACCACCTTTCAAAGGATTCAGCCAAATTAAATCATCCACTGCATCTTCTTTTTATCATCATACACGGCGCTGTACCCGTTGGAATCGTCGCTCTTCAGGGCGACTACGGTACTGCTCTGGTATTTCTGGTAATGTTTGTAGTAATGCTTTTTTCAGCCGGACTCTCCATCAAGTACATTATTGCCGCTTTGGTCGCAGCGCCGCCTGCCGTTTATCTGCTCTGGAACTACGGACTTCAATCTGTTCATAAGAAAAGAATCCTTATACTCATTAACCCTGGCTCAGATCCTATGGGCCTTGAATATCAGCAGGATCTAAGTCTTGCCGCACTCGGCTCAGGCAAGCTCTTCGGAAAAGGTCTTTACGGAGGAAGCTATGTTACTGTTCCTGAAATGCACAATGATTTTATGTTTTCTTATGTAGGACAGGTTTTCGGTTTTGTGGGATCAGTTGTTGTTGTTCTTATTCTTGCTTATATCTGTATAAAAATTCTTCTTGACAGCCGAAGTACAATGGATTCTCTTGGCAAACTTATATGCCTCGGCACATTTGCTATGCTGTTTACACACTGTTTCATGAATATTGGAATGGTACTCAAAGTTATGCCGGTTATCGGTATTCCTCTTCCATTTTTCAGCGCCGGAGGTACGGCTCTTGTTAGTATGTATGTGGCAATCGGTTTTGTTCTTAACTGTATCGCCCATAACAATAAAAAATACAGAATGTTCTATGACCATGAATAAAAAATTAATTGATTTAATTGCAGAAGGGTATAATTTTAGCATTTCAGATATAGTCAGTATTATAGAAAATAACTCTGAAGCTGATGATAATTACCTCTTTTGCAGAGCAGATAAAATTAGAAGAAGCGTATATGGAAATAAGGTATATATAAGAGGACTTATTGAATTTTCGAATTGCTGCAAAAATGACTGCCTTTACTGCGGACTGCGGTGCAGCAATTTAAATCCTAAACGATACCGTCTTACTGAAGACGAAATTCTTGAATGCTGCCTTAACGGATACAAACTGGGATTTAAAACATTTGTACTGCAAAGCGGAGAAGATCTTTTTTTTACCGATAATATGATTTGTTCAATAATAAAAAGAATAAAAGAAAATTTCAGCGGCTGCGCCGTAACTCTCTCTATTGGTGAAAAAAGCGAGGAATCCTATCAAAAATACTATGACGCCGGCGCAGACAGATATCTGCTAAGGCATGAAACTGCCTGCAAAAACCATTACAGTAAGCTTCATCCTGATAAAATGAATTTTCAAAGCCGCATCGATTGTCTTAAAAGTTTAAAAAAAATCGGATTTCAAACCGGCGCCGGATTTATGGCAGGCTCGCCTTTTCAAACTTCGGAATGTCTTGCGAAAGACCTTATATTTTTAAAAGAACTGAATCCGGAAATGGTAGGAATAGGCCCGTTTATACCCCAGTCTGATACGCCTCTGGGTAAATATCCAAAAGGTTCACTGCGTCTAACGCTTGTAATGATTGCCCTCACAAGGCTTATTCTGCCCCACGCGCTTATCCCCTCTACCACTGCCCTGAGCACTATTCACCCCACAGGACGTGAGCTCGGGCTGAAAGCCGGCGCAAATGTTGTAATGCCTAATCTGTCTCCTTTAAAATACAGAAAGCACTATACGCTTTACGATAACAAGCTATCAGATGGAGAAGAATCAGCACAATGCCTCAAACAGCTTGAGGCAAGAGTCAAAAATGCCGGATATGAAATTGTTACACATCGTGGTGATTTTATTGCATGATTGCCTTTTTTTACATATTAAGACATAATTCTAAAAAACTGTTGCATTTTCTAAAAAAAAATGGCATAATTATAATAATCATTCTGCATAAGATTATGCAGATATTTAACTTATTCCCGCCGCATTCAGCGGCAGAACGGAGATAAATATGAATCATCAGTTTTGTTTAATTTTAAACTTCGGCGGTCAGTATAATCAATTAATTGCACGCCGTGTCCGTGAATGCGGTGTATACTGCGAAGTGAAGCCCTATAACAAAATAACTATTGACGAAATAAAGCAGCTTGCTCCTGTAGGAATTATCTTTACAGGCGGTCCTAACAGCGTATACGGTGAAAAGGCTCCGGCTGTACCAAAAGAACTGTTTGAACTGGGTATCCCGATTCTTGGAATCTGCTATGGCTCTCAGCTTATGGCTCATGTAATGGGCGGTAAGGTTTCCACCTGCATTACCAGTGAATACGGAAAAACCGAAACAAATTATGATAAAAACAGCATCTTGTTTTCTTCAATAAAAGATATGCCGGAAAAGGCTGTTTCCTGGATGAGCCATACGGATTACATATCAGAGCTTCCTGAAGGCTTTAAGGCTATTGCCTCAACTTGTAACTGTCCTGTTGCCGCTATGGAAAATACTGAGAAAAAGCTTTACGCTGTACAGTTTCATCCGGAAGTTAACCATACTGAATACGGAATGGAAATGATTGACAGTTTCCTTAAAAATGTATGCGGATGTACAGGCGACTGGACTATGGGCAACTATGCTGAAACTGCTATCCGTGATATACGTCAAAAGGTAGGTGACGGCAAGGTTCTGCTTGCTCTCTCAGGCGGCGTGGATTCCTCCGTTCTTGCTGCGCTTCTTTCTAAAGCAGTGGGAAAACAACTGACCTGTATCTTCGTTGACCATGGATTCATGCGTAAAAATGAAGGCGATGAAGTTGAAGAAGCTTTTAAAAACTGGGATATTAATTTTATAAGAGTTAATGCCAAGGATAGATTTATGGAAAAGCTTAACGGAATTTCTGATCCTGAAGCTAAAAGAAAAATTATAGGCGAAGAATTTATCCGTGTTTTTGAAGCTGAAGCAAAGAAAATAGGTAAAGTAGATTATTTTGCTCAGGGAACAATTTATCCTGACGTTATTGAAAGCGGAGACGATGACGAAGCAGCAGTGATTAAATCCCACCACAATGTTGGCGGATTACCTGACTATGTTGACTTCAAGGAAATTATAGAACCTCTGAGAATGCTTTTCAAGGATGAAACAAGAAAATTAGGACAGGAACTGGAGCTTTCTGAAACTTTAGTATGGCGTCAGCCGTTTCCTGGTCCTGGACTTGCTATCCGCATAATAGGCGAAATTACTAACGAAAAGCTTGAAATTTTAAAGGACGCTGACTGGATTTTCCGTGAAGAAATTGCTAAAGCCGGACTCGACAGAAGTATACATCAGTATTTCGCTGTACTTACTGATATGCGCTCAGTAGGAGTTATGGGCGATTTCAGAACTTATGACTATACCCTTGCACTGAGAGGTGTAACTACTACCGATTTCATGACCGCTGATTTTGCAAGGATTCCTTATGAAGTCCTTGAAACCTGTTCAAGAAGAATCGTAAACGAAGTTAAGTCTATCAATAGGGTAGTTTATGATATTACTACTAAACCACCGGCAACTATTGAGTGGGAATAATATTAAGTGAATTTTCGGCACTTCTGCTATGCAGAAGTGCCATTTTAACACTTAAAAAATTTGTAAAATATATATTTTTATGTTATAATTGGACAAGAAAACTGATTGATAATCGGAAGTTATAGAGGAGGCTGCAATGCTTGGTAAAAAACCTAACGAAGAAGAAATGACTGATTTAGTCGGAAAATCCCTATATGAAATATGGACTAAATTATGTGATTTAATAGATGAAAATTATGATATGGATCGCTTATGGAATAAAGGCGGCAAAGCATGGACATATGAATATAAATACCGTCGGGGCGGTAAAACTCTATGTGCATTATATGCAAGAGAAAACTGCATTGGATTTATGATTATCTTAGGAAAAGATGAACGATTAAAATTTGAAAATGAAAGAGAAAATTACAGTGAGGAAGTTCAAAGAATTTATGATGAAACTCAAACTTATCATGACGGGAAATGGATAATGTTTAAACCAGTGGATACCTCTTTGTTTGATGATTTTATAAAATTATTAAAAGTTAAAAGGAAACCAAACAGAAAATAATCCTGTAAATTCAGAATTTGATATACTAAGAGGAGACAACAATAATTATATTGGTAACAGAGCCATCACACCTAATGCATGAAAGACAATTTTATAGTAATCAACCAAGCGGCAGAAATATTTTTTCTGCCGCTTTTAATATTTTTATAAAGCTAAAAAAACCTATTGACAAAATCAATACTTCGTGATATGATGTATTATGTAATGGGAGGTATAGTATGGATATTCAATTGAAACGAGGTCTTTTGGATATATGTGTGTTGGCAGCCATTAAAAGCAAAGATTCATACGGCTATCAAATTATAAAAGATATGAATCCTTATATTAAAATGTCCGAGTCAACATTATATACCATTCTCAAGCGATTGGAAACGGCAGATATGCTGACGGTCCGCACTGCTGAACACGGAGGCAGACTCCGAAAGTATTACCGCATAACCGGGCAAGGATTAAAACGCATTGAGGATTTTAAAGACGAATGGAAAGAAATCATGGCTATATATCAGTTTGTAACCAAGGAGGATGAAGAAAATGAATAAAAACGAATTTCTTGAAGAGCTTCGGAAAGGACTTTCCGGTTTGCCGCAGGATGACATAGAAGAAAGACTGACATTTTACAGCGAAATGATCGATGACAGAATGGAAGAGGGGTTATCCCAGGAAGAGGCTGTTGCTGAAATAGGCTCAGTAAAAGATATAGTATCACAAATCATGTCCGAAATCCCCTTATCCAGAATCGTAAAGGAAAAGGTAAAACCGAAACGGGCATTAAGGGCATGGGAAATCGTGCTTTTAGCATTGGGTTCTCCTATTTGGATATCACTTTTAATTGCCGCATTAGCCATAGTATTTTCCGTATATGTTGTATTATGGTCCGTAATTATTTGCCTATGGGCGGCTGGATTAGGTATAGCAGGCGGCTCGCTTGGAGGAATATTATCTGCGGTTATTTTCACAATTCAAGGAAACTTCTTGCAGGGCGCCGCTGTGCTTGGTGCAACTCTTGTCTGCGCCGGTATATTTATCTTATGGTTTTTCATATGCCAGCAAACACTAAAGGGAATCTTGTTATTGACAAAAAAGTTGGCTTTGGGTTTTAAATATCTTTTTGTCGGAAAGGAGAAAGAATGATGAATAAGGTGAAAAAAGTATGGATTATTGCTGCAATTTCTCTTTTAATTGTTGGCGCTCTTATTTTTACCGGAGCAATGACTGCTTTAGATTTTGATTTTACCAAACTAAGTACTGAAAAATATGAAACCAACACTTATGAAATAAGTGAAGATTTCAGCAATATATCAATTGATGTTACAACTGCTGATATAGTGTTTGCTTCTTCTGATAATAAAAACTGCAAAGTGGTTTGTTATGAACAAAAAAAGTTAAAACACTCAATAGATGTTAAAAATGATACACTTATAATCGATACGATCGACAACAGAAAGTGGTATGATTATTTAGGAATTGCATTTGAAAATATGAAAATGACTGTTTATCTGCCGCAAGACAAGTATACGTCTCTTTTAATTGATACGGATACCGGCGATACAGAAATACCTAAGAATTTTACATTTGATAATATTGATGTTAAAAGTGCTACGGGTGATGCCTTATGCTATGCTTCCGCTTCAAATAACATTACAATTGATACGGATACAGGAGATATTAAAGTAGATACCATTTCGGCAAAAAATATAAATCTAATTACTGCAACAGGAAATATAAATATGAATACTGTAACATCTGAAGGTCTGGTAAACGCCGAATCTGATACAGGAAAAATTAAATCTACAGACATGAGCTGCAAGAGCTTTTCCGCTGAATGCCAAACAGGAAATATAATACTAAAAAATGTTATTGCTTCCGAAGATTTTACTCTTGAAAGCAGTACCGGTGATGTCATATTCGACAGAAGCGACGCCTCAGCAATTTCTGTAAAATCAAGTACAGGCGATATAACCGGAACTTTACTTTCTGAAAAGGTATTTATAACTAAAACTTCAACAGGAGATATAAGCGTTCCTAAAACAACAACAGGAGGCATATGCGAAATTAAAACTGATACAGGTGACATTGAAATTGATATACAGTAATATTTTTCATGTTATTTTGCATAATAAGCATTAAAAAATACGGCAGAGAAAAATCTCTGCCGTATTTTTATGTGATGTCAAAAAGTATATAAAAAGAAAATTAATACACCCAAGAAAAAACCGACCTCTAAACATGGAGAGGCCGGTTTTGATTTTATTTCAAAGCTGCCATTGACTGTACAATTTTAGCCATTTTTTCTTCTGCCCTTGCAAGCTTAGCCATCTCAGCTCCTATAAGCTTTTCAGGAGCCTTTGCAAGAAAACCTTCATTGCTAAGTTTTCCTCTAAGAAAATCAAGGTCCTTCTGAACCTTTGCTTTTTCTTTTTCAAGACGTGCAAGTTCCTTATCCTTGTCAACAAGTTCGTTCATAGGAATAAAAAGTCTTGCTGAGTCTGTAACAGCGGTAACAGCGTCCTCAATCTCATACTTTTCAGACACTTCTATTTCAGATGCAGACGCAAGCTTTTCAAAGAAAACACTGCATTTTTCAAATAGCGATTTATTTTGTGTTTCTATAAAAATCTTAGCCTTTACTGACGGCGGAACATTCATTTCTGTTCTTCTTGCCCTAACTGCCTTAATAGCCTCAATAATTTTACCGAAGTCATCTTCCTCATTTATAAATGAAAGGTTCTCATCATACTTAGGGAACTGAGAAATCATAATAGGACCGCTTTCGTTAGTAAGAACCTGCCAAATCTCCTCTGTAATATAAGGCATAAACGGGTGCAGCAGCTTAAGCATTCCTTCCATGACCCATACCAGAACAGCCTGAGCAGTATTCTTTGTTTCTCCGCCCTCTTGGATTCTCGGCTTAGTCAGTTCAATATACCAATCGCAGTAAACGTCCCAGATAAAGTCATAAAGCTTTGATACTGCAACGCCAAGTTCAAACTTATCAAGATTTTCATTTACTTCCTTTGCAAGGGTATTGAACTTGCTTATAACCCACTTATCTTCAAGATTAAGATTTTCAGGAAGTCCCTCATTTATGAATCCGTCCGGCAGATTCATCATAATAAATCTTGAAGCGTTCCAAAGCTTATTAGCAAAGTTTCTTGCCGACTTAACCTTTTCATCGATATAACGCATATCATTACCAGGAGAATTACCGTTTGCAAGCATAAATCTGAGTGCGTCAGCGCCATACTTGTCTATAACCTCCAGCGGATCAATTCCGTTGCCCAGGGATTTGGACATCTTCCGTCCCTGTTCATCTCTGACAAGACCGTGAATTAAAACGGTATCAAAAGGAACCTGACCTGTATATTCCAAGCCTGAGAACATCATTCTCATTACCCAGAACGGAATAATATCATATCCGGTTACAAGAGTATTTGTCGGATAGAAATAATCGAAATCTTCAGTTTTATCAGGCCAGCCCAGAGTAGAGAAAGGCCATAGAGCAGAGGAGAACCATGTGTCAAGGGTATCCGGATCCTGACGCATTTTTTTGCCGCACTTTGGACAAGCTGCACTGTTTTCCTTAGTTACTGTCATTTCACCGCATTCGTCGCAGTAAAATGCAGGAATCTGATGTCCCCACCAAATCTGTCTTGAAATACACCAATCACGGATATTTTCAAGCCAATGGAAATATATTTTTTCAAAACGCTCCGGAACAAATTTAGTTTCGCCGTTTTTTACAGCGCTGATAGCAGGACCTGCAAGCGGCTTCATTTTAACAAACCATTGAGTAGAAACCTTTGGTTCAACAGTAGTTCCGCAGCGATAGCACGTTCCTACATTATGGCTGTAATCTTCAATTTTTACAAGAGCGCCTTCCTTTTCAAGATCAGCTACAATTGCCTTTCTTGCCTCGTATCTGTCCATACCGGCATATGCAGGATAATCCTCAGTGATCTTAGCGTCGTCGGTCATTACGTTTATAACCGGAAGATTATGGCGAAGACCCACCTCAAAGTCATTTGGATCATGGGCAGGTGTAATTTTAACAACGCCTGTTCCGAAATCCATTTCAACATATTCATCTGCAACAATAGGTATTTCTCTATGAACGATCGGCAGTATCAGCATTTTTCCTACAAGCTGCTTATAGCGATCATCATTTGGATTAACTGCAACAGCAGTATCTCCAAGAAGTGTTTCAGGACGTGTTGTAGCAAGCTCCAGATAACCGCTTCCGTCTGCAAGCTGATAGCGCAAATGCCAAAAATGTCCTGCCTGATCCTCATATTCAACCTCTGCGTCAGAAAGAGACGTACGGCAATGAGGGCACCAGTTTATAATTCTTTCTCCCCTGTAAATCAAGCCCTTTTCATAATAATTTACAAAGGCCTCCTTAACAGCCTTGGAGCAGCCCTCATCCATTGTAAAGCGTTCCCTTGACCAGTCGCAGGAAGAACCCAGCTTTTTAAGCTGTTCAACAATTCTTCCGCCGTATTTCTCTTTCCACGCCCATGCACGCTCCATGAAGCCTTCACGTCCCAAATCTTCTTTTGAAACGCCATCCTTACGCATTGCCTCAACAATTTTTGCTTCCGTTGCAATAGCCGCATGGTCTGTTCCAGGCAGCCACAACGCTGAATACCCAGACATTCTCTTCCATCTGATTAGAATATCCTGAAGAGTTTCATCAAGGGCATGTCCCATGTGAAGCTGTCCTGTTATATTCGGAGGGGGGATTACAATTGTATACGGCTTTTTCTCCCTGTCTATCTCTGCTCTGAAACAGCCGTTGTCGTTCCAGTATTTATAAATTCTGTCTTCAAATTCCTTAGGGTCATAAAGCTTAGCAAGTTCCTTACCCATTTAAACATCTCCGTTCGATAAAAATAAAAGCAGCCATAGCAGTTGACTCATTTCTCTGCTGACGGCTGCCCGTTTCCGGTTAATAAAAAGCAATACGGCACAAAGCAGCAAAGGCCTATGAACGCTTCATGACCTTATAGACTGCATATTCACCTGTAAAAAAGTGAATTTTCATGACGTCTGCCCCTTTTTAACAAATTACTTTATTATTATACTTTAATAAATATTATTTGTCAATACAAAAACGCATAAATACTTCCAATTCACGTTTAAGTCTGGACGCCGGAAGTCCCACCACATTAAAATAATCGCCTTTTATTCCCCTGACAAGCATAGCTCCTTTTCCCTGTATACCATAGCCGCCCGCCTTATCAAAGGGTTCTCCTGTTTTAATATACTCTGAAATTTCTTCATCGCTGAGAGCATAAAATTCTACAGCTGTTTCTTCAGTAAAAGATAAGTTATTTCCAAACCCGCGAAATGTAACTCCAGTAAATACTTTGTGCGTTTTTCCGGAAAGCATTCTAAGCATATCAAAGCATTCCTGACTGGTACGGGGCTTGCCGAGTATAGTATTATCTATAACAACAACAGTATCACATCCAATGACAATCTCATTTTCACGGCGCTCTGCTGCCTGAGCCTTTAAAGCTGACAGATACTCTGCTGCCTTTTCAGGCTGAATGCCTTCAGGAAGTGTTTCATCGGCGTCTGACGGACGTATTTCAAATTCATCTGCGACAAAACTCATAAGTTCTTTTCTGCGCGGTGAAGCAGACGCAAGCACAATTTTCATATTATTATCCTTTATATTTCACTTATTTATTTCAGTATAAATTATAGCATAATAAAACAATTTTTTCAATATAATATCCGCATTACTTACGGTTAAAAAAAGAAAATGCCTGATTAATATCAGATACTCCTATAATTCGGATTTTAACACCGCTTTCACGAAGCGCCGGCAGTGACTGCTTAGGAACAATACAAGTAGAAAAGCCCATGCGTTCCGCTTCCCTGACACGCTGAATTATATTTGAAACTGCTCTTATTTCTCCGCCAAGACCGATTTCACCGATAGCTATGGTTTTTTTGTCAACAGGCTTGTCAACTATACTTGAATAAAGGCAGAGGGCAACTGCAAGATCCCCGGCTGTTTCATCTATCCGAAAGCCTCCCACAACATTCATATATACGTCAAGGGTGCCGAAAAAAAGATCCGCACGTTTTTCCAGTACAGCAATAATTATAGTCATGCGGTTGAAATCGAATCCCTTAGACATTCTTCTGGGTGCGGAAAATCCGCTTTTTGCAGCAAGTACCTGAATTTCCGTAAGTATAGGCCGCTGACCCTCCATGGTGCACGTAACGCAGGTGCCGGATACGTTTTCAGGTCTGCCTGACAGAAGCATTTCCGACGGGTTTTCTACCTCACGCAGCCCCTTATCCTGCATATCGAATACACCTATCTCATTTGTGGAACCGTATCTGTTTTTAACAGTTCTTAAAACACGGAAGCTGTAATTGCGCTCACCCTCAAAATACAAAACAGCGTCAACAATATGTTCCATTACCTTTGGACCGGCAATAGCGCCGTCCTTATTGACATGACCTACAACAATTATAGGTATTTCAAGCCTTTTTGCAGTATTCATAAAAAGATTTGTACATTCCCTGACCTGAGTTATGCTCCCGGGACTTGAAGTTATCTCAGGTATGCTCATAGTCTGTACAGAATCAATTATAACTATGTCCGGAGTACTTGAAGCTATGGTATCACATATAGCCTCCGCATCGGTCACAGTAAGAATATAAAGGCTCTCCGTATCAACAGAAAGCCTTTGTGCTCTAAGCTTTATCTGCCTTGCCGATTCTTCTCCCGAAACATAAAGAATAGAGTAATTTTCTCCAAGAAACTGACAAATTTGAAGCAGCAGCGTACTTTTACCTATTCCCGGAGCGCCGCCAAGCAGTACGATAGAGCCTTTAACAAGTCCGCCTCCCAGTACTCTATCAAGTTCACCGATTCCGGTTTTGTATCTGACGTCTGTATTAACGTCGATTTCAGAAAGTTCAAGAATCTCGTCAGATAAATCCGCAGTCTTTCTTGTTTTCCCTGATTTCGCCGAAGTTGCCTGCTTTAGTTCTTCAAAGCTGTTCCACGCTCCGCAGGAAGGACATCTGCCGTTCCACTTTCCGCTTTCGTAACCGCATTCGCTGCACTCATACACTATTTTACTTCTTGCCATTTTTTCGTCCTTTGTAATTTATTTTGATTTTCCGCTTAGGTATTCATTAACAGCGGCAAAAATACTAAAAGCGATCTTATGCTGATATTCCTCGTCATTGAGCAATTCCGCTTCCTGAGGATTTGAAAGAAAACCGCATTCCACCATTACTGTGGGATTTTCACAGAAATAGCATAAAAACAATTCTTTTCCGCAAAGCTTAATTTCACGCTCATTATCCGGCTGAATATATTCAACAAATTTATCCTGAATTGCCTGAGCCAAAAACTTACTTTCAGAATTTGTTGCAGAATAGAACATCTGCGCTCCGCTGTACTTAGGATCGGTAAACTGATTTTGATGAATAGAAATACAGATGGCATTCTTGTTTTTGTTAAAAATTTCAAGACGATTATCCATATCAGAGCTTTTCTGATTCGCTATACCCTCGATCCCCTCATCGTGTATAGACGTGTCTGTATCCCTTGTAACCTCCACCTTGTATCCGTTTGCTTCAAGCATATCTCTCAGGCAAAGCAAAATATTAAGATTAATCCCCTTTTCCGGAACCCCGCTGGCTGACGAACAGCCTCCGTCGATTCCGCCGTGACCTGCGTCAAGAACAATTATAGGAAGCTCTTTTCCGGCTTCTCCCAGAACTGCAATTGTTTTATCCTTTACTCTGTCTGCTGAAAGAATAACAGCGCCTCCTCCCACTACAAAAGCAGAAGCTATACATAACGCTCTTTTGAGAATTTTTTTTCGTACCATTTCCATAATCACAGCACCTCTTTATGTAATATAAAGACATTTACAAACTTGTCTTAGTAATGCTTATGAAAATATACGAATAAATATTACAATTTTCCCTTTAAAATCAAATTTGAATTTCCATTTTTATATTAGCACATTTTTATGAATTTGTCAACTTGACAAACCTAATTATATAAATATAATATAATTGTAATATAACCGATTTAATATTAAAAACAAGGAGGATAACATGGAAAGCAAAAACATCTCAGCACAGATAAATGTAGAATTTACAGAATCCACCACCAGAAAAAACATCGAAAGCGGAGAAGAAATAAAGACTCTTTTCGGTAAAATAAAAAAATTCTTTTCCGATCTTAAAACAGTAGCTTTTACCGGAAGCTATAATGATCTTACAAACAAGCCGCTGTATGCAGCGTCAGCTTCAGCCGGAGGAACAGCAACCAAAGCGTTAGGCGATAAAAACGGAAGCGATATTGCAGAAACATATTTCAAAAATAAAGGTGGAACAGTATCAGGCGCAATGACGGTTGCCAATCAGAATGCAAACGTTTTTGAAATACAGCGTACTGCCACAATTTATAATGCTGTTGCAATCAAATTTTCTCTCACAGACGGATCCAGCATAGTAAACGTAGGTACAGCCGGATTCACCCCCCAAAAACGATTTCAGGTAAAGCATGGTGATTATACTCTAACTGCCCCGCCAAAAACCGGAACAATAGCTCTGACTTCCGATGTCAATTCATGTATAAAAGCTTCAAATTCCGGAAAGCTTCTCTACAGCGGAGAAATATCTTCTGCTTCGGGAACAGTCAGCATAGAAAATTTATCCGCTTACAACGCTTTGTTAATATGCACAGACGGCGTCGGAATCTCAGGAATAGCCGGAGGGCTGTCCGGTCTGCTCCCTGTTGCCTATTTAAAAACGGGCGGAAGTATAAAGCTTTTCGGAACAATACCAAGCTCAGCTTCTGCTGCAAATAATATAACTTATATTACCGAAGCCGCAGGATACATAACGGCAGCAATCCCAGCGGACACGCCTGAATCTCTGAACATTGCCCAGTCAGTCGGGAAAATAGGAAAAGTAAAAATATATTCAATAGTATAAGTAAAGGAGGAACAATGACAGACATAATAGTTGCTCTTATCGCACTTGCGGGAACCTTAGGAGGTTCACTCAGCGGTATTCTGGTATCTTCAAAAATGACTAATTACCGGCTTCACCAGCTTGAAAAAAAGGTTGATAAGCATAATAATTTTGCTGAAAAAATTCCTGTTTTGCAGGAACAAATAAAGGTTGCCAATCATAGAATCAACGATCTTGAAAGAAAGGCGGAATATGATCAATAATATTAAAGTAAAAAGTGCTGTAACAATAATTCTCACGATTGTATTTGCTGTATTGTCTTTAAGGAATAAAATTACATCTGATCAGTTTCTGATGATTTTCACTACAATAATTGCATTCTATTTCGGCACGCAGCATGAAAAAAAGAATAAATAACAGCATATATTAAAATATAACCTCAATCGTCAGACCAATGGTCCGATGATTGAGGTTATTTTACATTATAATGAATTTAACGACCTGACATACTTTTTAAAGGCTTTATATTCAAGAATAAGATTTTCAAAGCTTCCTTTTTTCATTTTCACATCAAAAAGCTGCTCAAAGTATTCATTGCCGTCAATATCCGGAACATCGCCTTCCCATTCTTTTATATAAGCTCTTGACATTACTCCATTTATAAGCGTATGCCTTAAACCGAGATCATAATCTGATTTTCCTGAAAATTCGGTAATACAGCACCTTAGATTTTGCTTGTGAATTGCAGGACCGCTGTTAGCAGGAACACGTCCTCTCTTACGGAAAAGATACGGACTGTCTGCATAATAAACTACTCCTCTTCCGCAGTTTACCTGAACAGAATATTTCTCAGCGTCACGGAATTTTTCGAGTATTTCTGCCGAAAAACGATCCAGCTTTATCTGTTTCCCATCATACAGAATAAACCCGTCTTTTATATTTTCCTTTTTAAGCTTAATCATTTCACTGTCTGAAAACCCATACCATGCAAGTATTTCTGCGGACTTAAATAACAGCGAACTTTCATCAGACGATAATCTGTTCATTTCAAGAATAAGATTTTTTGCATTTAGAAAATATATCTTTTTAGGAACATTAAAAAACTCTTCTGCTCCTATTTCTGCAATTCTGTCAAAAATAACATCTATATTATTCCGAATACTTTCAGCTCCAAACTCTGCACTGTACCAGTCAGCATACTTTTTCAGCCTATGCTTGAAATGTATAAGATAATTTTTTTTAGGAACAGAAGAAAAAGTATTTTTTAAGGTATTTTCAAGCTCAAAGCTCTGCATCTCACCTATATCAGCCCTATACTCATTCTCAAATTTTTCAGTTTTTTTAAAATACTGTTTTAATATGGAATATGCCGGAAGGTCAGAGAAAAATTTAATTTTTACATTCTGATTATACATAACTTAACTATAACACCTCAAAATAAATTATAGAAGTTATTTCAAAAAAAGTCAAGCAGCAGTAAATGGAATTTATACTGGATTTTTTTAAAATAATGTTTACAAGTTTATATATTTATGTTATAATAATAATACATTTAAACGTATATTTGGAGTGAAAATAGCATGTTTTATGATAATTTAAAGGCCGTTTGCCAAAGCAAAAACTTAAAAATTACGCCTACCATTATAGAATGCGGAGGCGCTCAGGGTTCAGTATCAAACTGGAAAAAGGGTGCTTCTCCTAACAGTGATATTGTCGCCCGTCTCGCCGAGTATCTTAATGTTTCAACTGATCTTTTAATATTCGGTCACGAATCATCTTCCTCTGTTCCGGAAGATGAAAAACTGCTGCTTGATAAATACAGGAAACTTAGTGCAGAGAATAAAATAAGAGTTTCAGAAAGAATTGACACCCTTTATGAAATTGACAATAATGAAAAATGCGAAATACACAAAGCGGATACTATCTATATTGAGTTATACGATCTTCCGGTATCCGCCGGAACAGGTATTTATCTTGACAGCTGCGACAAGAAAATGCTTAAGGTTATACGTTCAGAAATTGCGGAAGAAGCTAATTTCGCACTTAAAATCAGCGGAGACAGTATGGAACCCGTTTTTCATGACGGTGATATTGCGTTAATCCGTTCACAACCTCAAATCGAAGTCGGTGAGATCGGTATCTTTATTCTAAATGAATGCGGCTACATCAAAGAACTTGGACAAAACCGCTTAATATCATTTAACGATAAGTATAATGATATTCCCCTGCACGAGTATGACAGCATATACTGCCGCGGAAAGGTACTGGGAATCCTTGAAGATGATGATATTACAGACTAATAAAGTCCGCATAAAAGGCATCATTGATTTCATCAATACAAGAATAAACCTCTGACGATTTTTGTCCATTGCCGTCAATTAGCCGTCCGTTACAAACAAGATAATATCCGCCTTCTTTAAAGTTACGAAAATTCATTTTCTTGTATATTCTCACACATACTAAAACGCCGGACCATTTTTCAGCCATTTTTCTTCCTCCTCTTTACAGGCAGCTTTAGGGCAAATGGATTCGGCTTAGCCTGCAATTTAATTTCAATATTTCTTTTTTCTTCATCAGTTATTTTTCTTATTCTGATTTCCGATTTCTGATTTAGAAATTCATAGTATCGTATGGCCTTTTCTGTTTCCCTATAATAATTACGGCGCCATTTGGTTTCGTTTTTTATATTCATTTTTCCTCCTTTTAAAGCTTGTCCGTTTTGGACAGGCTTTTCTCTTTTTTTGATAAAGCTTCTGAAATATCCTTTAAACTGATGGCTGTATAGCCCATTCCGCTATGTAATACTAAAAATTCTTGAGTTAATTTAAAGTCCGATTCCTCAATCTTAAAACTGCCGTTTTTTACAGATAAACATTTGATTTTCATAATTTCCTCCTTAGCTTACTTATAGGCGCTTACTATTGAAATACCGCCGTCAGAATAAAATACCTTAATAGTAATACCTGATTCACTCATTTTTTCTGCTGTCTTAACTATTTCCACGCATTCTGAACAGGGACATTTATTTTTTCTGTTCATACTCAGATAAACAATATGCGGAACATCACTTCTGAAAAAGCCGATTTCATAAAGCCCCATAGTTTCATTAAGGGGAACTAAATTTCTGCATGATATGCCGTTTACCACATAATAGCTATACCCCAAAAGTTTTTTATAAATATCAATCAAAACACATACACCTCCCATGTGACAATTAATGCCATAATTTATTTTAATTTATAATAACACATTTTAATGTGTTTGTCAATATAAAAATACATAATAATGAATATAAAATTCATTATTATGTATAAACTACTATATAAATTAAGCATACAATATAAATAAGGGGGTGTTAAAAATGAATCCCTGCGAGCTTACCGCTTCTGTTACTGCACTTGCAAATTTAATAGCCGCTAAGTTAGACGAAGACGAACTTGCTGTAATGGCGTCAATCTTTGTCCAGCTTGGCGATACATTAGAAACAATAGCCGCTCAGCGAGCGTTATGCTGCAACAAAAAAAACCAGTAAATGCAAATGCATTCACTGGTAAAAAAAATCCGGCTTACGCCGGACTTTTTTATTTAAGATAAAAATCAGGATCACCTAAATCTGTATTAGGTATCATCTCCGCAAGATAATTTATAAGCTTAGCTGAATCTGCAAGGTCAATATTGTGATCGTATTCACAATCAGCATTTTCTCTTGCTGTTGCATTCAAAGGAGTAGTTGTTTTATCAAGGAGATACATATTAAGAGTAACTACATCGTTAACGTCAACTGAACCGTCGAGGTCTACGTCTCCGTAAAGAACCATGGACCAGTCAATAATATCATCAGGATCCTGAGTTGTAACCTTTGTTGTTACAGTTGTAGTCTTTGTTGTAGTTTTTGTTGTAACTGTTGTAGCTGTAGTAGTTTCAACCTTTGCAGGAAGAACTTCAACATCAATAGTTACAGTCTGACCTTCCGGAGAAGTAACTTGAAGCTTGCAGATACCTTCCTTAACGCCTGTAATATTTCCAGCATCATCAACTGTTATATAACCTGCCGGTGAAGGGATCATTGTGCATCCGGGAACATTAACAGTAAGCTTCTTTGTTTCGCCGACTTCAACCTTGAAGTCTTCAGGTTCAACCTTCAGATCTGCTTCTTCAGACTGATAAACATAGAAATCAGCTGATTTTACTGTAATTGATTCTGCATTTTCACCGTACCAGAAACCGCACATTACGTTTCCGATATCCTCAGCGGCAACGCCTTCCATAAGCTGTGTTGTAACGTCTTTTCTGATTGTTTCAGGGATTATCCACATTAAGTCGATAGTTTTTCCTGCATTAAGAACAACTATATTGCCTGGGTTATACCAGCCTTCATCTGCTGATGGATTTGTAAGATCAACAGATATGCCGAGACCGCCTACAAACTTGCCGAGATCTGCTGAAGATGTAAGTGAGAACTTAACTGCTGAGAGTATATCTCTTTCGCCGAGACCAAGATCAGGAAGATTGTATTTAACCTGATTCAAGGACGCATCATCAGTAGCCTTAATAGTTTTGCCTATGCTCTTAGTAATAGTCTTGTTGTAAGGAACAGTTGCTGTTCTTGTATATGTGCAGGCAGCGCCTGTAAGATGAACTGTTTCGATAGTACTTGGTTCTGTTGAACCTTCTTCTGAAGCTGTTTCACCATACCAGAACTGAATACCAACTGTATCGCCGCCGGCTGTTGTAACAAACGGCTGAACGCTCTTTGGAACATCCCAAACTATTTTAGCATACTGACCTGCATTATAGGTATTATAGCCAGTTGCGTAATCGTCTATCTGGAATTTATCACCAAATTCTTCAACGTCTTCCTCGCCCTGGTCATTGTACCAGTAGCCGTTTTTGCCCTTTGCATATTCAGTATCTGCAATTGAACCTGCAACAACGTTAATACCGCCGCCGTACATCAGTCTGTTCATATCCACATCTGATTCAATGATATATTCAAATGATTCAAATGTAACGCCTGTTAAATTCTTGATACCAAATTCAGAAAGCGGGAATTTGTGTGAGTTAATCGGATCGCCTTCTTCATAAGTGCTTGTGCCTGTGTCAGGATCAATATAGGATTCCTCATCGTGACCTGCTGTCAGAAGGTAATCAAACTCGCCGTCAATCTGTGCGCTGAGTGTTGATGTTATTGTAGCAGTACCATCCTTGTTATCCTTGAATGTGTATGTACCGCTCTTATTGTTCTGAGATTCATAAGGAGGATCAACTTCCGGCGGAGTAACTGTACCTGAGCCGTCTGTTGTTATTGTTGTGAGAGTAAACTTCTCATTTGTTTTAGGATACCATACGCCTACGCCGATATTGTTAACCTTGCCCACATACTGAGAAGGAATATCAACGCTCAGGGAGAAAGATTTCTTTCCGCCTGTTTTAATTTCTTTTTCTACGTTTACCCAATAAGGATCAACGGTAACGCCCAGACCGTAAACAGCAATTGTAGCGTCACTGCTGTACTCTGTTGTAAAGTTAAGAGTAAGCGTTTTAGCATTTCCGATTCCGCTTAACGGAATTGTTGCCTGTCTTTTGCCATCTTCAACACCATCTGCAATAAATGTGTGATTAACACTCACGCTTGCAGCTGAAACAGATGAAAGCTGAAAAGCCGACGGTGTAATCAATGTTGTTGCGATCATAGCAGCGGTAACTACAGCTGCTTTAATTCTGCCTTTCAATGTTTTTAAACCCATGATTTAATCTTCCTTTCAAAATATATTACACGTTAAGGTACACACACTACCCATCCGTTTATACATATTATAACATATAACAATACCCAATATGTGAATAAATTATGAACATATGTCAAAAATATTAATTTCGGCAACGAAATTTTTCCACTATTTTTGTGCATTGTTCACAATTATATTACCCAATCTTATAAACTACAAATACTTATGACGTTTTTCGACGTTTATAATTGCTGTTTAATATTTTAACATCTTTAGAATTTGTTTATAATCCGAACAAATATTTTTTATTATTGCATATTCCGGCAATTTATGATATAATTTATTAGGTAACTCAACTGTGGCTTATGGCTGCTGTTTTTCTATTTATATTTTTAAAGGAGCGTTTATTAAAATGAAACTTTGTGAAATGAACCATGACGAGCTTCTCTCTCATAAAAAACAATGGGAAGAAGAATACGACAAGTTTAAAGCGCTTGATCTGAAGCTTAATATGGCAAGAGGAAAGCCCTCTCCCGAACAGCTTGCTCTGACTACTGATATGCTCGATATTTTAAACAGCAAAAGCGATCTGACCGGTATCAACGGCGACGATTACCGTAACTACGGCATACTGGACGGTATTCCTGAAGCCAAAACAATGTTTGCAGATCTGCTTGAAGTAAGCGCTGATGAAGTAATGATTTTCGGCAACTCAAGCCTTAATATAATGTATGATGTCGTTTCACTGTCCTATACAAACGGTATAAACGGCTGCCTGCCTTGGTGCAGACTTGATAAGGTAAAGTTCCTGTGTCCGGTTCCCGGTTATGACCGTCACTTTACTATATGTGAATCACTTGGAATTGAAATGGTTAATATACCTTATACAGACAACGGTCCGGATATGGATATGATCGAAAAAATGGTTTCTGAAGACGAATCCATTAAGGGCGTATGGTGCGTTCCGCAGTATTCGAATCCGAGCGGTATAGTTTACAGCGATGAAACGGTAAAAAGATTCGCTGCACTTAAACCTAAAGCTAAGGACTTCAGAATCTTCTGGGACAATGCTTATTGTGTACACCACCTTGTCGATGAACCAAAGCTCATTTTAAATATTATTGATGAATGCAAAAAGGCCGGAAATGAGAACATGGTTTATGTTTTTGCTTCAACTTCAAAAATCACTTTCCCCGGATCAGGCGTTGCTGCACTTGCTTCAAGCGCTGGAAATCTTAAGGAAATTGCTAAAATCATGGAAGCAAGAACTATCGGTCACGATAAGCTGAATCAGCTAAGACATGTAAAATACTTCAAAACTGCTGAGGGCATTAAGGAACACATGAAAAAACATCAGGTAATCCTTGCGCCTAAATTCAGCATAGTTATAGAAAAGCTTGAAAAGGAAATCGCTCCTTTAGGCATAGGAAGCTGGGTAAATCCAAAGGGCGGCTACTTTATTTCATTTGATTCTGTTCCGGGATGCGCAAAGAGAATTGTTTCACTTTGCCGTGAAGCAGGCGTAACACTTACAGGCGCAGGCGCAACATATCCATACGGTAAGGATCCTGAAGACAAGAACATAAGAATTGCACCGTCATATCCTTCAGTTGAAGAACTTAGCCAGGCTATGGATATATTCTGCCTGAGCATAAAAATTGCAAGCGCTGAAAAGCTTCTTGAAAACTGATTTAATATATGAAATTTTAAATCACTGTTGATTATTATATATCAACAGTGATTTTTTTGCATTATTTATTATGAATAAGCGGACTTGCAAGCTTAAATTCTCCGTCCTCATATAATATTTCCGCTGTATCTCCTTTTTTCAGGCTTCCGTCAAGAATAGAGCCCGAAATCATGTTTTCTATTTTTTCTGTAATATTTCTTTTTAAAAATCTCGCATTGCAATCCTTTATTTTCTTTTCATCAACAAGATTCTCAGCGTCTTTTTCATCAAAAACAATGTTAACTCCAATGCGGCTGCACCTTTGAACAAGCTCGTTCAGAAGCTTTATGCTTACTGATTTAAGATTTTCCTTTTCCAGCCGCCTGAAAACAATTACCTCGTCAAGCCGATTGATCAGCTCCGGTTTTAAATGCTTTTTTAGTTCAACCTTAGCTTTTTCAGAAAGATCAGCAGAGGAATCCTCTCCAAAGCCCAGACGCTGTTTTTCAGAAAGAATATCTGAACCAATATTTGAAGTGAGAATTATTAATGAGTTTTTAAAGCTGGTATGCCGCCCCTTTGAATCAGTAAGAACTCCGTCCTCAAGAATCTGGAGCAGAATATTAAGAACATCCGGATGCGCCTTTTCAATCTCATCAAACAGAATAACGCAATAAGGACATCTCCGTATTCTGTCTGTAAGGGTTCCACCCTCGTCATACCCTGCATATCCGGGAGGCGCTCCGATCAGCTTTGCAGTAGAATGCTTCTCCATATATTCTGACATATCAATTTTTACAAGATTCTTTTCACTGTCAAACATAGCTTCCGCCACTGCACGTGAAAGCTCAGTCTTTCCCACTCCCGTTGGTCCCATAAAAATGAATGAACCAATTGGCTTATCAGGCTCTTTAAGTCCTACTCTTCCACGTCTAATAGCTCTTGCAACAGCCGAAACTGCCTCGTCCTGACCGATGACTCTTTTTCCCAGTTCATATTCAAGATTAAGCAGACGTTCTTCCTCTTCTTTGGATATTCTGTTAACCGGTATACCTGTCCAAACAGATACTACATTAGAAATATCGTCAAAGGTAATTTCGCAGGGATTCGCTCCGTTCTTTTCACGCCTTTTTCTGCATGCATTTTCTATATCGTCAAGAGTGATGTTTTTTCCTGTTATTTCAATTGCCTCAAATTCTTTTGTAGTACTTCTTGCCCGGCGTATTTTAGCTCTCGAAGCCGCTTCATCTATAATATCAATTGCTTTATCGGGCAGAAATCTGTCGTTAATGTAACGTACCGAAAAGCTTACTGCCGTTTTTATAATATCATCGCTGATTTGTACATTATGAAATTTTTCGTATCTTTCCTTAAGACCGGTAAGAATCCTGCAAGCTTCTTCCTCGTCGGGTTCTTCCACAATGACCGGCTGAAAACGTCTTTCAAGTGCAGAATCCTTTTCAATATACTTTCTGTACTCCTCAACAGTTGTAGCGCCGATTATCTGAATCTCACCTCTTGCAAGCTGAGGCTTTAAAATATTAGCAGCGTCAATAGCTCCCTCCGCAGCGCCGGCGCCGACTATTGAATGAATTTCATCTATAAAAAGAATAATGTTTCCTACGCTGATAACCTCATCTATACAGTTTTTTATACGCTCCTCAAAATCTCCCCTGTATTTTGCTCCTGCAAGCATAGCTGTAAGATCAAGAGAAAAAATATTCTTGTTTTTAAGTTCGTCAGGAACCTTTCCCTGAACAAACATATTTGCTATCCCCTCTGCAATAGCAGTTTTTCCAACTCCTGCTTCTCCGATCAGGCAGGGATTATTTTTAGTACGCCTTGCAAGAATCTGAAGTACTCTTTCCGTTTCTTTTCTACGCCCTATAAGCGGATCGCAATGATTCTCCATAGCACGCTCGGTAAGACTCACACCATACTTATAAAGTGTGGGAAGCTTTTTTCTGTCCGGCTGACGGTACTTTACAGTTTCATTTCTCAATACGTTAAAGGTATACGCTCCTGCGCATTCATTATACATCTTAAGAGGATCAGCCCCAAAAGTGGTCAGTATATTCATTGCACCGCACCCAGGTTCGCTGAGTATAGCCATCAGTATATGTTCCGTTCCCACAAGCTTTGTTCCCATAGATTCCGCAGAACCCACTGCGCATTCAAGAATCCTTCTCAGCGCCGGAGTCATATCGGCAAGAGTAAGTGAAGTTTCTTCGCCTTTTCCCACCATTACAGAAATTTTATCGTACAAATCCGAAAATGTTATATTAGATGATTTAAGAACTGCCGCCGCAATATTCATTCCCTCTTTAATAAAGCCCAGCAGTATATGTTCCGTCCCGACATAGGTATGTCCCAGCTCTGAAGCGCACTCAGCCGCAGTTTCAAGGGAACTGACCGCCTTACCTGTAAACATTTCAAAATTACTGATCATTAAAAGCTCACCTTTCCTCCGTTTGTTCTGACTAATAATAAGTATGCCACAAATCCCGTGCGATATATGTCGAAGATATATTTCGTTATAGGTTTAAGAATCTGTAACACTTTTTCTGCCCAAACATATTATGTACTATGAAACGGAAACAAATCAAAAGCTTCCGGTTCAATACATTATTTTTAAAGGAGTTGCTTAGTTATGTGTGGATTTGACGGAAATGGTTGCTGGTGGATTATTATTTTACTTCTCATCGTTTGCTGCTGCGGATGCGGCGGAAACAACAACAGCGGCTGCGGATGCGGCGGCTGCGGATGCGCTAACAACAACGGCTGCGGATGCAATGACTGCGGCTGCGGATGCTAATCTGACCGAAAAAAAGGGTGACGGAAACGTCACCCATTTTTTTATATTTTCTTTATCTTCGCAAAGTTTGCCATGATTTTCTTAGTTCCGACCTTATCAAATGCAACTTCAAGCATAGCGTCATTAGCCATATTTCTAACGCTTAGAATTGTTCCTTCTCCGAAAATATTATGCTTCACCTTTTCGCCTGCGGAGTATGTAACCTGAGCGGACGAGCCTGACTTTTTCAATTTATTCTGCATAATCTGCTTCTGAAGCGATTGTGACGAAACTGCCTGTATCGGCGGTTTGTCAGATTTTCCGATAATGGTATTATCTTTCTTTTCAATAAGTGCAGGATCGATTTCTTTTATAAAACGTGAAGTAACATTTCTTTGTGTTGATCCAAAGATCATTCTCTGGGCAGCGCTTGAAAGAAACAGCTTTTTCTTTGCTCTTGTAATAGCAACATATGCAAGACGTCTTTCCTCTTCAAGCTCCTCTTCACTGTCAAAGCACCTGCCGCTCGGAAAAATTCCGTCTTCCATACCGATTCCGAAAACATTTGTAAATTCAAGTCCCTTAGCAGAATGTACAGTCATAAGTACAACTGCATCGGAATCCGCCTCCATTTTATCCAGATCAGTATACAGAGCGATTTCCTCAAGAAAACCGTTAAGCGTAGGCTCTTCAGCGTCTTCCATATATGATTTTACCGTAGTTTTAAGTTCGTTCAGGTTTTCAATTCTTGTTATTCCCTCTTCGCCCAAGCCCTGCATATATTTTAAGTATCCTGTCTTATCCATAAGCAGATCAAAAAATTCATCAAGAGGCATTGCTTCGGAAGCCTTCACAAGAAAATCAAACATTTCAGCCGTTTCCTTAAGAGCCTTTATCTTTTTAGAAAGCATAGGATAATCTTCGCAGTTTCTCATTACCTCCAGAGGAGAAATTCCCAAATCTGAGGAAATATCCTCTAAAACTGATACCGTACTGTCGCCTATGCCTCTTTTTGGCTCATTAATAATACGCTTTAAGCGCAGAAGGTCGTTGTTGTTATTTATAAAGGAAAGATAAGATGTTATGTCCTTTATTTCCTTACGGTCATAGAATCTCATGCCTCCGAATACCCTGTAAGGGATTCCGCTTTTAACAAAAGCCTGTTCAACCAAATTTGACTGAGCGTTCATACGGTAAAGTACTGCGCAGTCACTGTATCTGCCGCCGTTTTTCACGCTTTCAAGAACAGCAGTTGAAACAAACGCCGCCTCGTCACGCTCGTCCTTTGCCCTGTACCAGAAAATTTTATCCCCTGCTCCGCTGTCTGTCCAGAGTCTTTTTGCTTTTCTTTCAGAATTATTCTTAATTACCGAATTAGCGGCGTCCAGTATCGTCTGTGTAGAACGGTAATTCTGTTCAAGCCTTATAACCTTGCTTCCGGCAAACTGGTTTTCAAAGCTCAGGATATTCTCAATAGTTGCGCCTCTGAATTTATAGATACTCTGATCATCGTCGCCCACAACGCATAAATTATTATGCTTTGCTGAAAGCAGACTTACAAGACGGAACTGAGCCTGGTTAGTATCCTGATATTCATCAACCATAATATACTTGTATCTGTTCTGATAATGCTCCAGCGCGTCTGGAAATTCAGTAAGAATTTTTACAGTTAGTCTTATTATATCGTCAAAGTCAACTGCGCTTGAAGCAAAAAGACGTTTTTGATATTCCCTGTATATTTTGCTGATAACAGTCTTTCTATAATCATTACCGGCTTCCTCTGCATATTCATCGGGTTCAAGAAGTCTGTCCTTAGCAAATCCTATTTCCGAAAGAACGGATTTCGGCGGAAACTGCTTTTCTGATACACCGATATCGTTCATACAAGCTTTTACCACACGCTGACTGTCATCCGAGTCATATATAGTAAAGCTGCTTGGGTATCCGATTCTTTCAATTTCACGTCTGAGTATTCTCACACAGGCTGAATGAAAAGTTGCCGCATGAATATCATTTGCTTCCTCTTCCAGCATAGCTGAAAGTCTTGCTTTAAGTTCTCCGGCCGCTTTATTTGTAAATGTGATTGCAAGGATATTCCACGGCTTAATTGGTCTGAATGCAATAATATCTCTAAGGATATCAAGGGAAATTTCCGCTCCGTTTATGTAATCCTGAAGAATCTGTTCGTCCGATTCTTTTCCCTCATATCCCTCTTCATAATAAGCGTTGCCAAAATTTATCATATTGGCAATTCTGTTTACGATAACCGTTGTTTTTCCGCTTCCTGCTCCAGCCAAAACCAACACCGGACCGTTAACTGAAAATACTGCTTCCCTCTGCTGCTGATTCATTCTGCCGAAATATTTCTTTAATGCTGCTCTTTTAAGCTCATTAAAAGATTGTAAAGACATTATCTATACTCCCCATTCAAAAATAATAAAATGCGTCATTTTTAATATCAATTCTATATGTTATGATATATTTTGTCCGGTATGCATATTTTCGCATCTTCTGGGACATAAAAATAAAAATGCTCAATTTATTATATCATATTTCAGCTTTAAAGAAAAGACTTTTTTTATTTAACTAATCAAATAAACTGCCAATTATATAAGTGCAAACAAAGCAAAAAAGTTTATCAGATAACGGCATCTTGCTTCCCATATCAGTAAAAACAGCGTAAGCCCGGCAAGACACATTTTCAGAAAAAATGCGTCTGTACAGGCGTCAACCGGTGCATTCCTCCGCTTTATAAAGCTTTCAGCCATTTTAGTCAAAAGGGTAAAGTGAAATATCTGAGAAATATAAATAACGATTCCATTGAATACCTTTCCGCAGTCGTTATAATAAGCCTGCATAAAAGAACCGTCCCCCCAAGTATAGGCAAGCTTGTTTACCAAATGTGCCATAAATCCGAAGAACCCCTGACTTTTTATCTTTTCTCCAAGACGTGATAAATCAGCGCTTATTTTAGCGTCATAGCCCTCAAAGGATTTTGTATAATAATAATCCTGAGCCTGATAACCTCCCCGTCCGTCCGCACTCATCATTATCCAGTGCACCAGAGGAAACTTATGAAGCTCCAGCTCTTCTGGTGATATATTCAGTACTTTTAATGCGGCATTTGAAATAATTGCTGTAACTAAAACAAATACAACAGCAAGAATAACGATATACAAAAGTTTTTCGGTTATGCTTCTCCTGCGCCGAAGAATCATATCGATCAATATTGCCGAAAGCAGAATTACAGCATTTCCCTTTATTTTATATCCTACGGCAATCAATAATCCCAGCATGACTATTAAAGAAGCGCTTTTTAAAATACTGTTATTTTCCGGTCTTATATGTCTGAATTTTACATATAGATAAATTGCTCCGGTAATAAACGGCATAGCAATTGTATCTGTATAAAAAATACATACATAAGTAAGCAAAGGGGTAAACATAAGCCCCCTCAACGCGCAGATAACAGCTTTTTCGGGCTTGTACATAATTCTTGCGGTCATGCACATCAGAATAAAAGCAATATTAAGAGCCGCAATATTTAAAGCTATGGGAAGCGTATTGGAAATCTCTCCGGTTACAGCATAAGAAATCTTATATAGTCCCAGTACTATCATAAATATACAATGATTATTTGGGTAAATCGAAAAATAAGTCTGATGGTATTCCGGAAGATCGTCATAAATATGCTCCGGACCGAGCCGCAGATAATTTTCTGCTGCCGAACAGATGTAACTCAAATCATTTTTCGGAGTAAAATCTACAGAACAGGCAAATATTATCTGAACAGTCAGCAAAATCAAAGGCAAAGCGATAAAAATCCGTTTATACAAAGACGGATTTAACAAAGCAGCGCCGGCTAAATATTTTTCTGCTCTGTTAAGGCAAAATAAAATTCCCGCAGCAACCGCAGCCATCGCTATAATTAAAACCGGCATAAAAAAAGAAGTATACTGAGAAGATTTTATTGCAAATCTTATTAAAGATACTGAAATTACGAATAAAAAAACTGCACCGAAACCACGGTTTACAGATTTTGATACAAATTGAATCAGCTTCATTAACTACTGCATCCCCCTATTATGTAATATGTGTACTACATCATATAGAACACATGCCTTATTGATTATACCTTATAAAAACATATTTGTCAACTTTATTTTTAATATAAGTAAAAATATTTTAACATCATACTTTTATTTTATAAAATATAAAGAAAACTATTCCCTTTTAAATAAAAATGATGTATAATTAAATTAGTATTTATTTTTAAGGGAGGTTTTTTATGAAAATAAAATTCAATTCAAAACACAACACTGTAGCAGCATACTGCATACTTGTCTTTACAATTTGTCTTGTTCTTGTTGCCCTTGTTTTCAAATATGAAACCTTTATATCTTATCTGAAAAAGCTTATAAGCGTTTTTTCTCCGATTATATGGGGACTGATTATTGCATATCTTCTAAACCCTCTTATGATGTTTACAGAAAAACATCTTAGTAAACTTGTCTGCCGCAAAAAGAACCGGCGAAGTCTTGCAAGAACACTGAGCATTCTTATTTCATTTATTATACTTATCGGTATTATAGTCCTGCTCGTTGGGTCAATCGTACCTGAACTTATTAAGAGCGTTGAGAATATTTTTAAAAGCCTGCCGTCTTATCTTAATAATCTCAGATCATACTTGACCATAAAAATCAGCAAGCTTGTGGACAAGAACCCTGATTTAAAGTCGTTTATAGACGATGAATTTGACAATATTCAGGACTTTTTATTAAATATGATGTCCAAATATGAACCCGTTTTAGAGAACCTTCTTGCCAAAGACGGAATCATCGCAAGCGTTACTGACAGTACATGGTCCCTTGTTATAGGGCTTAAAAACTGCATTATGGGAATGATCATTTCAATTTATCTTCTCTTTAGCAAGGAAAACTTCAGAGCACAGGCAACCAAAGCCATTTACGCAATCTTTCCGGACAAGGCTGGAAAAAAGATATTCTCTGTTGCTTCAAGATTCAATTATACATTTGTACATTTTTTATCCGGCAAAGCTGTTGATTCTCTTATAATCGGCGTTCTAACCTTTATAGGAATGAACATTCTCCATATGAATTCTTATGCAGTTCTCATAAGCTGTATTATCGGAGTAACAAATATGATACCGTTTTTTGGTCCTATTATAGGCGCTGTACCAACCGGACTCCTTATACTTCTGACAGATCCTCACAAAACCATTGTCTTTATTGTATTCATATTCCTGCTCCAGCAATTTGACGGCAACATACTCGGACCAAAAATTCTCGGCAACTCCTTGGGTCTTTCAACTTTCTGGATAGTATTTTCAATTCTTATCGGCGGAGGTTTATTCGGTTTTATAGGAATGGTAGCGTTTGTTCCTCTCTTTGCCGTCATGTTCGGGATTATTAAGGAAGCAATCAATACACGACTGAACAAAAAGAAGCTTCCGGTATCAACTGCATACTATAAGGATATAGATTACAGAAATCCGCCGTCTAAAATCGAGGATTTCTCCACAACAGCAAATCGTGAAAAAACAAATGATAACAGCGCTGAAAAAATTTCAGCTAATAATAAAAATCAGACAGAAATTAAAAAGTCGGAGGATAAAAATGATAAATAAAATTCAGGAAGAAATACTGAAGCTAAAAAAGGAAAAAAATGCAGTTATTCTCGCCCACTCCTATCAAGCTAAGGAAATCATTGAAATTGCAGATGAAACCGGCGATTCCTATGCCCTAAGCGTTGCAGCCACAAAACATGACTGCAAATCATTTATTATGTGCGGAGTTCATTTTATGGCTGAAACGGTAAAAATGCTTTCTCCGGAAAAACGTGTTTTTCTCGCTAACAGTGAAGCCGGATGTCCCATGGCTGAACAAATGGACGCAGAACTCATTTCCAAAATAAAAGCCGAAGAACCTGACAGGGCAGTTGTAGCTTATATCAACACTACTGCTGATCTAAAAACCGTATGTGATGTTTGCGTAACGTCATCTACCGCAGTGCAGATAGTAAAGAAAATGTCTAACAATAAAATCCTTTTTATTCCTGACTGTAATCTCGGCAGCTATGTACAGAAAAATGTCCCGGAAAAGGACATAAAACTGCTTCGGGGCGGCTGCCCGGTACATAGCTCTGTATCGCTTGATGAAATTAAAGCTGCCAAAGACAAGCACCCTGACGCACTTGTTCTTGTTCACCCTGAATGCCTTCCGGAAGTTACGGAGCTTGCCGACTATGCAGGATCAACATCGGGTATTTTGGATTTTGCAAAAAAATCTGACAATAAGAAATTTATAATCGGTACTGAAATCAGCATTACCGAACAGCTTCAATACGCTTGTCTGGATAAGGAATTTTATAATCTGTCTAAAAAAATCATGTGTCCTGATATGAAAATCACTACCCTGATGGATGTGTATAACACCCTTCAGAATATTGATAACGGCAAGGCATTCGAAATTAAAATGAGCGATTCTAAAATTAAACAGGCAAGAGTTTGTATCGACGAAATGATCAGACTCGGCGGCTGACACAGCACTAATAGATGATAAATTATATTTAGAGTCCGGCTCACTGCCGGACTTTTCTTTATATATACACTTAACTACTATAAATAAAATACCCATGGATTATTACCCATGGGCATATAAATCATTGTTGATTCCATACTTTTACTTTTGTCTGTATCTGCAATTCTTTCCGCAGTTTTTATCAAATGCCGGATTACATGCATAAAAATTCTTTGAGTTCAAATTATCCTGCACTATTCTTAAGCCTTCGCCAAATCTCTGAAAATGAACAATTTCACGTTCCCTTAAAAACTTGATGGGATCCCTGACATCAGGATCATCTGCAAGTCTTAGTATATTGTCATAAGTTGAACGTGCTTTTTGCTCTGCGACAATCCGCCATAAGCATTTAAAAATTAAAATTTCCAGTTGATTTCAATAGGTATTTCCTTTGTTTCGGGGTCACGTTTTCCCACACTGATATAATCTATTAATTGATTGACAATATCATGTGTTAAATGCTCTAATTCTAAATATTTTTCAAGTTGTTCCCTATCACTTGTCATATTGTTATGCCTTTGTTCAATTTCCGCTAACTGCATTGATAATTCACTTATTAATTTTTCATAAGTACTTTTATCTTTATGCAAGTCCGCTGATAATTCAATAAAATCATTTTCTGTTATAATCCCCTTTACCTTATCAAGATATAAGGTTTTTATACCATTAGAACAATTGCACATTCTTGACTGATAATCCTTTAGTTGTGTTTCGATATTTTGAATATTCTCTTCCAGCTTCTGATTAAAAACAACATTCTTTTCAAGTTCATCCATATTCAGATACTTTTCAGTAAGCTTTTTTAATTCAGATAATACGTAGTCCTCCAGAACAGAAACGGAAATAAAAGAACCTATACAAGCGTCTTTACAAGCGTTTTTTGTAGCACACTTTAAATAACGTCTTTCATGTGACTTTGTAGAACGCATAATATAACCGCAATTCATACACTTGACTTTTTTAGCAAAAATCCCAATCTCACCATTAGAAAACGGTTTTGCTTTTTGCTTAATCATCTGCTGTACTGTATTCCATAAAGTCATATCAATTATTGGCTCATGTGTGCCCTCTACCCTTATCCATTGTTCTTTGGGTATCGGCTTGTTTTTTTTACTTTTATATGAAATACTTCCATATTTTCCTTGCACCATATTTCCGATATAGATTTCATTAACAAGCATATCTGCAACAGCAAAATATCTCCACAGCGTACTTTGTTTTGTAATCGGCTGTTTATATCTAAGTCCGTGCAAACGCTTGTACTCTGTTGGATTTGGTATTCCCTTTTCATTTAAGTATCTTGCAATTGCACTTTTTCCCATTCCTTGTGAAAACAAAGTAAAAACTTCTCTGACTACCTGCGAAGCTTCTTCATCAATAATTAAATGCCCTTTTTGGTTTGGGTCTTTCTTATAGCCATATAACGCAAATGCTCCGATATGTACACCATTGTGCCTTTTATTTGTTAAGACACTTTTTATATTGTCAGACATATCTTCCAAGTACCATTCATTTATTAGTCCGTTTATCTGACGGGCTTTTTTATTGCCCTTATTTTCAGTGTCGGCATTGTCGACTATACTTACAAATCGGATATTCCATATCGGAAATAATCCATGTATATACTTTTCAACAATTTCAAGCTCTCTTGTAAATCTGGACTGCGTTTTGCACAAAACAATATCAAACTTATGACTTTCCGCATCCTTTAAAAGCTGATTAAATGCCGGTCGGTTTCTGTCAGCACCTGTATAATCGTCATCACTATAAATATTAAAGATTTCCCAATCTTTTTTTACGGCATATTCAATTAACATTGATTTTTGATTTTGAATACTTTCGCTGTCATCTTCCTTAGATAACTTGTTTTTATCTTCCTCAGAAAGACGGCAATAAATTGCTACCTTCATTGTTTTTATCACCTCATTCGATAAAAACAAATCGGTTCTGCTTGTACTTATAATACTACAATTGACCCGATTTGTAAAGAGGTTTTTTACATTTTTTGTCAAATTTCTCAGCTTCATAATGGTTTATTATTTCTATCCATTTCTGAGTGTATTTTTGTGAAAGTTCTTTTTCGTTACTGCTTTGATATATATTTGTACAATTTAAAATTTGTTTTCTTGACAATGTAATCCCCCCTGTCTTTTTTATAGGTATGTAGTACTGTTTGTCCTTTATTCTTAAATTATTTCATTATTTATAATTAGAATTTTATTTTTACCTGTTCCACCAACCCATTACAAAAGTGTTCTAATCATATAAGACAGTGAATAAAAATAAATAAAAAAATAAAAAACGGTGAACCCCTGTAGATACGCTATGATTTAATTTCAGTTGTAATAGAGGGGTCTCCTATTTCATACGAGACCCCTCTATTACAACGTGCAATACATATAATAAATTATATTTTAAATCATAGCTTTATTTTTTTTATTTTTTTATTATTTATTTTATTTTTAGGAGGTGGAACAGTGTGAGAGTAGAAGAAAGAGATATGTTAATTCTAAGGGAAGTTGAAAGATGGAGAGTTTGCGGTAGCAGACATATTAAATTTTTGGCAGGTTTTACAGGTCAAAGGGCAACTGACAGAAGATTGAAAATTTTAATTGAAGCTGAATATCTGGAACGTAAAAAATATTTATACGGAGTACCAAGTATTTATTTTGTTACACCAAAGGGCAAGAAGCTTATACAATCCAATGTACGTCCCGAAAAGGTAAAAATCGAACAAATTGTTCATGACATGACAGTACTAGATACTGCTATTTATTTCATGCACAAGGAAAGTTTATTGCTTAATGATATTACAACTGAAAAGCAATTACACCAGTTAGATGGTTTTGGAATGCGTAAACACAGACCTGATTTTATTTATACAAAAAATAATGAAACTAATTGTGTTGAAGTAGAAATGACACCAAAAAGCAAAACACGCATTTTAAATATTATTAAAGACAATTTTATAGATTATGATACCCAATTTTGGATTGTTCCAGAATCACAATCAGTAATATACAATACTATAAAAAATAGTCAAAAGTTTTATAACAATGTTAAAATAATACATTTAACAGAAATTACAGAACATTTTCAAAAAAACAAATAATTTAGCTTGTCTTTATCATCAATAGTTTACTTATAGAATATATTGGTAGCAGGAGGTGACAAGCTATGATATATAGTATTTTTTATCGGAATACAAAAGTATCAATTAATTATAAAAATATTGATGTTTGTAATTCCATTTTGCATTATTTTAGATTGGTACAAAAAAAACTCAACATTGCGAAAGCTATTCAATTTTCACAATGATTTAAAAAGGGTGAAACATAAGATGAAACAAAAAAATCTTAATGAATCTAATTCTACATTATTAGGATACAATGGAAGAAAACCTGTTTATTGTTCTGATAATGCTAAACACATTTTTATCTGCGGTACAACAGGCAGCGGAAAAACTGTTGCACTCAGCAATTATATAGAAAACTGCATGAAAAAAGACTTTCCTATGCTGATTGTAGACGGTAAAGGAGATACTGGAAAAGGCAGTATTTTAGATGTACTTACACAATTAAATAAACAGTATAACAAAAAAATATATCGTATTGATTTAACTAACCCATCCTTATCAGATACATATAACCCATTTTTTAATACATCTCCTACAATTGCAAAAGACATGATGATTAATATGACTGACTGGTCTGAGGAACATTACAAAGTAAACGCTGAGCGTTATTTACAAAGATTAATTCTAATGATGAATAAAGCCAAAATTCCTCTTTCTTTTCAATCAATAATTAAATTTATGGAACTTGATAATTTTGCGCTATTATCTTCTCAGCTTGTAAAAAGTAAAATAATATCAAAAGAAAAGCACATAGAAAATTTAGAAATTTCACATACATCTGGTAAAATTTCTAAAAGCTCAATTGCAAGATTTTCAACTATTGCAGAAAGTGAACTAGGACATCTATTTACTGATAACGGAATTGATATTGCAACAGCATTACAGGAAAACGCTATTATTTTATTTATCTTAAATCCATTAATTTACCCCGAATTGTCACCTGCATTTGGAAGATTAGTTTTAATTGACAGTAAAAAGGCAATTAGTCAGCGTTTTAAAAATTGCAACCGTACTTTTTTTATATTTGATGAAATTAATGTATATGCTTCTAAAACATTAATTGACCTTGTAAATAAGTCCAGAAGCGCAAATGTTACTTGTGTTTTGGCAACTCAAAGTCTTTCAGACCTTGCAAGTGCAGAAGATGAAAACTTTACACAGCAAATTATTGAAAACTGTAATAACTATCTTGTCTTACGTCAAAATAGTGCAGTAAATTCCGAAAATTGGTCTAATATTTTGGGCACACGTCCGACAATGGACGTCACATATCAATTACAGCAAAAAGGATTTGACACTATACAAACTGGTTTAGGCTCTGCGAGAAATGTAAGAGAGTTTTTGTATCACCCAGATGATATAAAGAAATTACAGACGGGAAAAGGAATTTTTCTTTCAAGAGATAATTATTTTCATAGTAAATTAAATGTAAATAAACCATTTTAGGGGGAGTTTATTTTGATTGACAAATTAATTTACAATATTGAAAGAAGCATACACTTTATTTTTCTGTTTTGGAAGAATAATCCTATTTATCTGCTTTGTTCATTATTCTATTATGTAATTTCCTCACTGCTTTTAGGAGGCACTGCAATAAGCTTTTTAATTGTATTTGTCATTTATGCCATGTCACTAATAATTGGATTTTCTTCTTTAGGAGAGAAATTACTAAGATTATTAAACAGAGTGCGACCGCTTGAAACCAAACGGGAAACCGAGTATTTACAGCCATTGTTTGAGGAAGTTTATGAGCGTGCCAAGGAGAAGTACAAGAAACTTAGGAAAATTGAAATATGCGTTATAGATAATATGACAGTCAATGCTATGGCAATAGGTAGAAGAACAATAGCAGTGACAAAAGGAGCAATGCAGACATTCACCGAAGATGAACTAAAAGCGGTTATCGGACATGAAATTGCACATTTAGTACATGGCGATACAATGGCAACTATGTACACTATAATTGGAAATGGTATTCTTTCTGTATTTGTACTAATTGCAAGATTATTTCTACTATTACTGGATTGGGTTCAGAGTATATTTACTGGAAAACGCAGTATTTTTTCCGCATTAATGCTTTTAATAAGGCTTTATTTTGAGTTTTCTATCTGGTTTTTAAATTTCGGGTTACAGGTGATTTTGTCAATCAACAGCCGTAAAAATGAGTTTAAAGCGGATATGTTTTCATATGCTATCGGCTATGATACGGATATGATTGAAGCTTTATACTTACTTGAAAAAATTTCTTTAGGTGATAACAGTACTATTATTCAAAAAATGATTGCAAGCCACCCAAGAATTACCCTAAGAATTAAACACCTTGAAGAACTGGACGAAATTATGCAGTGTAGTACTGTTTGACCTATAATCTATAAAAAACCGTTATGCTTTTAACATAACGGTTTTTTTATTCTAGTTAAGGTCAATTATCAACATATGATGTTTTATATATTGTAACAAATATTGAAATTACAGAAACAATTATAATAAGTAATTCTAATGTAAGTGCTGTACTTGGTATTGTTGTAAAATTATCAAATACATGGGTAAGCAAATAAACTATAAAAATATTTAGTCCTTGTATAATCATATTACCTCCTAACAGAATTATTTTTCTTGCATCCCTGAAAATTAAATTAATGATTAAACCAATTATAGAAGCTATAATAAATATACAAATCATAGTTGATATAGTTTTATAATCATCTTTATTAATTAGATTTCCTATTAAATCGTCTTTTTTACCTAAAAAGAAGCTTAAATTAAATTTTGTTACCCCATTAATATCTACTTTTTCTAAAAGACGCACTTTTGCTAAAGGGGTAAATAATGCTAATATACTACAAACATACAATATAATATTTAACCATACTAAATTTTTTCCATAGTCCTCATAAAACTTACTTTCTTTCTTATTTTTGTAAATTAAATAAAACGATAATATCCATCCAACAAATGGAATGAACATAGATAAAATAACCCACTTCCGATTGGTACACCTAAATGTTGTTGACATTATAATTGGCAATATGTAGCTTGCTACTCCTATTGCGAATAATAAAAATCCGCTAAATTTTGTTACTGTTGAATAATCCATGTTTTTTCCTCCATTTTTTATTTATTAATTTATTTTAATTTCCATTTGAAAATTAAAATCAGAATTAACAAAATAGTATGTGCTTCCTCATTTGAATAATCTGACAAATCAAATTTTATTGATAATCTTTGAGATTAAACCATTCATACGTTTTTCCATTAAATGAAATCTCTACTTCTCCTGTTTCTTTATTAATTTTGCAATCATTTCCAGTAATTACATTTGCAGAATTTGAACCATCCCATCGAACACACACCCACCAATATCCTTCATTTTCTATCAATTCTGATTCAAAACAATAATATTGATTTTCTCCACACCAGTTTTCTTTAAGATATGCATTCACAGAATTAATAACTTGTTCGCTTGTCCATGAATAATTTCCATTTATTGTTAAGTCGACTTGTCCTGTTCCTTGTTCAATATCTTCTAATATTTTAATATAATCTTTTGAAACATAACCTTTAATATCTTCTTTTATAATTTTAAGCCATTTTCCGTCTGCACTTGATTCTTCAATAGTGACTCTATCACCATTGTACAATTTACCTATTATTTTCCCTTTTGTGCTGGGCTTGTCCCTTATGTTTAGATACCCATCTTCTATTTTTACTTCACCTGTTTTATTGTCTGATTTTATTTCTTTTAATTCTGTTGATGTTGTTACTTCAATATCTTTTAACTTAATAACACCCCATTTTCCATCTTTCTTTACCCAAGCAAGACCATTATGTACTGGTCGAACTTCTTCAAATGTTCCGCAGTTTATAACGGTATTTCCTTTATCATCATATAAAGTCCAACCTTTATCGGATTTTATAGCTACATATCCGTCACAATATGTATAAGGGCGTGATTCACGATAAAAATTACGACCTCTTTGTGATTGACTGTAATATTTAGATTCAAATTCGTTAGCAATAAAATCTATGACTTGTTTACCAGTTCTTCCATTGAAATATCCCCATTTATCACCTGATTTAAATGCTATTATGTCATTGTATACATTCATTATGCCATTATCATAAATTGGGGAGATAGTTACTTCATTATTACATGCCGAACCATATTTTCCATTATAATCAACATTATTTTCATAATTTTGATTGTCTATTACATCCGATTCTTGTATAAGAATAGCACTATTATTATCACAATTATTTGAGCATTCATAACCCCAGTGAGGAAACGTACCTATTGCTATATCGTGATAAATTTTTGAAGTTTTTTTATCATAAGGATACACATAATAAACTGCATCTGCCATTCCACGTCTTTCTTTTACCCATCCACCATCATATTCTTCAGTACTAATATTAATTATAACTCCCAAATCATTTTCTTTATTTACAGAAGACTCAATGTATACTCCTAATTCTCCATATTCAGCTATTCTTGGCTCAAGATACCATTTTTTTAAAACAATATCTCCATCATAAGTTATAAAATTATATTTTCCATCACGTTCGATAAATGAGTATGTATTACTTTTCTTTTTATCACTATCAATTTTTTTGACATCAAAGGAATCGTCTGAAACAATAATATCCTCTGCTTCAATTGTTGGTGCTAAGTGCCATTCATAGTTTTCTATTTCTTCAATTTCAACCATTTCTGTTGAATTGGTTTCATCTTCTATGGGAACCTCTACATTATACTTCTTTTTTATCTCTGCACTGTCTATTGCACCACGTCGAGTAGGGTTACTGCTTACTCCTACTTCATTAAAGGCTTGTTCTATAACTTTTAGATTATCTTCAAGCAATACACCATCCTCTATTAGTTTTTTTGCCGATTTTTCAACCGCATATCTGCAATCGGCAAAATCTTTAAATTTTGTCTTTGTAAGATGTTCTAATGAACCATACCATAATTGACCTAACTGGTCATAATCAAGAAGAATGTCATTATTATATTTACTGTTACAATTATCTTTACTCATTAAATAAGCAACATGAGAAATGATAGTTGAATTCTGATGAGCACCGCCATAATCATTATCATCAGTTCCTTGTTTATCTTCTGTTATATATCGTTTAGTATATTTTTTTATTTTAGGTTCGCTTATATTTCTCAGATTATAATTTTTCCAATCTGTACTTCCAGTATATTCTTTTTCAACTAATTCGCCAAAAATATCTGAATAAGCTTCCATTAAAGCATTTTTTTCATAATACTCACTATCTTCACTATAACCAGTACCAAATGCTTTTGAACCTGTAATAGCATGAGTATATTCATGTGCTACTAAGTCTAAATATGCAGTCCATTGAGCTTTATCTTTATCAGATGAAACTAAAAAAAACAAATAAGCAATATTATCATCATTAACTTTTGCATAAGTTCCATAAGCATTATCTTTTTTTGTATTTCCTTTTTTATCCTTATCCTTATCTACATTAACACTAACATAAGTAGAATCAAAAGTATAATCAAATTTTTTTTCAAAAAATTCAACTGCTCTATATGCATTTGCCATTCCATCAATTGCACTTTTATTATTTCCAAGTTTTAAATCTTCTGTTGTAAATAATCCTTCACTTGACTTTTTTCCAAATAGTTCATATCCCCACCGATTATTAACAATAAAGATATTTTTTTCATTATCCCAAAGTGCATTTTTTGTATCTTTAGTTTCATCTGTATAGTCATTATAAAATATTTGATGAATATCACCATTTTGACCCTCATATTCAGCTGAATTTGATACTAACATACTTGAAGAATTAATTATTTCACCATTTTCAGCGTTAATAATATAAATATAAAAACTATATTCTATATAATATGCCAAAACATATTCTTCACTTGTTTCATAGACTATTAGCTTTGAATTAATATCTTCTTCTATACTGAATTGTCTTTTTATGATATCCTTTAATTCATCTTGTGTAATTTTAGGAGTTGTATTTACTTTAATTATTTTTTCTGAATCCGAAACACCAGTAATTAAAACATCTGCACTATTATCAAGATGAGTAATTACACTTACACCTCTAATTCCTACTGGACTATGAACAGGAAGACCTTTATAATATAAATCGAAATGATATGCAGTTTCAGAACCATCTTTTTCATCATAGATAAAAGTAAAATTTTTATCCACATATCCTAATTTATTTCTATTTGCTTCAATAGATTCCAAAGCTATCTTTTCATCTGTTATTGGTTTGTCGTAGAAATTTTCAATACTTTTTCCACTTGGAGCAGATGAAATATATTGTGCAGTATTATTGTTTGAATTAGTCTTTGTCTTTTCAGATAACTTATTTCTATAGACAAGCAATGAACCTGCAAAACCTAACAATAAAACAATAACAACAATTAAAGACCCAATCGTTCTTTTTTTACTTTTCATAAAAAATCCCCCCTAAATTTGCATAATCCCCATTTTTTAAGACATACTAATCATGTATAATTAATTTGTCTTTACTCTCAAAG
>CAJUPO010000008.1 GCA_910588145.1 uncultured Oscillospiraceae bacterium | reverse complement strand
TATAGCTATAAGCTCCTTTGAACCCCCGGCTTAGCCGGGGGTTTTCTAAATACAATAATATAAAAAAGCAGGGCAAATGCTCTGCTTTTTTAATTGATAAGCTCCTTTGCAACATATGAATTTTGCTGACGGACTTTCATTTTCTTCCAGCTTACGAAGCCATAAATATCGTTAATGAAAAATATTACAAAACATATAATCATAGGTAGATAACTAATATCCCTAACAGACGCCATGATCCACAAAACTATTAAAACAATGTCATTGCAGGCATACGCAACAGCGTAAAACGGAGAACGCAAAAACATAAGACCCGACGCTAAAAAGCTTGTAGTAATTGAAACTGTACTTAAAGCAAGATTTGCGTTACCGAAATATTTCATGATAAAATAAAATAATCCAGTAACAACTGCTGCTAAAATACAAAGAACAAAGAATTTTAAAGGATTCATGTTTGCGACTTGTACTTCTCCAGCCCCATCTTTATATGGATGCCTTATCCACGAAATAACAGATAAAAATGCAATTGGACCAGTCATTCCCAAATATGTGATCATTTCTCCGTAATACCTAAATTTAAATGAAATAACTGCATAAAGAATACTGAACACTACGGTTAAAATCTGACCGACTGCCTCTCCCTTTGCAATATAAATCAACGAAGTTGCTCCGGTAATAGAAGCAATTAAAGTTAAAATATCCCTGTGGCTATTAAATATAAATGATATAAAAATAAACAGACAAGATACTATCCATAAACCTAGCTCAAATTTAGTTAACAATTTAAACGGATTCTTCTTCATTTGTTACCTCCCAAAAAAAGCACTCATCAGTTCATCTTCTAAGGCTTAACGATGAACCAATGAATGCTATGCATTCTGACTCCCCAGCGGCAGTACCATATTTTTTATTATTGTATCATATAAAATCTCAAAAGTCAATATTAATAAACATAAACTTGCAAGTTTACTGTATATATGGTATAATAATTAAAAGCAAATACGGGTGCTGATTTTTTTCGGCTGAGATCCGGTAAATTGAAACTGGAAACCGAACCTGATATGGGTAATGCCAACGAAGGGATTTATGCATAAACTATTTTTACGCATACCTTTGGGTATGCATTTTTTATTATAGGGGGTATTATGAAAAATTCAAAAACACTTTTTCTTGTTGAAGGTGCCGTCATGATTGCACTTGCTGCAGTATTGAGTTTTGTACGTGTTTACAAGCTGCCATGGGGAGGCTCCATTACGTTTTTATCTATGCTGCCAATTGTAATTTTCAGCATTAAATACGGAACTTTATATGGTATCGGAACAGCCTTTGTATTCTCATTAATACAGCTTTTTCAAGGTATTACAGACGGATTATTTGCATGGGGATTAAATCCTGTAATGCTTATTTCCTGTATATTTCTTGACTATATTCTTGCATACACTGTTATAGGAACAGCAGGTATATTAAGAAACAAAGGTTCAGCTGGCTGGATATTCGGAACAATTATTGCTCTGATACTAAGATTTATCTGCCATTTTATCAGCGGTGCAATTATCTGGAAGTCTTTCGGAGACCTCTGGAACGGATTCTCAACCGATAATCCTTATCTATATAGTTTTCTTTATAATGGGTCTTATATGCTTCCTGAAATTATTTTTACATCGCTTGGAGCATACTTACTGTTCAAGATTCCTCAAATCAAGCAAATTATAAGAAATAAATAAAAAAGTCCGGAATAAACCGGACTTTTTTTCATTTATTCTGCCTTGTCATGATTAGCTTTCATAATAAGCATAACAAGTGCAAAAAGTACAACAACAAAAATCATTTGTATACCGATATATTCAAATATTTTACTGACAGTGAAAGACTCCCCTGTATCACTGGAAAAATAAATCATATCATTAGCTTTTACATACCAATATGCCGGCAAGAATTTACCTATTTTCAAAACTCCATCCCCCAGAAGTGATAGAGGAACAAAAATTCCGCAAAGAAAACTCATACCTAAACCTACAATATTAGCGATTACATTTACGCCTGTACTGCTTGGCGAGAATGAAGAAATCAATATAGCAATAGCTGAAGCCACTAAAATAAATACAAAACTATTAAGTACTCCAAACCATTCTCTTTTGACGTAAAATTCTCCCTTTACAAAAATACCGGCAATAATAAAGAAAAGCCAAACTGCTGCAATAAATAAGCTGCTTCCAAGAATAATCTGAATTGATTGAGAACCGGAAGATATACAAGAACAATTTGTACGATTTTTAATTTCCCTATTGTTAAGCGTTGTAATTATTGGACAAAGAACAACAATAATTACCGAAATAAAAACATAAGGAAGATATTGAAAATAATATCCAAAATCAGATTTATACTGGGCGTTCTCCTTAGACCCTTCAGAAAAGCTTTCAGTTTTGACATCAGCTTCCAGAGAAAGGGTATCTTCAGCATTTTTTATAGCCTTGCTTAAATCCTCACCGCTTATTAGATAAGACCTTACAGTATTTACATATTCGTCTATAAGACTGCCGACAAGTGTACTTGAATAACTGTCATGTACATGATAATTTGTAAAAAGATCATTTATCTCGCCGGATTTAAGCTTTTCTGCATAGCCCTCAGATATTGTAAGAACATATCCAACACGCTCATAATAAAGAGCGTCAAGAATAGTATCCTTGTCATTCTCAAGCGTAATAAGGTTATGCTTATTACCTAAAAATTCTTTTAACGCTTTACTCTCCTGTGTGTTATCCTCATCAAATACACATATATCAAGTTTGGTATCTTTAAATTCTGTATAATCATTTGAGCTTTTTGCCGTTATAATTGAAATTACAAGAAAAATAATAATCCATATCAATGCTATGGGAAAACGGCTTATCATAATTTTATTGAACGCTTTAAAGACTTGCATATTTTCTCCTCCTTGTCAGCATAAATCCGATTACAACAAATATAACCGCCAATATTATCATTGTAATATTTTTTTGAATATATCGGTCATAATCATCATAAATATTCAGACAGTAAAATGCATCAGATATAAGCGACGCAGGATTTATTTCATTAAACCATGGAGCTTTTTCAGCAATAATCGCTTTCATATTTCCCGCCATAAGTCCGCTGAAAAAGCAGCTCAGCATAGATACTGACATAGCGACGCCTTCTTTTGCCTTTGTACTCATTCTTCCAAATGAACCTACGGCAAAGCCCAAAGAAACACCCATTAAACTGCCGATAATTCCTGATATATATACTAATGGGAGTCTGTTTCCAAAATCAATTCTTAGTACAAATGCTACATAAGTAATTGAAATAATTATGCATATTATTTGAAGTATATAACTTCCCATAAGACCTGCCAAAAGACTTATAGACTTTGGCGTAGGTGAACAGCATTTTCTTGCCCCAAGCGAAGAAAGATTTCCCTGATTGCTGATTGAAATATGAAGACCGGTGATTGATCCGAACAAAGCCACCATTGCTATTAAATTATAGAAATATGCTATACAATAGTCGGTATTTCCGTTAGTTAGAGGTATATTTTTATTTGCAGAAACATTATTTCCAAGAGATAAAATAACCTCATTTAATTTATCCGGATGATTCATTGCAGTATCTTTAATAATTTTCTCCTGCCTTATATACTGTTCAACAAAGGTTTTAATAATTGTCTGCTCGATTCCATTATCTGAAACTGAAAGAGAAATTTCTCCGTCGGTAAATATTATACCGTAAACTTCCTTTTTATCAAGCATTTTCACTGCTTCATTTTTTTCCGCATATGTAACCTTAAAAAGTGCGTCATCACCCTCTGAAATTTGACTCATTACTTTATGGAAAACTTCATTTTTTTCAGTCTCCGTCACTGCTACGGGGATAGCTGAAAATTCCGTTGTCTTTTCATATATACTGCTAAATGCAATCTTAAAAAACCCTCCAAGGATTATAGGAAAAATTATCAGCCAAATAATTACATCTTTAACCCTCAGTCCGCTTATAAGTTCATACTTAAAATTATGCCAAAACATATTTTTCTCCTCTCAGATTTTAATCTTCCTTATCTCTTAGCGCTTTTCCTGTTATTTCAAGAAATACGTCATTGAGAGTCGGAAGTTCAGTATAAACTCTTCCGAAACTAATATTTTCTTTCTGAAGAACATCAAGAATCCTTATAAGATTATGCTTACCTCCGGAACACTCAATAGTAAGCTTTTCATCTGCAAAGCTTGCTTTATAAACATGACGGATATTCTCAAGTTCAGTTAGAACACTCTCCGGTACTTCCAAAACCTCTATTGTTACTGTTTCAGTATTCTTTATCATGCGTTTTAACTCATCTTTTGTGCCCTCAGCAATTTTCTTTCCCCTGTCCATAATGGCTATACGTGTACATAGCTGTTCAACTTCTTCCATATAGTGAGATGTATAGATAATAGTTGCACCTTTTCTATTTAGTTCCTGTATTCCCTCAAGTATTTTATTTCTGCTCTGCGGATCAACTGCAACAGTCGGTTCGTCAAGAATGATAAGTCTTGGTTTATGAGCAATACCGCAGGCAATATTAAGACGTCTCAATAGACCTCCGGAAAGCTTTTTCGGACGAAATTTTCTAAAATCTTCAAGTCCGGCAAACTGTATAGCCTCCTCAACATACTGCTTTCTTTTGTTCTTATCCTTTATATATAAACCGCAGAAATAATCTATATTTTCATATACATTAAGTTCCTGGAACACTGCAACATTCTGCATTATTATACCTATTTGCTTTTTTATATCATAGCTGACAGGAGTCATCTTTTTTCCGAAAATTTCTACCGTTCCTTTATCATAAGATAACAAAGATAACAGACAGTTTATTGTAGTAGTTTTTCCTGAACCATTTGGTCCCAGTAATCCGAAAACTTCTCCTTCTTCAATTTCAAGGCTTAAATGATCAAGCGCTACAAGTTCCTTATATCTCTTGACAAGATTTTCAATCTTTACAACAGTTCCCATTATAAATCCTCCGTTCATATTTTTGCAATTCTTTATAGTCCTATTATAAACCGATCTTACCAAAAAGTATAGTGTCAAACGTCAAAAATTTTATATGACATTTGTCACTTCTTGAAAATTATATTTTATTATGATATAATAAAAGCAATAAAAATTAAACAAGGCGGCATGATATTGAATAAACTTATTGATAAAACCGTTTTATGGCTTCTATGTCTGCTTATATGTATAATTTCAGAAAGTTATGTTTCTCCGGTTATTTCCCTGCTCGCTGCAACAGGAATTTCTTCAGCAGTACAATACTTTTCGGGTAAAAAGCTCTCTTATTTTTTAATTATATTAACATCTTTTATATGTGCTTTTTATCCTCCGCTTTTCTGCACTGTTCCCCTGCTGCTCTATGACGCTTTATGGGAAAAAAGATGGCAGCTTTTACTTCCTGTTCTGATCATAACAAAAGATATTTTGCAATTTAACGCTATTCAGCTTTCTTTGATTTTAATTCCAGTTGTTGTAACAGTTGTATATACCGAAAAAGATCAGAGGATAAGATTATTTCGGCGCGTAAAGCCACCATAAAAGAAAGTAGAATGTATTATGACAGTTTATGAGAATTTAAAATTTAACGATAAGCTTACTGAGGAACAAGTCGCAATGCTGAAGCTTGAAGCTTCTCCTGCTAGATGGTGGAGATTACAGAACAAACAAACTAATCTTGCTGATATCTATAAACAAACGTCCCTAGAATATTATTTTTGAGGGACGTTTGTTATTTTTTTAAGTTATTAAGTATCTACATTGTCATCATCAATTACATCAACATCAATAAATATTGATTTTGGTTTTATTTTCTGTTCTTCTATCAAGTACTTCTTTATGTCGGCTAATTCTTGTTTTAAATTATTAACCTCCTTCTGATGATTTATTTCTTTAATTGCATTTGAAATGGTTGATTGGGAAGTTCCAAAAAGTATACCGATTTTTTCCATAGAAAAACCAAAATCGTCATCCTTATTCAAAACGTACGCCATTTGTTTTTGTTTATTTGTTAATTTTGATTTCATAATAAAACCTCTTTCAATTATTTTTTATTTAATAATATCATATGATATTTAATATGTCAAGAGTTTTTTTTATTTTTTTAAATAATCTTTGCTAAAAGGATAAACTCTGCCTTATAGGAATTGTAAAAGAAAGCATATCCAATATTGTAAAGCACTCTAAGGGAAATAAAATAAAAATACTTCTTATAGAACATCCAGCATTTTATCAGCTTTCAATAACTGACAACGGCAGCTGTTCTTTTATAAATAATAATGGAATCGGACTGATTAACATGAAAGACCGTGCTGAAAGCGTAGGCGGAATTATCAGCTTTACCCCCTCCTCTGACGGATTCAGAGTTTTTTTATCAGTTCCCAAAAACAAATATAATTAATATTTATTAAATTAAACGGAGAAATAAATGAATATAGTTATTGTTGATGATGACAGATTAGTTGCACAGTCACTTAAAATAATCCTTGAAAACACTGGTAATGTTCATGTACTTGCATTCGGTGAAAACGGTGAAGAAGCAATTGAACTTTATAAAATTTATAAGCCTGATATAATACTTATGGACATTAGAATGCCCGGAATCAGCGGACTTGAAGCTGCTGAAAGTATTCTTGATTTCGATAAGAATGCACGTATACTTTTTCTAACAACCTTTCCCGATGATGATTATATAGTTAAATCTCTGCAGATAGGCGCTAAAGGCTATATTTTAAAACAGGATTTTGAAGGCATTGCTCCTGCCCTTGAAGCAGTTATTAAAGGTCAAAGCGTTTTTGGAGAAAAAATCGTTTCAAAGCTTCCTGTTCTTATGAAAAAAACCTCAGAATTTAATTATAAATCATACGGGATAAGTGAAAAGGAATTTGAAATAATAACTCTCGTTTCAAACGGTCTCAGTAACAAGGAAATTTCAACTGAACTTTTTTTAAGTGAAGGAACTGTCCGCAATTATATAAGCGGAATCTTAGAAAAACTTAATTTAAGGGACAGAACTCAGCTTGCAGTTTTTTACTATTCTAATAAGCAAAATTAAAGGTCTTGCAAAATATTGCAAGACCTTTTTAATATTAATAATTTCTGTTTCTTCCATATAAAACTGATATTTTTTTGATATCATCTTTTAATTCATCGGTCAGAACATCTTTTTTCATACGCCATTTCCAGTTATTTCCCAGCGTTGACGGAGTATTAATACGACTGCTGTCATCGTACCCTAAATAATCCTGCATAGGAATAATAACAGTATCGGCACTGCTGCGCATTAACAAGCTTATAAATACCTTATTTAGCTTATCTTCCGGAGTATAATAATCACATAGATAATCCCTTGCCATTGTCTGTTCCTCTTCTGATATGGTATCAAACCAGGAAACTATCGTCTGATTATCATGGGTACCTGTATATGCCACACAATTTTTATTATAGTTATGCGGAAGATAATCATTTCTACAACCGGAATCTCTGGAATCAAATGCAAACTCCAGTACTTTCATACCAGGAAAACCGCTTTCTTTAACTAACTCTCTGACCGAATCTGTCATAAAGCCTAAATCTTCTGCAATTACTTTCTGGTCTCCCAGAATTTTTCTTACTTCTCTGAAAAGATCCATTCCAGGACCTTTTTCCCAATGCCCGTTTACGGCTGTTTTTGCACCGTAAGGTATTGAATAATACTCATCAAAGCCTCTGAAATGATCTATTCGCACAACATCATATAAACTGAAACATTGTTTTAAACGTGAAATCCACCATTTATAACCAGTTTCCTTATGATACGACCAGTCATACAGCGGATTTCCCCAAAGCTGTCCGGTTTCAGAAAAACCATCCGGAGGACATCCGGCAACTGCTAAGGGCTCATTGTTGCAATCAAGCTGAAAAAGATGTGGATCAGACCATGTGTCAGCACTGTCAAATGCAACATATATGGGAATATCTCCAATTATCTGTATACCTTTATTATTGGCATATTCCTTGAGACTTTTCCACTGAGAATAAAATTCATACTGTAAGAACTTGTGAAAACCAGTTTTCTCAGCAAGTTTAGTTTTATAATAATTTATAGCTTCGGTATTTCTTAGCTTTATATCGGGTTCCCATTCTGTCCATTCCTTGCCGTTATACATTTCCTTTAACGCCATATATAACGCATAATCTTCAAGCCAAAAATTATTTTCTTCTATAAAATTTTTATAAGACTTATCGCCGTCTAAATTAGCTCTGCCATATGCTTTTTTCAGTAACGGATAACGGTTTATATAAAGCTTTTCATAGTCAATACTTTCTTCATTAACGCCAAAATCAGCTTCATTGCATTCGCTTTCAGTTAGCAAACCCTTTTCTATTAAACTTTCTAAACTTATAAAATACGGATTTCCTGCAAATGTGGAAAATGACTGATAAGGCGAATCACCGTATCCTACTGGTCCTAAAGGCAGTATTTGCCAATAGGTTTGTCCGGAATCACTTAGCCAGTCAACGAAATTATAAGCAGATTCTGAAAAACTTCCTATTCCATACCTTGACGGTAAACTTGCAATCGGCAGTAAAACACCGCAGCTTCTTTTCATGCTCCGCTTCCTCCTTTAACTGTAATCATAACTCCGTAATGATCAGAAATAACCGGTTCATTTTTACCATTAAATATAACATTTGTTCTTTCAATTATATTTTCTGAATTAGTCCAGATAAAATCAATTCTCATGCCGTTAGTATCTGTAATTTTATCTTTCCAACCGTCGATTACTGTACCGACTGTTATTCCGTCATCTTTATCCCCTGCAATCTCAAAGGTATCTTGCCATCCGCTTTTTTTTATTAAATCATACCCCTCGTTCCTGATTTCAGCACAATTATTAAAGTCTCCCATTAACCATACATTTTCTTTGCCTGTAAGGCGCTTTGAAAGTCTGCTCCACTGATCAGAAAACGGATCACTTTTATCGTCCCACCATCCTAAATGAACAGAATAAAACCATTCATCTCCGGAATAAATACCAAGAATCTTTCTTGTTTTCCAATTATTATAATCGTTTATACAGCTTACCAGAACAGTATCTGTTTCAAGTATTTCCTTCTTGCTTAAAATTGCCAAGCCCTCATCATATTTATCATAACCATTTTTTATGGGCAGCCATGTCCAATAATAATTTATATTTTTCTCGAGCAGTAATTTAACAACTCTATAAGCATGATTATCCTTTTTTAAAGGAACTGCGCTTTGACATTGAGTATAGCCTTTTAAAAATTTATCAGATAAAGATGATTCGTCGGAAGTCTGATTAACCTCCTGAAGAGCAATTATATCAGGTTCATATTTTACTATTGCATTAACAAAATAAACAAGCTTTTCTTCATAATTCTGCTCAATTAAGCTATGCGTATTAAGAGTAAGCATTCTGATAAGCCATCACCTCTGCCGTTATAAAATATCATTAATATCCGATTTTAGAATATCGGCTTTAGGACCATATATCGCCTGTATTCCCTTATCCTTTTTAACAAGTCCAAGAGCGCCTTCTGCTTTCCACTTGTCTGTATCAGCTACAAGGTCAGGATTTACAACTGTTACCCTAAGTCTTGTCATGCAGGCGTCTACAAAGGTAATATTTTCACGTCCTCCCAAAAGCTCAATAATTCTTTCAGGCTGACCATCGGAAGAAGAAGATTTTTTCTTTCCCGATGCATTATCACTCTGAACATCACTGCTTTCATCAGCATAGTTACCAAGACGTCCAGGAGTAGCAAATTTAAACTTTCCTATCATAAAATATGCTGCAAAGTATCCAACTATAAAGAATACCGCAACTGCAATAATAAAGTTGATTATATCCCCGGTAAGCCCTGCTTTGACAGACATAGGAATACGTGTAAATAATTCCAAATTTCCAAAAGAATGAAGTCTAAGGTCAAAAATTCCTGCAAGAGCAAATGCGCAGCCCTGTAATACAGCATACACCAAATACAGCGGAATAGCACAGAACATAAACATAAATTCAATTGGTTCAGTTACACCAGTAAGAAATACTGCCAAGGCAGTTGAAAAAAACATTGATTTATATTTTTTTCTTCTTTCCTTGTCCACACGACGATACATTGCAAGGGCTACGCCTAAAAGGAGTCCGGTTGCACCGATCATTTGTCCGACCTTAAAACGAGCGGGAGTTACCGTATTTAAAAGATTCTCATAAGCGGCTGTATCACCTGCATTTTTAAAGTTAATCAAATCTGTTACCCATGCAAGCCAGAGTGGATCCTGACCAAATACAGCAGAGCCTACGTTTGCTCCGGTCTGAATCAAATAAGTGCCTCCGAATGAGGTATAGTTCATAGGAATGGTCAGCATATGGTGAAGTCCGAACGGAAGAAGAAGTCTTTCAAGAGTACCGTATATAAACGGTGCAAGTACCGGTGAAGACGATGAAGAATTTGCAATCCATACACCAAATGAGTTTATACCAAGCTGTACAATAGGCCAAACTACGGAAAGAATCAGTGATACGATAACTGACCATAAAATTACAACAAGCGGTACAAATCGTTTACCGTTAAAAAACGCAAGCGCATTGGGAAGCTTTCTGTAATTATAGTACTTGTTGTATATAATTCCGCCCACAAATCCCGAAATAATTCCGACAAACACACCCATATTTAAAGCCGGTGCGCCCAATACAGAAGTGAAATAACCGTCCACTGCTATCTCCTGCCCGAAAAGAGTATGCGTTACAGCATCGGGATCACTCAGCATATCATTTGTTACGCCAAAAATAGTACCAGTAATATTATTTATAAGAATAAAAGCTATTAATGCAGCAAAAGCTCCTCCGGCTTTTTCACGTGCCCACGACCCGCCAATTGCAACAGCAAATAGAACATGCAGATTATTTATAATAGCCCACCCGATATTTTCCATTATACCTGCTATTGTGGAAACCGCACCAATATCTCCGCCTGCCATAGCGATAAGCTTACCTATACTTATCATTAGTCCGGCTGCCGGCATTACTGCAATAACTACCATTAAAACTTTACCCAGCTTTTGAAGAAAATCAAAGTTCACTCCAACTCTTTTTTTCTTTTCAGGTTCACGGGTTTCTGATTTAATTTTCTCCTCTGTTTCTTTTGCCTCCATAGATATAATTATATTGTCACATGCTTTAACGTTTCCTTCGTGAATTTTTATATTCATTCCGTCTGCACCGTCACATATAAGCACTGGAGTAATTAAATTAATATTTTTTGATTTTAGAAAATCAATATCAGCTTCGGCGATTAAATCACCTTTCTTTACTCTGTCACCAGCTTTTACATGGGGAGTAAAACCTTCCCCCTTTAGGGCAACTGTTTCAAGTCCGAAATGAACCATTATTTCAATGCCATCATCGGAAGTTATTCCATATGCATGAAATGTTTCGGCAACTGATGAAATTTTTCCGTCAACTGGACTGTATATTTTCCCATTGTCCGGTATGATTGCACATCCATCCCCAAGTACTTTATCTGCAAAAACCGGATCAGGTACCTTATCAAGCGGTATCGCCTCTCCGCTTATCGGAGCAGCTATACCGAATCTTTTTGTTTTATTATTCATTTATTGATTCTTCCTTTTATTTTTTTAACTTTAAATCAGGTATGCCAAATATCTTCATTATACTCTGCTATTGTTCGGTCTGATGAAAAATATCCTGCTTTGCTGATATTTATAAGCATTTTTTTTGCCCAAGATTTCCTGTTTTTATAGTCGCTGTATGCTTTTTCTCTTTTTGATATATAATCCTGAAAATCTGGGAACGTCATAAACCAGTCCTTATTTATTAGTTCTGCTTTTAAACGCTCCAATCTCTCCTTATTTCCCACTGATAAAAGTTCCTTACCGTTTATAAAATCAACAGCTTCTTTTATATCCTTATCTTTTTTATAATACTCTTGAGCTCTATAACTTTTATCCTTATACCGCTTTACTACTGTATCGCTTGTATCACCAAAGATATAGATATTTTGATCCCCCACAAGTTCATGAATTTCTACATTTGCGCCGTCTTCAGTACCCAGGGTAACTGCACCGTTAAGCATAAATTTCATGTTTCCCGTACCGCTTGCTTCCTTAGACGCAAGAGAAATCTGTTCTGAAATATCACATGCCGGTATAAGCTGTTCTGCTGCTGTTACATTATAATTCTCAACCATTACTACCTTCAGATAAGGGCTAACGTCCGAATCATTGTTAATAACCTCCTGCAAACAGAGTATCAGGTGAATTATATCCTGCGCTGTAATATAAGCTGGAGCAGCTTTAGCGCCGAAAATAACAGTAATCGGTGTTTCAGGCTTTTTGCCTCTTTTTATTTCAAGATATTTATGAATTACATAAAGGGCATTTAACTGCTGACGTTTATATTCATGAAGTCTTTTTATCTGAATATCAAATATTGTGTTTTCATTTATATCAATGTTGTCTCTGCGTTTAAGGTATCTGCAAAGCTTCTTTTTATTTTCATGCTTTATTTCAAGAATACTTTCAAGCACATTGTCATCATTTGCATAGTCAGCAAGTTTTTCCAGTTCAGAAGCATCCTTTTTAAATCCGCTGCCTATTAACGATTCAATAAGCTTTGTAAGCTCTGGATTACTATGAAGAAGCCAACGTCTGAAAGTAATTCCGTTGGTTTTGTTATTAAACTTTTCCGGATAAAGTTTATAAAAATTTAGAAGTTCGTTTTCTTTTAGTATATCCGTATGAAGCGAGGCTACACCGTTAACACTGAAGCAATAATGAATATCAATAAATGCCATATGCACAATATCTTGCTTATCAATAATATACACATTTTCGTTTTCATATTTTCTCCGGATTTTATTATCAAGCACCTCAATAATAGGCACAAGCTGAGGTACAACCTTTTTCAGATAATCAATACTCCATTTTTCGAGAGCCTCTGCAAGTATTGTGTGATTTGTATAGGCACAGGTACGTTTAACAATATCAATTGCTGTATCCATATCTATTCCACGTTCACACAAAAGACGTATAAGCTCAGGTATCACCATTGTAGGATGAGTATCATTTATCTGAATTACAGCATAATCCGGAAGATCATAAAGGTTGGAGCCTCTTTCCAGACATTCATCAATTATCAGTCTTGCCCCGCAGCTTACCATAAAATACTGCTGATAAATTCTCAGCAGTCTGCCGGCTTCATCACTGTCATCAGGATAAAGAAATAATGTAAGATTTTTTTCAATATCACTTTTATCAAACTCTATTCCGTCTTTAACAATTGATTCGTCTGCTGTTTCAATATCAAACAAATGCAGCTTATTAGTTCTGTTATCATAACCAGTAACGTTTATGTCATACAATCTGGAATTAACTGAAAATCCTCCAAAATTTACTGTATATGTTTTATCAGTTCTGATAAGCCAGCTTTTTTCTTCGATCCATTCATTCGGTTCTTCTGTCTGCATATTATTTTTAAATTTCTGTCTAAATAATCCATAATGATAATTTAGACCTATACCATCTCCGCTTAGACCCAATGTTGCCATTGAATCAAGAAAACAAGCTGCAAGTCTTCCTAATCCCCCGTTTCCAAGGGACGGCTCAGGTTCAATTTCTTCAATTTCAGTTATGCTTTTTCCGTTTTCCTCCAGCTCAGCTTTTACTTCTTCATAAATGCCGAGGTTTATCATGTTATTTGCTAATAATTTACCAATAAGAAATTCAGCGGAAATATAATATATCTTTTTCTTATCAGCATTATCTGAACTTCTTTTATTTTCTGACAGCTTTTGCACTTCTTCAAGCAAAACATTATAAATTTCTCTGTTGGTACACTGGGAAAGCGGCTTTGAATATTTTGTTTGTACAATTTCATTCAGTTTCATAAGCATCTCCATTCTGCCGCTTATATAAAGATGAGAAAGAGAAAATCTCAATAGCGGCAAATAAAAGATTTCCTTTTTTTCTTACAGCCTGTAATACTTAAATATATCAGGCATTTGTTAATATAATACCCGAAATATTATATTTCTTACATAATAATATATGATTTTTATATTTATTTTCAATTTGCTGATATTGAAAATTTTTAAGAAATATGATAAAATTATTTTAAACAATTGCATTATTAGCGCATTATAACAAATGGAGATAAACTATGCATGATATATGGAACCCATGGCATGGATGCATTAAAATCAGCGAGGGCTGCGATAACTGCTATATGTATTTCCTTGACCGTATAAGAGATAAAAACGGCATGGAGATATACCGTACTCAAAATTTTGATTATCCGCTGAAAAAAGACAGAAAAGGAAATTATAAAATACAAAGCGGCGAAACTATCCGAGTATGCATGACTTCCGACTTTTTTCTTAAGGAAGCGGACAGATGGCGTGACGAAGCCTGGGAGATAATGAAGCTGAGAAGCGACGTTATATTCTATTTGCTGACAAAACGTCCGGATAGGGTAGAAAAATGCTTACCTGCTGACTGGGGTAACGGTTGGGATAATATTTTCTTTAATGTAACAACCGAAAATCAAAAGCGTGCCGACGAGCGTATACCTATATTGCTTGAGCTCCCATTTAAGCACAAAGGCATTATGTGCGCTCCGTTTATAGGAAGGATCAGCATTAAAAATTATCTTCAGTCCGGACAGATTGAACAGGTAATATGCGGCGGTGAAAATTATGACGGTGCCCGTCCCTGCAGTTTTGAATGGGTAAAGCTGTTAAGAGATGAATGCAAGCAATTTAATGTAACTTTTAATTTTACTGAAACAGGAACTAAATTTATAAAAAACAGAAAACTTTATAATTTACCCAGTAAGCGGCTGCAATCGGAAATGGCTTTTAAATCCGGTGTCAATTTCCAGGGAAAAGAAATTGCTTTCTGCCTGAAGGACAGTTACGGCATGGAAATACCTGAAATACTTTTATATAAACCTCAATTCTGCGAAAACTGCCTGAACTGTGCAAGCAAACCCATTTGCAACGGCTGTTCAAACTGCGGAAAATGCAGATAAATAATAAAAGCGGATAATTACTTTTAAATCAAAGAATTATCCGCTTTTAATTTTGTGTTAAATAAATATTAAATTAATTTTATTGCTTCATTTGCAATATTTATATCGGTCAGTCCATTTTCAATCATAATTTCATTTACATCGTAACGATCCAGAAATTCCTTTTTAAAGCCATAATTGAGCACTTTTATATTAGAACTGCCATAATAGCCTGCAATTTTTTGTCCGAATCCGCCGTCAAGAATACCGTCCTCAAGAGTAATAACAACTTCATGATCTGCTTTCAGCTCCTCAAGCAAATCATCGTCTAAGCCTGTAATAAAATAAGGATTGATTATAGTCGGCTTAATCCCTGTTATTTCTTCAAACTTTTCAGCAGCGTTAACTCCGAGATTATAAAAAGAGCCCAGACCAATAAACGCAGCCTTATTCCCCTGCTGAGTCACTTCATATTTATTAAGTAATGAAAAATCCTTGGTTACTGCTTTTCCGTCTGAAATATATTCGCCGCCAGGAACACGTATGGCAACAGGATATTCCTTTTGTTTAATACTCCAGTCAAGCATTGCAAGATATTCTTCCTTTGTAGCCGGGGCAAGATAAACAAGTTCAGGTATGTTTGACATTAACGGAATATCATAGATACCCAGATGAGTCACATCATTCATTCCGTAAATCGACGCAGAATAAGTAATTATTGTAACAGGATTTTTATTAATGCATAAATCCTGCGAAAGCTGATCAAATGTTCTTTGAATAAAAGTACTGTATACGCCATAAACCGGATTTCCTCCGTTTGCAGCTATACCTGAAGCAAGCGCTACTGCATGTTCTTCAGCAATTCCTACATCAATAAACTGTACTCCCGCTTCTTTTCTTTTATCTTCAGAAAAACCCATCACTGCCGGAGTAGCTGAAGTTATTACTGCCAATGTTTTATCCTCTTTCATTTTTTTCAAAAGAAAATCTGCTGTTATACTTGAATAATCCTCACCTGCAAATACTGCCTTTGATTCACCGGTATTAAAATCAAAAGGCGTACACCAATGCCATTCTTCTTTATTCTTTTCAGCCTGAGCATAACCTTTTCCCTTTTCTGTTACGATATGAACAGCAACCGGATGATCAATATCTTTTACACTTCTGAATGCTTTAACAAGGGAAGATATATCGTTACCGTCCTTTACAAAAATATAATCCAGTCCCATTGCTCTGAAAAGATTGCATTCCGCCTTTCCGTCAGATTCACGCAAAAGTCTGAGATTTTTATAAATACCTCCATGATTTTCTGCAATAGACATATCGTTATCATTTATCACAACAATAAAATTACTGTTCTGTTCACCAGCAAAGTCAAGTCCCTCTAAAGCTTCTCCTCCGCTGAGAGAACCATCCCCTATTATTGCAATAATATTTTCTTTTCCTCCTGCAAGATCCCTTGCTTTTGCAAGACCGCACGCAAGACTCACTGAAGTTGAAGTATGACCTATATTAAAATAATCATGCTTGCTTTCTTTAGGATTCGTATAACCTGAAACATCATCATAATGTTCTTCAAAAAGAAAAGCGTCCTTTCTTCCCGTCAGAATTTTATGACAATAGCTCTGATGCGAAACATCGAATACCAGTTTATCCACTGGAGAATTAAAAACATAATGCAGGGCAATAGTTGCTTCAACCATACCGAGATTCGGTCCAAAATGTCCGCCATGTATACTCAGTTTCTTAATAAGCGCATTTCTTATTTCCTGGGAAAGACTATTCAACTGCTCATCATTAAATTTTCTTAGATCAGACGGTTCATTAATTTGTTCAAGATACATTTTATGTTCCTCCTTATTTTTAATATTGGTATTATAGCACATGGAGTTAACTTCAAGTCAATAGCAATATTCAATTACCGTGAAAATATACATATTTTTTATTGCAGTTTGTTTGTTTTGACTAAAGAATCCATATTTAGCAGCGCCGAAATAGGATATTGACCAAGCCGACTTACATAGAATAATATCGGAGGTGTATTATATGGTAATGGGTATATTAAATTCAGTTCTCAGCAATTTTTTCTTTTTTGCTCTTCATGTTGACAGCAGAAATATATTTCCTAAACCGCTGTCAAAAAAGGAAGAGGAAATGTATTTCAGGCTTATGGCGGAAGGAGATGAATGTGCACGTCACAAGCTTATTGAACACAATCTTCGTTTAGTAGCGCATATTATCAAAAAATACTATTCAAATTCTGATGATCAGGATGAACTTATTTCTATTGGTACAATTGGTCTGATCAAGGCAGTTTCCACCTTTGATTATCAAAAAGGAAACAGATTCGCCGCATATGCGGGCCGATGTATTGAAAAATCAACTATATCATAACGGCTCTGATATTTGTTGATTATACTTTTATGTTTCCAAAAAAAGTTTTTCTATAATAACTTTAATTTGATCCTTAGATAATTTAAGATGCCTTATGTAGTCCAGAACAAAATCTGCATGAATCCTGGATACCCGTTTAATTAATTCATCATTCCCCTCTTTAGATTCCGGAAAATGTATAAAAAACTGCAAAGATCATCACCTCTTATAAAATATCATATTTAAAAAGGATTGTACATTATTCCTCAAACTATAATATCATTTGTGACTTTGTCACTGAATATAAAAATCTCCTCCGGTATAATATTAAATACAGGAGGAGATTTTTATGACAAAACGAAAAGCAATAATAAGTAAAAAGGAATGCGTAGCTTGCGGCTGCTGCATTAAGGTTTGTCCGAGAGAAGCAATTTCAATTCCGTATGGAATCAATGCAGAAGTTAACTATAATTTATGTGTCGGATGCGGGAAATGTGCAAAAGAGTGTCCTGCAAGCGTTATCAGACTGGAGGTAATGAATTATGAAACAGAAAAAAAGATGGTATGACTACCTTTGGATTTTTTCTCTTACATATTTAATTTTAGGATTTTTTAATATTTTGTTTGCATGGCTCGGACTTCTTTGTTTTTTCATACCACTTTTGATTTCAATTATAAAAGGAAACAAAGCTTACTGCAATAAATATTGCGGAAGAGGACAGTTATTCTCACTTATTGGAGGAAGATTCGGTCTTTCCCGCAAAAAGGAAATTCCAAAATGGATAAAATCAAAATATTTTAGATACGGTTTTTTGATTTTCTTTCTTACCATGTTCATGCTTATGCTTTGGAACACTTATTTAGTTGCAGCCGGAGCCAAAAATCTAAGCCAGACAGTTAAATTGCTTTGGACTTTTAAAGTTCCTTGGCGCTGGGCTTATCACGGTTCTTTTATTCCTGACGCAGCCGTACAGTTTGCCTATGGTTTTTACAGCATAATGCTCACTTCAACCATACTCGGCTTTATAACAATGATTCTGTTTAAACCTCGTTCATGGTGCGTATACTGCCCCATGGGAACCATGACCCAGCTTATTTGCAAAGCAAAAAATGTGACTTCGTCACGGAAAAAATAAAATATATAGGTTATAATAAATATACAATAACAAGAAAGGAAGTTTAAAATATGTCAGTACTCAGTGTTAATAAAAATAATTTCGATTCAGTGAAAAACAGCAAGAATCCAGTTCTTCTTGATTTTTATGCAGATTGGTGCGGTCCCTGTCGTATGGTTTCCCCTTTAGTTGATGAAATTGCAGAGGAAAATCCTCAGTATCTTGTAGGTAAAGTTAATGTTGACAGCGAACCGGAACTTGCTCAGGCATTCGGCGTTTCAAGCATTCCAATGCTTGTTGTAATGAAAAACGGTAAGATTGTTAATCAATCAGTTGGAGCCAAGCCTAAGCCTCAGATTGTGGCTATGTTAGAGGGTTAAGTTACGAAGCCGTTTTTTATCGAGTATTTTTATTCCCTTGCGTGATACTTCTGCAATGCCTTCATTTGCAAAATATTTAAGCATACGTGATACAGCCTCACGGGCAGAGCCGATATACCTGGCGATCTGCTCGTGAGTCAATGTTATTATATCGGATCCAATTCGTACTGATTCATCATAAAGAAATATTGCAAGCCTCTTATCCAAACTCATAAACAAAATCTGCTGCATGACCCACATTACATCAGAGAACCGGCTTACAGCAGTTTCAAGTGCAAATATTCTGATTTGAGGATTTCTTTCTGAAACAGACGCAAAGGCTGAACCGCTTATTACATAACATTCACTGTCTTCCTCTGCGTCTATAAACACATCAAAAGTAATAGTTTTAAGTACACAAGATGCAGAAAGCATACACATATCGCCTTTTTGCAGTCGATAAAGCGTTACATCTTTTCCCTCATCAGACATGATATAAAGCCTTAAACTTCCGGAATGTACAAAAATTACACCGGAGCACTCATTGCCGTCATGTATATTTGTTCCTTTTGGATAGTTCAGTGCAAATGAATTTTGGCAGATATATTTTTTATCCGATTCTGAAATATAGTTCCAGAATGGAAATATTTCTTTATAAACAGATTCAAATATAGGATTTGACATGAAAATCAGTATTCCCTTCAATAAAATAAATTAAAAAAGCCACAACTGCTAATTACAGTGTGGCTTTTTTCAAATCAGCCGCAGTTATGGCTGCCGCATCCATGATTCCCGCATGAGTGATGTGCGTCATGATCATGATGGCTGCATCTGACATTCGGATTAAATTCAAGCTGACCGTTAATAAATGCGCTTACCGCTTCATCACAATTTCCTGAACAACCGCCGTAAAGCTTTATTCCAGCCTGATTAAGCGCATTCTGAGCTCCTGCGCCTATACCACCGCAGATTAGTATATCAGCTTTGAGAGATGATAGAAACCCTGCAAGAGCACCATGTCCGCTGCCGTTAGTATCGATTACTTCAGCAGAAACAATTTTACCGTCCAAGATAGTATAAATCTTAAATTTTTCGGTGTGACCGAAGTGCTGAAAAATTTGTTCATTTTCATAAGTTACTGCAACTTTCATTTTAATTACTCCTTTTAACAATAAACTGAATTTATTTATCACAAAGTCGGTGCCTTCGGCAACCGCCGCAGCCGCATTGCTTTTCCTTACCATCACAAAGTTTATAATCACCGCCATCGATACGAATAACGGCACCGGTTACAAGCGCCTCCGCAAGTTTTCGCCTGGCAGAATTGTATATCTGCTGAACTGTAGGACGAGAAACCTGCATAAACCATGAACATCTTTCCTGAGAAAAATTTTCCTTGTCAATCAATCTAATAGTTTCATACTCATCTACCGTCAGCGTAACTATTCCGCCATTTCCGCCGGAAGGATAAAATTCATTGTTTTCAGGTAAACAGCAAACTTTTCGGCACTTTACCGGTCTTGGCACTTATATCCACCTCAAATTTATTTTTATCATATGATAATTATACAGTAGTTTTTATCATATGTCAATAACTAAATGTGATAAAGTCACGGAAAAAAACCAGAAAAAAAGATATAATATATATAATAAATAAAAAACAGGAGGTTTAAAATGGAACATATTTACGATATGATTATTATCGGCGGAGGACCTGCCGGCTATACTGCAGCTTTGTACGCCTCACGTGCAGGTCTTGATGTAATACTAATAGAAAGAATGTCAGCCGGAGGTCAAATGGCTCTTACTGGCGACATAGACAATTATCCTGGATTTGACGAAGGCATAGACGGATTTACACTTGGCATGAAAATGCAGCAGGGCGCTGAAAAATTCGGAGCCAAAACAGAATACGCTGAGGTCATAGCAGTTGATTTTTCAGAAAAGATAAAAAAATTAGAAACCTCAAACGGATCATACTATGGAAAAACAGTAGTTATATCAACCGGCGCTAATCCTCGTGAACTGGGGTTATCAGGAGAACAGGATTTAATCGGAAAAGGCATACACTACTGTGCTCACTGCGACGGAAGATTTTATAAAGATAAAACAGTTATCGTCGTTGGCGGAGGAAATTCTGCAGCAGCAGACGCTTTATACCTCTCACGTCTTGCAAAAAAAGTATATGTAGTACACCGAAGAGATAATTTGAGGGCAACCAAAATATATCATGAACCTCTTATGAAATCCGAAAATGTAAAATTTATTTGGAACAGTGTAATATCTGAATTTAATGCCAACGAAAAAATTATCGGCGCAAAATTAAAAAATACAATAACCTCCGATATTAATGATATTCAGTGTGACGGCATATTTATCAGTATAGGCAGAAAACCGGCAACAGATTTTCTAAAAAATAAAATTGAACTTGACGAAAATGGATATATTTCGGCTGACGAATCCACCAGAACCAATATACCGGGGGTTTATGCTGTTGGCGATGTCCGTTCTAAAACGCTTCGGCAAATAGTTACTGCTGTTTCAGACGGGGCTGTGGCAGTACATTTCGCTGAAGAATATTTATCCGAAATACAGTAAATATAATAACGATAAACCGATAATCTATAAGTAAATTATCGGTTTTTTCATTTTTTCCTTTTTTCAAAATATAATTATATAAGAATATTTTTGCTTAAAGGAGCTGATTTTTTGGATAATAACCGTAAATTTGCAATATACTCCCGTAAATCAAAATTTACCGGAAAAGGTGAAAGTATTGGCAATCAAGTTGAACTATGCAGACAAAATATATTTTTATCGTTTCCAAATGTAACTGATGATGATATACTTGTATTTGAGGACGAGGGCTTTTCAGGAGGCAATACTAAACGACCGAAATTTCAGGAAATGCTGAACCTTTGCAGAAAAAAACAAATTAAATGTATCGTCTGTTATAGATTGGACCGTATCAGCAGAAATGTAAGCGATTACTCTGCTTTAATTGAGGAACTCAATAAATTAGATGTATCTTTTATATCCATAAACGAAAAGTTTGATACTTCAACATCAATGGGCAGGGCTATGATGTATATTGCCTCTGTTTTTGCTCAGCTTGAACGTGAAACTATTGCAGAGAGAATCCGTGATAATATGATTGAACTTGCTAAAGACGGCAGATGGCTCGGAGGCAATCCGCCGACTGGTTATAAAAGCGCTGAAACAATTGGAAGCGTTACTATTGAAGGAAAAAAAAGAAAAGCCCGTATGCTGGAGATTATTCCCACCGAGGCTGAAACCGTCAGGTTGATATATAAAAAATTTCTTGAATTTAACTCTCTTACTAAAACTGAAACATTCCTCATTCAAAACAATTACCTAACCAAAACCGGAAAAAGATTCTCACGTTTTGCAATAAAAAATATTTTGACAAACCCCGTTTATCTTATTGCAGACGAAACTGCATGGAACTATTTTGAAATGAAAAAAGCAGACATTTTTTCTAATAAATCTGAATTTAACGGACAACATGCAATAATGGCGTATAACAAAACAAGTCAGAAAACAGGTAAGACAAATGAAATAAGAGATATAAAAGAATGGATCATGGCTGTTGGAAAACATCAAGGCATTATTAACAGCAGCGAATGGATAAAAGTACAAACGATATTGGAACAAAATAAATCCAAATCATACCGTAAAGCGAGAAGTAATACGGCGCTTCTATCAGGACTGCTTTACTGCGGAAATTGCAGAAGTTTTATGCGTCCAAAGCTTTCTCAGCGAAAAAATAAAGATGGGGAACTTATATATGACTATCTTTGCGAACTAAAAGAAAAAAGTAAATGTGAAAAATGCAGCATGAAACGTTCTAACGGAAATAAACTGGATAAAATTGTTTCTGATGAAATAAAAAAACTTACAGAAGATAAAAAGGAATTTATCTCAATTATAAAAACCGAGCTGAATAACTTAAACATATGTGAAGATTCTTATCAGGATAAAATTAAATCCCTGAAAAAGTTAATAACAGATATTGAAATAAAAATCAAGGCGCTTGTAAAGTCTTTGTCACAAACAAAAGAAACTGCGGCTGAACATTATATTTTACAGGAAATAAATGAACTTGATAAGAATAAACATTTATTGCTAAATCAGATTCAGGAAATTGAAAATGTTTCTGAAAATAACGCTTTTACTGATGCTGATTTAGATAACCTTACTGATATACTTTTATCATTTTCAAAATCATTTGATTATATGGCGTTGAATCAAAAACGTACTGCACTGCGTACATTGATTTATAAAATTATCTGGGACGGAGCAGATATACATATTTATTTTTTTAATTCAGATAAAGAAGATTTTATCAAAAAAGCCGCTGGGTAAGGATAGCAAATGAAATACTTATGCACTTTCGTTCCCAAAAGAAAACCCTTGGAGATATTTACATTGATGAGCCTATCGAAGTTGACAAGGAAGGCAACGCTCTGACGCTTATGGACATAATGGGAGACAGTGAAGATATTATCGACAAAGTCGATTTATCGATACGTTCCGGTCAGCTTTATGAATTTTTGAATAAGTGTCTTGATATTCGTGAGCTCGAAATTATTAAATATCGATACGGTCTTTACGGCGCAAATCCCCTGACTCAGAGAGAAGTTGCTCAAAGACTGGGCATATCACGTTCCTATGTATCCCGTATAGAAAAAAAAGCGCTGTCGTCATTAAAAAAGATGTACGACAGCACTCCTTATTAAAAGTCTGCTTTGCAGGCTTTTTATAATTTATTGTATCTTGTTAAACTGCTTTCCGCCTCTATTCTGAGAAGTCTGTTATACTTAGCAACTCTGTCTGAACGGCATGGCGCACCTGTTTTTATTTGTCCTGCATTAGTTCCTACTGCAAGATCTGCAATTGTATTATCTTCAGTTTCGCCTGAACGGTGTGAAATAATTGCATTATATCCTGCTGATCTTGCCATTTTTATTGCGTCCAGCGTTTCTGTTAAAGTACCTATCTGATTAAGCTTTATGAGTATTGCGTTAGCTGCATTTTCCTTTATTCCTCTTGATAAATAATCTGTATTCGTAACAAATAAGTCATCACCTACAAGCTGAATTTTGCTGCCAAGCGCAGAAGTAAGCTTGACCCATCCCTTCCAGTCCTGTTCTCCAAGAGCGTCTTCAATGGAAATTATCGGATATTTATCGCAGATTTTATGCCAATAACCAATCAGTTCGTCTGATTCATAGGTTATACCTCGCTTGGGAAGATGGTATTTTCCGTTTTCATACCACTCACTGCTTGCTGCGTCAAGGGCAATTTTTATATCATTAGTATTGTATCCAGCCGCTTCAGTTGCTTCAAGAATACATTCAATTGCTTCTTCGTCAGAATTAAGATCCGGAGCAAATCCGCCCTCATCCCCCACTGCTACAGAAAGTCCTTTTTTCTTTAGAACACTTTTCAGAGAATGATATACCTCTGTTCCCATTCTAAGAGCTTCACTGAACGTAGAAGCCCCCACCGGCATGATCATGAACTCCTGTATATCAATATTGTTTGAAGCATGAGCTCCGCCGTTTAAAATATTCATCATCGGAACAGGAAGTACATCTGCTGATACTCCGCCGATATAACGGTGAAGAGGCATATTGTAATGAATGGCTGAGGCCTTTGCAAGAGCCAATGATACAGCAAGAATAGCATTTGCTCCAAGACGTGATTTATTATTTGTTCCGTCCAGGGTTATCATCATATTATCAATGCGGCCCTGATCAATTGTCTTAGCTCCGTAAATAGCACGTGATATCTCATTGTTTATATTTTCAACCGCCTTTATTACGCCATTTCCCCCAAAGCGTGACTTATCGCCGTCACGTAGTTCGACAGCTTCGTTTACACCTGTTGAGGCTCCAGACGGAACGCTTGCTGCACCCACGCTTCCGTCTGACAGCATAACTTCTGCTCTGACAGTTGGATTTCCTCTTGAATCAAGGACTTCATACCCTCTTACTTTTTCAACCTTAATCATAATTAATCTCCATTCTGAATATTACTTTGCTGTATACGGTGCAAGTGAAAGTCTAATAAAATACCCCTGATTATGACTGCATACCGGACAAGCCTTCGGCGCTTCTGAACTTTTATGAATATAACCGCAGTTTAAACACATCCATTCTTCTTCTGCATCAGCTATAAATAATTTTCCCTGTTCAAGAAGATCTGCCAAAAGTCCGAATCTGTTACCATGAGTCTTTTCTATTTTGGCAATTTCATTAAATTTACCTGCAATTTGTGCAAATCCCTCTTGATTTGCTGTAATTGCAAAATCCGGATATACTGGTGAAAATTCTTCAAATTCATTATGCTGAGCTGCCCTTAAATAATTAACGGTTTTATCATGTATGTCAACTGGATAACTTCCGTCGATTTTTATAGTTTCACCTGCCATTTCCTTTAAAAAGTCATAGAAAACTTTAGCATGTGCTCTCTCCTGCTTTGCAGTGAACTTGAAAACTGCTTCAATTACGCTGAGATTTTCCTTTTTAGCCTGTTCTGCTGCAAATAAATAACGATTAGCTGCCTGACTTTCTCCTGCAAAAGCTCTCATTAGATTTACACTTGTCTGACTTGATCTAAGTTCCATAAATTACCTCCCTGAATTGACTTTAATATTACATTTATAATTATTTACATTTTTAAACATGTTTATTCGTATATATAAAAAAAGAATCAATTATTATTATAAATATGATGATTTAATTTATATGACGAATATTTTTTTAATTCCAAACAATACTAAAATATGATAGTGATATTCATAAAAAAACTGCTGAATTAAAGAATTTACCGGTTTTTTTAACTTTTCGACATTTTATTATCATAAATTCGACAAAACCTATTGACAAATTTCGACATCTGTATTATAATTAAAAAAAAATAAAAAATAGGTGAGTTTAATAATGAAAGATACTGGTTTTACAAAAACAATCGACGACTTGGGCAGAATTGTACTTCCCAAGGAAATAAGAAAAAGGCTAGGTCTGGAAATCAGATCATCAGTTGACATTTATGTTGACAATGATAAGATTATTATGTCAAAATCTAACGAGGAATGTGTATTTTGTACATCAAGAAATAATCTTACAGAATTCAAAGGAAAATGTGTTTGTCAAAAATGCATTTCTGAAATGAAATAAGAAAAAATCCTTCTGTATTTTACAGAAGGATTTCTTATTAATTCATATAATTTTTCTTAAATATTCACGTGTTACAGCTAACCACTCCCGTACATAATATGTGGGTATTAATGCAGGATTTGCTATTTTTGCATTTATCGAATATGTTTCAGCGCCCATACCTTTGGCTATAAGCCCGGCTCTGTATTGATGAAATCCATCTGTTACAATAGCGAATTTTTTCTCTGCCCCTGACTTTTCAAGCTTTTGGCATGAATATTTGATATTCTGAAATGTATTTTCCGACTTGTCCTCAATGATAATCCTATTTGAATCTACACCCTTTTCGACAAGATAATTTTGCATTGCTTCTGCCTCTGATATTCCCTCGTCATCGCCTTTGCCTCCTGAAACAACACAAAGCGCTCCTTCATTTTCACTTAGGTATTTCTCTGCCGCGTCAAGCCGCATTCTCAGCATCTTGCTCGGTTTGTCACCGTTAACCTTACATCCGAGTACAACAATATTCATTGATTCTTTTGGTTTATTCATTTTTGCTTTAACTATGCACGTCGTTACTATTGTTACATATATAAAAATAACTATTATTATTACAAAAATAAGTGTTACTAATATTTTTCCAAAAATACTTTGCTGTAAATTAGATATAATCATTTTAAGCTTGTTACTGAATAATGTGACTGACATCAATACCGCACAAATTAATAACCCTGTAATATTTCCGGCATTAATTATTCCTGATACAAATGGAGCTGCAAACCATAACGCCATAAAGCACTCAATTACCAATAAGATTCTTTTAAAAATCATAAAACACCAACTCTTACTATTTTACTTTTTATTATAACATTATATAAATCTTTGTCAATATCCGTTATTTTATTCGTGAAAATTTTTATTAATAAAAAACGGACGCAGTTTTTTAAGCGTCCGTTTCAGTATATAAAATCTTAAGATCATACTGTAAAAAGTAAATCAGTATATGTAGGAATCGGCCAATACTTTGCAGGCATAGCCATTTCAAGTTCATCTGCAACAGCTCTTAGGCTCTGCATAGCTACAAAGACTTCTTCCCTATAATATCTTGCAAGGCCTTCAACAGTATCCTCATGTTCCTTGGAGGCAATTCTCTTCTCATCAAGAGTTTTAATAGCAAGACCTAACGATGATGTTATTGCTGACAATTCATTAGCAAGCTTAGTTTCCAAAGTACTGTCAATACCAGCAGTGTTTTTAGCCACGATGGTTTCACAAATCAGCTTTGTATACTCAATTGCTGCCGGTAAAATAAGCTTTTTGGACATATCCAGCATTGTAAGAGCCTCAATATTAATAACCTTATAATAATTTTCAAGAAGAATTTCAGTTCTTGAAGCAAGCTCTGTCTTAGTATATACCTTGAATTTTTCAAAAATTCTTACATACTTTTCATCTGTGTAGTGAGGAATAGCGTCAACGGTTGAAACAAGGTTTGGCAGTCCTCTTTTTTCTGCTTCTGCAATCCATTCGTCTGAATATCCGTTGCCGTTAAATATAACTCTCTTATGTTCCTTTACTGTCTTAACAAGCAAAGCATTTAAAGCTGTTTTAAAGTCAGAAGCTTTTTCAAGCTCATCCGCAAATTCACTGATTACTTCCGCAAAGATCGTATTCATGATAACATTTGTACAGGAAATTGAATCAGCAGAACCAAGCATTCTAAATTCAAACTTATTGCCTGTAAAAGCAAATGGAGATGTTCTGTTTCTGTCAGTTGTATCCTTAGGGAAATTAGGAAGTGCGTCAACGCCGATCTCAAAGGTTTTATCTTCGTTTGGCTTATATGGATTACCGCTTTCAAGTGCATCAAGAACTCCCTGAAGCTCATCGCCTATAAACATAGAGATAATAGCCGGAGGCGCCTCGTTAGCTCCAAGTCTGTGGTCATTTCCGGCAGAAGCAGCAGAAAGTCTAAGCAGCGGTGCATATTCATCAACTGCCTTTACGATAGCGCAGAGGAATGTAAGAAACTGTAGATTTTCCATTGGTGTTTCACCAGGATCAAGAAGATTCTGACCGTCATTTGATGAAATAGACCAGTTATTATGCTTACCTGAACCATTTACGCCTGCAAATGGCTTTTCATGCAGCAGGCAGACAAGACCATGCTTTAAAGCAACCTTTTTCATTATTTCCATAGTAAGCTGATTATGGTCTGAGGCTATATTGGAGGTGGTAAAAATCGGAGCAAGCTCATGCTGTGCCGGAGCAACTTCGTTATGCTTGGTTTTAGCATAGATACCCAGTTTCCAGAGTTCACAATCAAGGTCTTTCATGTAGTCAGAAACTCTCTGCTTGATATTGCCGAAATAATGATCCTCCAGCTCCTGTCCCTTTGGCGCCATGGCACCGAAAAGAGTTCTGCCCGTAAGCATTAAGTCCTCTCTCTGGTCATAGTACTTTTTATCTACAAGGAAATATTCCTGTTCCGGACCTACTGTTGTAGTAACTCTTGTAGCCTTGGTATTTCCAAAAAGTCTTAATATTCTGAGCGCCTGTTCGTTGACAATTTCCATTGAACGCAGAAGCGGAGTTTTCTTATCGAGGATCTCACCTGTATATGAACAGAAAGCAGTAGGGATATAAAGCGTATCGTCCTTTACAAATGCATTGGAAGTCGGATCCCATGCCGTATAGCCTCTTGCTTCAAAAGTAGCTCTCAGTCCGCCTGACGGAAATGAAGATGCGTCCGGTTCGCCTTTTATAAGCTCTTTACCTGAAAATTCAAGAATAACCTTATCATCTCCGGTAGGAGTAATAAAAGCGTCATGCTTTTCTGCGGTAACGCCTGTCATTGGATGGAACCAGTGAGTATAATGGGTAGCTCCCTTTTCAATAGCCCAGTCCTTCATAGTATTTGCAACTACATTTGCAACATCAATATCAAGAGCCGTGCCGAATTTCTTTGTCTGCATTACTGCCTTATAAACGTTTTTCGGCAGTCTTTCCTTCATAACCGTATCACTGAATACATTACATGCAAAGTAATCCGAAACTTTCTGTACTTCTGACATAAGAAAAATCCTCCTTTAAAATAAAAAACGTTTCAGAAAAAAAGACATTTTATGCCTGTTTTCTGAAACGCCATTGTTTCAAATATTTCATTTATGTATATATAATACACCCAGAATATAAAAATGTCAATAGATTAATCATATTTTAGTAATTTGAATCTATTTTTTCAACAAAATTCATCATATTTATTGATTTTTATATCACTTTAATTTTTTTATAACTTTTTTATTTACTTTTATTTTTAAATATGATATACTTTAATAAATATTATTTTCTTGAAAGGAAAGATAGTTTCAAATGAGTAACAACAGATACAGACGCCGTCCGAAAGTCAGATATGACAGAATCATCGGAGTTGCGGCTATTTTTATTGTTCTTATCATTATTTTAGTTTCTTGCTGCAAATCCTGCGGTAAGGATAATGATAAGGAAGGAGGTACTACTTCTTCAATAGTTCCTACTGAAAACAAGAACAGCAAGAAAGACAACGACTCTGAAATAAAAGATGACAAAAACGGAGACAGCAGTTCAGACAATACTCAAACTGATTTAAGCTACTCTACCATAAGCGCAATGCCAAATGAAATAGGCAAGGGAGATCAAATTCTCGTTAATTCAGATCATGCCTATGAATTTCCGATAAGTGAAGAAAGCGGAGAAATTGTTCCCATTTATGAATATATGACTAACAGCTATCAGGCAAAGGATTATGAAATAAGCCTCAGCAAAAATACAATTCTTGCTCTTAACAATCTCATGGATGCTTTTTACAACGAAACCGGAAGTACTGAATTAATGGTAGTATCAGGCTACCGTACTAAAGAAGCACAAAATGAAGATTTTGAATCCGGGTCATCTGAAATTAAAGGCGGCTACTCAGAGTATCATACTGGTATGAGCTTTTCACTCAGTATCTGGGGCGATAGTCCGTATTATTATGAAAACAGCGGAATCTATTCCTGGATTGCTGAAAACTGCGCAAAATATGGATTTATTACCCGATATCCTGAAGACAAGAAAAGTAAAACCGGTGTAGAGGGAAAACAATATCAGTTCAGATATGTGGGCATTCCTCATGCTGTATATATGTACGAAAATAATCTTTGCCTGGAAGAATACATTGATACAGTCAAGAATTATACAGCAGACGGCGAACACATAAAGGTATCTTCCGATTCAAAAAAATATGAAATTTATTATGTTCCTCAGAATCCTTCGGCAAATACTGAAATATCTGTTCCATCAGACAAATCATATACAATATCAGGAAACAACGTTGACGGTTTTATCGTAACAGTTGAACTATAAAAATTTACCGCCGTATTCGGCGGTTTTTCTTTTAAACAGCAACTATGAAATCATTGCTTGAATATCCTGTTGTACCATTATAGCTTATTACATACCAACCATCTGTTTCGCCATAAATTGTTACAGTTGCTCCGTCAGGTATTGATCCAATAATTTGTCCTCCCATTGAGGGATAATCTCTGATATTGAGATTTGAACCGCCTGCCGATACAACACCCTTCATGATTGGTCCTGCCGGCACAAAAGGTATTCCAAAATAATCACAAAGTGATAATACAAGATTTTTTGCTATTCCTTCCAAATTATTTTTCAGCCACGTAACATCTTCTACATTATCATGATAGCCAAGTTCACATAGAACAGCCGTTGCCCTTGTACGGGTAACTTCTCCAAGGCTCGTTGTTGGTACTGCTCTTGTCTTATCAGGCAGCGGATAAATATCTTTCAGGTTATTGGCTATTATCGTTGCAAGCCTTTCACTGTCATAACTATACGGCGAAAAGTAGATATCAATACCTCTTAGTCTTCCGGCAAGATGCTCAGGAGCCGCATTAGAATGAAGCGCTAAATGTACGTCATAATTTCCCGCATTTGAATCTGCAATTGCTCCATTGACATTTCTTGCTGGATCATTTCGCACATAGCTTATTCCGCTTGAACGCAGATAAGGCTCCATTCTGTCGGCAAGAAGATTCATATACTGTTCTTCTGTTCCGCCTGTTACATATTCATTCCATTCCTGAGTAGAAGGACTTAAAAAAATTTTTGGCATAAAAAACTCCTTTACAGATTAAACTTTTTTATTCCATTATATGCTGTAAAGTAAGCTTTAGTTAATTTTTATTAATCGTCAATATACTCCATAAAGTCCCCAGGCTGACAATTTAATATCAGACAGATTTTATTTATTACATATACTGATATTTCTCCTCCGCTTTCAAGCCGATATACTGTACGTGGTGAAAATATTCGTCTGAGTTCTTCAAGATCAAGATTTTGTTTTTCTGCAATTTCAAAAAATTTGTCATAAATAAGCATAATTCCAATTCCCTTCCAAAAAAAACCAATTGCCATATCTATTATATCATAAAAATATGATAACCTTTGTATAATTTGTTAAAAAATTGTTAAAAGAAAGGATTGATTAAAATAAATCCATTTATTTTTTCCAGTGATAATAAAAGATACCATACCCTTGCATATTATAACCGCTGCAAATATGGTTGCAGAATCTACAAGGCTGTAATAGATGCAGGATTCACCTGTCCTAATAAGGACGGCTCTAAAGGTATTGGAGGTTGTATATTCTGCGATGATGGCAGCGGATATTTTACTGAAAATTCTGCTGTTCCAATTGCTGTGCAGGCTGAAAATGAAATAAAACGTATTCATAATAAGCATCCAGACGCATTTATAACAGCATATTTTCAAGCAAATACTAATACCTATGCCAAAGCAGATAAACTTAGGCAGGTTTATTCACAAGTTTTAAATATACCATCAATAAAAGGAATATCAATAGGAACCAGAGCCGACTGCCTCCCTGACGACGTTGTAAGCTATCTCGCAGAGCTTTCAAAATCAACCAATCTTACAGTTGAGCTTGGAATGCAGACTATTCATGATGAAACTCTGAAGCTTATAAACAGAGGATACAGTCACTCTGAATTTCTTGAAGGCTATTATAAACTTAAAGAAAAAAATATCAGGGTTTGTCTTCATATTATAAATGGTCTTCCTTATGAAACAAATGAAATGATGATCGAGACTATTAAAGAAACTGGAAAACTTTTTCCTGATGCAGTAAAAATACAGCTTCTTCATATTATAAAAAATACTGAACTTGAAAAACTCTATAATAACGGAAAATTTAAAACCTTAGAAAAAGACGAATATATCAGAATCGTTGTAAATCAACTTGAATATTTGCCGCCAGAAACTGTAATCGAAAGAATCACCGGAGACGGAGACAAAAAAAAGCTTATCGCACCGCTCTGGAGTAATGATAAAATATCAGTACTCGGCGGTATCGACAAGCTTCAGGTCCAATTAAACACGTATCAAGGAAAGAAATTTACTTCTGATTTTCATCAAGAATAAATCTCCAGGGCTTGGACGCCCATTCTTCACCGGCATAATCAATTCCCACACGGCGATCAGTACGTATAGGAAACTTTTTTCCATCATCTTCAATCCATATTTCATCGTCTTCTGTAAAGCTTCTTCCGTTAAAGGATTTATCAACACCAAGCTTTTTTGTAAGTCTTGCAGGTCCGCAATAATTTTCACCAGCCCTGAAAAGTACTCCCTGCGGCTGCTCCGGCTCCCCCGTTATCACATTCATTAGCCAATGAATGCCATAACACAAATATACATAAATTAAACCGCTTTCTCGATATAATATCTCAGTTCTGGGCGTTCGCCCCTTAGAAGCATGACATGCCTTATCCTCAGTACCACGATAAGCTTCTGTTTCAGTGATACGCACACGGATTTCTTCACCGTTTTCCTGTTTTCTTACAATAACCTTACCTACTAAATCCGGCGCTACTTCAAGACAATCTCGATTAAAAAAATCTTTTCCAAGCCTCATTTTTTAAGCCTTTCTGCAAGTTCCTTATCCGGTTTTACATATAAAGTTTTATTATTCGTGAATATGACCATTCCCGGTTTGGCGCCATTAGGCTTTTTAACAAACTTTACTTTACAATAATCAACCGGTACTTGAGATGAATCTCTCGCTTTACTATTAACAGCGGCAATTACCGCCGCCTGTTCAATAGTACTTTCCGGAGGAGTTTCTCCGTCTGTCACTATTATTATATGTGATCCTGCAATATTATGCGTATGCAGCCATATATCATTTTTTGACGCTGTTTTTGTTGTAAGCTTATCGTTCTGCTTGTTATTTCTTCCAGATAGAATCAGGAATCCATCATCAGTTATATATTCAATTGGAGGGAGGCTTTTAGGAGGTTTATTCTTTAATCTTACTGCCCGAATATACCCTTGCTCCGCAAGTTCAAGCCTGAGTTCATTTATCTCATTTTCAGTATCCGCTCTTGTAAGTGAATCAAAAACGCTCTCTATATATATCAGTTCATTTTCACCGTACTCTATTTGCTCTGTAAGCTTTTTTTCAGCAGTTAAAGCTTTTCTATATTCAGAATAATATTTCTGAGCGTTTTTGGCAGGAGTTAATCTTTTATCCAACTGAATTTTTATTTCGGGGCATTTTTCATCATAAAAATTTTCCAGAACAACAGATGAATCACCTTGATTTATACGGTAAATATTTGCAGAAATCAGATCTCCCTTGAGTTTCATTTCATCCTTTTTAGCACAAGCAGCAAGTTCCTCACGCTGATTTGCTGTTCTTTTTGTAATTCTCTCCGTAGTACTTACAAGAAGCCTGAAAAGATCGTTTGCACGCTGTTTCAGACGTGACATACGGTCACGCTGAGAATAAAAGTAATCCAGCAGACTGCAAGCGCTGTCAAGCTCTTTTGTTGTCATTAGAGAACCATACTGAGAAAGACGGATAAACGAAAAGTCTTTCATCATATTATCTTTATCTGACACTACTGTAAAATTGCAGTTACCGCACTTAAGTTCATCTCTTGTTCTTGAAATAATAAAGACTAATCTATCTTCAATAGTTTTATCCACATCAGAAACCTGAATCTCATTACTTCTTGAAGCATAATATGTCCACTCTCTTGCAAGCACTGGTGAAATACCTTCAAACGAAGATATTAACGACTTTGACAGCGCTCCGTCACAAAGAGTTTCAACGGTACTGCGGATCAGTACATCATCTGCTTCAGTAAATGCAATTCTGTTCCCTCTTGGTGGATTTTCATACATTATGCCAGGTAAAACAAGCCGGGCTCTTGACATATCCTCATTAACCCTTTTGATACTGTCTATAATTTTTTTATCTTGATCCATAATGATTATATTAGAATATTTACCCATTATTTCACAAGCTATTGTAATCGTTACCGGATCGCCAAGCTCATTTGTACATTCAAAATCAAAATAAAGTATACGCTCAAGACCATCTTGTCTTATAGCAGCAAGGCGTCCTCCCCCCAGCTTTTTTCTAAGAAGCATACAGAACATAGGAGGCGTCATGGGATTTTCTACCTGTGCTTCTGTTACATGCACTCTTGCACTGCTTGCAGACGACGACATCAGTACTCTTGATAAGCCTTGCTTGGTTCTTATTGCAATTATAATTTCCTCACGGGACGGCTGATAGATTTTGTCAATACGTCCGCCTATAAGATTACTTAGTTCCTGCCTGACAGCAAATAAAAACGCTCCATCCAATGCCATTTAACTACTCCCCTTTTTTCTATATACAAGTATTTCAAATTCTATTTCAGTATCAAGATTTTTAAGTATCAATAATTTTTGTTTATCCTTTTCACCAGTTCTGTAATAATATGGCGTCATGGCAAAAAGATTCATAATATCATTATTATTTTCTATATTAATTTTCCCTTTTTCGGTATAATGCCTGAATAGTTCAAATCCTTCAACCGCTAAACTTTTCAGTTCGTTTTCATAAGGATTATCATAAACTATTTCTTTAAGCTGCCACAAGTGTTTTTTTCCCGGAACAACCATTATCATGAATCCGCCGGAAACAATTACCCTACTAAATTCTGACAGACAAAATGGAGCAAAGATATTTAATAAAATATTACAGGAATCATCAGCAACTGGAAGATGAAATATGCTTCCAACTGCAAACTCTATCTCTTTATTGCGTTTAGCGGCAGAATTGAGTGCATATTTAGATATATCAACACCTGCTGCCTGAACATTTCTTCCGCTGCTTTTCAGAGCATTATAAATTCCATTTGTATAATAACCCTCTCCGCATCCTGCATCAAGGAGTTTTATATCACTGGGAATTTCCATTACCGCTTCTATTATTGCTGACAGGAGTCCTATATAATATCCCTTTTCAAGAAAATCATTTCTGGCTTTGACCATAAGCTTATTATCGCCAGGGATCTTTGCATTCATTTGATTTGAAAGCATAAGATTAACATATCCGCTTTTTGCCATATCAAAACTATGCCTGTTAATACAAGAATATTTCCTTTCGGAAATACTAAGGGATTTTCCACATACCGGACATAAAAATAAACTCTTTTTCTCAGACATATTTTACTGGATCTCCGTTCGCTTCTGACATTATAAACTCTACCTGCGGAAATTCTGCTGATAAAATGCTGCAAAGCCTTTGCATTCCAGGATTCTCAGTATGAAAATGCCCGCAGTCGAATACCGCCATGCCAAGGCGCTTGGCTTCAATCCATTGATCATGCTTTACCTCAGATGTTATGTATGCTTCGGCGCCTAAAGCATATGCCTCAGAAAGCAAACTGCCTCCGCTTCCAGTACAAATTGCAATTTTTCTTACAGGACCAAAATATTCAGTATATTTTACAACGCAGCAATTTAATGCGTCTTTCAGCTTTAATGCAAGTTCCTCTGAAGTATATTCCCTATCAGCTTCACAAACGCAGCCAAAACCATATGGTGTTCCATCTTTTCTTATTCCGGATGTTTCAAGTATTCCCCCGGCTTTTGTAAACCCGAGAATATCTGCAATCACATCGCTCATTCCTCCGCTTGCGCAGTCGTACGGAGTATGTACACATAAAGACGATATTCCGCTTTTTACAAGTCTTATGGCTGGTATATCCTCAGTCAAACTCTTAAGAGGATTAAAAATAATCGGATGATGAGCGATTACAAGCTCTGAGCCCGTTTCTGCTGCTTCATCAGCTACCTCATTTGTAATATCAAGCGCTACAAGCACCTTACTGATTTTTTTATCCCCAGTTCCTGTAAGAATCCCTGAATTATCCCATTTTTCCTGAGATTCAAAGGGAGCAAAAGAATTAATAAAATTATAAATTTCTGATACAGTAATCATCTTTCCCTCCAGTATAAGCATAAGACTGTTAGCCGTATTCTGATAATTTTCAGCGTCCTCCAGCTTTCCAGCTTTTTTTAAGCCTGCTGCAATGTTATTAAGCTTTTCGTACTGACGGCTTATGTATTTTATTCCATCGTCCGTTGTTATATTTATTCTGCCGATGTTTTCCATAACTTGTCCAACAGAAATTTTTACTCCAGTATATACAGCCCTTATAACAGAATAAACAAATCTATCATGACTAACTGCTTTTTCCTCACTTATTTCAAATCCGTTAGCATATAACCATTTTCTAAGGTATCCGGCTCTTGTCATGGGCTGAAGTATGAGATTAAGTTTATTTTTTATCCAGTCAGCTTCTTTAAGAATACTGCAAATAGTTTCGCCGCCCATTCCGGCAATTACTATATCCGTAACACCTTTGCCATCAATATTTTTTAATCCATCAGATTTTATAAGAGTCACACCATTAATATTATATTTAATCAGCGTCTGTTCTGCAAATTTCAGCGGACCGTCATTTATATCTGAGGCAATAACTCTGCCGCATTTACCGGACTGAATAAGATAAGCGGCAAGATATGCATGATCTGTTCCTACATCACATACAACACCTTTTCCGCTGACCATTTCCGCGCACATAGAAAGCCTTTTGTCAAGTATAATCATATCAAATCTCTTTTTCAGCGCTGTATCAACGCTGCTGTCATTTATGGCTGACAGAACCGTATTTTTTATAGAACAGGGACGGCAGATATAGAAATCCGCCGTCCCAGAAATTTTTGAATTTATTTACGCTTGTGCAAAAAACTTATTAAGCTTTTCAACAAGAGCGTCAGCATCTGTTCCGTGAACTTCGCATGCTTCTTCAATTGTCTCGCCTCTGGAAGCAGGACAGCCTAAACAGTGCATTCCGATTTCAAGGAAAAACGGAGCAGCATCAGCGCTGTGATCCAAAATATCACCAATAATTGTATTCTTATTTACTTCATAAGCCATTTTTACTTCCTCCTGAAACTTTATGGTTTTATATTATTTTGCAAAAATTATTAAATTTTATACATAATAAAACAGCAAAAGTGCAACCAGCGGCTGCACTTTTAAGAATCTCTAATTAAGCTTCTTCTTTCATCTTAGCGAAACATTCGCTGCAATATACCGCACGGTCTTCTCTTGGCTTGAATGGAACCTTTGCTTCGCCGCCGCATGAAGCACATGTTGCAGTAAACATTTCTCTGTCAGACTTTGATGCATTCTTTCTTGCATCTCTGCACATCTTGCATCTCTGAGGTTCATTTACAAAACCTTTTTCTGCATAAAATTCCTGTTCACCAGCTGTAAATACGAATTCATTTCCGCATTCCTTACATACTAATGTCTTATCTTCGTACATTTTCTTTACCTCGCTTTTAGCTTATTGTAGTAGACCACGGTCGGATTCTTCTCACTGGTGTAAGCGTATGAAACCAGACAGTTGTCAAAATTATAGAATACCTACTGTCCGATCGTTTTAAATTTAATGCCCGTCATCAAGTGACTCCGCAAAAAAGATAACGACCACTCCGCTATGGAATGAAAAACAACCAAGATCCCCGAATAAAGCTAAAAATATATTGCTAAACTGGTGACTGAAATGATTATTTCTAACAAGTACAGTTTCATTCTATGTAAAGTTTTATAAATTCACCTTACATACTTATGATAAACTATAATTACCTTTTTGTCAAGTTGTTTTTCAAAAAAAATAACTATATTATATAAAACAGCATATTTACCATATATAACATTATCTTTTTGTAAAATTTTACATGTTTTTTCAGTTGATTTATACCAATTATATTTTATAAATATAATTATAATGAACCAAACTTATAAAAAACGGCCGGAAAAACTCCGACCGGAATTTTTTATATTATTTTTCAAGCATTCTGAGAATTTCGTCCAGATCATCTTCTGTTGTATCCTTTTTGCTTTCATTTTCAAGCAAAGGATTATCAATAGCAATAACTTCTTCTCCAGCCGGCGCTACCTCTTCTCCGTAACCAGCTGCGATAACAGTAATTGTCATTTCGTCATTCATATCTTCCTTGAACGCAGTACCGAAAATGAATTCAACATCATCAGCAGCAGTATCAGTAATCATCTTTGTAGCAATATCAACATCTGAGGCCATAATATCCTCTGACATAGTAATATTGATAAGGAGACGTCTTGCACCTGAAATTGAAGTTTCAAGCAGAGGACTGGAAATAACAGATTTTGCAGCTTCAGCAGCTTTGTCCTTACCGGAACCATGACCGATAGCCATATGAGCGTAGCCTGCACCCTTCATTATTGTAGATACATCGGCAAAGTCAAGATTTATGTAACCATCTTCTGTAATCAAGTCAGAAATACTCTTTACACCTGTTTTCAGAATATCATCAGCTAATGAGAATGATTCTCTCATAGTAGGCTGTTTTTCAAGGCCGTCCAAAAGCTTTTCATTAGGAATAACGATAAGTGAATCAACATACTTCTTCAGCTCGTCTATACCTCTTTCAGCCTGCAGCATTTTCTGCTCTCTTTCGAAAGCAAAAGGCTTGGTTACAACAGCAACAGTCAGAAGTCCCATTTCCTGGGCTATTTCTGCAACAACAGGCGCAGCTCCGGTACCAGTACCGCCGCCCATTCCGGCAGTAATAAACACCATATCTGAGCCCTTAAGTGATGCTTCGATTTCATCTCTGTTTTCTTCAGCTGAACGCTCGCCTACTTCCGGTCTGTTTCCTGCACCTCTGCCCTTTGTAAGCTTTGCTCCTATCTGAATTTTAGTAGTAGCCTTTGATCTGTTAAGTGCCTTTGCATCTGTATTAACAGCAATATACTCTATATCTTTAACGCCTGCATCAACCATACAGTTCAGGGCGTTTCCGCCGCCTCCGCCGACACCAATAACTTTAATGTTTACCTGTGGATCAAAAGCTTCCTCAAAATTAAAGTCTGTCATTTAAAATTCCTCCTAAATTTATTTCCACCCCTGATAATTCAGTCATAAAATCCTACATTAACAATACATATATTATATTAACATACTTTATAGAATATTTCAAGTATAATTTGAAATTTTTTAAAATAAATTTTCATACATTATTCTGCAAAAAATACTTAATCCTCATAAATTTCATCCTGATATTCATTATTATCTTCATTTACATAGTCTTCGTAATCCTGCTGGTCTTCGTTATTTTCTTCGTAATCCCCTGAATCTTCTAAACTATCATCATCCTGCGGATTATTTCTTGGAATAACTGAGTCTTCATCAGGCATATCCTCATCGCTTACCGGAATCCTCGTACTTTTCTTTGTGACGGCTGAATTTGTATTGCTGCGGAACGAAATTTGATTCGTTCCAACCATTATCATTTTACCCTCGCTCTTGTCATTCATATCATTCAAAACTGTATCAGCAAGATTAAGCTTATATTTAATATCATTTGAATTTCCCATTTCAAAAACGATTCTATCCTCATAATTGATTAGTATTTCATATTTATCACTCATGTCGATAGATTTTATTCTTTGCTTTTCCTTGCTGAAAACAGATTCAAGAAGTTCAATAACAATAGAGTCCTTTTGACTGTCAGATGATTTTAAATAACTTCCGAGGCTATCATCTGAAGCTTCAAATCCGTCAATACGTATTAATGATTTATCCGCTTCGCTGACCTTATCAAGAATTTTACCTTTTTTAGACACTAAAAGATATCCTTCGTCATAGCTTATGCATGCCGCAACTTGACTTTTTACTACATTAATTTCAAGCTTATCAGGATATTTCTTTTTAACATCCGCCTCTTCAATATAAACCATACTTGAAAGTATCTTATTTTCTGCCTCGGCGGCGTCAAGCCTTACCAGATTATCACCCTTCCCGATTCCGGAAATTCTGATAATATCATCGTTTTGATAGTCTGATTCACCTTTAACAGTAATAGTATTTATATTAAAAAATAAAGTTACAGAAAGAGTTACTCCTATTGCAAGTACAAGAACGAAAACAAAAAAAACATAAACCGGCATATTTCGTCTTCGTCGTCTTGTACGTTTACTGCTTTCTTTCCGCCTGATATTTGATTTTACAACTTCTCTCATTCTATACCGACCTTTCCCGGCAGGATTTTTAAATTCTTTTTATTTTACCTCCAAGGGACGAGATAATATTTTCAATATTCTCATACCCTCTGTCAATATGATAAATATCTGATATTTCGGTTTTTCCATCTGCTCCAAGACCAGCAACTATCATGGAAGCGCCGCCTCTGAGATCTGTTGCTGAAACCTTTGAACCATAAAGTCGCTTTACTCCAGTAACAACGGCAGTCTTACCTGAAACCTTTATATTTGCTCCCATTTTTACAAGAGCGTCAACCTGTTTATAACGGCTTTCAAAGATATTTTCAACGAATATACTGCTTCCTCTTGCCTTACAAAGGGCAGCCATAATAACAGCCTGTGCATCTGTCGGAAAACCCGGATGCGGCATAGTTATTATTTTTCCCACTGATCTTAATGGTCTTTCTGCATTAACATACACTCGGTCGTCATATATATAAATATAACAGCCCATTTGCTCAAAAACAGAAATAAAACTATCACATAAAAGTCCGTCTATTCCCAATATATTAATCTCGCCGTTAGTAGCAGCTGCGGCTGAAATATATGTAGCAGCCGCAATACGGTCTGGCATTACGGTATATGTACAGCCGTAAAGCTTTTTAACCCCGTCAATTACAATCTTGCCTGTACCGGCGCCCTTTATCCTGCCTCCGCATTTATTAAGAAACTCCGCAAGATCTGTTATCTCCGGCTCCATAGCGGCATTGGAAATTACTGTTTCCCCTTCTGCCTTAACAGCTGCAAGCATTATATTTTCTGTTGTTCCGACAGAAGGATAACTCAGTATGATTTTTGTACCTTTTAATCCATGAGGTGCAGAGCATTCAATAATGCCGTACTCATCCTTTACCCTTGCTCCAAGCTTTTTCATAGCGTCTATATGCATATCTATCGGTCTTGGACCAAGTTCACATCCCCCCGGAAAAGTCATGCAGCATTCTCCGCTGCTTCCAAGAAGAGCGCCCATATATATTATTGAAGAACGCATTTCACTCATAAGCTCATCGCTTACGGAACAGGAGCTTTTTTTATCCGCTGACACAGTAAGAACATTTCCGCTCAGATTGCACCGGCATCCAAGATGGCTTAATATCCGGCAAGACGCATAAGTATCTGAAATGCGCGGACAATTTTTAATTACCGTTTCTCCTTCACATAAAAGTGAAGCGGCAATAATCGGCAAAGAACTATTCTTCGCCCCCTGTATTTTAATATCTCCCCTGAGAGGGACTCCGCCCTCTATAACAATTTTCTGATTCTGCAATTATACCACCACCCGAAAGCATTTTTACCATATAATATGCTTTCTGTGGTTATACTGCTACTTTTTGATACTTATCAGCTCCTCAATAACGCCATAAATTCTGTCATTAGTATCCTTAACAGCAAGTTCCCCTGCTTTAACTGACATATTATCAAGCTTACTGCGATTATGATACAGCTCATTTACCTTTTCGATCATAATTTCATTTGTTACATTTTTCTGTTCTATTACAATTGCAGCTCCGGCTTTTCCGAGAACATTAGCATTATGGAACTGATGATTTCCTGCAACTATGGGAGACGGAATAAGTATTGACGCTTTTCCTGCCGCTTCAAGCTCTGCAAGTGTTGAGGCTCCTGATCTGCAAATTACTAAATCTGCCGCCGCAAGACAAGTATCCATATCATTTATGTATTCAGTGATACGAAGTCTATCGTTTTTCAGCGGAATCCCCTTTGACTTCATTGCAACCGGAAAGGATTCCTTTCCCATGCCTCCGTATCCATGAATATGATTAATTTTAAGACCCTTTGAAGTGTGCCACGCAATAACTTCGGCCATTGTTTCATTTATACAGCCGGCTCCTAAACTGCCTCCGAATGAAAGTATGCACATTTCATTATCAAAACCAAGCTCTGCTCTTGCCTGTTTCCGTGATTTTGTAGATATTCCGCTTCTGACAGGCAATCCTGTAACGGTATAATTTATATCCTTATCCATATAGTTAAGAGCTTCCTTTACTGTAAGCATAACCTTATCGACTTCTTTTGACAGCAGCTTATTTGTCACCCCAGGATAAGCATTCTGTTCATGTATTGCAGATGCCACTCCCATTTTAGCAGCCATTCTGATTATCGGACCGCTTACATAGCCGCCGGTCCCAATTGCAATATCAGGTTTAAATTCTTTTATAATCGACTTCGCCCTTGATCCGGAAGTCATAAGATAACAAACAGCCTGACAGTTCCTTTTTATATTTTTTAAAGTTATCTTTCTCTGAAAACCTGCCACCTTTATGGGTGCAAAATTGTATCCTGCCTCCGGAATAAGCTTTGCTTCCATTCCATTAGGCGTACCTGCAAAAAGAAATTCTGCATCGCTACGATGTTCTTTTATAATTGATGCAATGGCAAGAGCAGGATTGATATGTCCTCCTGTTCCGCCGCCCGCTAACAATACTCTCATAATAAAAGTCTATGCAAAAACGCATAATCTCCCTTCTTGAATTTCTAATTCTCATGCTGATTCTACGTATCCATGGAAGCCTGCCTTGATATATTAAGGACTACTCCCATTTCGGCAAGCTGCATTATAAGCGCCGTGCCTCCATAGCTGAAAAACGGAAGACTGATACCCGTATTTGGAATCAGATTACTTACAACCGCAATATTAAAGAAAGCCTGTATTCCTACCTGAACCGTTACGCCAATCGTAATCAGCATTCCGAATTTATCTGCCGCTTTTGAAGCTATATAAAAACCTCTGATAACAAGAAGTGCAAATAACAGAACAATGGTTACTGCTCCGATAAAGCCAAGCTCCTCACAGACAATAGCAAATACAAAGTCATTTTTTGTTTCTGGAAGATATAGAAACTTCTGACGTGATTCTCCAAGTCCTAAGCCGAAAACGCCTCCTGAACCTATGGCAATAAGCGACTGACAGGTTTGCCATGTTTTTCCCTTTTCATCCGAAAACGGATCAAGCCATGACTGAATACGGGTAGCAAAATAAGTGAATCCGTCATCTCCGCGGCTAAGAATGTATACGCCAAGCAAAAGTGCGCATACGGCAACAATAAAAAGAATAAATATATGCTTCCATCTAACTCCGCCTACAAACATAAGACAAGCAGACACAAGACATATTAAAATTGTACATGAAAGATGAGGCTGCAATAGCAAAAGTACTACAACTATCCCCAGCAAAAATCCAAAAGGAAGGATTCCCACTGTAAATTTATCCATGTTTTTATAATTTTTTACTATGAGATAGGAAAAAAGGATTATCATCCCAAACTTTGTAAGCTCAGAAGGCTGAAAATTCAACGGACCTATAACGATCCATCTCGTAGCGCCGCCCTCAGTGATACCCTTTAATAGAACTGCCAGCAAAAGAACAACGCACAATACATAAAGACCAATAGACGCTATCGGTTTAAAAAACTTATGATAATCAATATAGGAAATTACAATCATGGCAACTACACCCACAGAAGCCATAAACATTTGCTTTGTAGCATATCCTGTTCCGCTTTCGCCGCCGCTTTCTTCAAGCGCCCATGCATAGCTTGCCGAAAACATCATAATTATACCTATAACAAGCAATGTACAGATTATTAAAAGAAAGGAAAAATCCATATAACCATATCTTCCCCGGATCCCTGTTCTTGCTTTTGTCTGTTTTCTTCCAGACGCCACTGTTCCGTAATTTTCAGCCAAAACCTTTTTCCTCCTTAAATCTTAAAAGCCTCAGATCATTAATATAACTCCAATAACTGAAACTATAAGCGCTGCTATTGAGAATGTAATAACAATCTTATACTCACTGAATCCGCTCAGTTCAAAATGATGGTGAATCGGAGACATTTTAAATATTCTTTTACCTTTTCCCTTTTCACCAGTTTTTTTATAGTGGCTTCTTGCTGTAATTTTAAAATATGTTACCTGAATAACCACTGAAAGAGCTTCAAGTATATAAATAAGTCCTATAAGTACGATGAGAAGATGATTATGAGTTGTAAGCCCTATTGCTACAAATGCGCCTCCGAGATACATAGATCCAGTATCGCCCATGAAACACTTTGCAGGATGAAAATTCCACATAAGGAATCCAAGGCATCCTCCCGCAACTGCAATTGCATAAACTGATATTTCAAACATTTCCAGTATTCCGCATACCGCTGACAAAGCAAGCATTGTTATAAACGTAATACTTCCGCATAAACCGTCAACACCGTCAGTTAGATTTACTGCATTTGAAATATAGATCATAAAAATGATCATTACAGGATAATAAAAAATACCAAAATCACGTTTCAGAAACATTAAATTAATTTCGGTAGATTTATCTCCGAGCACATACAAAACAGCAAGAAATGCAGCACACAAAACAAATTGCATTATCATTTTCTGCTTAGGATTCAATCCCAGATTTTGTTTTTTTACTGCCTTTATATAGTCATCTATAAAACCGATTCCTGCAAAAAGCAATGCAAAAAGCATGCATGAAATTTGTTTTACAAAACCCTGCCATGCTTCCGTTTCAGCTGTATCAAATAAATTATTTGATTTTAGAAGCATATATCCTGCAACTCCTGCAACTATACTGCTGATTATAAACATAAATCCGCCCATAATAGGAGTTCCTTGCTTGGATTTATGCCAATTCGGTCCTATTTCAAGTATCGTCTGACCAAAATGAATTTTTTTAAGAAACGGAATAAGAACTATTCCTGTTAATGCGGCAATTAAAAAGGAAATTATCGCTACCGCAGTAGTTATCCAATATGACATTTATTGATTCTCCATTCCGCCGCACTATGCAGCATAAAAATTTCAAAATAGTTTTTCAATAATTTCTTCAAGCTTCATTCCTCGGCTCGCCTTAAAGAGCACTGTATCTCCGGGTTTTATGTAGCTTTTTAAATAATTAGTAAGTTCATCCTTGTTTTCAGTAAATTCTGAATCAATTCCAGATTCAGCTGCTTTTTGTGCAATAAATTTTGATTCATGGCCAAAACAGAAAAGTTTATCTATTTTTGCATTTGACACATATTCTCCCACAAGAGTATGAAGCGCCGCAGATTGCTTTCCCAGCTCCAGCATATCCCCTAAAACAGCTATTTTTCTTCCATCAGTTTTAACGGATGACAAAACCTTTAGGGAAGCTTTCATAGAGTCAGGGCTTGCATTATAGCAGTCAATAATTATTGTGTTTTCTCCCTTTTTGACAATGTTTTGCCTCATTTTATCAGACTTGTATTTTTTCAATGCTGAAACAATTTCTTTCGGACTCAGACCTGCTAATGTTCCCACACTGAAAGCTGCAAGAGCATTCATAACATTATGCCGTCCTATACAAGGAATTTCAGCTCTGATTTTTCCTCCAGGATAGCTAACTGTAAAGCTTGTTGTATCCTCTGATTCGCATATTTCTGTTCCTCTGAAATCACACTTTTCATTTTCTATTCCAAACGTATAAACTGGTCTTTCAAGTTTTTGCTTTAATGGTGACAGATAGCTGTCATCACCATTAACAGCAAGGGGAGAATTTTCTGACATTCCGGATAATATTTCAAGCTTTGCCTTTAAAATCCCCTCTTGGGAACCTAAATTCTCAATATGTGAGAATCCTATGTTTGTTATAACTGCCATATCAGGGCAAGCAGTATTTGAAAGTCTTTCAATTTCTCCGAAATCTGACATTCCCATTTCAATAACCGCAGCTTCATGAGATTTTTCAAGCCTGAAAAGCGTTTTTGGAAGTCCTATCTCATTATTAAAATTTCCTTGAGTTTTCAGCGTTTCATATTTTTCAGAAAGCACAAGAGCAATCATTTCTTTTGTTGTAGTTTTACCGACGCTTCCTGTTATTCCCACAAGAAAAGGAGTAAACCTTTTACGATAAAAACCTGCTATATCAAGAAGAGCCTTTCTGGTACTGTCAACTATCAAACAAGGCTGGCCTGCAATTTCCCTTTCTGAAACTGCTGCCGCCGCTCCGGATTTTATTGCCTCAGGAATAAAATCATGTGCGTCAAATCTTTCGCCCTTTATAGCAATAAAAAGGCAGTTTTCCGAAATTTCTCTCGTATCTGTTGATATACTTGTAATTTCAGCTTCAATAGGGCACTCTGTTTTGAGAACCTCTGCAAGCTCTGATAATAAAATCTTTTCCATTAGTCTAAAAGTTTCAATCCTTCCGAAACAATCTCTCTTTCATCAAAATGTATGTGTTCATTGCCGGGCAAAACCTGATAATCCTCATGACCTTTTCCTGCAAGCACTATAATATCGCCTTTTTGTGCAATTTTCAGGGAATGATGTATAGCTTCTGTTCGGTCAACCACTACATCAAAAGAAATTTCTGTATCAGTTAATCCGGAAAGAATATCATCGATAATTGACTCAGGAATTTCATCTCTGGGATTATCAGAAGTTATAACCAAATGGTCTGCATATGCAGACGCTGCCTTTGCCATAAGGGGACGTTTCTTTGCATCTCTGTTTCCCCCGCAGCCAAAAAGGCATATCAGTCTGCCTTCTGTATATTCCTTTACACTTTTTAAAATATTTTCAACGGCGTCTGGAGTATGAGCATAATCACATATTACTGTAAACTCTTTTCCAGTCGGAATAATTTCACATCTGCCTTTTACTCCTCCGTATTCAGAAATAATACTGATAATCCTGTCAAGCGGTATGCCCACTCTTCTGCATACTGCAATTGCGGCAGTGACATTTGATACATTAAAAGTTCCGGTCATCTTCATGTTAACAAGCTGAGATTTTCCATCACTGCAATGCCAAAAGCTTGTGCCTGTCGACTTAATCTTTACAGCGTCAGCATAATAATCTGCTTCAGATGTGATACTGTAACTGGATTTCTGACAATTAATCTCACACAACAGCCGTTTTCCATATTCGTCATCTGTATTAATAATTGCATAATTACAGCTATCAAACATCATTTTCTTTGCCTGATAGTAATTCTCCATTGTCTTATGATAATCCAAATGATCCTGAGTGAGATTTGTAAACACTCCGATATTAAAATGAGTAGGACCTATTCTTTTTTGTACGAGTCCGAATGATGAAACCTCCATAACAACATACCTGCAATCTGACTTCACCATTCTGTCCAGAAGCTTCATATACTCAAACGCCATAGGCGTTGTGTTTTCTGTATGAATTACTTCGTCTCCGATTTCATTGCGTATAGTACCGATAAGTCCGGTTTTAATACCGCAGTTCATAAGTATATTCTTAATAACATTAGTTATTGTTGTTTTACCGTTTGTACCGGTAACTCCGATAATATTAAGTTTTCTTTCCGGATGATCAAACCATGCTGAGCATAGCTGCCCGTAAAATTCTCTTGTATCTGGTACGATTATCTGTCTTTCACCGAGTCCCAAATCCCGCTCTACTGCTACTGCTGCCGCACCCTTTTCAAGCATCTCAGAAGCGGCGTCATGACCGTCAAACGAGCCGCCTTTGATACATACAAAGATACAGTCCTTTTCCACCGTCTTTGTATTATCCGTAATTTTACTAATCTCAATATCTGAAAGATCAGTTTCAGCTATTCCCTCAAGAAGTCTGTAAAGTTTCATAATTTTCTCCATTCTGACTCCGCTGGTTGTTCCCGTATTTTATTTTTGACCTGCTGTTCTTAGATATTCATAAATATCTCCTGCAAATCAATTACGATATAAATAAATACATTATTCTGACAGAAATCACAAATTTTTATCAGCCGGACTGATCGTTTACGCCGAATGAAAGTTCAATTATAGTTCCTTTCGCCACCATAGCTCCGTCCGGTTCTGACTGCATCTGTACTACTGAACCGCTGTCATTTGCAGCAACGCCGTTTGCTATAAAATTAAGTCCGGCATTAGTCAGCAGATAATTTGCGTCAGCAAGACTGTATCCACGTACATCAGGCACCTTTACAAACTCAGGATTATAGTTCTTTTCTGTATAAATAACAACTGTTCCGCCCTGAGCAATGGTACTTCCTGTTAAAGGCATCTGACCATATATCGTATCGCCCTCGCCTGCAATTTCATAATTCAAGCCTTTTTCTTCAATTACTTTTTTTGCTTCCTCAATAGTTAAGTCTTCAATAAAAGGTACGGAAACATCAATATTTTCTGCTTCTTCATCTGAATATTCCGGATAGTAGCCCAGATAAGGAAGAATTTCTTCCATGACCTGTCTTGAATACGGAACAGCAACCTGACTTCCGTAATATTCTCCGGACATCGGTTCATCCGCCATGATCAGCATTATAATTTCCGGATCATCAGCTGGTGCAAAACAACAATAAGAAGCTATGTATCTCATAGGATCCTTTTCATTTCCGGCATACTCGTCAAGCTTTTCCGAAGTACCGCTCTTTCCGCCTACATGATATCCCTTGATATAGGCTCCGTTTTGATATGCAACCGTTTCCAGCGTCTGACACATTATATCAGATGTTTCCTTTGAAATAACCTGTCTTTTAACAGTTTTTTCATTAGTCAAAACTACGTTTCCATTATTATCAACAATTTTGCTAACAACATAAGGAGTAACAAGCTCTCCTCCGTTAATTACAGCTGCATATGCGGTTATCATTTCAATAGGCGTAAGCTTATTCGTTTGTCCGAATGAAGATGACGCAAGCTCGACAGGCCCCATTGTTTCAAGATCCTGATAATAGCTTTTTTCTTCAGCCGGTAAATCAATTCCGGTTCTTTCCGTCAGCCCATAGGACTTAAAGTAATTGAAAAAGTCTTCCGGACCCAATCGTCTTCCAATTTCAATAAACGCTGGATTGCAGGAATGTGTAATTGCTTCAACAAAAGTCTGCGTTCCATGCCCTGAAGTATTCCAGCAATGCATTTTAGCATCTGCAACAACTGCTACACCACTACAATCAAACATATCGTTTACTGATATTACTTTTTCTTCAAGCGCCGCAGAACTTGTTATAACCTTAAAAACCGAACCTGGAATATAAAGCTCTGTTATTGCCTTATTTTTCCACTGCTGTTCTCTTGCAGCAACATAAGCCTCAGTATACTGATCCTTTGTAAGTGAAGCATTAAGACTTTTGACCTGTTCGCTTTTAATAACATCATTTTTATCAATATCAAGAAGTCCCATATCCTGAGCCATTCTTGCTATGCTTAGTTCATCAACCTCAGACGGATTATTCAGATCAAACCCGGGACCAGTAGCCATTGCAAGGACAGCGCCTGTTTTCGCATTCATTATAATACCGCATGCTCTGTCTTCAACCTCAAACTTAGTAACCATCTCATCAAGATTCTTTTCAAGCACATACTGAAGTGTTCTATCTATTGTCAGATAAAGTGAATTTCCGTCCTGAGCCTCATAAGTCTTTGCATATCTGTAAGGCATTTCATTTCCGTAAGCATCTTTGGCAGAAATCACCTTGCCGTCAATACCTGATAAATATTCGTCATATTGATACTCAAGACCATACTGACCGTCACCGTCGCCGTTGGTAAATCCTATAACTGAAGCTGCAAGCTCATCCTGAGGGTAATATCTCTTAGTATCCTCTTCTATTTTTATGGAATTTATATTATATTCACTCATAAATGCAATAATTTCATCGGCTGTTGATTTTTCAATCTGAGTTTTTAAAATTTTATACTGGGTATTTTCATTCATTGCATCTACAATTTTTTCCTTGGTAATTTCAAGCTTTTCTGCAAGGAAAGAAATTATTTCATCCTGGACCTCTTCTGCGGTTTTTACCGAAACAACTGCAGAAGCATTAGAAGTGGCTTCCTGAGCCTGTGCTTCAAGTATCTCCTTTTTTGCCGATATTTCACTTCTAAAAAGATCCGGATCCATATAGACCTTATACACTGTTGCGCTCTGTGCCAAAATAACGCCGTTGCAGTCATAAATTGATCCTCTGTTCGCAGAAATTGTAATAGGACCAAAATGATACTCGTTAGCTTTATCCTGATAAAATTTGTTATCAACAACCGAAAGCTTAAAAAGCCGTATAATTACAGCCGCTGCCATGAACATCATAACAAACAGCACAAAGATATTGGTACGTTTTTTCATCTGGGCAGTCGGTTTATCAGCCATATAATCAGCTCCTTATAATACGCAATAAGGCAGGGATAATAAAATTTTCCCTGCCTTGGCAAATGCACTAACTTATTTCCAAAATTAAATATACGGAAAATATATTTAATTACAGAAACAAACTCATTCAATTACTCTGAAAATGTAATCAAACACCTCATGACGGCACATAAGAAATTCCATAACGTATAACGGATTCTGCAGCAGGAACGCTTGCAGACGCGCCCCTGAACCGCAAATTCCTATTTTCCGTACACTCGTTTCGTTTTGTCTTTCCTTTATCCGGACAATTATCTTTTTTTATCTGTCCTATAATAATAATATTGAACTACCCGAAAATATATTCCACAAATCCATCAAACTTATCTTTTATCTTGACAAAAATGTTTTTCTCTTCTTCAGGAATTTCAACAACATCGTCTGTCTGAGTTTGAACATATTCGATCTGGGAATTGTCCAGCTTCTGAAGCCCAAGAATACTTACTGCGTATTCTTCAATATTCTTGAGAGTCATCTTACTTTCCAGTTCCGACTGAAGTCTTACATTCTCACTTCTGACACTTTCATAATGCGCATTTGCATTTGAAATATAACGATACATTTTATCTCTTTCGACTCTTCCATAAATAACAGAAAACAAAACAAGCAGTCCTATGGTTGAAACCAACAGAACCTTGAAAACTGAGCCTCTTTTAGGAGGAGTGAGCTTCATAGTTATTTCAGGTACCGGCGCCGGTTTTTCGGCGGGTTTACGTTCCGCAGGTCTATGATAGTATTTGTAGTTGCCATATGCGGCGTTACCATTACTGCTGCTGTGTTCATTATATTTTTTATATGCTGAATTGTCTGCGGCCATAACAAAGCACCTATCTCCTTTCTATTATTCTCAGCTTTGCACTTCTGCTCCTGCTGTTATCTTCCAATTCTTGTGGTGTTGCTTCAATTGGTTTCCTGTTAATTAATTTTCCAAGAGGTTTTTTTCCACAGACGCACTGTGGAAAATCCGGCGGGCATATGCATCCCTTACACCATCTTGAAAACCTTTGCTTTACAAGCCTGTCCTCAAGTGAATGAAAGGTTATTACTGCAAGGCGTCCTCCGGGATTCAGGCTTTCAAACGCTGCATCAAGACCTGATGACAAATGCTCAAGTTCTCCGTTTACTGCAATTCGTATAGCCTGAAAAGTTTTTTTGCAGGGATTCTTTTCCCTTCTAACTGCTGCCGGAATGCTTTTCTTTATAATTTCAGCAAGTTCCAAAGTTGTTTCAACAGGTTTTATTTTTCTTTGTAAAACAATATTTTCAGCAATTTTTCTGGAAAACTTTTCCTCCCCGTATTCAAAAATAATGCGTGAAAGTTCTTCCTGGGTAAAAGTATTAACTAAGTCGTATGCACTTATACCCTCCTGACTCATCCTCATATCAAGATGCGCATTACTATGATAAGAAAAGCCTCTTTCCGGCGTATCAAGCTGGTGCGAAGACACACCAAGATCCATCAGAACACCATCCACTGCTTCTATTCCCTGGGAATTAAGAACAGATAAAAGTTCTGAATAGTTACTTCTTATCACTTTTGCATTATATCCCTTTAAACGTTCCGTTGCAGTCTGCACTGCATCCGGATCACGATCAAGGCATATCAGCTTACCGCCGTCAGTCAGACATTCTGCAATTTTGCGGGAATGCCCTGCACCACCGGCAGTTGCATCAACATATATACCATCGGGCTTGATATTCAGTCCTTCAATACATTCATTTAAAAGAACCGATACATGAGTAAATTCCATACGCTGTCTCCTTATATGCCGAGCTGCTGCATTGCAGCAAGCATAGCTTCCATATTCATATTGTTCTGTTGAGCATCCCACAGTTCCTTATCCCAGATTTCTGCCTTATCGTCAAGACCGATAACAACAACATCCTTAATCAGACCTGCAAAAACTCTAAGATCAGACGGAATAAGAACTCGTCCCTGTTTATCAGGTACAAGCTCACCGGCACCGGAAAAAAGCCATCTCTTAATATCAAGACCGCCCATAGAATCCGGCAATGCCGCAACTTTTGCGGCAAGCTTTTCCCATTCAGCTTTAGAATAAATAGTCAGACACTTTTGGTTTATGCTTTTGGTAACATAAAATTCGCCGCCCAAAATATCTCGAAGTTTTGTCGGAAAGCTCATTCTGCCCTTTACGTCAATATTATGGTGATATGTTCCCATAAGAGCTGTCAAAGCCATATCCGACACCGCCTTTCATAAATTTCAGGGGTTAAAATACCAATTTTTCGATAATTTTACATTACTTTACCACACTTCACCACTGTGCACATATAATTATAATACAATTTTAGCAAAACGTCAAGAAAAAATAAAAGAATATAAAATAAAAGAAACAAAAAAATATTTTAATTTTTTGTAAAATTTCAACAAAAATATAGTTTTAAACAAAAGGCATATTCTAAAAACTTAAAAAGTGGGATAGGAATCCCACTTTTTTATGCAATAATACATTTAAATTTTTTATTTTTCCCCAAAATCATCAGATTGGTGGGGAAAAGTGGAGATGTACGTAAAAATAAAAAACGGGAATAATAAATATTCCCGTTTTTTATATAAAACTATCAATTATTCATTAATAGCAATAACAACGCCTGAACCAACTGTACGTCCGCCTTCACGAATAGCGAAACGAAGACCTTCTTCAATAGCGATTGGTGTAATAAGTTCAACGTCCATTTCAACGTTATCACCAGGTGTACACATTTCTACGCCATTTGGAAGAGTTACTATACCAGTAACGTCAGTTGTTCTGAAATAGAACTGAGGTCTGTAGTTTGTGAAGAATGGAGTATGACGTCCGCCTTCTTCCTTCTTCAGTACGTAAACCTGACCCTTAAACTTTGTGTGTGGATGAATTGAATTAGGCTGGCAAAGTACCTGTCCTCTTTCAATATCGCTTCTCTGAACACCACGGAGAAGTGCACCGATGTTGTCGCCAGCTTCAGCGAAGTCAAGAGTCTTTCTGAACATTTCGATACCAGTAACTGTTGTCTTGCCCTTTTCTTCCTTAAGACCAACGATTTCAACTTCATCGCCAACCTTGAGCTGACCTCTTTCAACTCTACCAGTAGCAACTGTACCACGACCAGTAATTGTCATAGTATCTTCAACAGGCATAAGGAAAGGAAGGTCTGACTTACGTTCTGGAGTAGGAATATAAGAATCTACTGCTTCCATAAGTTCAAGAATTGGTGCATATGATGCATCGCTGAGATCATCAGGAGCATTAAGAGCTGCAAGAGCAGAACCCTTGATAATAGGTGTATCATCGCCTGGGAATTCATACTCATCAAGAGTAGCTCTGATATCCATTTCAACAAGTTCAAGAAGTTCAGGATCATCAACCTGATCAGCCTTGTTCATGAATACAACAATGTAAGGAACGCCAACCTGACGTGCAAGAAGGAGATGTTCCTTTGTCTGAGCCATAGGACCGTCAGAAGAAGCAACTACGAGGATAGCGCCGTCCATCTGAGCAGCACCTGTGATCATGTTCTTTACATAGTCAGCATGTCCTGGGCAGTCAACGTGTGCATAGTGACGATTATCTGTTTCATACTCAACGTGAGCTGTATTAATTGTGATACCACGTTCTCTTTCTTCCGGAGCCTTATCAATCATATCATAAGCTTCGTACTGAGCCTGACCCTTAAGAGCGAGAGTCTTTGTAATAGCAGCTGTAAGAGTTGTCTTACCATGGTCAACGTGTCCAATTGTACCAATGTTAACATGCGGTTTATTTCTTTCAAATTTAGCCTTTGCCATTGGGAAAGTCCTCCTTAAATTTTATTATAATCTCATAGGTTTATTGTAACATAAACCTATGAGAAATTCAAGTGTTTTTTAAAAAATATTTACAGTTTTACCTGATTTTATCAGTTTGCCTTGTTTCTGGTAGTAATAATCTTTTCAGAAATATTCTTTGGAACTTCAAGATAGCTGTGCGGTTCCATTGAATACTGACCACGACCCTGAGTATTGGAACGAAGGTCATTTGAATAACCGAACATTTCTGAAAGCGGAACGAGAGCATCAATCTGAACAGCACCCGGTCTTGTTTCCTGACCCTGAATCTGTCCGCGTCGTGAGCTTAAGTCACCGATTACTGTACCTGTATAATCATCAGGAACGATAACGCAAACCTTCATAATAGGTTCCATAAGAACAGGATCTGCCTTTCTCATAGCTTCCTTGAAAGCCATAGAGCCGGCAATCTGGAATGCCATTTCTGAAGAGTCAACTTCATGGTATGAACCGTCATAAAGTTCAACGCAAACGTCAACAACTTCATATCCTGCAAGGATACCGGCCTTCATAGCGCCCTGAATACCCTTGTCAACAGCCGGAATGTATTCCTTAGGAATTGCACCGCCGACAATTGCATTCTTAAATTCATAACCCTTACCGGATTCATTTGCAGACACTCTGATCTTAACGTGACCGTACTGACCCTTACCGCCTGACTGACGTGCATACTTGTGATCAACATCAGCGCTGCCCTTAATAGCTTCTTTATAAGAAACCTGAGGTGCACCTACGTTAGCTTCAACCTTGAACTCACGAAGAAGTCTGTCAACGATAATTTCAAGATGAAGTTCGCCCATTCCGGCAATAATAGTCTGACCTGTTTCCTCGTCAGTATATGTCTTAAATGTAGGATCCTCTTCTGCAAGCTTTGCAAGAGCAATACCCATTTTTTCCTGACCAGCCTTAGTCTTAGGCTCGATAGCCAGCTGAATAACCGGTTCAGGGAATTCCATAGATTCAAGAATAACAGGGTGCTTTTCATCACAAAGAGTATCACCTGTTGTTGTATTCTTAAGACCTACTGCCGCTGCGATATCTCCAGCGTATACAGTTTCAATATCTTTTCTGTGGTTAGAATGCATCTGAAGGATACGTCCGAGTCTTTCTCTGTTATCCTTAGTTGCATTAAGAACAGTTGAACCGGCATTAACTGAACCTGAGTAAACTCTGAAGAAGCAAAGCTTACCTACAAACGGGTCAGTAGCAATCTTGAATGCAAGAGCAGAAAACGGCTCTTCATCAGATGAATGTCTTACACATGGCTCATCTGTATCAGGATCGATACCCTTAATAGCCGGAACATCAACTGGTGAAGGCATATAGTCAATAATTGCATCAAGAAGCTTCTGAACGCCCTTATTCTTGTATGAAGTACCGCATGTAACCGGAACCATTTCATTAGCAATAGTAGCCTTTCTAATACATGTTTTTACTTCTTCAATTGTAAGTTCTTCACCGTCAAGATACTTCATCATGAGTTCTTCGTCCTGCTCTGCAACATGTTCGAGCATAGCTGAATGATATTCTTCAGCCTTTTCCTTCATGTCGGCAGGGATTTCCTCAACACGGATATCTTTTCCAAGATCATCGTAGTAAACGTAAGCCTTCATTTCAACCAGGTCAATAATACCCTTGAATGTTTCTTCAGCGCCGATAGGAAGCTGAATCGGAACAGCATTACAGTGCAGTCTGTTTTTCATCATGTCAACAACATTATAAAAATCAGCGCCCATAATATCCATCTTATTTACATAAGCCATTCTTGGAACCTGATATTCGTCAGCCTGTCTCCAAACAGTTTCAGACTGAGGTTCAACACCGCCCTTAGCGCAGAAAACGGTAACAGAACCGTCCAGAACTCTGAGTGAACGTTCAACTTCAACTGTAAAGTCAACGTGTCCCGGAGTATCAATAATATTGATTCTATGGCCTGCCCAGTATGCAGTAGTTGCAGCGGAAGTAATTGTAATACCTCTTTCCTGCTCCTGCTCCATCCAGTCCATTGTAGCAGAACCTTCATGAGTTTCGCCTATTTTATGTGTAATACCGGTATAAAACAGGATACGCTCAGTAGTTGTGGTTTTACCTGCGTCAATGTGAGCCATTATACCTATATTTCTTGTATGTTCAAGTGAACAATCTCTTGGCATAATTCTCCTCCTTACTCAACAAAAGCAGATTACCAGCGGTAATGAGCAAATGCCTTGTTTGCTTCCGCCATCTTGTGTGTGTCATCACGCTTCTTGCAGGCACCGCCTGTACCGTTTATAGCGTCCATGATTTCACCGGCAAGTCTTTCCTTCATTGTTTTTTCGTTTCTCTCTCTTGAGTACTTTGTGATCCATCTCAGACCGAGTGTCTGACGTCTTTCAGGACGTACTTCCATCGGAACCTGATATGTGGCACCGCCCATTCTGCGAGCCTTTACCTCAAGAACCGGCATAACATTTTCCATTGCTTCTTCGAATGCTTCAAGAGCTTCCTTACCAGTCTTTTCAGCAACAATGTCAAATGCACCGTAAACTATTTTCTGAGCAACACCCTTTTTGCCGTCAAGCATTATATTATTAATGAGACGTGTAACAAGCTTTGAGCTGTAAACTGGGTCCTGCAGTACATCACGCTTTGCGATATTACCTCTTCTTGGCATTTCGCTTCCCTCCTTCACATTTTTTCATGAATTCATAGGTACTCGTCTTTCGACGTCAAGACCAATGCAGAGGATTTAATATATTTAAATCTCCACATATAATCCTGTGGCAGCTGTATCCTATTAATTATTTGCCTGCCTTAGGCCTCTTAGCACCATACTTTGAACGAGCCTGCATTCTGTTTGCAACGCCCTGTGCGTCAAGTGTGCCTCTGATGATATGGTAACGTACACCAGGGAGATCCTTAACACGTCCGCCTCGAATAAGAACAACGCTGTGTTCCTGAAGGTTGTGACCTATACCAGGAATATAAGCTGTTACTTCATTGCCGTTAGTAAGCTTTACTCTGGCAATCTTTCTCATAGCTGAGTTAGGCTTCTTAGGTGTAGCTGTTCTTACTGCAGTGCAGACACCGCGCTTCTGAGGTGAGCTCTGATCTGTCATTGTCTTCTTCTTGGCATTGTATCCTTTCTGAAGAGCCGGGGCAGTAGACTTATCCTCAAGAACCTGTCTTCCCTTACGAACCAATTGATTAAATGTTGGCATATTTTTCCTCCTTTTCCTGAAAAATCAGTGATGCGTGCTTGCATACGCCCGCATACTTGTTAATTATATCCTCATTTTTTCGGTTTGTCAATAGTTTTATAAACTTTTTTCAATTTACTGTGTAATTTTTTTGAAAATTAGGTTTTCAATAGCAATTTTAAGTATAATTTTATCAAATTACCTTTTCAAACCTTTAATTTTATCCCAATAAAGTTTAGCTGACTGCTCCTGCTTATTATCTCCGTAACGGTAATATACACGTCCTTTAAGAGTATCCGGCATATACTGCTGCTCCACATAATGATCAGGGTAATCATGGGGATAAAGATAATTCTGTCCCTTAACCTGTGCGTCTTCCCCGTCAAAATGCTTGTTCTGCAAGCATCTGGGAAAATCAATTGCAAGACCTTTTCTTATATCGGCTGCCGCTTCGTTAACGGCTTCGTAGGCGCTGTTTGATTTAGGAGCGGTAGCAAGTAGAATAACAGCCTGAGCAATAGGAATTCTTGCTTCGGGAAGTCCAAGCTGCATTGCCGAGTCTACACAAGATTTTACTATTGTTATCGCATTAGGATAAGCGAGTCCAACATCTTCAGAAGCGATTACAAGCAAACGTCTTGAGAGTGATATAAGATCGCCTGCTTCCAGAAGTCTTGCAGCATAATGAATCGCCGCATTTTCATCAGAACCCCGAATTGATTTTTGAAGTGCGGAAAGAATATCATAATGCTGATCCCCGTCCCTGTCATAGCGCATATTGCTCCTTTGTGCAAGAGCCTTTACGGTTTCCAGGGTTATTTTTACGCCGGAAGCTGTTACATCACCTGACAAAGCGCTGAGTTCAACAGTATTAACAGCCTTTCTTACATCTCCGCCGCAGCATTTTGAAATATGTTCCGCCGCACCCTCTTCAATTTCATATTCAACATTATTTTTTTCCGAAAGTATAGAAAATGCCCTGTAAACGGCTTTTTCTATTTCACTTGGCTCCGGCGGTTTAAATTCAAATACTGTTGAGCGGCTTATTACGGCATTGAAAACTGCGAAATATGGATTTTCAGTTGTCGAAGCTATAAGAGTTATATCACCGTTTTCTATATATTCCAGCAGACTTTGCTGCTGCTTTTTATTAAGATACTGAATCTCATCCAGATAAAGCAAAATTCCGTTTTCACCAGCAAATGTGCCTATCTCCGAAATAATTTCCTTTATATCTGCTATTGAAGCAGATGTTCCGTTCAGCTTATGCAGCGTCATGTTTGTATTTTCAGCGATTATTCTTGCAACAGTGGTCTTTCCCGTTCCGGACGGACCATAAAAAATCATATTCGGAATTTGACCGCTGTCTAATATTTTCCTAAGGGGTTTTCCTGTACCGATAAGATGCTTTTGTCCGACTACATCATCAAGTAATGATGGTCTTACTGAATCTGCCAACGGTGCAGCCATAATGTTCACCTCTTTGAAAAAAGCGGCAGTATTCACCGCCGCTTATCATTTTAATTTTATAATTATTCGTAGAGCGGATACTTATTACAGATTTCAGTAACGCCTGAACGTATATAATCTGCCTTGTTCTCAAAATCCTTAGCTGCAAGATAAATAAACTCAGCAATCTGCTCCATTTCAGCTGTTCCGAGTCCTCTTGTTGTAACAGCAGGAGTACCGATTCTAAGACCGCTCGTAACAAACGGCTTTTGAGGATCATTCGGAATTGCATTTTTATTAACTGTAATATATACCTCGTCAAGACGGTGTTCAAGTTCCTTGCCTGTAATGTCAAACGGACGCAAGTCAACCAGCATAAGATGGTTATCAGTACCGCCTGAAACAAGATTGAATCCTCTTTCAACAAGACCCTTAGCAAGAGCCTGTGCATTTTTAACAACATTTTTCTGATACTCAGCAAATTCAGGCTTTAAAGCCTCTCCGAAGCATACTGCCTTGCCTGCGATAACGTGCATAAGCGGACCGCCCTGTATTCCAGGGAAAATAGCCTTGTTAATCTTCTTTGCAAGCTCCTCGTCGTTAGTTAGGATAAGACCGCCTCTCGGACCTCTGAGTGTCTTATGAGTAGTTGTTGTAACAACATCTGCATAGCCAATCGGTGACGGGTGGCAGCCGGCAGCCACAAGACCGGCAATGTGAGCCATATCCACCATCAGATAAGCGCCTGCTGATTTAGCGATTTCCGAAAGACGCTTGAAATCAATTATTCTCGGATAAGCGGAAGCTCCTGCAACAATAAGCTTTGGCTTATTTTCCTTAGCGAGTGCTTCAACCTTATCATAATCAATAGTTTCATCATCGCCGAGACCGTAAGAAACAAAGTTAAAGTACTTTCCGGAAAGGTTTACCGGAGAACCGTGTGTAAGATGTCCGCCGTGTGCAAGGCTCATACCCAGTACTGTATCGCCTGGTTCAAGAAGTGCAAAATAAACGGCAGTATTAGCCTGTGCTCCTGAATGAGCCTGAACATTGGCATATTCAGCGCCGAAAAGCTTTTTTGCCCTTTCAACAGCAATATCCTCAACAACGTCAACGCACTCGCATCCGCCGTAATAGCGTTTGCCTGAATATCCCTCTGCATATTTGTTTGTAAGTACAGAACCCATTGCAGCCATAACCTCAGGGGTTACAATATTTTCACTTGCAATAAGCTCAAGATTTCTTTTCTGTCTTGCAAGTTCCTTAGCCATTGCCTGTCCGACTTCCGGATCAGAAGCTGAAACAAAGCCGATTGAATCCATCAGATTAGCGTACATATAAAAATTCCTTTCAAATATAATTTACATCATTTCGGGCAATTTACGCCCATACAAATTTATTATACAATATAATCTCTGAAATTTCAATACAAATAATCCGATTTCAGCAAATTTTTTACAGTATTATATTTTAGAACCCAGAAAATTCAAAGCTGCATTGTAAATTTCCGACGGTTTTGTCCCATGCTTAACAAGCCAACCTGAAAATTCCACTGCCGTATCAAGGTCTTCGGCAAAATCTTCTATTGATTCTTTTATCCTCAAAGGACCTTTTTTCATTTCAAGCTCTACCCCGTATATATCATATGTAATTCCGTTTTCGCTTGCGCTTCCGGCTGTTACACGGCAGCGTACCCTGTTTTCACCCATCATTTCCATGTAAACAGTTTTTTCCTTTGATATTTTCTTTTCTCTTTCTTTAAGCAATGCAGACATTCCGGTCATTCCCCTCCTTTTATTTATATTTGAATTATAACATGTTTATCAATTTTTTTAAACGGTGTTTTTTTATCGGTTTCTGTCGCAAATAGTTATTTCTTATACAAAAGATAATTTTTTCAGTATTTTCATAAATTTTTTCATGTTTTGTTTTAAAATTTATAAATTTTTTCAATCTTGATATAAACTTTTCTGAATTTTTATTCACTTAATATTCATAAATTAAAATTAATACATTTTACTTGGTTTTTCCAATTCTGACAGCAGTTTATATTAAAAAGTATGGTATTTTAATATAAACTTGTTAATAATAAATATAATTTGAAATTTTCTCAGTTTATAAGTGATAGATTTTTTATGCAATTACAGTCACATATTCATAAAAAATCATAATTTAATTCATTTTTTGTACAAAAGTCTTGATTTTATATATATTATGTTGTATAATAATGTATGTTAATTTATTATAGGTAAAAAAGTGTTAATTTATCATGAAAAGTAAAAACAGATACAAAATTGCAGCCGTTTCTTCAATAATAACAATTTTATTGTTGTTGGCTGTATATGCGGTTTTCAGTATTTTTCCCTTCGGATCAAAAACAATTGCCTGGTGCGATCTTGATCAACAAACAATCCCCTTACTGATGGATCTCAAGGATATACTGAATGGAAAAGGCAGTATTTTTTACAGTACTGCAAATTGCGGCGGAATGAATTTCTGGGGAATTTTTTTATTTTTCCTTGCAAGCCCGTTTTATGTTCTCACTGCATTTATACCTAAAGCGGACATGATTTATTTCGTTAATATCTTACTGATTCTGAAACTTGCAGCTGCTTCGGCGTCATCCGCACTATATTTCAGCACTGTCCACCCGAAGCTGACTCCTGCATTTGGCACTTTGCTCAGCGTTATGTACGCTTTCTGCGGATTTGGTCTTATGTATTACCAGACGCTTGTCTGGCTGGATATAATGTACCTTTTCCCGCTTCTTGCCATTGCAGTTGATAAAATGTGCAGAACCGGCAGATCTGTTATGTACTGTATCATGCTTTCTCTGATAATTACTGTGAATTACTATCTATCTTACATGGTAATAATTTACCTTATTATCTCTGTGCCTTTGTATATAATCATTGTGTGCAGAAAAGATATGAGAAAAAGAATTTCCGCTTCTTTTGCCGTTTCCAGTATTGCAGCAGCGCTTATAACCTCACCGGTATGGCTTTGTTCATATCTTCAGGTTTCTGCTTCTGCGAGAGGTTCAAACACATTTATAGCTTTTTTAACTGATTCATTCAGCAAAAGCATAAGCGAAAAACTCTGCCTATTAATGTGTACGGCCCTTACAGCAGCAATGCTCCCTTTTTTCCTGAAAAACAAGCTTTGCCGCAAGAAAATTATAAGATATAAGCTGATCTTACTTTTACTGCTCCTGATACCGGTATTTATTGATCCTGTCAACAAGCTCTGGCACACCGGAAGCTATCAGTGTTTTCCGCTTAGGTACGGATATATCATAGTTTTAACTATGCTGTCACTCACTGCACATCTTCTGGAATATTATCATGAGATAAACGGCAAAATAAAAATAAATAAATTAACTGCGGCAGTAATCTGCATATTTATTGCGGGATACGGTACAGCTGCCGTATTTATTTTGAAAAACTACAAAACTGAACTGTCACATTTTGTACAGACGCTGCATACCAGCGGAGAACAGTTCATATTAATGCTGATACTGTTTTTACTAAGTGCTGTTATGTATTTTTCAGTTCTGATGGCGTTAAGACGTAAACGTCTAAGCGCCGGATTTTCAGCTTTGTTCTTCTCATTAATATTTATTATTGAAGCCGCAGTAAACTCCTTCGTTTATGTGGGTTTTGCGTCTAATGACGACACTGTTTTCAGCAACTCTTTGAAAGCTGAGGGAATTACTGAAAAAAACGGTCTTTACAGAACTAAAGCTGAAAAAAAATATATTCATGCAAACATGACTGGAGCCCTGGGATATAATTCCCTTTCTCACTACACATCTCTAACACCTGAAAAATATATGTTTGCAATGAAAAAGCTTGGTTATTCTTCTTACTGGATGGAAGTAAGCCCCAACGGAGGAACTATCCTTACAGATGCTTTGCTGTCTGTAAGATACTCTATCGGCTCCAGTTTCGACTTCAAATCCTATCAAAAAAATCTCGGAAAAAATGACGCTTATACCATTGCTGAAAGCAGCATTGTCTGTCCGGCAGGTATAATCAACGCTAACTCTCCTGAAAACAATTCTTCTCTTGATTTTACTGACAGAGCAGCAGTTCAGGAACAGCTTGCAAAAAAAATGCTTAATGCAGATAATATTGTACAAAGATATGATTATGAGGTAATATCCGGATTAGTAGAATACAAAAATAAAAAGTATAATATTTCTTCCGGAGATTTGGCAAACAATGTCTGCTTAGTTAAATACAGCATTTATGTAAAAGGAAATCAGCAGCTTTATTTTGATCTTTTTGACAATATAAGCAACAGAATTACCGAGGATCAGTATCATGCTGCTTCCGTCTATGTAAACGGTATTTGCATAAATGACAACTACCCGAATCAGAAATCAAACGGATTTCTTGATCTGGGAGAATTTACAGACGAAACGGCTGAAATATCAGTCATAATAAATCAGGATGTCAGTGCAGCTTCCTTTGGGGTTTTTGGCATTGATATAAATAACCTAAAAAATGCCATAGACAAAATTTCAGCAGTTGAACCTAAAATTAATGGGAATAAAATTACTCTGGAATGTGAAAGCAAATCAGATAATTACCTTTATCTGAGCGTCCCTTGGGACAAAGGATTTACAGCATATATAAATAATCAAAAAGCAGATTTATACAGAGTTAATGACGCATTCTGTGCTCTGAAATTAAAAAAAGGTCATAACAGCATAAAAATGGTTTATTATCCTCCTGGATTAAAAATTTCTCTTGCTTTTTCTGCCGCTGGATTTATTTTATTAATTCTATTAAAAATAAGCCGCCGAATTTATTCAAAGCAGATATGCAGAATTTCCGGTATTGCTGTAACATCGCTCTTTTTGCTTGTACTTACCGCTTTATATATTATAACGCCGGTTATCTGTATTTTAATTAAACTTTTTTAAGCGGAGGATTCAAAATGATTACTACCCTTTTAAATCAGGCTGTTATTATGCTGATTTTAATTTGTTTGGGAATATTATGCTACAAGATCGGCATTATCAGCGAAAGCGGTTCTAAAGAGCTTTCAAGACTGGCGCTTCTCGTTATTAATCCTATTGTTATTTTTATGGCATATCAGAAAAAACTTGAAGCAAGGCTTCTTAAAGGTTTTGCCGCTGCCCTGCTTCTTGGTGTAATTTCTTTTTTTATTGCAGCAATTATATCTTATACCGCTGTGAGAAAAAAGAAAAACCGTGAAACAGATATAGAACGCTTTTCATGCGTTTACAGCAATTGTTCATTTATGGGAATACCGCTAATACAAGCCCTGCTCGGCTCTGAAGGCGTCTTCTATCTGACAGCCTACCTAACTGCTTTCAATATTCTTGTTTGGACTCATGGTGTTATTATGATGTCTGGACAGAAAAGTATGAAGAATATTGTAAATGCCCTTACTTCTTCATCTGTTATTGCAATATGTCTTGGATTTATTTTCTTCATGACCGGTTTAAGGCTTCCCGGTTTTCTGGGTAACACTCTTGACCTTGTCGGTTCGATGAATACACCAGTTGCTATGATCGTAGCAGGGGCAACTATTGCAAGAACTAATATCCTGAAAGCATTGAAAAACCCAAGAATATATTATATTACTTTTCTGACACTTATTCTGATTCCGGCAGTGGTTGCTATGGTATTTTCTTTTATACCTGCTGATAAAACTGTTGAATTGTCAGTTTTGATTGCAGTTTCAGCACCAGCAGCTACTATGTGTACAATGTTTTCACTTAGATATGACAGAAATTCACTGTACGCATCTGAAATCTTTGCAGTTACAACGCTCGCATCGGTTATAACTATGCCTGCAATAGTGTCTTTATATCAGAAATTATGATTATATAAATATAATTTAATATAATCATATTTATATATTTAATATTCCGATTAACCTCTTTTAATTAGGAATATTCCGGAATTTTACGCCGTATATAAATTTCCGGAAAAATACATACGGCAGAATGGAGAATATTATGGAATTTCAAGGCATCAGCAAACTTGATTTAAAAAGAAGAAACAGGACGCATATTTTAAGCGTAATAAAGGAAAACGGTCCTATTTCAAGAGTTGATATTGCAAGCACTCTAAAAATAACACGTGCTGCCGTTACAATTATTACTAACGAAATGATTGAAGAGGGCGTTCTTTATGAAGTAGGAGAAGCTCCTATTATTCCTGAAAATCTTCAAAAAGGAAGAAGAAAAATTCTTATTGACATTAACCCTAATTTCAAATTCGCACTTGGCGCGGCAATAAATGAAAACGCCATTACAGTCGGTCTAACCAACATAAGCGGTGAAATACTTGACAAGGATATGATAGATATTACACCGGCTACTACAACAGAAGATATTGTTGACTTTATAATTACAAGCTCAAAGAAAATGATACAGAATTCTTGTCTGGATCGTTCAAAAATTCTCGGTATCGGTATCGGTATTCTTCCGGAAATGTGCAGCAAAATGAAAATTTATTACAAAGACGGAAAGCTTGACTTTTCCTCTTTTGCTGACAAGATCGAAAGTGAACTTAATATACGAGTTTCATGCAAAAACCTTATCAGCGCTCTTGCGCTTTCTAATCAGAATGATGTTTATGCAGAAAAATCAGGAAATTACATATTCCTGAAAATGGGTAAACATTTCAATATTTCAATACTTCTTGAAAATGAGATCATGCATGATTATGTTGAGCATACAAACAGTGTTGAAAAAATGATTGTAAATACAGACGGACGTCAGATCGAAGGATATCCTGACGGATCTGTAAAGGCTGAACTCACTGAAACTGCTATTCAGGAGAAGTATCAGGAAGTTTTCTCATCAGAAAAGACTCCTATATTGTGGGAAATCACTTCAGGCAATAAAGAAAATATTAACTGGAAGGCAATATCCATGGCAGCTTCCAAGGGTGACATAGGAGTACTTGAAGTAATGAACGGCGTTCTCAAATGCTTATCAGTACTTCTTAATAACCTTTCCAATGCATTTTTTGCTAAATATATTGTTCTTCACGGTTTTTACATTGATGAATGGATCAATGATTTCGTAAAAAATTATCTTTCACTTCATTACGGCGAAGAACTTGCTAAGAAAACAAGAGTGAGCCGTACAGAAGGCGAACTTGAATTTAAAGGCGGATGCGCGATTTCCATTCTGGAATTTTTCTATCAAAGAGGCGGAATGGAAGACTAATAAATCAAAAAGGATGACTAAATTCAGTCATCCTTTTGTTTATACTATAATAAACAACCCCCGGCTTGGCCGGGGGTTTTCAAAATACAAACAAAGCGAACTTTTAAGTTCGCTTTGAAGTTATACATTATTACTTATGCGCCGTACTTAGAAGTAGAAACTGGTACGCCAACACCCATTGTAGATGTAACTGTACAGGACTTAATATAAGTACCCTTAGCAGCGGCTGGCTTAGCCTTTACAACTGCTTCCATAAGTGTTGAGAAGTTTTCTTCAAGCTTTCCAGCACCGAATGAAGCCTTGCCAATTGGGCAGTGAATGATATTTGTCTTATCAAGACGATATTCAATCTTACCAGCCTTAGCTTCTGTTACAGCCTTTGCAACATCAGGTGTTACTGTACCAGCCTTTGGGTTAGGCATAAGACCGCGAGGACCGAGAACCTTACCAAGACGTCCTACAAGACCCATCATGTCAGGTGAAGCTACAACAACGTCAAACTCCATCCAGTTTTCCTTCATGATCTTATCAACAAGATCCATACCGCCTACATATTCAGCGCCTGCTTCCTTTGCAGCATCATACTTTTCTTCCTTGCAGAATACGCATACACGAACGTTCTTACCTGTTCCGTTAGGAAGAACAACTGCGCCTCTTACCTGCTGGTCAGCGTGTCTTGAATCTACGCCGAGACGGATATGTGCTTCAACTGTTTCATCAAACTTAGCCTTTGCATTTTTGCAGACAAGGTCAAGAGCCTCAGCAGAATCATACTGCTTAGTGCTGTCAACAGCTTTACAGCTGTCCATATATTTTTTGCCGTGTTTCATTATAAATCCTCCATTTAAAGTGGTAATACCGAATTGCTCAGACGCACATCCGGTTAGCGGAAATTTCCTCCCACCATTCAGAAGACGTAAGCATTTTTAACATACTTTCCGTCATCCATCAGGTATTAATCAACTACAACGATACCCATGGAACGAGCAGTTCCAGCGATCATGCTCATAGCCGCTTCCAATGAACCTGCATTAAGGTCAGGCATCTTCTGTTCAGCAATCTTCTGAACCTGTTCCTTAGTGATGTTAGCAACCTTTGTCTTGTTAGGAACACCTGAACCGCTTTCGATACCGCAAGCCTTCTTGATAAGAACTGCCGCAGGCGGTGTCTTTGTAACAAATGAGAATGAACGGTCAGCATATACTGTAATAACTACAGGGATAATCATACCGATATCGTTCTTTGTTCTTTCATTAAATTCTTTTGTAAAAGCCATAATGTTTACACCGTGCTGACCAAGAGCAGGACCAACCGGCGGAGCAGGAGTAGCCTTACCTGCTGCAATCTGAAGCTTTATATAGCCAACTACTTTCTGTGCCATGCTTTTGCACCTCCATAATTGTGGTAACACCGAGATAATGAAAAATTTTTATCTCTCCCACTTTAAGCATTCGCAGCTTGTTTTTTAATTAATCCTCAAACTTTATAACCTGATTTAAAGCAAGCGTAGCTTGAGTTTCACGTCCGAACATTGAAACAACAACATCAACCGTGCTGTTTTCAACATCAATTTTCTGGACTATTCCGACAAAACCGTCCATAGCTGTTCCGGATACCTTAACCTGATCTCCCACTTCAAAGTTAACCTTGACTGAGCTGATTTCAACACCCAGTGCCCTTACTTCATCTTCTGAAAGAGGGGTTGGTTCTGAAGCAGGACCCACAAATCCGGTAACGCCTCTGGTATTTCTTACAACGTACCAGGAATCGTCAGTATAAACCATTTTCAGCAGAACATATCCGGGATAAGTTTTTCTTTCCACTTCCTTGGTTTTGCCGTCGGTAATTTCAGTTACCTTTTCAGTAGGAACTTTTACTTCAAGGATCAGATCGTGAAGCTTTCTGTTTTCCACAACTCTTTCGATATTCTGAGCTACCTTGTTCTCATATCCCGAATATGTGTGAACCACATACCATTTTGCTGCTTCTGACATATAAATATCCTCCTAAGTAATCATTCCTTTGCTTATCCCAGATCAATAAGAAATGAGAAAAGCTTCAGCAGACCGTAGTCAAATGCTCCGACAAAAGCGCTGCATATCACAACAGTTGCAACTACAACGAAAGTATTGTTGAACACCTGCTTTTTGCCCGGCCATACTACCTTTTTAAATTCACTTTTCAAGTCCCTGAACCATTTAACAATTCTGTTAGGTTTCTTTGACTTGTCCGAGGCCTTTTTAACCTTATCTTTTTTAGCCATAAAATCAGACCTCCGGTTACTTTGTTTCCTTGTGAAGAGTGTGTTTCTTACAGAACTTGCAATATTTATTCATTTCAAGTCTGTCAGGATCATTCTTCTTGTTTTTCTTCGTACAATAATTGCGCTGCTTGCATTCTGTACAAGCTAAAGTCACCTTTACTCTCATATCGGCACCTCCTGACGAAATTTTTCCGGAAATACGGAAAATAAATAGTTTGCCTCCCTCAGATTTAGGAGCATTTTTCCAACAAAAAAATAGACCCCTAAAAGAGGTAACTTCATTATATCACATATTTTTCCTTAAGTCAATAGAAAAAATACAATTTGAATTTTTAGTCTATTTTCAGTCATTATAATAGTATAATATATATAACAATAATTTCAATAATAAAATTTAAACTGTAATGTAAAAAATACTTGCAGTTTTTTGTGAAATATGTTAAAATATATTGATACATGATTGAAATTTATTTTTATAGTTATAAAGGAGCTGTAATTTCATGTCTAAAATCAGAGTAGCTGTAATCTTCGGAGGCGCTTCCAGCGAACATGATGTTTCACTGGTTTCTGCAACAAATGTAATTAAAAACATACCAAAGGACAAATATGAAGTTGTCTGCATAGGAATAACTAAAAAAGGCCGCTGGCTTTATTATCCGGGAGATGTTGACAATATTTCCTCCGGAGAATGGGAAAAGGACCCTGACTGCGCTTCCGCCGTTATATCCCCTGATCCTTTGCATAAGGGAATTATCACTATCGAAAGCGGTACCGCTTCTATTAAAAAAATCGACGTTGTTTTCCCTGTTCTGCATGGTAAAAACGGCGAGGACGGTACCATTCAGGGGCTTCTTGATATGTCAAAAATCCCGTATGTCGGCTGCGGTCTGCTTTCCTCAGCCGCTTGTATGGATAAATCTCATACGCATTCAATTCTTGACTATAACAATATCAGAACTGCAAAATGGAAAATGCTCGGTCTGAGAAATCTTAATCACCTTGATAAGGAATGCGCTCTAATTGCAGATGATCTGGGATTTCCTCTGTTTGTTAAACCTGCAAACTGCGGTTCTTCAATCGGAATAAACAAAGCATATGATATGGAAACTCTGAAGGAAGCCGTTAAAATTGCTTTCTCCCATGACAATAAAGTTATTATTGAAGAATTTATTGAAGGTAAAGAACTTGAAGTTGCAGTTTTTGGTTATGATTCTCCTTTTGCTTCATTCGTTGGTGAAATTGACACAAGCAGCGACTTTTATGACTATGATTCCAAATATATTACAAACTCCACAAATCTTCACATTCCGGCAAGAATTTCTGATGAAGCCTCAAAGGAAATAAGAGATACTGCAATCAGAGCTTATAAGGCTATGGGATGCAAGGGTCTTTCAAGAGCTGACTTTTTCCTAAAGGATGACGGTACAGTTATTCTAAATGAAATTAATACAATGCCGGGATTTACTCCTATAAGTATGTATCCTAAGCTTATGGAGGATCTTGGAATGTCATATGGCTATCTTATTGATAAACTTATTGAACAGGCAATCGACAATGCTGACAGAAATTATTGATTAAAGGGATGATTCACCATGAACAATGATGCAATCGGGGTTTTTGACTCAGGAATGGGCGGTCTTACCGCAGTCAAGGAGCTTAACCGGCTTCTTCCCAATGAAAATATAATTTATCTTGGAGATACGGCAAGAGTTCCCTACGGAAGCAGAAGCCGTGAAACAGTTATGAGATACGCCCGGCAGGACGCAGAATTTCTCAGAAAGCATAAAATTAAAATGATAATCGCCGCCTGCGGTACAGTCAGTTCCGTTGTAGGAACAAAACCATTTATTGAAGATATGCCTTTTACCGGAGTAATCCTTCCTGCAGCTCAGGCAGCTTGTGCTGCCACCAAAAACGGCAGAATCGGCGTTATCGGAACCCCTGCTACAATTCGAAGCGGAAGCTACGCAAAAGCTATAAAATCCGTAAATCCTCATGTTTCAGTTATAGGAAACTCCTGTCCCCTTTTTGTTCATCTGGTTGAAAACGGTTATACTGACAGAGGCAATAAAATTACACGGCTTGCCGCTGAGGAATATCTGGAGCCGATAAAAGCAGAAAATGTTGACACTCTTATTTTAGGCTGCACCCACTATCCCGTTATCAAAGACATAATCTCCGACGTAATGGGTGAAAAGGTAACTCTTATCTCTTCAGGAATGGAAGCCGCAAAATACGCTCATAGCTGTCTTTTTGAAAGAGATCTTCTTTCGGACAGAACTGAAATGGGAAAAAATATTTTTTATGTAAGCGACAGCACCGAGCTTTTCAAGGAAAATGCCGAAAACTTTCTTGGTCATCCAGTGGAAGGCGAAGTGTTCAGCTGCAGCTTAGGGGAATGAAATTGAATAAAAAAAACGTAATGATTGAAATGATAAGCATTCAATCCATATATAATGAAAAAACTGAAACTTCCCTTATTACTGAGGGAAATTTAAGGAATGAAGGCTCAGATTCGTTTAAAATAACATACAAAGACTCAGAAGCTACGGGGTTTGACGGTTCTACAACAGAAATTGCAGTTACCGGCAACAGTATCGCGTCAATAATAAGAACTGGTTCTACCCATTCCGATCTTGTGATTGAACCCGGCAAAAAACATCATTGCCACTATGAAACGCCTTACGGTGAAATGATTGTGGGTATATATACCCATAAAATAGACAACAGTCTTACATCGGACGGAGGCCGTCTTTATTTGAAATATACTATTGACGTTAACTCGAGTTATTTGTCTGATAATGAAATTGTAATGAATATAAAAAATGCATAACAGAAAGGTATGATTAATATAATGGCAAACCTTACAAAGCTTGCTTCTATGCAGATCCGTGATATTATTATGAATGCTCTCGGACGCCTTGTATCACTTGGAAAGGTTCCGGCTGAACCTCTTCCGGATTTCAGAGTCGAGATTCCTGCTGATAAAAGCCATGGCGATTTCGCTGCTAATACGGCAATGGTATGCGCTAAGGCATTAAGACTTCCTCCGAGAAAAATTGCTGAATTGATCTGCGAAGAATTGGTTCTTGACGGTACATATTTTGAACGTGCTGAAATAGCAGGTCCGGGATTCATAAATTTCTTCCTCGGAAGAAGATGGTTTTCAGATGTTATTAATAATGTTCTTATCGAAGGCTGTAAATACGGAAAAACTGAAACCGGAAACAATAAACGTATACTTGTTGAATTTGTTTCCGCCAATCCTACGGGACCTATGCATATCGGAAATGCCCGAGGCGGCGCCATCGGCGACTGCCTCGCAGAAATTATGAGTTGGGCTGGCTTTAGTGTCGAAAGAGAATTTTATATTAATGACGCCGGAAACCAAATCGAAAAATTTGGAAAGTCCCTTGATCTGAGATTCATGCAGATTTGCAGTCCTAAAGCCGCTAACCTTATTTTATCCGAAAGCGATGAGGAAATTTGCCGTGAGATTTTCGAAAACGATGAGCTATTCCCTATGCCGGAGGATGTTTACCGCGGTGCGGATATTATAGCTCATGCCCTAAGCTATTACAGAGAAAATGGTTCTGCTTTATCTGAAGCTGACGAAACTGAACGCAAAAAAACTCTTACTGATTATGCACTTCCTAAAAATATTGCTGGACTTGAAAGAGATCTTTCAAGATACCGTATAAGTTACGATACTTGGTTTAGAGAAAGTACACTTCATAACAATGGTGCTGTAAGTGAAATTATTGAAAAGCTCAAAGAAAGCGGATACACCTACGAACAGGACGGAGCCCTTTGGTTTAGATCCTCTGAACTGGGTGATGAAAAAGACCGTGTTCTTGTGAGAGCTAACGGAATAGTAACTTATTTTGTTCCTGACATCGCATACCACTATAATAAGCTTGTTACACGAGGCTTTGACAAGGCAATCGACATTTTCGGTGCAGACCATCACGGTTATATCCCCCGTATGAAGGCTGCCCTGACCGCACTCGGCGTAAATTCGGACAAGCTTGAAATTGTAATTATGCAGATGGTAAACCTCGTCCGTAACGGCGAAAAATATAAGCTTTCCAAGCGCTCAGGAAAAGCAGTTACTCTCTCTACTCTCCTTGATGAAATTCCAATAGACGCCGCAAGATTCTTCTTTAATCTTCGTGAACCAAATTCACATTTTGACTTTGATCTTGATTTGGCTGTTGAAAAGTCCTCTCAAAATCCCGTATACTATGTTCAGTATGCTCATGCACGTATATGCAGTCTTATTGCTAATCTTAAGGCGGAAGGATGTGAAGCTGGAAATTATGATATTTCTGAACTTGATATACTTGATACGCCTCAGGAAATAGAGCTTATCCGGCATATTGCTTCACTTCCGGCTGAAATAGACAGCGCCGCTTTAAATTATGACCCAGCGAAAATTACCAAATATTCAGTTGAACTGGCAACACTTTTCCACAAATTCTATGACGCTTGCAGTGTAAAGAATGCTGAAACTCCTCAGCTGAAAAAGTCAAGACTTGTTCTGTGTTCAGCTGTTCTTCAGGTGCTCAGAAATTCACTGACAATTCTTAAAATTGACTGTCCTGAAAAAATGTAAATAATACCTTCGAATTACATTTCAGTTACAAAATATTAAACTTTAACCGCATTTTAAACTAAATTATATGCGATTATTTGTGAAAATTTACTTTCAAAGTTCAATTGTTAACAGTTTGTTAACAATTGAACGCTTTTAATGTGTTACAATTTGTAATATATTAAGGCATTTTTAAACGCGCTGAAATAAAAAATTGAAACACAGAAAGGAATGCCGATATGTCAAACAGATTATTCCAAGGTCTTGTTCATCAGATGAGAGACGCCGTCAATACGGTTATCGGTGTTGTGGACGAAACCGCAACTATTATCGCATGCAGCGACCTTACCAAAGTAGGAACAACTAATGAATTTGTTTCTCTTGATCTAAGCGACTCGCATGATATTTTTATAAGAGACGGTTATACATATAAACCGTTCGGCTCAAGAGTAAAGCCGGAATATGCCGTTTTTGTTGAGGGCGTTGATGATAATGCTGCAAAATATGCAAGCATTATGGCAATCAGCCTTTCAAATATTAAACAATATTACGACGAAAAATACGACAGAAATAATTTCATTAAGAACGTTGTTTTGGACAATGTCCTTCCCGGTGACATTGTTATCAAGGCAAGAGAACTTCACTTTAATGCAGAGATCAGCAGAGTTGTTCTTTTGATTAGAATTGTTTCTGCTAACGATATTTCCGCATATGATGTTATCCAAAATCTTTTCCCGGATAAAAATAAGGATTTTGTTTTCAACATCACCGAAAGTGATATTGTTCTTGTTAAAGAAATCAAAAGTACTGTTGACTCGAAGGATCTCGAAAAGCTTGCCCGTTCAATTGCTGATACCCTTAGCAGTGAATTCTACACAAGAGTAAATGTGGGAATCGGTACTGCTGTTACAGGCATAAAGGATTTAGCACGCTCATTTAAGGAAGCTCAAATGGCGCTTGAGGTCGGAAAAGTATTCGATACTGACAAAAATATTGTAAGCTATGATAATCTCGGAATCGCAAGACTTATTTATCATCTGCCTACAACACTTTGTGATACTTTTCTTCACGAGGTTTTCAAAAAAGGCAGTATAGAATCACTGGATCATGAAACACTTTTCACTATCCAGAAATTTTTTGAAAATAATCTTAACGTTTCCGAAACATCAAGAAAACTTTTTGTACACCGAAATACTCTTGTGTACCGCCTTGAAAAAATTAAGAAACTGACAGGACTTGATCTGAGAGAATTTGACCACGCAATTATATTTAAAATTGCCCTTATGGTAAAGAAATATCTTTCGGCAAATCCAGTTAAATTCTAAACCGGGCTAATCTCATAAAGCCGTATTTACGGCAAAAGGAAGGTGTCCTTGTGGTAGAACTTAAAAATGTATCAGTCACCTATTCAACGGGCGTTGATGCGTTAAATAATGTTAGTCTTAGGGTTGAAGACGGTGAATTTGCTTTTGTTGTCGGCTCCTCCGGCGCCGGAAAAAGTACTCTCATTAAACTCATTCTTAAGGAAATAGACGCAACAAGCGGAATGGTTCAGGTAAACAATTATAACCTTAGTACTTTGAAAAAGAAAAAAATTCCTGAATTTAGACGTACTATCGGTTTTGTATTTCAGGACTTCAGACTCATTCCTACTATGACAGTTTATGAAAACATCGCTTTTGTACTGCGTGTAATCGACGCACCGAGACGATACATACGAAAAAGAGTCCCCTACGTTATCAGCCTTGTGGGACTTCAGGATAAATCAAACTCTTATCCGACTCAGCTCTCAGGCGGCGAGCAGCAGCGTGTCGCCATAGCAAGAGCCCTTGTAAATGATCCTCAGCTGATTATTGCCGACGAACCTACCGGAAATATTGATCCGGAACTTTCTTTTGAAATAGTTGAACTTCTTAAGGGAATTAATGAATGCGGAACGACAATTCTCATGGTTACACACGAGCATGATCTTGTACGCCATTTCGGAGGCCGAATTATAAATATTAATTCCGGGGAAATTGTCTTTGATGAAGTGATTGGAGGCAATAATGAAGCTTAGCGGTGTAAGGTATCTTACTAAACAGGGGTTTGATAATGTCTGGAAAAACAGAATGATGGCTTTTGCTTCTTTCTGCGTTTTGTTGGTTTCTATTCTTCTGGTAGGACTTTCTATTCTATTTTATGTTAATCTAAATTCCATAATCGGTGGAATTGAAAACAAAAATGAAATTATTGTCTTTTTGGACGAGGATATAACAAAACAACAGACAGATGAAGTCGGTAAAAAATTGAAGCAGATGGACAATATTAAATCAATTTCTTTCTATTCTAAAAAGCAGGCTTTTGATGATATGAAAAGCAGCATGGCTGAATACGAGGAAATTTTTGATTCGCTGGGCGATGACAATCCGCTTATTGACTCATACAGAGTAAAAATAAAGGATATATCTCAGACGGACGCTACTGTCGATTCATTAAATGAAATCGACCATGTTTACAGAATACGTGCTCCATATGATTTTGTAAATATTCTTTCAGAAATGAAAAAAATTGTTACAATAATTGCAACTGCTATTATTGTTGCCCTTGCTATTGTATCGATGGTTATTATCTCAAATACAACCAAGGCAAGCGTATTCGCAAGAAGAAACGAAATAAGTATTATGAAATATGTGGGCGCTACTAACGCTTTCATACGAATTCCGTTTTTTGTCGAGGGTATGATTACCGGAATAATCGCCGGTATGGTTGCTACTCTGATTACATGGATGGGATATGACGCAGTAGTTGAACTTCTCACTAAGGAAGTCAATATACTGAATATCATCGGCATGGGAAGTATTATCCCGTTTGCTGAAATTGCTTTCAAGGTCGCTGGACTGTATATTATTGCAGGAGCGCTGGTGGGCGCTGTGGGAAGCGTTCTCAGTACAAGAAAGCATTTAAACGTATAAACCTTTTCGTAAAAAACAGATTGGTGGTGTACTCGCCGTAAAAAACGGCATTTTATTATGAAATTCTTTTTTAAGAAACAAAGCCTTAGGGTTGCTTCCCTGATTCTATGCGCATTTATAACAGCAGGAAGCATTACATATTTCGATAACCATTCAATAACCAAATCTTCTGCTAAGACTATTGAAGACATTGAACAGGAAAAAGCAGATAATATTAGAGAAATTGAAGAAATTGAAAAGAAAATAGAAAAACTTCAGAAAATCTCTGACACTGAAGCTGAATATCAGGAAGCTATTCAAGATAAAATTGATCTGCAGAATAGAAATCTTCAATTAGTTAATGAAAAGCTTGAAGATCTTCACAAAAAAATAAAAAGTAATAAAGAAAAAATCAGTCAGCTTGAAATTGATATAAAGAACAAGCAAAAGGATATTGATAAGGGCATGGAAGAATTTAAGGCAAGACTCCGTGCTATGTACGTTTCCGGAAACGACAGTCTTGCTTCTGCTCTTGTCGGAGCAACTGATTTTTATGATATGCTGTCAAAGCTTGAACTTATCTCACAGGTTTCAAAGCATGATAACGAGCTTATAGAATCCCTTAAAACTCAGCTTCATCAGCTTCAGGAATCTCAGGCACAGCTTGATATTGAACAAAGTGAACTAAATTCAAATATTAAGGAACAGGAAGATAACAGAGAAGAATTTCAGGAGGCCATTGACGAGCTGCAGACTATTTTTAATGACTCAAAGGAAGCTCAGGATGCTGCAAAACTTGAACTTGCTTCAAAGCAAAGAAGTAAGGAAGCTATTGAAGCTGATAATAAAGCAAAGGACGATGAAATTGAAATAATTAAAGACGCTATAGCAAGACAAAATGAAAAAAATAATAATTCTCAGACAAATAACAGCAGTCCTGATACTTCTGATGACAATGACTATAATAATGATAATGACAGCAGTTCTGATAATAACAGCAATGACGATTACAATGATGATAATGACAATGACAATTCTGACAACGATACAAATGACGAGCCTTCTGGTCCCTCATACAGCGGCGGAGCGCTTGCATGGCCGGTTCCTAGTTCCTATGGTGTAACAAGTGAATTTGGCTACAGATGGGGTACTAATCACAATGGTATTGATATAGCTGGCAGCAGCGGAGCAACTATTACAGCTGCTGAAGGCGGTACTGTTATCCTTGTTTCATCAGGATGTACACATAATTATCCAAAGGACGGCAGCTGCGGCTGCGGAGGCGGATACGGAAATTACGTTCTGATAGACCACGGCAACGGAATTTCAACTCTGTATGGTCACTGTACAAGTGTATTCGTTTCTTCGGGACAATATGTTTCCAGAGGAGAATCAATTGCTTCAGTTGGTACAACAGGTTTTTCAACCGGAAATCATTGCCACTTTGAAGTAAGAGTTAATGGCTCTGCTACAAACCCAAGAAATTACTTATAATTTCAATACAAAAATAATATAATAATATGGGGCAGGTTTTCTTGTCCCATATTTTTGTATGATTACGATGTTTTATTTTAGCATAAATAACATCAGAAAGGATCTAAAATGAATAATAAAAAAATAAGCATTAAATCTGCCGGGCTTATTGCAGCAGTTGCGTCTGTTGTAACGTTTTCCTTTACAACACTTTTTTCCTTTAGTATATGCAATGACAGTATAGCAGAACTCAGAAATAAATCAAAGGAAATAAACAGAATATATGAAGTTCAGAACTACATAAATAATAACTATTATGAGGATGTAGACAATGATGCCATAACTGACGCTGCACTCAAAGGAATGGTTTCTGGTCTTAATGACAGATATTCGGCATATATGACTCCTGAGGAGTATGAAGCAGATATTGAAGATTCCAAAGGCTCAGTAAGCGGTATAGGTATTACTGTTACTGAATCAGAAAACGGTACCTTAAAGGTTATTGAAGTTAATCCCAATTCCCCTGCTGAGTCAGCCGGAATTGTAATAAATGATATTATTATAAAAATAAATGGAAATGACATTTCCAAAATGGAATATTCAGACGCCGTAAATCTGGTTCGAGGTGAACCGGAAACAGAAGTAAATCTTACTATTATGAGAAATGAAACTGAAAAAGAATTTACCATGCTGCGTGAACAAATCGATACAATTACGGTTACTCATAAAATGCTTGAAAATAATATTGCATACATCCGGATCAAGGGTTTTAAGGAAAATACAGTTTCCCAATACAAAGAAGCTCTGGATAACTCTATTAAAAGCGGAGCAAAAGCTATTATATTTGACCTTAGAAATAACGGAGGGGGGCTGCTGACTACCTGTGAATCATGCCTTGATCCCCTGCTTCCTGAAGGCGATGTAGCCACTGCTCTGTTTAAAAATGGAAAAAACGAGGTAATATGCCGTTCAGATAAAAATGAACTTAACCTGCCTATGGCAGTACTTGTAAACGAAAATACTGCAAGCGCCTCCGAACTTTTTTCCTCAGCGCTCAGGGATTTTGACAAAGCCGTACTTGTAGGAAAAAATACATTCGGCAAGGGTATTATGCAGAATACTGTTGATCTTGACGGCGGAGGCGGTCTTAGAATCACTGTTGCTGCATATAAAACAGCTAAGTCTGATTGTTATCATGGTATTGGCTTGAAGCCAGACTATGAAATTGATCTTCCTGAAAAATATCTAAACGTTGATTTTGAAGAAATTCCTGACGGAGAAGACTCCCAGCTAATGAAAGCATTGGAAGTTTTAAAATAATTTTCAAAAAAAGCTTGACATGAAAATTTATATGTGATATAATTTAAAAGTTGAAAAACAAAAATCGTATTCTAAAGACAGTTGGTGGCATAAGCCGTAAGTCCAGCCGAGGAATGTGCATGATAATATGATTATTTATGCCCTTTCTCACAAAGAAAGGGCTTTTGCATTATTCTTTTATAATACGGTTATACAAATAATCGGAGGTGAAACTATAATGCCAAGCGAAAAGGTTTTAGAAGCTAAGAAGGCTAAGGTTGAACAGCTTACAGAAACTCTTAAATCAGCAGTTTCATGCGTTCTTGTTGATTACAGAGGTATTACTGTTGAGGAAGATACTAAGCTCAGACGTGAACTTCGCGAAGCAAATGTAAAGTATTCTGTTGAAAAGAATTCCATGCTGCGTTTTGCTCTTAAGAATGCAGGTATTGAAGGTCTTGAAAGCGTTCTTGAAGGAACAACTGCTATTGCTGTTTCTAACGATGATCAGACAGCTCCAGCAAGAATACTCGGTAAATTTGCGTCTGCTTCTGATGGAAAATTCACACTTAAAGCCGGAATGGTTGACGGTGAAATTTATGATGAAAACGGCGTAATGGCTCTTTCAAAAATTCCATCAAAGGATGTTCTTCTTTCTCAGCTCGTTGGTTCACTGCAGGGTCCTATCCAGGGTCTCGCTGCAATCCTCAAGGCTGTTGTGGACAGCAAGTCAGAAGACGCAGCTTAATTTTTATTGTGACATTTTATATGTCGAAATCAATTATAACATAAAGGAGATTATTAATCATGGCTTCAGAAAAGATTTTAAATTTTATTGAAGAAATTAAGGCTCTCTCAGTTCTCGAACTCGCTGAACTGGTTGACGCTATTCAGGAAGAATTTGGTGTAACAGCAGCTGTTGCAGCTGCTCCTGCTGCCGGCGGCGCTGCTGCTGCTGAAGAAAAGACAGAATTTGACGTAGTTCTTGCTTCCTTCGGCGATTCTAAGATGCCTGTTATCAAGGCTGTAAAGGATGCTCTCGGTCTCGGACTTAAGGAAGCTAAGGAAGTTGTTGAATCTGCTCCTAAGGCTCTTAAGGAAGGCGTTTCCAAGGCAGAAGCTGAAGAACTCAAGGCTAAGCTTGAAGAAGCTGGCGCTACAATCGAAATTAAGTAATTTATTGCTTACAATTTCAGTACCCGACCGATTAACGGTCGGGTATTTTTTTATCCCAAAATATTAGCCGCCATTATCAGAACAGCTCCGGGTATTCCTAAAATGAGTGAAACCATTGTGTTAAACATATTTATATCCGGTGCAAAACCTATATAATCACCAAAATAATGAAGAGCGACAAGCGCTGCGCATCCGCTTGTCATTCCGAAAAGCGCTGAACGTAACGTTTTTTTCCTTCTTCCATAATAAATAAGCATTATTATGCCGGCAATCACCCAAATTGCTTTAAAAATATTTGCATTCATATTTTTCTCCTTTGATTTTACATCAGAATATATCCTAAAGCAAGAAGAAGCTTTAAGTCTGCTCCCTCTTTTGCAAGAATAAATATAAGAGCAATTATTATTATCTTATCACTGTCAAGCTTTCCCCCTTCACTGCCTAAAATATCAGAGAGTATATTTCCTATAAAATTACCTCCCTTTTTATTCTGTTTAGGTGTATCAATAGCTTTTTTAAACTGCTCTTGTTTTATTTCCTCAGCGACAGTTTCTTTTTCCGGTTCGGATTCTTTAACTTCAATGGGAATTGCGGCTTGTACATTGCTGTTTCTGCTCTGCCTGTGCATTTCCCTTGTACGCCTTAGGGCGTCCTGCCGCATATTATTTATATCCGACTGACTATACTGCAATTTTCTCCCCTCCTCACAAGAAATCTTTCAGCAAGCCGCTGTCTTTCAGGACAGACCACACCGCAAAAAGCTTCAGCATCTTCACGGCTTTATCAACCTTGGCCTGCCTTTCTTCCTTAAGAAGAGGTTTCAAAGCAAGTAAAAGTCCGGCATTTTTGTCTTCAGAAACTGAACCCATTATCTGTTGAATCTGCAGAATCTTTGTGAAATCAAAATCTCCAAAAAGATTGTTTCCGCCGTCGCTTTCCGGTTGTTCTTCCTGTTCGCTGCTGCTTTCTCCGGCATCAGAGGAGGAAAACATCTGTGCTAATTCACCCAGCTGCTTCATGCTTTCTTCATCGGAAAGCACCTCCCGGAATTTACCCATAATATCATCCATAATTCGGAAGTCACTCCCCCTTCGCCGTAGCCGTCAATTTAATTTATTTTCCGCCGCTTAATTTTTTATACAACGCCTGTGCCTGCGGAGTAGAAATAAACTTCTCAATAAGCTTTGGATTCTTCATAACCTGCTGGAACTTTGCTGACTCACTTTGGCTCATATTGTTAAGCGCTGAATCAAACTTTCCTGCCTCCAGCTCCTTTTTCAGCTGATCCGGAGGAATGTTCAGTTTTTTGCTTACTGCCTTGAGGAGTCCATCTGCTTTTTTAGGATCAATATTTGCCATAAGTAAACACGCCTTTCAAAAATAAATTAAGGTTTTTAAAAAACCTTTTTTTAACCATTGTATTTATTCTATATTTATGATATAATTTCTTTATATATAACCTTTATTTACTATCAGAACGGAGTTTGCAGCAATGAAATTAATTGTAATGTCTGATTCGCACGGAAATTTCCGTATTATAGACCATATAATACAAAATTTTCACGCTGACCTTTATATTCATCTTGGCGACGGAGAACGTGAGCTGAATACCGCTTATACAATGTATCCGGATAAAAAATTTCTCCATGTTGCAGGTAACTGCGATTTTGCCAGTCTAAGTCCCGATGAGCTTCTGATTTGTCCTGATAATAAAACATCCGTATTTGCTGTTCACGGTCACAAATACAATGTTAAGTATTCCCTTGACAAGCTTAAGAAAACTGCATTAAGCAAATATGCAGATATTGTTCTGTATGGTCATACTCATTCAAGATTTCTGGAGTATGATAATGGTCTATATGTTATGAACCCGGGAAGCGTATCTATTCCACGAGACGGGAAGCGACCGTCATTTGGAATTATAGACATTACATTTAATGGAATAGTTACCAACATTGTTGACCTCTAATTTATTATATTAATATAGAACAAAAAATGTTACAGAAAAAGAGAGGAAATTTTTGAAAATGACAGCATCACCGCTTATTAAACGAGGCAAGGAAAAATATCTTACTGCTTTCTTAATGGGTTTTTTTATTATGCTCCTGGTTATAATGCCCATTATTGTTTATACTGGGGGCTACTACATATATTACGGAGATTATAATTCTCAGCAGATACCTTTTTATACCCATGCCCACGATTTTGTAAAATCTGAAGGATTAGGATGGGATTGGAATACTGATCTGGGGGCAAATTTTATAGGCTCCTATTCATTCTATCTCCTCGGAAGCCCTTTTTTCTGGCTTACGCTTCCGTTTCCCAGAGGTTCAGTAGTCTTTCTCATGCCAGTTTTGCTTGCAGTCAAGCACGGTATAGCTGCACTTACCGCATACGCTTATATAAGGCGTTTTGTACGCAATAAAAATGCGGCTTTAATCGGGGGGCTTCTTTACGCATTCTCCGGATTTCAGATGTTTAACATCTTTTTTAATCATTTTCAGGATGTTACGGCATTCTTTCCTTTAATGCTCATAAGCCTTGAGGAATATATCAACAACAACCGCAAAGGAATATTTGCGTTATCAGTGGCTCTTATGGGCATTATCAATTACTTTTTCTTTACCGGTCAGGCAGTTTTTATTCTTTTATACATAATAGCAAGACTTGGTTCTCCGGACTTTAAAATAACATGGAAAAAGTTTTTCGGCATTGCCCTTGAAGCGATTATAGGCGTTATGATTGCAATGGCTGTACTGCTTCCTGCTTCTATGGCTATTCTTGGAAATTATAGAATTAATGAACGTCTATATGGACTGGATCTTGTAACATACGGTGACAGAACACGACTGCTCAGAATTATCCAGAGCTTCTTTATGATTCCCGACGTGCCGGCAAGACCTAATCTTTTTAGTACTGATAACGGCAAATGGGCGTCAATCGGCGGATACCTTCCCCTTTTCTCAATGGCGGGAGTTGCCGCTTTTATAAAAGCAAAGAAAAAACATTGGTCTAAACGCATCATACTTATTTGTGCCGTATGTGCTTTCATACCAATTTTAAACAGCGCATTTTATACCTTTAATAGTTCGTACTATGCAAGATGGTTCTATATGCCTATACTTATTATGGCTATGATGTCAGCCCAAGCGCTGGACGACAGAAACATTAAGCTTTCATCAGGCATAAAGCTATGCGGTACAGTTCTGTTTGCACTGACAGTAATTTCAATTCTCCCTAAAAAGAACGGTGATGATATAAATTGGTTTGAATTTGCCAACTATCCTGTTTATTTTGCACTTGTGATTTCTGTCAGCATCGCTGGTCTTGTCATACTATGGTTTATAGAGAAAAAGCGGCGCAGCGGAGCTGCATTTATGAAATCGGCTTTAATCTGTACCGCAGCAGCCTGCTTCTTCTGTACTGCATCAGTTGTTTATTTTGGCGTTTCACTGGGTTCTTATCCTGATACATATATTAACAACGGTATCAAAGGAGCTGAAAATATTGATCTTGAAGACACTGAAAACCAAATGTTTCGTATAGATATATCTGAAAATTATGATAACTATCCAATGTTCTGGAAATATTCCAGCATGAGAGCATTTCAGAGTGTTGTTCCCGGCAGTATAATGAACTTTTACGCCAATATTGGAGTTACAAGAGATGTTGCTTCCAGAGCGCCTTTAGACAAATATACCCTAAGAGGCCTCTTCTCCGTAAAGTATTATTTTGACAAGGTTTACGAGGATAAGGAAGATGAATATACCTATACCATCGATCTTCCCGGATTTGAATATAAGAATAAACAAAACGGCTTCTATGTATATGAAAATAAATATTATGTTCCTATGGGCTTTACTTACGACAGCTATATTGATGAGGATTCCGCAGAACAGCTTACTGAGCAGACAAGAGAAAAATTACTAATGCGCAGTCTTGTACTGACAAAAGATCAAGCTGAAAAGTATTCAGATATAATCAGTAAAATCTCAAATAATGACACCATCGGATTAACTGATAAAACTTTTTTTTCTGACTGCACGGATAGAAAATCAGAAAGCTGCTCTGAATTTAATTATGATTCTGACGGCTTTAAGGCAAAAATAACACTTGAAGATTCCAAGCTTGTGTTTTTCAGCGTACCGTATGATGACGGCTGGACAGCATACGTCAACGGTAAGCCCGCCGATGTTGAACAGGTAAGCTGCGGCTTTATGGCTGTAAAGGCAGATTCAGGAGAAAATGAAATCGAGTTCAGGTATTCTACTCCGGGACTAAAATACGGACTCATTATTTCTGCCGGAGGAATTACAATTTTAGTAATTTATCTTTTAATATGCAGAAAAAGAAAGAAAAATATCTGCGGATTCTCACACTGCTATGATTATAACAGCGAACCCGTCAGTGCTCAGAAAATGTATGAAAGCAGATTTTGAAGGAGGAAACAGCAAATGCATCTTGAAGAAAAAACAATATCAAGCGAAACTGTTTATAAGGGAAAAATATTCACGGTCACTAAAGATACTGCTCTTCTTGAAAACGGAAAAAAGGTTTTCAGAGATGTAGTACATCATTCCGGAGGAGTTACAGTTATACCGATTACAGATGACAATGAAATTCTTATGGTAAGGCAGTTCAGGTATCCTCACCATACGGCAATGCTTGAAATCCCAGCCGGAAAGCTTGAACCAGGAGAAAAACACTACGACTGCGGAAAAAGAGAGCTTCTTGAAGAAACAGGCTGTACCTGTAAAGTCTATGAATACATAGGTGAAGTTATTCCCACCCCCGCCTACGACAGCGAGGTAATTCATATGTATATGGCTTCAGGTTTGGAGTTTTCAGAACAAAGTCTTGATGAAGACGAATTTTTGGATATAGAAAAAGTGCCCATGGATAAAGCAGTACAAATGGTTATGAACGGTGAAATAACAGATTCAAAAACTCAAATCGGAATACTGAAGGCTTGGTATATAATACAAAAAAAATAACCTGCCGTATACGGCAGGTTCACACTCATACTGTCTGGGCTTCCACTTCGGCAATTGCCAGATGACGGCTGTAAGCGTCGAGTATCTGTTCTTCAATTTCCTGTCTTGCACCAGGTGAAATCGGATGAACAATATCTCTGAAAACTCCGTTATCGTCTTTTCTGCTGGGCATAGCCACAAAAAGACGTTCATCCCCTTGCACTATTTTTATATCGTGTACAGCAAGGGTATCTTCAAGGGTTATGGATACAATTGCTCTGAGTCTGCCTTCGGCAATTGTCTTGCGGATTTTGATGTCTGAAATATCCATTTGTTATGACCTCCTGTGATTGTTTACACGGATATTATTGAACGCATAAGGGTAAAATATGCATATAATGTTATAAATATATATAAAGATTGGAATGATTTTCTTGAATAAAGAAATTTTAAAAGGCAAAAAACATATTCATTTTATCGGAATCGGCGGCTCAGGAATGTATCCCCTTGCCCAGATTCTCCATTCTCAGGGCTATTACCTTACTGGCTCTGATAATAATGAAACTGAAACGCTTGACGCTGTAAGAAAAATGGGTATTCCTGTTTTTGTCGGTCAAAGAGCTGAAAATATTGAAGGAGCTGACCTTATTGTTCATACGGCCGCTATTATGAACGATAATCCTGAGCTTATTGCGGCAAGAAATTCTGACGCTGAGGTTCTGGAAAGAAGCGAGCTGCTCGGAATTATTACCGGATGGTATGACAGAGCGATCTGCGTTTCCGGTACACATGGAAAAACAACCACAACCTCTATGATAACTCAAATCCTTTTCAGCGCCGGAATTGACCTTTCTGCTTTTATAGGAGGAAAGCTTCCTTGTATCGGCGGCAGCGGACGTGCAGGAAAAAGTGACATTATGGTATGTGAATCCTGTGAATTTGTCGATACATTTTTAAAGCTTTATCCTGACATCGCAGTAATATTGAATATTGATGAAGATCATTTGGATTACTTTAAAAATTTAGAAAACATTATTTCTTCATTCAAGAAATTTGCCGATAAAGCAAGCAAAGCAGTAATTTTTAACGGAGATGATGAAAACACTCTTAAAGCTGTTAAAGATATCACTGACAAAGAACTTGTAACATTCGGTCTTGATCCTAAAAATGATTACTACGCTGCAAATATTCAAAGAATTTCAGGAATGGAAACTCAGTATACGCTTATGAAAAAAGATAAAGAAATGGGCATTGTTACTCTTCATGTTGCCGGAATGCATAATGTGCTGAACTCAGTTGCCGCTGCTGCTGCCGCTGACTATGCGGGAACTCCGGCGGATAAAATAATATCTGGACTTGCCGAATTTAGAGGCGCAGGACGCCGCTTTGAACTTATCGGCAAAGCCAAAGGAATTACTATCGTTGATGATTATGCACATCACCCCACTGAACTTACTGTAACACTAAATGCAGCTATGGAGATGGGCTATAAAAATGTATGGGCAGTCTTTCAGCCTTTTACATTTTCACGTACTGCTCTGCTTTTGGATGATTTTGCTAAAGCGCTGTCTATTACTGATAAAACTGTACTGACTGATATTATGGGTTCAAGGGAAAAGAACACATACAAAATATTTACAAGACATTTAGCTGAAAAAATAGACGGATGCATATTCTTTCCGCAAAACGAAACTGAGGAATATACAGATAAAAGAAAATACGAAAATTTTGAACAGGTATGCGATTATCTCTGCAAAAATGCACAAGACGGAGATTTGATTATTACTCTTGGGTGCGGAGACGCATACAAAATAGCAAAAATGGTTCTTGGCAGACTCAGTGAATAACCAGAATAATAAAAAACTTAAAAAATTTTTATTTAGGTATTTTCAATTCAGGAAAAATATATTATAATAAAGTATACGGATAAACAGAAAGGAAATGACAAATGCTTAACAGAGTAAAAGTAATGGTTTGCGGAAAAGAATATATGCTTCAGACAGAAGAGGCTCCAAGCTATGTTTATGGTCTTGCCAAAATGCTGGATAAAAAAATAAATGATATTTCTGTATCAAATTCATCAATTTCTCAGTATTCGGCAGCGGTTATGGTTGCCCTTTCAATCCTTGATGATCTCAACAAAGCACAGATAAATGTTGAAAACGTAAGATCCCAGGCAAAGGAATACGTAGACGAAGCCGGAAAAGCACGTATTGAACGTGACGCTGCCCTTAAGGAAATACAGGTACTGAAATCTAAGCTTGAACAGTATGAAAACAACGATAAGCTGAAAAAGCTTAAGGATACCATATAATGCATACTCCTGAAATACTTGCTCCTGCTGGAAGCATGGAGTCCCTTGAAGCCGCTCTTAGGTGCGGAGCCGACGCTGTATATGCAGGAGGAAGCCTTTTTTCTGCACGTCAGAACGCTTCAAATTTTACCCTGCCGGAATTGGAACAGGCCGTTAGAAAATGTCACCTTTACGGCGCAAAACTGCATCTTGCAGTTAATACAGTGATTTTTGACAGTCAGACTGAAGAATTTGCTGAATTTGTAAAACAAGCAGCGGAAATAGGAATTGACGCATACATAGTGCAGGACCTGGGCGCTATGAACATTATAAAAGAAGTTGTTTCATCACCTGTTCTTCACGCTTCAACTCAAATGACAATCCATACTCCCCATGGAGCGGAATTTGCACGTTCTCTCGGATTTCAACGGGTAGTTTTGGCAAGAGAACTGAACAAAACTCAAATAAAAAGCATTTGCAATAAAAATATTGAAACTGAAGTTTTTGTACATGGCGCTCTTTGTATGTCCGTTTCAGGACAGTGCTATCTATCCTCGGTAATTGGTCAGAGAAGCGCTAATAAGGGTATGTGCGCTCAGCCTTGCCGTCTGCCTTTCACTTCTTGTGACCGAAAGGACGACTGCGCCCTTTCTCTTAAGGATCTTTCCCTTGCAGAAAGAATGGACGAGCTTAAATCCTTAGGCGTAACTTCCTTGAAAATTGAAGGACGTATGAAACGTCCGGAATATGTTGCCGCTGCTGTAACCGCTTTTCGTGCGGCAGCAGACGGTAATCCGCCGGATTTGAAAAATCTGCGTGCAGTTTTTTCAAGAAGCGGCTTTACTGACGGTTATTTTACAGGCAGCTTGAATAATATGTTCGGAACACGAAAAAAAGAAGATGTTACTTCTGCAAAGGACGTGCTTCCCTCTTTAAGGCAGCTTTATAAAAATGAAAGAAAATCTGACAGCATTAATTTTAAAGCTTCAATTCACAGAGATAAACCTCTTTCACTAAGCGCTATTGACGGAAACAAAAATTCTGTAACAGTATACGGAGCAGTCCCAGATACAGCCTTAAGAAAACCAATTGATGAAGCTTTTCTTAGCCGTCAGCTTTCAAAGCTCGGAGATACAATTTTTACCCTCTCCGGAATCGAAGCTGAAATTGAAGACGGACTCGCTGTCAGCGCTAAAGACATAAATGAATTAAGAAGAAATGCTGTTAATTTGTTATCGGAAAAACGTATTAGTAAAAATACACCCGTTTACAAGACAACAGATTATATAAAAAAAGAAAATTTCAAATATAATAAAAAAAATATTTCCGAGGTCAGAGTTAGGATCAGTTCAAAAAAACAGATGGATTCAGCCTTAACAGCAGCAGATAAGATAATAATTCCGGCAAAAGAGTTTCTTGACTTAAATATAACTGATTTTAACAAGATAATAATTGAGCCTCCCAGATTTATTTCCGATGAAAAAGAAACCTGCTTTTTATTGCAAAAATGTCTCCAAAAGGGAGCTCTGAATCTTCTTTGCTGTAATCCTGCCTATATTAAAATCGGCAAGGACATTGGTTTTAAACTGCATGGAGATTTCGGTCTTAATATTACTAATACCGAAAGTTTATATGTACTTAATGAACTGGGGTTGGAATCTGCTGTTCTTTCATTTGAAATGAAGCTTAGCAGTATCGAAAAACTGCGGTCTGAAATTAATACTGGCATAATAGCTTATGGGCATCTTCCGGTAATGCTTATGAAAAACTGCCCTGTTAAAAACGAATCCGGATGCAGTAATTGCAGGAAAAAGCTTACTGACCGCACCGGCAGAACCTACAGCGTAGTATGCCATGGAAATTATACTGAATTGCTGAATCCTAAATGCCTGTACATGGCTGACAGGCTGAATGAAATTAAAAATGTAGATTTTTTGACGCTTTATTTTACAGATGAGTCTCCTGAGGAAATCGGACATATAGTAAATCTCTATAAAAACGGAGGAGAAAAGCGTAATAACATAACAAGAGGATTATATTACAGAGGTGTTTTAATTTGATACTTAAAATAAAAAAATTAAGAAAAAATGCAGAGATTCCTTTACGAAGCACATCAGGAAGTGCCGGAATGGATCTTTCTGCGTGCATTGACAACGATATTATTATACTTCCAGGCGAAATAAAAATGGTGCCGACAGGTATTGCAGCCGAACCTGATACTAATGAAATGGCACTGCTTATTTATCCGAGATCAGGACTTTCATCAAAATACGGAATCTCACTTGCAAATTGCGTTGGCGTAGTAGACAGCGATTACCGCGGGGAAATAAAGGTTCCTCTTATTAATCACGGCCGGGAAAGCTTTACTGTTACGCCTGGAATGAGAATCGCCCAACTCGTTGTTTCACCGATTATTCTTCCGGAAATTGAAGTTGCAGAAGAACTTTGCGATACTGCACGCAGTGACGGCGGATTCGGCTCAACAGGACAATAATTTACGAAAGGCACTTAATAATGAAAAAGAAAATTACACTGATTATTCTAATTATTGCGGCTTTGATTCTTGGGTCGATAATCGGTAAAAATGTAGACGGCGTTGAAACCCTTAAGTGGCTCGGTTATTCCAAAAGCCTCAGTATGCAGCCTTCTGATTTTGACTTACCGGTAATTAAATTTACCTTCGGTTTTGATCTTTCTATAAATATTGCTCAGATTATTATGACTGTTATAGCAGTTATAGCTTATCCAAAGGTATTGAAACTGCTTAACGCATAATGTACATACAGGGATTTTTCCTTTTTTTATTTTTTTATGTTGTGAAATCCTGTATTTGGTGGTATAATAAAACTATACTGCAAACTGAACACAAAAAGGAAGAAAACAGAAGAAACGAAGGAGAGAAAACAAAGAATGTTCACTAAGGATATTGGAATAGATCTTGGAACAGCAAATACTCTTGTTTATATGAGAGGAAAAGGTATTATTATCAGAGAACCATCCGTTGTTGCGGTTGATACAAGAACCGACAAGGCTCGTTATGTCGGAAAAAAAGCAAAAGAAGTTATTGGTAGAACTCCAGGCTCTATTGTCGCTGTACGCCCACTTAAGGACGGCGTTATTGCAGACTTTGATACAACTACCATTCTTCTTCAGGAATTTATAAGAAAAGCATTGAGAGGAACGTTCTTTACCAAAGCAAGAGTCATAATCTGCATACCTTCTGGGGTGACTGCCGTTGAAAAAAGAGCAGTAAAAGAAGCCGCTGAAAAGGCCGGAGCCAACAGAGTTTTCATAGTAGAAGAACCTATGGCAGCAGCAGTGGGTGCAGGACTTCCCGTTGCTGAACCATCCGGCAGCATGATAGTTGACATCGGCGGAGGTACCAGCGAAGTAGCTGTAATCTCTCTTAGGGGTATCGTTACATCACGCTCGGTAAGAGTTGCCGGTGATGAATTTGATAAGTCAATTATTAACTTTATCAAGAAGAAATATAATCTTCTCATTGGCGAACGAACTGCTGAAAATATAAAAATTGAGATTGGTTCGGCTTATCCCAGCGAAAATGAAAAAACTATGGAGATTAAAGGCAGAAATCTTCTTAATGGTCTGCCTGAGAATATTACAGTTACTTCGACTGAAATAAGAGACGCTCTAACCGAGCCTCTCGCAAGAGTTATTGACGCTATCAAGGTAACGCTGGAAGAAACTCCTCCGGAGCTTTCATCTGACATTATAGATCAGGGAATTACTTTAGCCGGCGGCGGAGCTCTTCTAAGAGGTCTTGATAAGCTGATAAACAGAGAGACCGGTATGCCTGTATATATCGCAGAATTTCCTCTGGACTGCGTTGCTGAGGGAACCGGAAAAATTCTTGAGGATTTTGACAAGTTTGAAGACGCACTTAACGACGACGCACATTACTACTGATAACAGGCGGATTATCCCGCCTTTTCAAAAATTAGAAAGGAGGCAGGAATGTGGGGCAGTTTTTTAAAAGCGTCAGATTCAAGATCATTTTATGTATTACAGCTTTTTTTCTTGGTATAGCGCTGTTTTCTGTTACTAAGGACGGAAAAGCCTCAAGCAGTTCCCAGGTTGTAAATTCTATTTTGAACCCTATAAGAAAATTTTCCAATGGAATATCCGATAAGGTTTCACTGGTAGTCGACCTCTTTATAAATGCCGAAGATTATGAAAAGGAAAATCAGGAACTTAGGCAAAAGGTTGCCGGACTTAACGCAAGGCTTATAGAATATGAGGATATGAAATCTGAAATAGAGGATCTTAGAAAGTTTATCGGTATTAAAGAGGAAAATGAAGACTTTGAACTCTCTCCCCCCTGCACTATTATTTCAAGAATGGCAAACGATCCTTACGGAACATTCGTTATAGACAAAGGTTCAAAAGACGGTATAGAACTTTACGATCCTGTTGTAACTTCTGAGGGGCTTGTAGGAATTATAACAGAAGTTGCAAAATCGTATTCAACGGTTCAGACTATTCTTTCTCCTGAGCTCTCAATAGGCGGGCTTTGCGTTGAAAGCCGTGATACCGGTATTGTTGAAGGAAGCCTTAGCTTCGCTGCCGACGGAAAATGCAAGATGATCTATATCGACAAGGAAAACACCATCAAAGAAGGCGACCTTATCATAACTTCCGGTAACAGCGGACAGTTTCCTCAGGGATATGTAATAGGATATGTTACAGAAACAGGAATTGAAGAAAGCGGTCTAAATTCTTATGCTGTAATAAAACCGGCAGTTGATTCCGGAAAAATCAATAATGTAATGGTCATTACAGATTTCGACAGAAGTGAACGTGAAAATCCTATTACACCTGGAAATCTGGGCACTGCTGCCGACCAGGCGGCTCCGCCGGATGCTACTGATACAACAGAAACTACTACTACTGATTCTGACAATAATAGTGATAATTTACAGGATGACCCAACAGATAATCCTGATGAAACTGAACCGGATCAGATCGATAATGAAACTGATCCGACGGAAAGCGGTGAAGACTGATGGATCTTAAGAACGCAACAAGATTACAGAAAATCAGATATTATGCCGCAGTACGATGGACAATCTACATACTTCTTGTATTTGCTTCCGCAGTTCTTATGAATGTAGGACGAAGTGTAAAACCGATTTATTTTATTCCCCTTTGTATCTGCATTTGCATGATTGAAGGCGAATACCCTGCCGCCGTTCTCGGCGGTGCGTGCGGACTTCTGATAGACGCCACCTGCGGACGTATCTTCGGTTATAGTTCAGTAATTATTATCGCAATTTGTGTTACTTCCGTTCTTCTTTTCAAGCATCTGCTATTTCAGAATATTTTAAATATTATTTGGCTTACAGCTGTTTTTAGTTCTGTTTATCAGCTGCTTGATTACTTTTTTATGTACGCCATGTGGGATTATGAGGGGACAGGATATGTGTTCAGACACATTTCACTGCCGTCTATATTGTATACTGTTATAGCTTCTGTACCGATTTATCTTTTGGTAAAACCTGTTCAAAAAAGATTTTACCCGAAAAAGTCTAAGATAGCAGAAGAAGCAATGAAGCTATGATAAACGATTCACAGAAAGGTAAAGCATGAAAGAAATTTTTGAAAGATTAAGAGTAGCTTTAATGGTGATACTGGTTGTTATTGCCGTTGCTCTCGGCTGTATTAGGCTTATGACGATTCAGATCGTAAACGGTGACGCTTATCTTCAGGAAGCTGAAAATATATCAATCTATACTCAGAATATTAAAAGCACAAGAGGAATTATTGTTGATAATTCGGGAAAACCTATTGTTGATAATAAAGTAGGCTATAATGTAATTATTGACGACGCTTTCTTCCCTGCTGATAATAAAGAGGGAAATGAAATTCTCCTTAATACCCTCGATATACTTAGTGCCTATAAGCTCGAATGGATAGAAACTATCCCAATTTCTAAAAAGACTCCATATGAATTTAAAAAGAACAGCGACGCTGATGTTGAAAAGCTTAAAAGCCTTATCGGCGTTAACGTTTATGCAACTGCTGAAAACTGCATAGATAAAATTATAGATGACTATGAAATATCAGCAGAGCTTTATACTCCGGAAGAACAGCGTATCCTTGCAGGCATAAGATACGAAATGAAGCTTCGTGACTTTTCTATCAACAATACTTATACACTGTGTGAAGATGTACCTATTGAAGTCGTTACAAAACTAAAGGAGCTCGGCGTAAAGCTTAAGGGAATCGATATTGTTGAAGACGCCGTAAGATATATTGCTCAAGGCAATGTTATCCCGCATGAAATAGGAAGCGTAGGACCGATCTTTGCTGAAGAATATGAAGAATTAAAGGCCAAAGGTTATGCCATGAACGACCAGGTTGGCAAAAACGGTATAGAACAGGCGCTTGAATCAGAACTTAGGGGAAAAGACGGAACTAAAACAATTACTATAACAAACGGTGCTGTAACATCGGCAGATATTACTAAAGAACCTAAGGGCGGTCATACAGTAAAGCTAACTGTTAACAGCGAATTTCAACAGGATTTACAGTCGCTTCTTGAGGGATTTATAACATATCTGAACGGCTCATCCGCTGAATACAAGGATGTTTCCTGCGGCTCACTCGTTGTACTTGATGTTAAGGATAACGCAGTGCTTGGAATGGCAACAACTCCCACATATAATTTGATGGAGTATAAATCTAAGTATAATGAAATTCTTGAATCTGACAATAACCCGCTTTTAAACCGTGCTACCTGCGGTCTTTACCGTCCAGGCTCAACATTTAAAACTATTACTGCAACAGCCGGACTAAATGAGGGTATTGTCAACGGAGAATCTACTTATAACTGTAAAATGAAATATGACTTTTATGATATCACTGTCGGCTGTACAGGATATCATAATGACATTTCTGTTGCAAGAGCGCTGAGAGTATCATGCAACATATATTTCTATGAGCTTGGACGCCGACTTGGAATTGATTCAATCTCAGATTACGCTACCGCTTACGGATACGGTCAGCATACCGGTATCGAAACCGGCGACTATGCCGGATACATTGCTAATCCTGAAACCTTCGACGCACTTGGCGCAGACTGGACAGTAGGCCAGGTTCTTCAGGCTTCAATCGGACAGTCAGAAGTTGCCGTTACTCCCCTTCAAATGGCATGCGTTGCCTCAACTATCGCAAACCGAGGTGTCAGATATACTCCGCACTTGGTTGAGGGAATCTATGATTACTCAATGACGGAAGAATTAAAGAAAACCGAACCAAAGGTAGCAGAACAGATTGATCTGAATTATGGTTATGTATATGACTACATTGTTGACGGAATGATACAGGCTTCTGAAAATAATATGCCATATGATTATTCCCTGACAAATCTTGGATTTGATGTGGCTATAAAAACAGGTACTCCTCAGAACACACGTGACGGAAAATCCGTAACAGACAGTTGCTTTATCGGTTTTGCTCCGGCACACGATCCTCAGATTGCATTTGCTGGAATCGTTGAAGGCGGTGAGTATTCAAAATATATGATAAGAAGTATTATTGAAACTTATTACAAACACTATTCTGATGAAAAGGTCGGCGATGAAAAAATAAAATTTATTAAGGAAACTGCCACTGAACCAACAAAAAATCCTGAAAATACTGATCCGACACAAGAAACAACTGCTGCTGCTGACGAAACCGATCCAACTGAAGAATAATATTACATGAAGTCTTATTTGTATCAAGTAAGACTTCTTTATTTTTCCACTTTTTTTGTGTAAAATAGATAAATACTAACATCTTCAATAGTTCAATATCAACGATTTTGATAATTATGAAAAATTCCACTTTAATTTTTATGTTTTTTATGATATAATATATTATGAATTATTGACAGAGAAAAAGCAATGATTCATAATATTTTTATGTTTTATTATAGAGAATTTTCGCTCTTTATCTGTAAAATATTTTACTGAAATATATTTTATCACTTCAATCTGTAACAGAAAGGATAAGAAAATGACAATAGCACTAATAGCTCACGATTCAAAAAAGGAACTTATGGTTCAGTTCTGTATAGCTTACTGCGGAATACTTTCAAAATGTAACCTATGCGCTACCGGAACAACAGGAAAGCTTGTAAGCGAAGCTACCGGTCTTGATATACATCGCTATCTCGGCGGCTCTCAGGGCGGCGGAGAACAGATCGGCTCAAGAATTTCATGCAATGAAGTTGATGTTCTTCTTTTCTTCAGAGATCCGAGAAACCCTAAAATATCTGATTTGCTCAGGCTGTGCGACGTTCACAATATTCCTGTTGCAACAAATATAGCTACGGCTGAAGCTTTGATAATGGCTCTCGAACGAGGCGATTTGGACTGGCGTCAGATCGGAAACCCCACCATATAAAACCATTTAATCGTCCCATTAATACGGGACGATTTTAACAATATTATTACCGCCAATCAGGAGGCTTTTTATGGCATTATTAATTAAAAGACCTAATGGAACAGAAGATGTTACACCTAAAAATATTGCTAAATGGCATACGGTTGAACACGTGGTAAAGGAAGTTGCTTCCTGCTACGGTTTCAAGGAAATACGCATTCCTACTTTTGAAAATACAGAACTGTTTCAGCGTTCAGTGGGTGAAACCACCGATGTTGTACAGAAAGAAATGTACTCTGTTATTGCTAAGGAAACTAAATTTACTCTCCGTCCGGAGGGTACTGCCGGCACAATCAGAGCCATGCTGCAAAATGGTATGCTCAATGACGCTATGCCTCAGAAAGCTTATTACATACTTTCCTGCTTCCGTCACGAAAGACCGCAGGCAGGAAGACTTCGTGAATTTCATCAATTCGGTCTTGAAATGGCAGGAAGTGCTAAGCCTTCTGCTGACGCAGATATTATTTCTCTTGCGTATGAAATTATAAAGACTCTGGGAATAAAAAATACTGAATTAAAAATTAATTCTATTGGCTGTCCTGAATGCAGAGCTGAATACCATAAGGCTCTCAAAGGATTTTTTGAAAACAGAAAATCAGATCTGTGCGAAACTTGTCTTTCAAGACTTGATAAAAATCCTATGAGAATCCTCGACTGCAAAAGTCCGGTGTGCTCTGAAATAGCTAAGGATGCTCCCGTTATTCTCGATTTTCTTTGTGAGGAATGCAGCGAACACTTTAATAAACTTAAAGGATACCTTGACAATCTGGGAATTATTTATACAGTTGATCCTACAATTGTCAGAGGACTTGATTATTATACAAAGACAGTGTTTGAATTTGTAACAACAGATATAGGCGCACAAGGAACCATATGCGGCGGCGGAAGATATGACGGACTTATTCAGGAATTGGGAGGACATCCTACCCCTGCACTGGGTTTTGCTATGGGTCTTGAAAGACTTATCCTTACAATGGAAAATCAGGGAATTGAATTTGATACTGAGGACAGCTGTACTCTTTATATTGCTCCAATGGACGAAGCTGCTGTTCCGGAAGCAATGAAGCTTGCACATACACTGCGAAAAGATGGCTTCTGGGTAGAGTACGACACTGTGGGCAGAAGCCTAAAATCTCAGATGAAATATTCGGATAAGATTAAAGCTAAATTCACCATGGTATTTGGAGAAAATGAAATTAACTCCAAAATTGCTAAGCTGAAAAATATGAAGACTGGTGAGGAACTTGAAATAAAGCTTGACGATGATTTCAGCAGTAAATTTCTTGATATTACCGTAGACGGTATGTTCAGCGGTATTCTTTCTGATTTATAATAATATAAGGGAGTTTTTAAGTATGGCAGATAGTATGAACGGTCTTAGAAGGACCCATTACTGCGGAGAAGTTACACAAGAAAATATTGAAGTTGTTGTTGGCGGCTTTGTTCAGAAGATAAGAGATTTGGGAAATCTTATATTCATTGATCTTAGGGATAAATCCGGTATTGTTCAGCTTGCTTTCAATGACGGTACAGATAAGGCTGTCTTTGAGAAGGCTGCTTCATGCAGAAGTGAATTTGTACTTATGGCAAAAGGCGTAACAGCAAAGCGTGCAAGCATTAACAAAGAAATTAAAACCGGAGAAATTGAAATTATTGTAAGTGAACTGAGAATACTTGCTAAAGCTCAGACTCCGCCTTTTGAAATAACAAACGATACTAAGGTTAATGAAGAACTTCGTTTAAAATACAGGTATCTTGATCTGCGCCGTCAGCCTCTTCAGCATAACCTAATAATACGCCATAAAATTGCACAGGCGGCAAGAGAATATTTCTATGCAAATGACTTTACCGAAATCGAAACGCCTATGATGATGAAATCTACTCCGGAAGGTGCAAGAGATTATCTTATCCCTTCAAGAGTACACAACGGTAAATTTTATGCCCTGCCTCAGTCCCCTCAGATTTATAAACAGCTTCTTATGATTGCGGGTATGGACAGATACATACAACTTGCAAGATGCTTCCGTGACGAGGATCTTCGTGCCGACCGTCAGCCTGAATTTACACAGATAGACCTTGAAATGTCTTTCGTTGATGTAGATGATATTCTTGAAATGACAGAAGGATTTATTTCTTATCTGTTTAAAAAGGTACTTGAAAAGGAAATTCCTGCTCCATTTAAACGTCTTAGCTATACTGAAGCTATGGAACGATATGGCTCCGATAAACCGGATACTCGTTTTGATATGGAAATACAGGATATTTCTGAAATTGTTGAAAACTGCGGATTCGGTGTTTTTGCAGACGCTGTAAAGAACGGCGGAAGCGTCAGAGCAATTGTAGCGAAAGACTCAGCGGGTACACTTACCAGAAAAGAAATCGATAAGCTTACTGAAATGGTCCGTGGAATCGGCGCTAAAGGACTTGCCTATATTCGCTGGGTTGACGAAAAACCTTCATGTTCATTTTCAAAATTCATGAACGAAGATGAAATATCTGCAATTCTTAATAAAATCAAATGTGAAAAGGGCGATACAGCATTAATTATTGCCGATAAAAATAAGGTTACACTCCCTGTTCTCGGAACATTAAGACTTCATGTTGCCAAAAAGCTTAATGTTATTCCGGAAGATAAATTTAATTTCCTATGGATCACTGAATTTCCGTTTTTTGAATATGATGAAGATTCTAAAAGCTATGCAGCAATGCATCACCCGTTTACAATGCCGAAAGACGAATGCATACAATATCTTGATAATGCTCCGGAAAAAGTATTTGCAAAAGCTTTCGACCTTGTACTAAACGGTACAGAACTGTCTTCCGGTTCCATTCGTATAACCGATTACGAACTGCAGCAGAAAATGTTCCAGGCCTTGGGTCTTACAGATGAGGAAATCCAGGCGAAATTTGGTTTCCTTGTTGACGCATACAAATATGGTGCACCTCCTCACGGCGGTCTTGGAATAGGTCTTGACAGACTTGCAATGGTCATGCTCGGCGCTGAAAGTCTTCGAGATGTAACCGCTTTCCCTAAGGTTCAGAATGCAAGCGAGCTTATGTCTGAATGCCCTGCACCAGTGGATAAGGAAAATCTTGATATTTTAGGAATAAAAATTACAACTGAAGAATAATTAAAAAAACTGAACTTCGTATTTACGAAGTTCAGTTAAATTATATTAATCCAATTTTTTTAAATCCTTTATAAAGCCCGTCTTCCATTATATGAGGACAAACCATATCAGCTTTTTCAATAAGCTTTTTCTCTCCATTTGCCATAGCCGCACTAAATCCAGAGGCTGCAAACATATCAACATCATTCATACTATCGCCGAATGAAATGCATACATTTGGGTCTATTTTCAGATAATCAGCCATACGATTTATTGCACTTCCCTTATCGCACCCCTGCTGTATAATTTCAGTATTAACTATACTATTTTTCGCATCGCTATGCTTAATAGTATAATATCCATCTGCAATAGAAAGTATATCGTTAAAATCTTTTTCTCTGCTTAATGTACAAATTTTACTTGCTGAAACGGGATTCTTCCGGTAATCATCTATTGTGTATCTAAACTGAAATTTATTATTAACAGCGGTCATTTGCCTTAGCTCTGAATTCATATCGGCTGTACACCCTAAAAAACCCAGTTTATCAGCCATATCAGGGGTCATATAAACGCTTTTTTGGGTTTCAATACGGTAAGATATACCAAGTCTATCGAGTCCATTACACATTTTAAGGATTCTATCACTGGATATTTCACTGTCAAAGATTGTTTTTCCGCAATATTCAATATGACATCCCCCGCCTGCTATAAAACCGTCAAATACATTTTTATCAATATCATCCGGAATAAGTCCCATGGTTCTTCCGGTACAGATAATAACAATATGCCCGTTTTTTCTAGCATTTTCCACTGCCTTAACAGCGCTGTCCGGTATACCATAAACAGGGTCACGAAAAGTCCCGTCTATATCAAGAAATACAACTTTTTTATTCATAAAATAATAATCATCCATTCGGTTTTTTATTATAATTATACTCTTGAAAAATAATATTGTCAACTAAGATTTATGAATTACTAATAAAAAGTAATCATAAAATTTATATAAAATAAACAAGGAGAATCTATATGAACGAAAATTATTATGCGGAAAAAGCCATGGCTCTTTTTAAAGAAGGTTATAATTGTACTCAGGCAGTCGTTGGAACATTTGCTGACGAACTTGAAATTGATTTTGATACTGCCATGAAACTTGCGTCTTCTTTCGGCGGAGGTATGGGCAGGCTTCGTGAAGTGTGCGGTGCTGTAAGCGGAATGTTCATTGTTGCCGGACTCAAGTTTGGATATTCTGATCCCAAAGACAAGGAACATAAAACCGAACACTATAAGTTAATACAGGAGCTTGCTGAAAAATTTAAGGAAGAGCACCCCTCAATTGTATGCCGTGAACTTTTAGGATTAGGTCAGACAAAAGAATCTTATGTCCCTGAAGACAGAACTGAAAATTATTATAAAAAACGCCCATGTGTACAAATTGTAGGTAAAGCAGCAGAAATAATAGGCGAATACATACAAGAAAAATAAAAACTATGTAACCTTATCCGAAAATTTTTCGATAAGGTTTTTTATTTGTACTTTTGTATTTCAGTTTCAGGTTTACTGCATTTCATAAGTTCAGACATAAGGCAAAATCCAGCAGCTCCGCAGTTAAGTACAGACTGATAGTTACTCTCATTTATTCCTCCTATTGCTAAAACCGGAATCTTAACATACTGACATATTTCCCTAAGAAAATCCAAGCCTCTCGGCGGAACATCCCTTTTACAGTCTGTTACAAAAATATGCCCTGCTGTAATATAATCTGCTCCCCATCTTTCTGCTGTAATTGCTTCATCAATTGAATGAACTGAAACGCCTGTTCGTAATCCAACAGGCGGAGACTCATTATTTTTCACAAATTCCATGGAAACTTGAATATTTTGTACTCCAATTATTTTAGCTGAATCCGGATTACACAAAATAAGCCTCGATAGATATTTTTTACTGCCCTCAGAAATTTTTAATGCAAGTGTTTCATAATCCTTTTGATTAAGATCTTTTTCCCTTAAATAAACACCATAAACTCCGCTGTCAATTAAATTTTTTACACGCTGTATGAAATTATCTTCACATAAACTGCGGTTAGTAACTGCTATAATCATTTAAACCCTCACATAATCGGTAAATACCGGCTGAAGTCCTCTTTCAATTAAAGATTTTCTTACTTCGTCAACACTCCTTGAATCAGAAATTTCAAACTGTTCGTCCCCTTTCTGCTCATTATTTCCATGTCCGCCTATTCCGACTTTAACCCCGGCAGAAATCTTTGTTGCACATAAGCCCACAACATTATCCCTAAATCCTGCCCTCTCCCTTGTAGATATTGTTATTCCGGCAAACGGCATAAATATTCTGTATGCCAACATAACTTGCAAAAGCTGAGTTTCATGAACATCATTTGGATTATTTCCGGCATTATTAATAAAGGGTCTTAATCTCGGGAGAGAAAACGAAATCTCCGTCCATGGATACTTCTGCTGAATAAAATAAGCATGAAGCCCGGCGGAAAATGCGTCCTTTCTAAAATCACCTAATCCCAGAAGCGATCCAAAAGAAACGCCGCGCATACCTCCTAAAATTGCCCTTTCCTGAGAATTGAAACGATATGGAAACACCCTTTTATGCCCCCTCAGATGAACTTCTTCATATCGTTTCGGATCATAAGTTTCCTGATAAACGCTTACAAAATCGGCTCCTGCTTCTTTTATTGCCGCATATTCATCAACATTCATAGGATAAACCTCTATACCTATAGTTGAAAAATACTTTTTTGCCAGTCTTACGGCGTCAGCTATATAGCTAACCGGAGAAGCTGTTTTGGATTCCCCTGTTAGAAGCAATATTTCTCTTAGTCCTGTTTCAGCAATAGCCCTGTACTCGGATTCAATTTCCGACATACTTAGCTTTCCCCTGTTTATTTTATTTGAACAATTAAAACCGCAGTAAACGCAGTAATTTTCACAGTAATTTGCAATATACAACGGTGTAAACATACTTACAGTATTTCCGAAATGCTTAGCGGTTTCCTGCTTTGCTCTAAATGCCATATCTTCAAGATACGGCTGAGCAGCCGGTGAAAGTAAAACTTTCAGTCCATTTATACCAATGTTTTCCTGAAACATAACATTTCTTACATCTTCTGATTTAAATACCGACGGATCATATTTGTTTGTCTTTTCAAGAACACGGGACATGATCTGATGGTCAGTTTTATCCATTCCATCCATGTATTCCATATGATCCGTTTCTCTTATCTTTATCATGTCAGTCCTCCAAAAAACCAGTCAGCGGACTCGACGCTTCTGCTCTGTCGTTAAGAACCCGGCCTAAACCAGATAAATATGCCATTCTTCCTGCTTCGATTGCTGCCTTAAAGGCTGACGCCATTGTCGCCGGATCACCTGCTGTTGCAATAGCAGTATTTGCCATTACTGCCGCACACCCCATTTCCATTGCCTCACAAGCCTGTGACGGTCTTCCGATTCCGGCGTCGACTATAACAGGAAGCTCTATTTCTTCAATAATCATACTTATAAAATCTTTTGTAACCAATCCTTTGTTACTGCCAATCGGCGCTCCCAACGGCATTATTGCTGACGCTCCGGCATCAACTAAAGCTCTTGCCGCTCCTAAATCAGGATACATATAGGGCATTACAATAAATCCCTGCTTTGCAAGAAGTTCAGTAGCCTTTATTGTTTCGTAATTATCAGGCAAAAGATATTTTGTATCCCGGATAACTTCAACCTTTACAAAATCTCCGCAGCCAAGTTCTCTTGCAAGCATTGCTATTTTCAAAGCCTCTTCGGCTGTTCTTGCACCGCTCGTATTCGGCAGCAGCGTTATTCCTTCAGGAATATAATTGATTATATTGTCACTGCTGTTTGAATCAGCACGTCTTACAGCAATAGTAGCCATTTCAGCTCCGGAATTTTCAAGAACTTTTTTTGTCATTTCCAATGAAAATTTTCCCGATCCTAAAATAAAACGGGAATTAAACTCATGTCCGCCTATAATAAGCTTATCAATCATTTTTTTCTCCTTTTTTATACTTATTAAATATTTTCACATTAAAATATTAACAAAAAATTAACCTCCGCCTACAAAGCTTACAACTTCAATAGTATCATTATCAGTAACTTTTAAAGTGTAAATTTCATTTTTTGATACTACTTCTCCGTTTTTCAATACTGCTATTGTATTTATCTGATAACCGCAGTCAGTTAATAATTCACTTAAAGATTTTTCACAATCAATATGCATTTCCTTGCCGTTTAAAAGCATAAGACCCTCCTTTTTTCCGTAAAAAAATAAAAAAAGGGCTGCACCCGTGGTGGTGCACCCCATTCATACAGAGATAAAAATATTTGATCACTACGTCATTATACCATAGTCAGCAAAAGCTGTCAAGATACTTTATGTTTCTTTCTATATGCTAAACACGAAATTCCCTCGTACATTTTAAATCTTCTTGAAAAATAATTTTGTCCATGAAAACCGCTTTCAATAGCAATTTCTTCAATAGATTTCTTAGTTTGAATTAAAAGTTTTTTTGCGAGCTGCATACGTTTATCCATAATATATTGAAAAACAGTTATTTTATAATACTTTTTAAATTCCCTTGAAATATAAAACTTATTTATAAAGAAAAATTCAGCAAGAGAATCAAGCGTTATATCCTCAGTAAAATGTAGATCTATATAACTTTTGATAGATTTAACTTTACTTGTAATATTTTTTTCTTCACCAACGCAAAATTCTGTTATAAAAATACTCAGAATATCAGTAATATATTTATTATTCAAAATTTCTTTTTGTTCAGAGCGATATGAATTTAAGCTGAGCATTTCTTTAAAAATTTTCTCGATTACTTCGAACGAGGACGGTGTAAAAATAAACCTGTTCTTCTTGGTAAATTCAGAAAAATAAAATTTAGCAGAGAACCCGTTAAAATTAAACCATGAAACAGCCCATGGATTGTCTGAGCAGCATTTATAATAATGCTCTCTGCTGCAATCTATAAATACACACTGTCCTTTTTTAACAGAATACTCAAGTCCGTCATATTCAATAATACCTTCTCCGTCATGTATAAGTAAAATCATATAAGAATTAAATTTATTATAGCAGACAGAACTTGCCTGTTCAGATGGAAGCATTCCAATTTCCTGTATATACAGCAGATTCTTTTCTGCTGCTGATGAAGGATTATTTCTTATCCTTACAATTTTTTTAATATTTTCATATATAATTATGGCGTTCACTTTCTTCCGTTTTTTAATGTATATATTATATCATTTTTGTACATAAATGTCAATAAAATTTAACAATGCAACAATTAATTCACCTATTTATACAAATGTTTTTAACTCTATATGTCTAAAAAGTATAAATATAATTTTTTGTACAATATATCTCTATAAAATAAAAATAGAATTTAGTCACAATACTTTTTTTGTTGCAATTATTGTTGTATTTATGTTATAATAAAGGTATAGAGTTGCTTGTATAGAAAAACTATTTTTTGGTACTGACAATGTTTGATAAGGTTACAATAATATTATGGAACGAATAACATAATAAGCTTAGTAACTTTTCTTTATTTAAAGTCAGACCGCATTCTATGCGGCTTTTTTATTTTCAGGGCTGTCTGAGCTTGTCCGCAAAAGATGCAGCCCATATAAAATATGCGGACAGAAAGGTTTGTGACATATAATGAATATTGCTGTTGCACAATCAGGAGGACCAACCTGCGCAATCAACGCCTCCCTTGCCGGCGTTTTCACTGAGGCTTCAAGAAGAGAGGAAATCGATAAAATCTACGGTTCAATTAACGGAATAGAAGGCATTATTAATGATAAGCTTGTGGAGCTTTCTACAATAATAAAAACTAATCAGGACCTTGAACTGCTGACACTTACTCCGTCTACTGTATTAGGTTCATGCAGGTACAAGCTCCCTGAAGCAGAAGCTGATCCAGATATTTATAAAAAAATTACTGAGTGCTTTAAGAAAAATGATATTAATATTTTCTTTTATATCGGCGGAAATGATTCTATGGATACCGTTAATAAACTGTCAAAATATTTCAGCGAAAATAAAATTGATATACAAGTTATAGGCATTCCTAAAACAATAGATAATGATCTTATGTGCACTGATCATACTCCTGGTTTTGGTTCTGCAGCAAAATACGTGGCAACCTCTGTTCAGGAAATTATTAGAGACAGCTCCGTTTATTGCGTAAAATCTGTTACAATCGTTGAAATTATGGGACGTGACGCAGGTTGGCTTGCCGCTTCTTCATGTGTTCTTAAGGCAAACGACGAAAATGCACCTCATCTGATATATCTTCCGGAAACACCATTCTCCATAGAGCGTTTTCTTGAAGATGTAAAACGTATGCTTGGTGAACATAAGGCGGTAGTTATAGCTGTTTCAGAAGGATTGAAGATGATTGACGGTGAATATGCTGCCGAAGAATTTCAGTCGGGTGCAAACGACAGTTTCGGTCATAAATATCTTTCCGGAATCGGTAAATGCCTTGAAAATATAGTTAGACAGGAAATCGGCTGCAAGGTACGCTCTATTGAACTTAACGTTATGCAGAGATGTGCTTCACATATTGCTTCAAAAACAGACATTGATGAATCTTTCCGTATAGGAGAAGAATCCGTTAAGTATGCCCTTAAGGGAATCAGCGGAAAAATGATGGCATTCAGAAGAATCAGCGACAGACCTTATTTCTCCGATGTTGTTCCAGTTGATACTTCACAGGTAGCAAACCAAACTAAGCTTTTCCCTAAAGAGTGGATAAATAATCAAGGCAATAACGTAAATGCACAGGCACTTGATTATTTTCTGCCTCTTATCCAGGGAGAGCTTAACGTATTAATGAAAAACGGTATGCCAGTTCATTTTAAAATTCCAAACTGGTTCTGAACATTTTCATAACAGGTCTTGACACCCGCAAAATTTTATGATATAATGAAAGCTATGAACTGGGTGTGGCGCAGATGGTAGCGCGCTACCTTGGGGTGGTAGAGGCCGTGGGTTCAAGTCCCGTCACTCAGACCATTGAAAATCCCCGTAAATACGTCGTTTGCAAGCTTTTGTAAACGGCGTTGTTTTTCGTTTAAATGAGTTTTAGGGCACTATTAGGGCACTAATAGGACTAAAAAATATTTGAATTAGCTACTAATTATTTAATAATACTAAAAATCATAAAAAACAAAAAGCCATGCAATAAAAATTACATGGCTCTTTATTTTGTGAAATTAATCACATTTG
>CAJUPO010000007.1 GCA_910588145.1 uncultured Oscillospiraceae bacterium | reverse complement strand
GCTATCTTCACCAGTTCTTTAAATTCCTTATCGCACATCACTTCCCCCTGCCAGTTCTACTCTTAATTTTTTTATAGGTGCATGGACAACCTTAAAAATAAGTTCGTCAACACAGTCTGTATATCTGCCTTGCTGAATGAGTTGATTTTTCAATTCCACAAGGCTATGTAACAGGAGTTTTCTTTCTTCACTATCCACATACAAATGATTTTTCTTTTCTCTCATAATTTCCACCGTCCTTTCTTAGCTTCATTATACAAGAAACTGACAATAATACTCAAAGGTGCAAATTAGGTCAAAAAAATAAGCGTACCACTATTTCTAATGATACGCTTATGATTATTTAGATATAAACATCAACGGTCAAATCTTCCCATTGATTTTTTCTAAGATAGCCGCCATTCGCCTTGCGGAAAGCCTGTGCTTCCTCAAAACTTATGGTAAAAGTCCAGAACGGTTTTCGCCTATCTTTGTGATATAGCCGCCTGTGCTGCTGTCAATCCCATAATGTGATTATCCCTGCAGCTCATGCTAAACAGACCTTATATTCTGAATCTTGTTAATTTTTCTATTTTTGTTTCAAATTAATACATATTATCTTTCACATTAAATGACTGACCTTTTAGGTTATATTTTAAGAATTTGTATAATATATAATTTTCCTTATCAGTTTCATGTGTAGACAAAATAATCTGCTTAGTTGGAAAATCGTTCCTTAGTACTTCTATGAAGGATGCTATATTAATATCATCCATCGTTTGCACTGGATCATCAATTAAAATAAAACCAATATCATCATTTTCTTCTGAAATATATCGTTTATTCATTGCAAATAAAAATGATAACACGAATCCAGACAATTGTCCTGAACTAAAAGTGTTAAGTATATCGTGCTTTGCATCACCATTCGAAACAAATCTCATTTCATCTTTATTGATAAAAACACCTAGTCCATTTTGATAATCTTGTAATATTTTCCCCGTGTATATCAAAAGAGGAACCCGCAATTTCTTTAACACTAAATTTTTATATTCATTTATAGCCTTATTATATAGAATCTTTAAATCATCAAAATTCTTTCTAATCTTTTCAAGTTTTTTCAACTTAGTAATTAATATCTTAACATCATTTTTCATTATATTAATTTCTTCATTTTTCATAAGACTATTTTGGTAATTTATAAACATAATTTTATTATCTACAAAAATTTTATCTTTTAATTTTGGTTGCTCAATAGATAATATTAAAGCATTTTCTTTAAATACATCGTCGTAATTATAAATTTTCAAATTCTCCAAAAAGTTTTTATTTTCATAGGCAGAAAGATTTGTCTCTATAATTCTTTTCAATTCAATAATCTTACTTGCCTCATCAAGTTCTTTCCACGAATTATTTTCTCCTATAAACTCATGAATTTTTATAATCTCATTTATTTTCTTTTCTGACCTTAGAAATCTCGAATATTCACTTGCAACTGCACGAACACTTTCAATTTCTTCATAATCCTTTTGCCCAAATAATTTACCTATCGAATCAACTATTGGTTTAACGTAGTCGGATAATGCCTTTGATTTAGTTTCTATTTCCATAGAAATATTATCTTGTGAACTTTTCAACTGAGAACTCAAAGCATTATATGCTGCTTCTAATAATTCAGGGTTGTCATAGGGAGCGTTGCAATAAGGACAATGATTTGCGAAAACATTATTTTTTCTTACTAAATGAAGCTTTTCTCTCGCTTGCAACAATTCATTTGCCTTCTTCTCTTTCTCTCCCAATTGGGAGTATAATACTTTTATTTCGCTAACATATCTATCTAAATCATCGACCACTACTATTTCAGGAACCAATCCTCCTTTTTGTAATAAAACTATATCTTCCTTTTTATATTTTGATATATCTAAATTACTACGAAAGAAAGTACTATATTTAAAGACATCCAGCAATTGGTTCAATCTTACAACTTCTTCTTCAATTTGCTTAAAATCAAATATATTATTTTTGATAAACATGCTAAATTTAGTATAATTTAAAATTGCTTCGTCATTATTTGTAAGGCGCTCGATCTCTTTATTTTTCAAGAACTTCTTATAATCAGACAAATCCTGATATAAATTATAGATGCTATTTATTTCAGCAATATATTCGGATACTTGTTTTTCCGAGACATTTCTTAACTCTAGCTTCTCAATATCCCATTTTTTCATTTCACATTGTTGAGGATAAACAAGTAAGGAATTATAACTTACTTCTTTATATTCTTCCACACCATGCTCTAATATATTTTTCAAATCATATATCTTCTTATCTAATTCAGTTTTTACAACTTTTATTTCATCATTAATTATAACCCCTTTTTTTGCCTTTGTAGCTCCAATTAAATTATGTTCTATTTTATTAATCTTCTCTTGTATAACTTCTGTTTGAAGAAGTTTAGTCATGCTATCTTTCCTTGTAGCAATATTATTTTTTAAAAAATGAACTGATTCTGCCTGAGAAACGTAATAATAAACATTAAAGTGCTCTTTTATATAACTTATGTTATCAAATGCCGAAATATCATCCTCCCATTTTATACTTTTCATTAAAAAATCATCAAATTTATTTGTATCAATGGTTCCTTCAACATAAGTAAATTTAATTGCTGTATCAATGGTTAACTTCGTAAGATTATTGTCTATCTCCGTAATGATAGTTAGCTTGTTTTTCGTTGAATCTATCAATGACAATATCAAGTATCCGCATTCATCCGACGTATTTAATAAAATATTCTTTCCTAAGTTTGTCCTGCCATCTTCAATCTCTGAATTCAGACGTGTTATTCTTTTTGTAAAAATCAATTCAATGGCATCATAAAATGTTGTTTTTCCAAATCCATTGGGTCCAGATAAAATGGTAGGATTCGCATCCTGCAAAAAATAAAACTCATAAAATTTTTTCTTATCAAAACACTTAAAGTTTCGTACTTTTAAGCTCTCAATTTTATAACTCATTATTTTACCCCTTTCATCAATTTCTGGATTTCTTTATCTAAATCCTCCTCACTAATTACAAAATTATTTTCTAAGAGAAGTATATCTTCAATATTATATTCATTATTATCCAAAAAACTATGGTAACTGATTAAATCTTTATTCAAATTGCGCTCTATCTGTATTTCTATTGGGTCAGGTGCTAATTCCGTCTTAAATTTGTACTGTAAAAAAGGAATTTTAGAAAACATACGAACCACCAAACCATATGTACTATTCAAATCTTTTCCTTCTACTAATTCAAAATAATTATCCTCATTATCTACAATTTGACATAATGCATCTACTAATGACCTATCGCCATATTGAGATAAAGCTAAATTCAATTGTTCCGTTTGTTTCTGTGTATAAGGTAAAACATATCTCTTAAAGTAATTAGGAGATTCTTCTATTGAATACACTACGTTTCTATAATTATTTATTTTTTCTATATCTTTAAATAGTAATAAATAAATTGCTGATATATTCTTATCTACCTGACTAGCTTCCTTTATATCATCAAAAGATTCAATTATTCTTTGCTTCAACGAAACATCATTAGAAGTCACTCTTTTAGAATATTCATTTTCTAATTGTTCTAATGCATTTATTACTTTTTCTTCGTCGTCCTCAAACCCCCTACAATCAATGGTGTTAACAAGAAAATAATTAGCAATTTTAGCGGATTTGTGCTTATAGAATTCTATTTTTTCATTACCAATACCAGAAATCTTAATATAATTGTATGAGTTAAATATTTTATTAATTAAATCATTCATGATTGTTCAACTCCTCCTCCGCTACATCTTTACTTATTATTCTAACAATTTTTGACTTATTGCAATTAATTTTTTGACGTTCAATCGAATCTGACGTTATATCCGCAATTTCATTTAATTCTTCTGAACCCATAACATTAAAATTAATCTGATTGTATCTATAATCTAACTTATTTAATCTGTCAGTAATTAGGACATCACTTTCATAAATAAGAAATTTGTCTTTATGGTTTTCATGTAATTCTTTCTTCAATTGGTCTTCAAAATCTTCAATATATTCATTTTCATCTAAAGTCAATCGATAAATTTCCTCATCCTTTTTTGCTAAAATAACATTCGAATCACAATATCTTAAGCATTCTATCCTCTTCAATAGTGTTATCAATAAATTATTAATCACACTACCTCTTGGTAAATTATTTTTTGGTGTTCTTAAGAGTAACTTGTATAAAAAATCCTTTTTGTCTCTGTAACTTTTATTATCAATCTCCATCATCTGACGATATAAATTACACTCATTAGTAGTTTTACAAATTTCACATTCACTAAAAATACAATCTGTTCGAATGCTATTTGGATATTTTTTAAATGTATCTTTTATCAACTGAAGTAGCTCATAATACATATATTCTGTAGTATTACTTTCAGCTTTATAATCCTTTACTATTAAATCGAATAGTTTTAAAAATGATATTTTACATGAATTCTTTTTACTTTGTGTATTGTGCTCCCTAATGACCTTTTTTATGAAAAGAACCAACTCATCATAAACAAATTGATAGTATATCTCATCATAGTATATGCTCCCCTCTGGATTAATCTTCTTTAATATTTTTTCAATAATCTTACATGAATTTTCTATAACCTCTGCAGATGTTGTAAATCGTTTATCATATATCTTCCACATATCTGAATCGCATTTTCCCTGTAATTTATCTCTACACAAAGATAACTCTGGTACCACTTTCTCAATCACTTTGATAACATTTTGCTTTTCTTTATTACCAGCACAGACAAAATCTAATATTTTATGTATAGAGCCTTTAGGTGCATTGGCAGTAATATTACTGGTTACTATATATTTTCCTTCTGTTTGTTTATATAATACATCGCTCTTTTTTATTTCTTTCCCACATGAAGTTTCCAATTTCTTTATCTCATCACTAAATTCTTTCTTTGTTTTAACCTCTTTATTTAATTCGGTTATAAGCTTTTCAATATGTTTTACAGTTTTATCAACAAAATCAAATGAAATAGAGGCTTGCGGAATAATATGAAAATATGCATTTTCAGCTTCATACTGCAATGCAGATAATATAAAACATGCTTTATCACTATCACATAAATCTATCTTTCCAGCCTTTATCTGATGCAAACTAACATAATTACCATCCTTAATAATTGAAAAATCTTCTTCACCCTCAATACCTAATTTATATAAATTTATTTCTTCCCTATTACCCAATTCAATTTCATGCCATATATGTTTTAACACAATAAACAAAGCTATATGCCCTTGATACTCAAACCCTTCCCAAGATGGAATAGCACTAAAAGGTGATATTATCTTTATCATTTTCTCTCCCCCCTCCCGTATATTTACAACATCTACCAATTCTAAACTACTATCAAATCATACGAAAATGTTCCAACGCTTCCCTTATAGCCGCTTCTTTCTCTGGCGGACATTTCGGCTGTCTGAAATTTTCCGATTTTGGTAGATTATAGTTCACTCTCTCAATAATTCCGCATTTTTCTTTTACCTGTGCGATATATAAACTGCTGACTTTCAATCCCTGTATGCTCTAACACATAATCCTTGATTTCCTCATAGGTGGCTTTGCTCTCCGTAGCCGTCAAATCAAGCTCGTCCATCTGAAGCTCTATCTCGATATGTTGGTCTGCATGAAGTTTGGACAATAAACATACAGTCTCAACATGAACCGTTCTTGGAAAAAGGTCAAAGGGCTGAACCTTACGAGTTACGTAACCCTTTTGTTCAAACAAGGCACAGTCTCTGGCAGCGGTAGCCGGATTGCAGGAAATCATAATAATTTTATCAGGAGACATTTTACTGACAGCGTCAATAGCCGAACTGTCACAGCCTTTTCGCGGCGGATCAAGTATAACGATATCGGGTTTTATACCTTTTAGGGCAAGTTTAGCTGCTGCTTGTCCGGCGTCGGCGCATATAAATTCAGCGTTATGAATACTGCTTCGGACGGCATTTTCCTTAGCATTTTCAACAGCTTGAGGTATAATCTCGACACCGATAAGCTTTTTTATTTTTGAAGCCATAGAAAGACCGATTGTTCCGGCGCCGCAGTATAAATCTATTAAAGTTTCATTTCCTTTCAGTTGGCAGAACTCTTCTGCTTTTCTGTATAGTCTTTCAGCCTGAGGTGAATTTATTTGGTAAAAGGCTTCCGGAGCAATACTAATGTTGTTGCCGCATAAGATATCTGTAATTTTTCCGTTTCCGAGCAAGTTAATGGTTTTCTTTCCGAGAATAACATTTGTGTTATCCGGATTAACGTTCATTACAATTGTTTTTATTTCAGGAAATTTTTTTGACAATACAGTGCACAGCTCATGCAGTTTATCTGCACAGCTGCGCTTTACGATAAGGCATACCATAATTTCACCGGCAGCAGGCGCCTGACGGATATAGATATGCCGAATAAGACCGCTGCCTTCGGTTTCATTATATGGTAATATGTGATTTGTTTTCATGTATTCAGTTACAGTCTGAGCAATATGGCTGAAGACTTCGGGAAGAAGCCGGCAGTCGCTGCCTGGAATAATACGGTGACTTCTTTTGGCAAAAAATCCGCATATTGGTTCACCATTTATTTGGCTTACAGGGTATTGAGCTTTATTACGGTATCTGTCAGAAGAATCGCAGCCTGTAATAGGAAGAAATTGCGGGTTAAGCTTACCTAATCTGGTAAAGGAATCAAAAATAAATTTTTCTTTGATTTTCAGTTCTGATTCATAAGAAATATGTCTGAAAGAGCACCCGCCGCATTTAGGAAATAGGGGACAATCCGAAACTATTCTGTCCGGCGATGGAATTATTATTTTATTAACGATACCGAATGCATAATTCTTAAGTACTTTAACAATTTTAATTTCCGCAGTATCTCCCAAAGCAGTTTCCGGTACAAAAACTGCCATTCCATCAAAGCGGCAAACGCCGTTTCCCTCGTTAGTTATGTCTGTAATTTCAGCGGTAATGATCTGATTTTTTTTCATTGCAACTCTCCGTATTATTATATAAGCTTATAAATTTCATCTTTTTTCTTCATAAGTTCATCGAATCTGTTAATGTATTCATATGGAAACTTATAATTGTGGATTCGAGTTATTTTTCCGTTTTCACCAACAATTTTTGTTGACGCAGCACATCCGGCGCCCAAAATAGTCTGGGTTTCGTCCATTATAAAAATATTATAAAGACTTTCAAAACCTTTTTTTGCAAAACCTATATTTTCAAGGTTTTCTATGGTGTTTTTCTGGCGGTATAAATAGTACGGCAGATAACCATTTGCCGGAAGAACCCTAATGCTTTCATCTGCCATTTCCGCAGCTGGAGTTTTACAAAAATACTCAGGTTTTTCTTCATAAAGCTTTGCAGATCGTTTTATTGTCAGCGTATGTACAGTTATGCTTTCCGGAGAAAGTTCCATAGATTTATTCAGACTTTCCCTGAAGTTTTCAAATGTATCCCCAGGCAGACCGGCGATAAGATCCATGTTAATATTATCAAAACCGGCTTCACGGGCGTTCCGAAAGGCGTTAACTGTATCCTGAGCCGTGTGTTGTCTGCCGATAATTCTTAGTACTTCATCATTAAATGTCTGAGGGTTTACAGAAATCCTTGAAGCGCCGCCGTCTTTAATAACCTTAAGCTTAGCTGGAGTAATAGTGTCGGCACGTCCGGCTTCAACGCTGTATTCCCTTACCTTGCTGAGATCAAAATTTGCGGAAACGGAATCCATAATAACTTTAAGCTGAGATGCGCTTATAGAAGTAGGAGTGCCTCCGCCGATGTATATTGTATCTATACCAAGCTTTAGCCTGTTGGTAATTTGCGATATAATTTCAAGCTCTTTGGAGAGGTGCCTGATATAATCCGGCATAAGTTTAACAGCGCTGTCCATAGAATGGGATACAAATGAACAGTAACTGCATCTTGTAGGGCAAAAGGGAATTGAAATATACAGGCTTATATCCCTTTTATTGAGGGATTCAAGCAATGGAATTTGATTAACCGCAGTCATATGAGCAATTTCAAGCCGGCTTTCAGAAACCATAAATTTTTTTCTCAGATGTTCAAATGCTTCAGCCTTTGAACATCCATTCTGTAAGAAGGCAGTCATTTTTTTAACCGGTCTAATACCCGTCATAAGTCCCCAGGGAGGAGTAATACCTGTAAGCTTTTGCAGGCATAGATAAATAAGTCTGCATATTTCATGTTCGCAGGTATTTTTATCAGCCTTGGAGTTAGGAATATGAAAAGCTTTGCGGCAGAAGTTCTTGTCTATACGGCAATAGGCATACAAATAGGTATAATTTCTGCATTTTTTAAGCCTTGTCATTACAATATCACCGTCTGCGTCGGTTATATCATAGTGAAAAGTAAATCTTGACGGTATAAAAAGCTTAACCGTGGCTTCTGTTTCGTATTTAAAATCGTGTCCGCTAAATAAAATCTTCATAAAGGTTTCCGTTCATATAAGGATTATTTTTTCTTTCAAAATCAAGGTCAGACTCTTCATTGTGTCCAGGATAGACATAATAACTTCCGGATATTTCTGAAAGCTTTCTTATGGATGAAAGCATTTCTGCCATGCTTCCTCCGGGAAAATCGGTTCTGCCTATTGACATTCTGAAAAGAGTATCACCGCTGAAAATATTGGAGCCGCATTTATAGCATACACTTCCCTTCGTATGTCCGGGGGTATGTATAACTTCAAAATTCAGCTCATCAAGTGAAATAACACTTCCGTCGGATATAACAGTAAAATCACTGACGGGCTCAAATGCTCCGCCGCTTATTGCCTCTGCAAGACTTGCCTGACGGCTTGTGAGCATTTGTGCGTCATTTTCATGTATATAAACCTGAGCGCCGGTATCGGAAGCTGCCTGTGCAGTACCGCCCATATGGTCATAATGTCCGTGGGTAAGCAATATTTTTTTTAGAGTTAGGCTGTGCTCTTGAAGAAAACGTCTGAGCTTCGGATATTCACCGCCGATGTCAACAGCGGCAGCGTTTCCTTTTTCTGATTCTATAACATAGCAGTTTGCAGAAAGTATACCGAGAGGCAGTCTGTAAATCTTCATTTATTTCTCCGATCTTTTAGTTTAGATTTTGGCTCTTTCAACTGAAATAACGTCTTTTACCTTTCTTAGCTTTTCAAAAAGACCTTTAAGCTGATCCATGCCGGCAATAGTTATTTTTGCTTCAAACATGGCGTTTCCGTTTTTCAGATTTCTTGAGGATGAATGGATTATTGGGATTCTGGCTTCCATAAGAATTGCGCAGATGTCATAAACCAATCCAACACGGTCCAATGCTGTAACTTCAATGGTGGTTTGAAGACTTGTCTGTTGATTATCTGTCCATTGTACGTCCATCCATCTTGCAAGTTCTTCAGGACTATCCCTTTTCAGTGCAGCTGCATAATTGGTGCATGAGGTTGTATGTATAGAAATACCGTGTCCTCTTGTAATAAATCCAACGATTTCGTCACCGGGCAGGGGATTACAGCACTGTGCAAATTTTACGGAACAGTCGTCGATTTTGTCAAGTATGATTCCGCTGTTGATTTTTCTTGCAGGTTTAATTACCGGTTCGGCAGTATTATTCTCAAGGGTTTTATAAGTTTTCATATACTTATCCTTGAGGCGGGCAATAATTTTTGAAAGAAGTACGCCGCCGTATCCGATTGAAGCGTAAAAGTCATCAAGGGTCTGGCAGTTGTGGCGTTTCAGGTCGTCCATGAGGAAAGCTTCAAGTTCATCATCGGGAATGCTCATGCGGTAATGTCTGAATTCCTTTTCAAGCTCAGCCTTTCCGGTGACAATGTTTTCTTCACGGCACTCTTTTTTAAACCATGATCTTATTTTAGATTTTGCTTCGTTAGTTTTGGCAATATTAAGCCATGAACGGTTGGGACCTTTTCCAAATTCGTTGCTTGTCAGAATTTCGCAGATCTCTCCGGTATGCAGCTTATAGTCAAGGGGAACAAGCTTTCCGTCGACCTTTGCACCGGCTGTTTTATGTCCGATCTGGGTATGTATTTTATATGCAAAATCTATTATAGTGGAATCAATTGGCAGTGAAATAGAATCTCCCTTAGGAGTCATAACAACTATGTCTTCAGGAGCAAGGTCGTTCTTAATGATTCTGACAATTTCCTCTACATCGTCCGATGTCTGCTGGGCTTCAATAACCTGACGCACCCATGCAAGGCGTTGTTCCATTTTGTCGTTGCTTGTATGTATGCCCTGTTTATATTTCCAGTGGGCGGCGATTCCGTATTCGGCAGTAGCGTGCATATCCCATGTTCTTATCTGTATTTCAAAAGGGATTCCCTCTTTGCCGAGAACGGTTGTATGAAGGGATTGATACATATTTGATTTCGGAGTAGAAATGTAGTCCTTGAAACGGTTGGGGATAGGTCTGTACATATCATGAACAAGTCCGAGAGCGTTATAGCATTCTCCTACGGTTGATACAATAATTCTTACAGCGTACTTGTCATATATTTCTTCTATGGATTTATGATGAAGAAACATTTTTTTATAAATACTGTAAATACTTTTTACACGTCCCTCAATCTGCGGCTGTTTGCTGAATTCACGGTCATTGAAACGTTCGGCAATGTTTTTCTTGATTCTTGTAATAAATGCTTCACGCTCGCTTTTTTTGATTTCAAGTATATGTTCAATCTCCGAATATGCAAAGGGATCAAGATAATGGAATGCTCTGTCCTCCAGTTCTTCCTTTATTCCCCTCATTCCCAGACGATGTGCAATAGGGGCATATATATTCATTGTTTCATGTGCAGTTTTGCGCTGTTTTGCTCCCGGCCGGTAATTAAGAGTTCTCATGTTATGCAGTCTGTCTGCCAGTTTTATAATAATTACCCTTATGTCCTGTGACATTGCAAGGACCATTTTTCTTACATTTTCCGCCTGCTGTTCCTCACGGCTGAAAATAGGAACCTGATTGAGTTTAGTAACGCCGTCTACCAGCATGGCTACGTCCTGACCGAACCGCTTTTTAACTTCCTGAAGGGTAACGGGTGTATCCTCGACCACATCATGGAGCATTGCGGCGCAGATAGTATCGGTATCCATTCCAAGCTCAAGCAGGATATAGGATACTGCAAGCGGATGTATAATATAAGGCTGACCGGAAGAACGCTTTTGTCCCTCATGAGCCTTTGAAGCAAATTCATAGGCGGAAATAATTTTGCTTAGATCGTATTGTTTATCATCGGTCAGGATCTTTTGAATAATCATATCAATGGTATATTCACCGTTCATACAGTACACTCCTTATTTGTTTTATTTTTCAGATTTTTAAGAATAGATGATTTTTCAAGATCGGCTTTGGGGGCATTTGATACAATAGTTATTTCCTGTGAAAAATGATTGGTCTCTGCCAAACCCAGTTCATTGAAAATATCAAGACAGACTCTGAGCTTACAGTAGTTCATGCTTTCTGAATACATTCTCATGTAAAGGGTATCAGTACTGAAATGTCCTGCCGCAATTTGTTTGTATATAGGAATAAGTTCAGTGCGGTCCGGACAAATACGCTCATAATACGCCTCCGGAAGCTCTTCATTTCTCCTGAATTTTTCATACGCATCCTTAGCGGCAAAATATTTTTTCTGATTCATTCCGCTTTGTCTGAAATCCTTTGCAATAATGCTGACAGTTTTTCGTCCGGCAAAGGTTTTGGTTTCAAAGGACGCCATAAAGTCAGCTTTTTGTCCTGGTTTTATGAAAAGGCTGTCCGGTGAACGTCTGAAAAGGAGTACCTCAATATTTTTGAATCCGTATTGAATCCTAAGCTTAGTATGTGCGCCCTGAGAAAGGGGTACAATATCTGTGACAGTTGCTCCGGCTATGGCAAAAACAGGCTGACGGTTGCCTTCTCCGAATGGCTCAAGAAGATTAAGGCTGTCTATGTTTTCAACAGTGATTTCGTCCGGAGAAATAATTTTTTCAGCAGTAATATCTGGAACCGGCATGGTTTTGAAGTTTTCCGCCGCAAACTCCTGTAATCGTCTGCTGAGCTCCGGAATATTATCTGTTTTGACAGAAAAGCCGCCTGCGCCCAGATGGCCTCCGTATTTTATTAGAATATCGGAGCAGTATTCAAGCGCCTTAAAAATCGAAAAGCTGCCGAACGAACGTGCTGATCCTCTTGAAACTTCACCTTCCTGGGTTATTATAAAGCATGGTTTGTCAAAGTGTTCCATCATTCTGGAAGCGACTATTCCTATAACCCCGTGGTGCCAATTTTCTCCGCTGAGAACCAGTACTCTCTGATCTATGATTTCAGGAGAAGCGGCTATCTGAGCGCTTATGCTTTCTATGATTTTATTTTCAGTTTCTTTTCTTTCGTTATTCAGACCGTCAAGTTTTTGAGCTATTATTTCTGCTTCGTCATTATCGTCTGTCAAAAGAAGCCTTGCGGCGTATGAGGGAGATCCGAACCGGCCGGAAGCGTTTATGCGGGGCGCCAAGCCGAATGCTACTGAAGTTGAATTGAGAGGAGATTTAAGACGGCTTTGATTTATAAGAGCATTTATGCCCGGTCTTTCTGAATTTTCCAGAAGATAAAGTCCGTATTTTACTATGTATCTGTTTTCACCGGTAAGCGTTACCACGTCAGCAATTGTGCCGATTGCGGCAAGCTCGCCGTATTCATTTAATGCGGCGTCATAATCTCCGCCTTCCAAAGCCGCAATTAGCTTTAATACAACGCCTGCGCCGCATAGCTGCTTGAACGGAGAGTGACAGTCGCTTCTATGAGGATTTACAACAGCTTCGGCACGTGGGAGAGTTTCACCGGTCTGGTGATGATCGGTGATGATCAGCTTCATTCCCAGTTCATATATAAGTTCAGCTTCATCAAATGCAGATACTCCGTTGTCAACTGTAATAATAAGTTCTGTTCCCTGTGCCGCAAGAGTACGTACAGCGGCGCTGCTGAGTCCGTATCCCTCACACCGTTCGGGTATGTAGTATGAAACGTTTGCTCCCATGCATTCAAGGTATGAAAACAGCATTACTGTCGAAGTGATTCCGTCGCAGTCATAGTCGCCGTATATGCAGATAGGAGTAAATTCCTCTATTGCTTCATTTATAGCCTCGGCAGCTTCACGCATATCTTTTAGCAGAAAAGGATCGGATAAGTTTTCTGTACCGAGCATTTCAGCAGCTTCTGACACTGTACTGATTCCTCTTGCTGCAAGAACCTCTGCGCAAAGCGGATGAAGATCACTGCCCCGTACAAGCTCAGACGCAGTTTTTGGGTCAGGATTGTTGACTATCCATTTTTTCATTAAGCGGAACACCTTTCATTTATTAATACATCAATTATAGCATTTATAATAAGAAAATACAAGAACTACATAAATTTATGCAAGGTATATTTTACATAAGAACGGGTGCGGCCTTATAAGCTGGTGCAGTGAAGCGATTGGAAGAGAAGAATTTGAAAAAACGGCTTAAGAAGGGGGAAATCCGGCTTAAAAAACTTTTTTTAAATGTTGTATTTTTAAAATTATTATGATAAAATATTTATAAGCTTAAAGTCAGACATTCAAAGCTTAATAATTTAAGAAAGGAAAGATACTATGCAGTATATGATTTTATGGGGAATTGTATTTGCAGTTATGGTCATTGCCGAGCTTGCTACCTTTCAGCTTGTTTCAATATGGTTTGCTGCGGGAGCGGCGGCGTCATTTATTGCTGCAATGTGCGGATTAGGCATGGGCTTTCAGTTATTTATGTTTATTGTAGTTTCCGTGCTGCTGCTGTCTGTTACAAGACCGATCCTCAAAAAATTCACAGCAAACAACATACAGCCAACAAACACAGAACTTGATATTGGAAAAACAGCAACGGTAATTGAAGATATAAACAATGTTTCCTGTACCGGAAGAGCAAGGCTCAACGGCGTCGACTGGAATGCAGTATCATCTGACGATACAGTCATAAAAGCAGGCAGTGTAGTGAAAATAAACGATATAAAGGGAACGAAGCTTTATGTTTCACTTTATATAGAAGAAAAAAGTTCTGTAAAATAATTTTTTGGAGGTAAATAATGGAGTACATTATTGTAGGCGTAATAGTTTTTATCATTTTAGTTTTGATAACAAGAATCAAGATTGTTCCCCAGGCGCAGATTTATATTGTTGAAAGACTTGGCACATTCCATTCCGAATGGGGCACGGGACCGCATTTTCTTGTACCTTTTATTGACAGAGTTGCCAAAAAGGTTTCAATCAAGGATCAGATTGTTGACTTTAAACCTCAGTCCGTTATCACAAAGGATAATGTTTCCATGCAGATTGATACGGTAGTGTTTTTTCAGGTAACCAATGCTAAGCAGTATGCTTACGGGGTTGAACGTCCTATGGCGGCAATTGAAAATCTTTCTGCCACCACTTTGAGAAATATTATCGGTGATATGGTTCTGGACGAAACACTTACTTCAAGAGATAGAATCAATAAGCAGATAACGGCTATCCTTGACGAAGCAACCGACAGATGGGGTATTAAGGTAAGCAGAGTCGAATTGAAAAATATTCTCCCTCCAAGAGAAATTCAGGATTCAATGGAAAAGCAGATGAAGGCTGAGCGTGAAAGCCGAGAAAAGATCCTTCTTGCAGAGGGTGAGAAGAAGTCTAAGATTCTTGTTGCCGAGGGTGAAAAGGAATCTCAGATACTGCGTGCGGAAGCTGCAAAGGCGGCTGAAATCCTGAGGGCAGAAGCTGAAAAGGAAGCAATGATCCTTCGTGCTAATGCCGTTAAGGAAAAGAAAATACTTGAATCTGAGGGTGACGCTTTGGCAATTGCAAATGTTCAAATTGCGCAGGCTGAATCTCTTGAAAGACTCAATGCTGCAAATCCGTCAGAAAACGTACTTAAATATAAGGCAATAGATATGTTTCCTAAGGTTGCCGACGGCAAGGCTACTAAGATTATTATCCCAAGCGAGATTCAGGGGATTGCAGGTCTTGCAGCAGGAATACAGGGCGTTTTATCTGATAAGAAAGAAAATGAGCAGATAAAAAAGTGATTTGTAAATAATTCACAATAAAATTAACTGCAATTTGTAAGGGGTGACATTTGTCACTCCTTTTTTGTTGTTTATACTATTATTTTTGTGGAAAACACAAAAATTACTAAGAGGTATTGCGCAAGGGAATAAACTGTTGTATAATATTAAATGTAGTAAAAATATTGTGTATTTTGTAGATTTATGTAACCGATTTTATTGGTTTTAACTGTAATTTTGATTTTTTAGACAGAAAAATAATAAAAAATATATTAAAATTGCACAAAAGTGATCTGCTGGATATAAAAGGAAATTGTTTTAATCATCCGACGCCTTTTTTAACAGTAAAAAATATACAAGGAACAAAAGATTTATTAATCGGGGGACAGGAAAATGGTGTTTTCAAGTCTGTTTTTTCTGTATTTTTTTCTGCCTGTATGTGTGATATTCTATGCGGCTTCAAAAAAAATACAGACACGTAATTTTATCCTTATCGCTTTCTCATTGTTTTTTTATGCGTGGGGAGAGCCGCTTTGTGTGTATATGCTTATAATAAGTACGGCGGTAAACTATCTTCTGGGACTTATTATTGAAGTAAACAGGGGAAGATTCGGAGCTAAGGCGGCTGTTTTTTCGGCTGTGGCATTTAACATTGCTGTGCTGGGAATTTTTAAATACAGCGGTTTTATAGTTGAAAATATCAATTCCATTTTCGGCCTGCATCTTGATGTGCCTGACATAAAGCTTCCCATAGGAATAAGCTTTTACACATTTCAGATTATTTCCTATATAGTTGACTGCTATTGGGAAAAGGTCGAGGTTCAGAAAAGTTTTTCAAAGCTGCTTATGTATGTATCGCTTTTCCCTCAGCTTGTTGCGGGACCTATTGTCAGGTACAGTTCAATCGAAAGTGAAATTAACTCAAGAAGAACAACTCTTGACGATCTTTATGCCGGTATTTCCCGAATGATAATAGGATTAGCTAAAAAAGTCATTATTTCCAATAATCTCAGTATGATAGTGGACAGCTTTTTTGGAAGTGACATTAAGGGCATATCAGTTGTCGGAACATGGTACGCCGTAATAATTTATGCAATGCAGATATATTTTGACTTTTCAGGTTATTCGGATATGGCTATTGGACTGGGAAGAATTTTCGGCTTTCACTTTGATGAAAACTTTAATTATCCGTTTATCTGCAAGGATGTTTCAGAATTTTGGCAGAGATGGCATATTTCTCTGAGCACCTTTTTCAGAGATTATCTTTTGTACATACCTATTTTCGGAAGAAGAAGAAAATACGGCGGACTGTTTCTTGTATGGTTCTGTACTGGACTTTGGCACGGCGCAAGCTGGAATTATGTGATCTGGGGACTGTATTTCGGAGTGTTTATTTTCCTGGAACAGCTTATGGGAAAAAAACGCATGAGAAAAATTCCTGTTGCCGTAAGGCATATATATAATAAAATAGTTATAATTATTGGGTTCGGTATCTTTTATTTTGAAGATATGGGCAGGCTCGGGGACTTCTTTAAAAATCTTATAGGACTAAACGGAAACAGCTTTGCCGACGCTTATGTAAGTATTTCATTCTCAAATAATGTTTTTCTTATTACGGCTGCGGTGCTCTTCTGCTTTCCTGCTGCAAAGCTTATTAATACATTATCGGCAAAACATCCGGCGGCGGCTTATATAGCATCTGTTTCAAAAATTGCTGTTAATATATCATTGCTGCTTGTAAGCAGTATTCTGCTTGTAGACGCAACTAATAATCCATTTCTTTATTTTAGATTTTAAAATGCAGAGTATATAAATTTACAGAAAGAATGGAGATTTAATATGGAACAGCAAAACGATAATTTTAATATTGATATTGAAATAAAGCGCAAAAAAATACGAAAAAGAAAGAAGCGCTGGTTAAGGTTAAGGCTTTTTAAAATCATAAATGTAGTATCATGTGCAATGGTATTTCTTGTAATTGCGGTGTGTATGATTTTAATGAAACGGCCGGAAATATCAGAAATTGAAAACAGGACATTGGCAAAGTGGCCGGAATTTTCTTTTAAAGATTATTTTTCCGGAAAATATACTGCCGGAATAGAGAATCATTATAACGATACGGTGCCGGGACGTGAAAACTTCAAGGATATGGTTGCTTCAATCCGAGGTTGCTTTGGTGTAAAATCAGATGAAGCTAAAATCCATGGCACAATTATAAAAAAAGATAATAAAAAGCCGGAAAATAAAGTGATTCCGTCTGAAACCGATGAAAGCACGGATAATACCCAGCATACTCAGGAAAGTACGGAAAAACCAGTTACCAAAGAACAGCCGACTGAAAAAAAGGATAACTGGGACGATCCTGCTGTTGAGGGAGAAATCAGCAACAATATTCTGGTGTATAAAAATCGGGGAATCATGCTTTACGGCGGAAGCTATGAAAACGGTGAAACTTATGCAGATTCAGTAAATGCGTTCAAGAATGATCTTGGCGATGATGTGAATGTTTATTCTATGGTGTGTCCGACTCCGGTATCTTATTATCTTCCGGAGAAATATTCAGACCTCAGCGGAAGTGAAAAGGATAATATCAAGCATATAAATTCATTTTTAAGCGGAGTTATTCCGGTAGACGCTTACAGCGCTCTTATGAATCATAAAAATGAGGATATTTTTACAAGGACCGATCACCATTGGTCGCAGTTGGGTGCATACTATGCGGCTGAACAATTTGCAAAAGCGGCAGATGTTCCTTTTGCAGAACTTAGCAGCTATGAAAAGGAAAAACGCAGCGGATACGTCGGAACTCTATACGGTTATTCAGGTGACGCAGACCTGAAAAATAATCCTGAGGATTTTGTCTGCTACCGTCCTAAAAATAAATATGAAACCGAGTATTTCAGTACTGATTTGTCAGAGCAGTGGGAAGGCAGTCTTATGATGGATCTGGACCGTCTTGATCCTGTTAGCTGGTATCTCGTTTTTATGGGAAGTGATACACAGGTTGCCCATATAAAAACAGATGTGAATAACGGCAGAAAGCTTGCCGTAATAAAGGACAGCTACGGTAATGCTCTTATTCCGTGCTTAACAGGTTCCTTTGAGGAAATATATGTTATAGATATGCGCTATTTTGAGGCTAATGCAGTAAGCTATCTTCAGGAATGCGGAATAACTGACCTTTTATTTGCGATGAATACTTTCAGCGCTACAGGCAGCAATTATGAGTGTCTGGAAACAATAAGAACCCAATAAAGAAATAAATAAGGTGAACAAAATGAAAGAATTGACGTATCCTTTTGACGGCGCTTTTCTTTTGAAAAATAAAAAGAAAATCAGAAGAAAGCTGATGGAAGAAAAGGTTGTCAGGATAAAAAAGAAGATTGCCGTTCTCGGCGGTTCCACAACGGACGATATTATCAGCATGATGGAATTATTTCTGCTGGAGCAGGGAATAGAGCCGGAATTTTATCAGTCCGAGTACGGAAGATACTGGCAGGACGCAGTTTTTGGAACTGATGAATTGCTAAGCTTTAAACCGGATGTTATTTATGTGCATACCACTTCACGCAATATTACAGAATATAGCCTTGATATGAATAATGAGCCTTCTTCATATCAGGAAATGCTGAAAAGACAGTATGAGCATTTTTATTTTATGTGGGAAAAGCTTAGTGAGGTTTATGCCTGTCCGATTATACAGAATAATTTTGAATATCCTCTGTATCGAACTCAGGGAAATCGTGACTGCTGGGATTACAGGGGAAAGGTGAATTTTATAAATCGTCTTAATCTTATGCTAAGCGATTATGCCAGTGAACATGAAGGATTTTATATAAACGATATAAATTATATTTCTGCCTGCTACGGACTTGATAAATGGCTTGAGCCGTCCTATTGGTATTTGTATAAGTATGCGCTTAATATATATGCTATACCGGAGCTGAGCTTTAATGTATCTAATATAATTAAATCTTTGTTCGGACAGAACAAAAAAGCTCTTGCCCTTGATCTTGACAATACCCTCTGGGGAGGTGTTATCGGTGACGACGGCGTTTCCGGAATTGATATCGGTATGGAAACGGCTGCTGCCGAGGCATACAGAGCGTTTCAGCAGTACATAAAGGAGCAGAAGCAGATAGGTGTTATGCTTAGTATATGCTCCAAGAACGATTATGATAATGCTGTAGCTGGTCTTGAACATCCGGATGGAGTACTGAAACCTGATGATTTTCTTTGCATAAAAGCTAACTGGGAACCTAAGGATGTTAATGTTGAAAATATTGCGCATGAAACTGGGATTTTGCCGGAAAGTATTGTTTTTGCAGATGATAATCCCGCTGAAAGGGAAATTGTCAGCAGTCAGTTGGGAATCAAAACTCCTGAACTGGATAATCCGGAAGATTATATCCGTATAATTGACCGCAATGGATTCTTTGAGGTTACAGCGTTTACTTCCGACGATCTTCGGAGAAATGAAATGTACCAGCAGAATGCTGAAAGAGCCGCTGTATGCCGTCAGTATGAAAACTACAGCGATTATCTTTTAAGCCTTGAAATGAAAGCTGTTATAGAGGGATTCAGGTCTGTGTATATTCCAAGGATTACTCAGCTTACAAATAAGAGCAATCAGTTTAACCTGACTACTAAAAGGTATACGCAGCAGGAAATTGAAAAGGTGGGAAATGATAAAAATCATATTTGCCTTTATGGAAGACTGATAGATAAATTTGGGGATAACGGAATTGTTTCTGTTGTAATCGGCAGAATTGAGGATTCTGCTCTGCATATTGAATTGTGGCTTATGAGCTGCCGTGTACTGAAAAGGGATATGGAATTTGCTATGCTTGACAGTCTTGTTCAAGAATGTCAGCAAAGAAATATTAACAAGATATATGGGTATTATTATAGAACAAAGAAAAATGCAATGGTAAGCAGTCTGTTTGGTCAATTTGGCTTTGAACAGCTTGAAGCCGATGAGAACAGAAGTAAGTGGAAGCTTGAATTATCCGGATATATAAATAAAAATAAGGTTATAATGGTAGAAGAAGGAGAAATGGCAATATGAACAGGGCAGAAATTATGGAAAGGCTTAACGAAGTCTTCAGAGATGTTTTTGATGACAGCAGTATTGTTGTTGACGACAGCACAACATCAAAGGATATTGAGGACTGGGACAGTCTTGAGCATATCAATCTCGTAGGCGCAGTTGAACAGGAATTTAAAATGCGTTTTAAGATGAAAGAAGTTTCATCTATGAAAAATGTAGGCGAAATGGCCGATATTGTTGCTGAACGTGCAAAAAGATAAAAAAACGGACGTGTAAACGTCCGTTTTCTTTTATATTGATTATTAAAGTCCCGGGGACAGCCATTTGTACATTCCGGCATATTGCAGTGCTGAACTGCCCCATGAAAAGTCGGTTGTCATACCGCGTTTTATAATTTGATTCCAATTATCACGATTATTAAAGTATACTGATTTTGCATAGTTAATAACATTAAGCATATCGTTAGCATTATAATTTGTGAAAGAAAATCCTGTACCGTAATTTTCAAATTCATTATATGGAATAACGGTGTCTTTAAGACCGCCAGTTTCTCTTACAATAGGAACAGTACCATATCTTAGGGAAATGAGCTGAGTCAGACCGCACGGCTCAAATCTGGACGGTACAAGCATAGTATCAGCAGCAGCATAAAGCCTGTGTGCACGCTGCTCAGAGAAGAATATATTCGCTGAAACCTTGTCAGGATACTTCCATTGAAAATGCTTAAAAGTATTTTCATACCTTTCTTCACCGGTTCCTATAATAACAAACTGTGTGAAATCATCTGCAATATTTTCTATAACATGATTTACAAGGTCAAGTCCTTTCTGGTCTGTAAGTCTTGAAATAAGTCCGATCATGAACTTATTCTTGTCCTGCGGAAGACCAAGCTCTGCCTGAAGTTTAAGTTTATTTTCAGCCTTTTTCTGGGCAAAATTATTTGAATTATACGTAGCATAAATATCGGAATCGTGTTCAGGATCATACAGTCTGTAATCAATACCGTTAAGGATTCCCCTAAGCTGGAAGTGACGTGCTCTAAGCAGACCGTCAAGGCCTTCTCCGTATTGACGGGACTGGATTTCATAAGCGTAGGTATTGCTTACAGTGGTAATATAGTCGGCATAAACCAGACCGCCCTTAAGCATATTGGCGTCCTTTTTAAATTCAAGCTTGTCAGGAGTAAAGACAGAATCAGGCAGATTAGTAAATTTTTTAAAAGTTTTTATATCCCAAATTCCCTGGAACTTAAGGTTGTGTATAGTCATAATGGTTTTAGTGCCCCAGTAAAAAGGATTGTCCTTGTACAGAGTTTTCATGAAAACCGGTATAAGGCCTGTCTGCCAGTCATGACAATGGATAATATCGGGTTTAAAATCTATTACCGGAAGAATAGCAAGAACTGCTTTTGAAAAGAACGTGAACTTTTCAATATCATAGAGGGTTGAGCCATATGGAGTCTGATTTTTAAAGTAGTCTTCATTGTCTACAAAATAGTATGTTATTCCCTCATATTTATATGTCATTATTCCTACATGGGGACGGAAATTGAGCTGTCCCATATCCATATAAAAATGATGAACATATTGAAAACTGTTTCTGAATTTTGCCGGAATACAGGTATAATTCGGCATAATGACCCTAACGTCAAATTCATCCTTATTAAACATTTTGGGAAGTGCGCCCACAACATCGGCAAGTCCGCCAGTTTTCATAAATGGAACGCATTCAGAAGCTGCAAATAAGATTTTTTTCATAAAAAGCCTCCTTGAAAGATTTTACATTAATATTATTATAATATTATACAATTTTACAGTCAATAGAATATCAAAGGATATTTTGGAAAACTGTATTTTTTTGTGGAATATATACAAAAACAGGCTTACTGAATTTATCAGACAAGCCTGTTTTCTTGTAGATTAATGACTGATAGTATTGTTTTTAAATATAGCTATATAGCCGGGTTCATAGATTACTGTATCATAACTGCTGCTGTTAAGATAATTGTTAATATGATCAGATTCTGAGGACCATCTTCCATCTAAAACAATATATTCAACTGAATCTATGTGAGCAGAGCTTTCAAACTCATAAACTTCCTTGTGGTCATAAAGGCTTGCAACAAGGAATGTAGAAGCTGCAACTGAAGCGTCATCAGGTACATATTCCAGAGCGCTATCGATTATTTCTATGCTTTTTTTATCAATTTTATAGCTCTTTAAGGCAATTGTTTTTTCGTATGTGCAGCTCATGAACATAAATACAGAAGACGCTGCGGTAACGGCAAGAAGCTTATTTCTGAAGCCTGGTTTTATATCCGAGTAATTCATAACGCAAAGATAAATCAGGAATGCCGCACTGCCGTAAGTATACTGATAACCAATATCATGCTGATAATAGTAATCGGACATAAGGTTGATCAGTATAAACGGCATGAGAAGAATTGCTCTTGACGGTTTTTTTATCATAAAAGGCATAAATGATAGCGGTACGAGCATCTGGAGGAAGAATTTTATTTTTTCTTCATCGAAGCATTCTTTTATTGTGTATATAGGGTTAAGGATAACCGCTTTGATAACTGTTACAAGACTGCCGCTGCCGTCATAAATAAAATTATCATATCTGTAATTCATTGTACCAAGACCATATTTAGACATAAAGTATGATACGATGTAAAAATATAGAATTGCAATTGCCATTATGACAACGCCCTTGAGGATTCTTTTTCTTGAGGCGATAAAGTAAAGACCGATTATTGCAACATAGACAGGGGCGTCTTCCTTAACGAGCAGAACGAGAAACGCTGTAATTACAGTAAGGATCCAGCTGTTTTTTTCAAGGGCGTACGCAAGCCATAGAATAAGAGGAGCAAGGAATTTGTTTTCGTGCAGGAAGAAGAAGCAGCCGTTTGCCATTGACGGAAGAAGTACATAGCAAGCCGAGAAAAGAATAACTGCGTTATTTGAAAGACCATATTTTTTGCAGATAAGGTAAAGGGGAATAAGTCCGCTGGCAATTATAATTCCCTGGCATACCAGAAGAGTTTCAGGAGTCGGGAATATATAGAATGCCGGGAGCATTAGATAATAAATAGGGGAGAAATGTACTGCAAAATGGCTTAAAAGTTTGTCACGTTCACACGTTGTCAAAGGCAAGAGAGTTTCCTTCATATAGCTGAACATTTGTGCAAAGATACCAAAGTCATAGCAGGCTGCGTGATGACGTTTATAATTGAGTGACGTAAGAACTCCGACAAAAAGCGCAAACAGGATTCCCAGTACTGTAACAATAGCTATTGTCTGCCATTTGTTGAATCTGAATTTAATCCAGCTTCCGACGCAGTAAACTGTTACGCCTCCCATGAGTATACAGCAGCCTACTGTAAAGTAAAAGTCTGTATCTTGGCTTATAGCATATGAGCCGTAGGCGAGGGTAGAGAAAAACAAAAGAGTTTTATCCAGTTTAGGTTTGTTCAGAAATGAGAAAAAAATGAACAAAACCGCAATAGTACAGCAGTAAATGGGAGTCTTAATTGCATTGAAGTAATCAAAGGTATTAAAAACAGCTTCAATCTTTACGGTAAAAATAAGCGCCGTAATTATCCAGGCGGCAAGAAGTCTTGCTATGCTGTTTCCGTATCCCAGTTTTGTTATTTTTTCAATAAAAATATCCTTAAGCGATGGTTTTTTCGGTTCTTGATTTTGGTTATCAGCGTCTGTTTCTGAATCAAAACCTGCGCCGGAAATACCCTCCTTAGGAAGCTCGTTGGGATTTGTTATATTTTCCATATTTTTTTCCTTTCCGATATAATAATATATAAATAATATTATCATATGTCAGCCTTTAAATCAAGTACTTTACTTTGCAATTATGCTGTGATATAATAATTTATTATCAGAAAGGAGAATAAATTATGGATAATAAGAATTTTGTTAATGTAAATTTCGACAAAAAGCCGTTAAAAAGGGTTATTATTGCTGTTGTAATAATACTTCTGATTATTGTATTGGGGGTAAGCTGTGTTACCGTAGTAAGACCAGGACATACCGGCGTTGTTGTGAATCTGGGCAAGGTTTCTCAGAATGTACTTGAGGAGGGGCTTCATTTTAAAGCGCCGTTTATTTCCCAGGTTATTCAGGTGGATAACAGGGTTATGAAGACAGAAGTTCAGTCCAATGCGGCGTCTAAGGATCTTCAAAACATCGATTCGACTGTTTCTGTAAATTATCGTGTTAACAAGTCTGCTTCGGCAGAAATATATAAAAATGTGGGAAATGACTTTACTAACGTAATAGTAAATCCTGCAATTCAGGAATGCGTTAAGTCAATAGCTGCAAAGTATACCGCTGAACAGCTTATTACAAACAGAGCCGCAGTATCATCTGAAATGGAAGAGGCAATATCTGAAAAGATTAATCCTTATGGAATGTCCATTGAAGTTTTTAATATTGTAAACTTTGATTTTTCCGAAGAGTTTAATAAAGCAATTGAAGCCAAGCAGACGGCTCAGCAGGAAGCTCTGAAAGCTGAACAAGATCTTGCGAGAATTAAGGTCGAGGCTGAGCAGACAATAGAAAAAGCAAAGGCTGAAGCCGAAGCTTATAAGCTTAAAAATGAACAGCTTACTGATACCGTTATTATGATGGAGTTTATCAACAAGTGGAACGGAGAACTGCCTAAGGTAACATCAGATTCTGGTATGATGTTTGACGTCAGCTCATACATAGGCGCTTCTGCCGGAAACAAAACTGATTCTGCTCAGAAAACCGGCGAATGAAATACTGATAAACTATATTTTGCAAAGGAGAAATATATGGATAAGATAATTCCGAAAGCTGGAGCAGCTATTACTGTAGTTACGGTTTTTCTTTTTGCAGTTTTTCTGGCAGTTGATTTTTCTTTTGGCTCGTATTTTGTGTGTATGCTTTTACCGATAGGTTATATTATGATGGCGGCAGGCTTTCACCATGAGAGTTGTGACAAGAGACGAGTATCCTCAAATATAGGTATGATATTTTCGGCAATATATGCTGTTTTGATTTTCTTGGTATACTTTGCACAGGTAACAAGTGTACGCCTGGAGGATTTAAACGAGCAAGCTGTTAGGATATTAAATTATCAGCGTGGCGGTTTGTTTTTTAATTACGATTTGCTTGGATATGGGATGATGGCTCTTTCCACATTTTTTATTGGTCTTTCTATTAAGGCAGAGTGTAAAGCAGATAAGTGGCTGAAATTCTTGATGCTGCTGCATGGAATCTTTTTTATCAGTTGTTTTATTATGCCTATGACGGGTGTATTTACAAGTATGGCAAGTGGAGAAGAAAGCAGTGGAGGTACGATTGCACTCCTGATATGGTGTGTCTATTTTATTCCGATTGGAGCATTGGCGTATAGACATTTTGGAAAATCATAATCAATTACTTTAAGTTTAAATAATAAAAAGCGCTGGTTTCAGCGCTTTTTTTAATATTATTTTTTTATATGGGATGAGCCCTTTCTTGCAGAAATCAGCATTAGGGACATAATTATCAGGAATACAGACGGAACAGGCGAAAATTGTCTGTCAGCAGTAAATTTATATGTAAATGTTTCGATACAGATTCCAAAATTAAAGATTCTCATTAAAATGCTGCATGAAATCCATGAGAAAACAGCGGACATAATTCTTGACAGTATAAATTTTTTTACAGGCAGTCTGCCGTCTGATATTGATATAAGCTGTAAAAGAACGCATATTCCTCCGAAAGAAAATAGAGCAGCCGTCATGGGAATAGCCGAGTAATCGGTAACGGTAATAGAAGCTATACTGCTTATTTCAAGAAAGGTATCAAGATATGATGTTACTGAGGTGATTTCCGTACCGGTTAAGGCGGAAATCATTTTTGAAATACATCCTGATATTCCGGAAACCTTTAGTATTTCTGTTATGCCTGAAAAGAATATTATCATTGTGCACATTTTAAGTATTGCAGAGGCTGCTCCGGAAACTGAGTTTACAATACACCCGGCGCTTTTGTCAATGCGTACGGGAGCGCCTGAAGGCTCAGGCACAGAGTTTCTCATGCCGCTTATAATTGCAGTAATTATATTTCCTGATGTGACTGAAAGAAAAAGCAGAAGTCCGGCGCTGGAATCCGGTAAAATTACTGAAGATATTCCGTATATAAACGCAGGTCCGCTGGAAAAACAGAAACAGGAAAGTCTGTCGGCATAATCTTTAGTTATTGTTTTTTTATCCAATGCGTCGTAAATCAGTTTTATTCCTGCCGGATAACCTGATATAAAGCTTAGCAGGAAAATGGCAAACCCGTTTGAATCCAGATTAAAAATTTTTCGGTAAATAAATTTAAACGGATAAACGGCTCTCCTTATAATACCGGAAGAGGAGGCAATACAGGAAAGGCACATAAAAATAAACATAGAAGGTATCATAATGTCAGTACAGCGTGTAAACGCTCCCTTAGCCGCATAACTTATGCGCTCAGGATACTTTATGCAAAGAAAAATTGCCGATAGGAGCAGCGCAAGAAAAATTAAATTCATTGTTTTCTTTTTCAATTTCATCACCTTTTATAATATATGGATAAGTCCGGTATGGATATTACAGAAAAATAATTAATATAATCTTAATGAGGTGATGAAAATGCCAGGTGGTATTATATATAAAGGAAGACATTTAATGAATCTGGATACCCAGATACAGATTACCGGAAACAGAGAGGTTCTGATCGAATGCTGTAAAAAAATACTTGAATTTAACGATATAATGGTTAAAGTTAGAACATGGGATCTTACCGTTATGATATGGGGCAGCGATTTGAAAGTAAACGACTATAACGCAAGCGGTATCTATGTCTGCGGAAAAATTCAGTCGGTTGAACTGACGGAAAACGGGTGAAGCTATGCTTGATTCATTAAGAGGAACTGCTTTGTTTAAAGCAGAAGGAACAAATCTCTATAAATTTATAAACAGCATAAGGGAAAACAATATGGTGTGCACCGACCAGCACTGTAAAAAAGGAGCTTTTTACGGACGGGTTTACAGAAGCGATATGAAACGGCTTGAGGATCTGGCTGAAAGCTGCGATATAAAAATAGAATTTGTTGAACGTAAAGGTTTTCGGTTCAGGCTGTTTTCTTACAGAATGCGTTTCGGTATCATAGCAGGTCTTTTGGCGGCAATGCTTTTTGTATTTTACATATCAAATATCGTGGTAACAATTGAAGTCTGCGGCAATACTGAAGTTACAGAAGAACAAATTGTATCTGCATTGTCCGATATAGGAATTTATAAGGGCAGACTTATCGCTGATATTGATTTTGCGCAATGTGAAAAAAAGCTAAGGCTCAGTATACCCGAAATTGCATGGACCGGAATAAGGCATACCGGAAGCCGGATTGTAGTGGATATTACCGAAACAGTGCATCCCCCGGAAATGGTAAATGACGATATACCTTGTAATATTGTTTCAACTAAGGACGCACAGCTTACATATGCAGAAGTATATTCGGGAAAACTGATGAAAAAAATAGGGGACGGAGTGAAAAAGGGTGATGTAATCGTCAGCGGAGTTATTGAAGATGAAAAAGGGCATATTATGAAAAGACATTCAATGGGAAAAATAAAAGGCATTTATACTGAGGAATATGTTTTTGAACAGCCCTTTGAGGAAAACGGACAGATTTATACCGGAGAAGATACGACTAAGAAGTATATTGACTTTTTTGGTTTCAGAATACCATTGTTTCTGAAAAAGCCGGAATTTGAAAGCTTCGACTATACTGAAAGCACTAACAAATTTATGATTTTCGGCAGTCAGATACCTATCGGAATTGTTCATAGTTCATATTCTCCTTTTATTTACGATAAAAAAACATATACTGAAGAAGAGGCAGATGAAAAACTTCAGCAGCAGACGGCGCTTCATGAAAAAAATTTTTATGACAGTATGGGTATTGAAATAAAGGACAGAAAAATCACCAGTCAGGTCACTGGGGAAAAAATGATTTATAAGGTAAAGTATACCTTGGAGGGGGATATTGGCATGGATTATGAAATTTATGTGAAAAAATAAAAATTTAACGATTTTTTTATAAATAACTATTTAAAAAACAGATGAATTATGGTATAATATGCTTAAATGTATATCCGCTGAAAACGCTGCGGTTTTTATAATATATTTGAAAAGGGTGTTTGAATGGCTGAAAAAATAATTAATGTTGATGATACTGAACAAATCATAAATCTGTTTGGTACCTATGATGAAAATATAAATGCAATTCAGCGGCAGTATAACGTTGTTGTCCTTAGCCGCGGTACTGATGTTAAGATTTCAGGAAGTGAAGAAAATGTTGAGAGGGCTGTGCAGGCTATTAGTGCGCTTATGAAAATTTCGGGCACCGGGGAACGTGTGACAGATCAGACTATACGATATGTTACCTCTATGGTGTCTGAAGGCGAAACTGAACAGCTCAATAATCTTCTGGGCGATGGAATATGCGTAACTGCAACAGGAAAAATTATCCGTCCAAGAACTGTCGGACAGAAAAAGTATGTTGACTCTATCAGGAATAACACCATCGTGCTTGGGGTTGGTCCTGCCGGAACGGGAAAAACGTATCTTGCTGTTGCTATGGCTGCAAAAGCTTTCAAGGCTCATGAAATTAATAAAATAATTCTTACCCGTCCGGCAGTTGAAGCCGGTGAAAAGCTTGGATTCCTGCCTGGAGATCTTCAGGATAAGGTTGATCCTTATCTGCGTCCGCTTTATGACGCATTGTTTGATATGTTCGGAGCAGACAGCTTTAACAAATATATGGAAAAGGGCATTATAGAAGTTGCGCCTCTTGCATATATGAGAGGACGTACTCTTGAGGGAGCGTTTATAATTCTTGACGAAGCTCAGAATACCACATCTGAACAGATAAAAATGTTTTTGACGAGACTTGGCAATGACAGTAAAATGGTTATTACCGGCGATATTACTCAGATTGACCTTCCGGACAGCAAAAAATCCGGTCTTATAGAAGCTATGAAGGTACTCAGGAATGTTGACGATATATGTATTCATAAATTCAATGAAAAGGACGTTGTAAGACATAAACTTGTACAGGATATAGTAAAGGCTTATGAAAAATACAGCAGCGAAAGGAAAAAATAATATGTCTAAACTTAAAGTATATGTTAAAAATAATCAGTCAGCAGTAAAAATACCAGTGGGGATCAGACTTCTTATAAGAAGATGCTGCCAGGCAGTTCTTGCAACAGAGAAATTCGGGCGTGACGCTGAGGTAAGCGTATCGTTCGTTACAAATAAGGAAATAAAGAATCTTAATAAAATATACCGTGACAAGGATAAGGAAACAGATGTGCTTTCTTTTCCTCTTACAAGCGAGGACGGCAAGGAAGAACTTAATGCCGAAACCGGAGCCGTACTTTTAGGTGATATTGTAATATCTCTTGAAATGGCGGTGCGCCAGGCAGGGATATACGGGCATTCTCTTGAACGTGAGGTGGGCTTTCTTACAGTTCATTCAATGCTGCATCTTTTGGGATATGACCATGAGACAAGCCCGCTTGAAGAAAGAATGATGAGGGAAAAGGAAGAGGCTGTTTTGGACAAGCTCGGTATTTCCCGTTCATCAACTTATATTACAGAAGAACAGTAAAGGAATCAGCTTATGACTAAAACAATATTTCTGACTATTGTCGGAAGAACAAATTCCGGTAAGTCTTCACTTCTTAATGCTGTTGTGGGAGAAAAAATAGCTTCAGTAAGCAGCAAATCCCAGACAACACGTACAAGAATTACCGGTATAAAAACAATAGATGAAACTCAGATGGTTTTTATTGACACTCCCGGTCTTCATAAGCCGAAAAATAAGCTTAGCGGTCATATGCTCAGCGCAGTAAAGGAATCTGTTGCGGACATTGACGCTGTAATATTTATGGCTGACTGTACAAGAAATCTGGGTCCCCAGGAAGAAAATATGCTAACGGAGCTTTGCGCCTCAAAAACTCCCGTAATTTTTGTACTTAACAAGATCGATTTGCTTGAAAGTATGTCCTCTCTTGCACCGCTTATTGCTGAACTCAGCATGAAATATTCCCTTGAAGCGATAGTTCCTGTCAGCGTTACTGAAAATAACGGGGTAGAATTGGTTGTTAAAGAAGCTTTAAAGCTTGCGGAGGAGGGACCGCACTTTTTCCCTGATGACATGATTACCGATCAGCCTGAAAAAGTTATTGCAGGTGAAATAATCAGAGAAAAGCTTTTGAATCTTTTGAATGATGAAGTGCCTCACGGAATTGCTGTTACAGTTGAGCAGATGAGAGAGCGTGAAGATAAGGATATACTTGATATAAATGCTGTTATCTTTTGTGAGCGTGAATCACATAAGGGAATTGTTATCGGCAAAAACGGTTCAATGCTTAAAAAGGCAGCTTCTCTATCAAGGCAGGAGCTGGAGGACTTTTTCAGGATTAAGGTCAATCTTCAGTGCTGGGTTAAGGTCAAGGAGGACTGGCGCAACCGAGAGGGTCTGATAAGAAGTTTCGGATTAACTGAAAAATAATTCCCATAGATTTCAAATTATAAAAATGCCGTTTCCGGAAATAATTTTAAAGAAATAAAATTTCGGGCGGTGAAAATTATGAACGAGGAATTTTGGGATAAATTTATGATAAGCGGAAAGATAAGCGACTATCTTGAATATAAAGGCGTGATAACAGATACGTTATCCGTAAGCGGTGAACAGAATGGAGATTATAACTCTCAAAGGTGTGGTTCTGAGGGAATATCCGGTCGGTGAAAATGATAAATTCATTCATGTGTTTACTACCGAGCGGGGAGTGATAGAAATTTCCGTCCGGGGAGGCAGGAAATTGAACGGGAAAAATACTGGCGGAAGTCAGCTTTTTTCCTATTCGCTGTTTTCAGTGCGGTCTGATAAGGGCCGCTATTTTCTTGACAGCTGCGAGCCAATACACCTTTTTTACGGAATTAGGAAAGAACTGGAAAGAATATCTCTTGTAAGCTATATGGCTGAGGTTATCGGATATGTTGCAGGACAGCATGAACAAAAGGAAGAAGTCATGCGCCTTGTTCTGAATATTTTGCATTTTCTTTCAAAGGGGGAAAGAAAATGCGGATTTTTAAAATGCATTTTTGAAATGAGGTTCATGACCGAAATCGGTATGATGCCGGACATAGTATGCTGTCCTGTATGTATGTCTTATATATCCGACCATATGTGTTTTGATCTTCTGAGTACAAAGCTTTATTGCTCCGATTGCTTCAGGGGATCATATGATGATATGCAAATAAGAATGGGAAAATCGGTTGTTTATGCACTGCGTCACATTGTATTTGCTGATTTTAACCGGCTTTTCAATTTCAGACTTTCAGATAAAAATATGAAAATACTTCAGAGGCTTACAGAAAGCTATTTACTGATACATTTAGGAAGAGAATTTAAAACACTGGACTTTTATAAGTCACTGGGAATTGATTGATTATGAATAAATACTATAAAACACTTGAATTACATAAGGTTCTGTCAATGCTGGCGGCGAAAACATCAAACGACAGAACAAGAAAAATGGCGGAGGAACTTGAACCCTGTACAGATTACGATACAGTGTGCCGTGAAATGGATAAAACTATGCAGGCGTTTGAACTTTCAGTCAAATTCGGAACGCCGCCTTTTTATAATATTAAAGATGTAAGCGCATCTTTAAGAAGAGCAGCGTCAGGTGCAAGAATTTCTTTAAAGGAACTTTTGGAGATTAAAAAGACTCTCAGTCAGATTACAGCACTTGCAGAATGGTACGGACATTGTGAAAATGTACAGACAGATCTTGATTATCTTTTTACAAGTCTGCACCCCAATAAATATTTATATGAAAAGCTTGACAGATCTATTGTTTCGGAGGATGAGATCGCCGACAGCGCAAGTCCGGAACTGGCGGCTATCAGGCGCAGGATTAACCGTGCCGGCGCAAAGCTTAGGGAAACTCTTGACAGAATGATAAAAAGCGAGAGTGTTCAGAAATCCTTGCAGGAATGCATTGTTACTATAAGGGACGGCAGATTTGTACTTCCTGTTAAATCAGAACACAGAGGAAAAATTCAGGGTATTGTCCATTCATCCTCTGCTACGGGGCAGACTGTATTTGTTGAGCCTATGGCTGTTGTTGAAGCAAATAATGAAATAAGACTTCTTGAAGGGCAGGAACAGGAGGAAATTGAACGCATTTTAACTGAGTTATGCAGTGAATGCGGCGAATACAGTGAGGAAATAATTTTAGGCTATGAAACAAGCGCAGAACTGAATCTTTACTTTGCAAAGGCGAATCTGGGAGCAGATATGAGAGCCTGCGCTCCGGAAATAACCTGTGACGGAAAGCTTGTACTTCAAAAAGCAAGGCATCCTCTGCTTGACAGAAATAAGGCAGTGCCTATTGACATTAATTTAGGAGAGGATTACAGCGCTCTTATTATAACAGGACCGAATACCGGAGGAAAAACCGTATCCCTTAAAACCGCAGGGCTGCTCTCTGCAATGGTTATGTGCGGGCTTATGATTCCTGTTTCGGACGGAAGCCGTGTATCTGTATTTACTAATATACTTGCCGACATAGGTGATAATCAGAGCATAGAACAGAATCTGTCTACATTTTCTTCCCATACCAATAAGGTTATCGAAATCATCGAAAAAGCAGACGACCGTTCTTTGGTGCTTCTTGATGAGCTTGGATCAGGTACTGATCCGGTTGAAGGCGCAGCCCTTGCTGTTTCAGTTATAGAACGTCTGAAGGCTCAGGGAGCAAAGCTTATGGTTTCAACACATTATCACGAACTGAAAATGTATGCTATTGAAACTCCGGATGTTGAAAATGCAAGCTGTGAATTTGATATTGAAAATTTAAAGCCTACTTACAGACTGATTACCGGTTCTCCCGGAAAATCAAATGCATTTTCTATATCACTTTCCCTGGGTATGCCGGAGGATATTATTTCATATGCCCAAAAGCTTGTAAGTGAAGAAAATATGCATTTTGAAAGGGTTGTCGAGCAGCTTGAAAACGCACGTCACGAATTTGAGGAAAAAAATGCTGAGCTTGAGCGTGTACGCAGGGAAGCTGCGGAGACTGAAAAAAAACTGAAAGATGAGCTTGCGGCTATTGAAGCTAACAAGGAAAAGCAGATGGAGCAGGCAAGGCTTCAGGCTATGAATATTATTGAAAGCGTAAAGGCGGAATCCAATGCACTTCTCGATGAACTTGAAACCATACGAAAAGAAAAGGATAAGGCAGATTTTGCAGGACGTTTTTCTGACGCCAAGTCACGCAGTAAAAGACGTTTTAATAATATGTATGATACGGCAAATCCTATACTTGAAAAAAATGACGAGGGTTATTCTCTGCCAAGGAAGCTTAAAAAAGGCGATAACGTTTATGTGACCAGTCTTGATAAAAAAGGCGTAGTGTGCAGTGATCCGGACGGAAGCGGAAGTGTATTCGTTCAGATGGGAATTATGAAAACAAAGGTTGATGTTTTAAAGCTGAGGCTTCTTGAACCTGAAAAGGTTACATTTAAAAGCAAGGCTGTTACAACGAAACAGGTTCGGGGCAAAATGGAACGCAGAGGCACTATGGAACTGGATATAAGGGGAAAAAGCGCCGATGAGGGCGTTTATGAAATGGAAGCCTTTATAGACAGCGCAGTGATGTCCGGAATATCTATGTTAACTATAATTCACGGAAAAGGCACCGGCGTATTGAGAGCGGCAGTTCATCAGCGGCTTAAATCAATGAAGCAGGTTAAAAGCTTCCGCACCGGGCTTTACGGAGAGGGAGAAAACGGCGTTACAATTGTTGAACTTAAGTAAGGGGCAGGATTTATGAGAAAACTTTTTCTGATATTTCTTGGAGTTTCTGTACTGCTGTTCCCGTATGCGGGTATCAAAACAGTATGGGGAGCAACTTATCTTTATAAATATCTTGCCTATGATTTTCATTCGTGGGGAAGCATTGAATACAGGTCTGATATAATGGATAACCTGGGAAATTATCACTTGGAGCGTAATCCGAAATATATAAATATACAAATGTCTCTTGATGAACCAGTTGACGGAAACAGCGTTTATTCTATAACCTACAGGAAGATCCATGCCAGAGACGATAACACGGATATTATCGGCGGAAGGGCGCTTGCTGTATATGATAATTTTGAAAACAGCGACGGAGATATTATTACAAAGATAGATATAATTAAGTCAATTATCGCCGCTGTAGTATTTTCAGCATATATTATTTTTATTGCGGTTTGGCTTTCTGCTAAAAAGGATAAGAATAAAAATATCATAGAAAATTATGGACCCGATGTATCATGATCAAATAAAAAAATATTTTTCTTCAAACTCTTGACAAATCATAATTATTGCTGTATTATAATGTTATATTAAACAAATGCAATGACGGGAAATAAAGCTGAGGATTATTTTCAGAGAGCTGCCGTATGGTGTAAGGCAGCAATATGAATCGGTCATGACTCCTCCCTGAGCAGTTCGCTGAAATCTTAAAAGTAGGTTGAAACGGGTTCTCCCGTTACAGAGAAGCGCATTGTCAGATGCGGCAGAGTGGGTATTTATACCAAAAAGAGTGGTACCGTGGAGTTATATGCTTCACCTCTTACAGATTTGTAGAGGTGAAGTTTTTTTATTGCCTGTTTTCCGGGCATATACAGAGAAAGGATAAGTGAATTATGAAAAACTTTGAAAAGTACACAAGACAATATTTTCCGGTGAAAAATCCTCCGATGAGATGGGCGCAGAAAGATTACGTGGATCATGCTCCTATATGGTGCAGCGTTGACCTGAGAGATGGAAATCAGGCGCTTATTAATCCGATGACTCTGGAAGAAAAACTGGAGTTTTTTAAGTATTTGGTTAAAATTGGATTCAAGGAAATTGAAATAGGCTTTCCGGCAGCTTCTGAAACAGAATATGAATTCTGCCGTACTTTGATAGAGCGTGATATGATACCTGATGACGTTGTTATCCAGGTTCTGACTCAGTCAAGAGAACATATTATAAAGAAAACTTTTGAGGCTCTTGAAGGTGCAAAAAATGTTATAGTTCATCTGTACAATTCAACATCAGTTGCACAGAGAGAACAGGTTTTCAAAAGAGATAAAAAGGAAATTATAGATATTGCCGTACAGGGCGCTGCACTTTGCAAGCAGTATAGAGAAAAGGCGTCAGGAAGATATTTGTTTGAATATTCACCGGAAAGCTTTACCGGAACTGAAATGGAATTTGCTCTTGAAATATGCAATGAGGTAATAAAGATTTGGGAACCTGATGAAAACAACAAGGTTATTATAAATCTTCCGGTAACAGTTTCTCATTCAATGCCCCATGTTTATGCTAATCAGGTAGAATTTATGTGCGATAACCTGATTAACCGTGAAAATCTGATTATTTCACTTCACCCGCATAATGACAGAGGCTGTGCTGTTGCAGACAGCGAAATGGGACTGCTGGCCGGTGCTGACAGAATAGAGGGAACCCTTTTTGGAAATGGTGAAAGAACAGGTAATGTGGATATTATTACGCTTGCTATGAATATGTTCTCACAGGGAGTTGATCCGGAGCTGAATTTTGAAAATATGCCGGAGGCAACTGAAATTTATGAAAGAGTTACCGGTATGAAAGTCTATGAAAGGCAGCCATACAGCGGAAAATTGGTGTTTGCAGCATTCAGCGGTTCACATCAGGACGCAATTGCTAAGGGCATGAATTGGAGAAAAGATAAAAATTGTGAACACTGGACTGTTCCGTATCTTCCGATTGATCCTGAAGATGTCGGAAGAGAATATGAAGCAGATGTAATAAGAATTAACAGTCAGTCAGGCAAGGGCGGTATAGGATATATTATGGAACATCAGTTCGGAATGAATATGCCGCAGAAAATGAGAGAGCCTTTCGGCTATATGGTAAAACACGTATCGGATAACGCCCACAGGGAGCTTATGCCGTCTGAAGTTTATGATATTTTCGTAAAGGAATTTATTAATATACAGTCACCGGTAACCCTCAAAGAGGCGCATTATACTCAGAAAAACGGAATTACTGCTGAAGTTACCGTGGAAAAAGACGAAATAGAATACAAAGAAACAGCACAGGGAAACGGCAGACTTAATGCTGTAAGCAGCGCCCTTATGAAAATGCTGGGCATAAAATATGACCTGCATACTTATACTGAACACGCAATGGAACATGGCGATACATCAAAGGCTGTTTCCTATGTAGGTATAACAGATGAAAGCGGTAAAAATTACTGGGGTGTGGGAATAGAAACAGATATAATCGATTCTTCTCTCAAGGCTTTGTTCAGCGCAGTTAATAACATGATTGCAGAGTAATATAGGGAAAAATATGAATGTAGAGCTGAGAAAATGGAAACTCGAAGATGCGTCCGATTTAGCTGAAATTATTTCAAATAAAAAGATACAGCATAATTTAAGGGACGGTATTCCGTATCCGTATTCTAAAACGGACGCAGAATTTTTTATAAATGATATGCTTAATGCCAATCCAGATAAGGTATATGCTTTTGCAATAACAGCGAACGGAGAACTTGCCGGAAGTATTGCGGTATACCGTCAGAATAATATTCATAACCGAACAGGCGAATTGGGGTATTACATTAGCGAAAAATTCTGGGGAAAGGGCATAGGAACGGAAGCCGTAAAAAGTATCTGCAAATTTATATTTGAAAATACTGATATTATCCGTATCTTCGCAGAGCCATTTTCCTATAATAAAGCTTCATGCCGAGTTTTAGAAAAATCAGGTTTTCAGTATGAAGGCACTTTGTATTCAAATGCAGTGAAAAATGACAGGATTACAGATATGAAAATGTATGCTTTAATAAAAAAAATCAGATGAATTGATCGATCTGGCAAACCTTGATTGTCAATCTTTTTCAGTAAACTTTCACAATTATATTATTGACATTTATATATAGTTAGTGTATAATATAGCATATAAATTGATTTTAAGGAGATATCAAAATGAATATAAAAAAGAAGCTGATTGCTCTATGTTTGATTTGTGCCATGTCCTTATCCGCTGTTGCCTGCAATGATAAAGACAGCTCAGGAAGCCAAAAGGATAATATTGAGGCAAATGCTAATGTAAAGGTTCAGGAAACATTTTCTTCTGAAGATATTGAAAAGCTTAAAAAGCATGAATTGACTTTTACTCCGGTCGATGAAAGCGGAGTAAGTCAGGATCCTGCTGAAAGCATTTTGGGCATTCAGGGCGGTAATAACAGCTCTCAGGATGATTCACAGAGCGGAAATAATTCACAGAATGGAAATTCTGATAATAATAGCACAGGTAATTCTCAGAACGGCGGGGATTCCAAGGACGAAAGTTCAATTCCGCTGATTGATGAAAGTGATGTTGTTTCAACTGATCCGATATTCGTACCGGGCGGCGACGCAACTCATGAGGATCCAACCAACGGCGGAAGTGTCAGTGATACACCGATTGCCGGAACTAAGGAAACATATCAGGTTTTCTGGATGGACTTAACTAAGGGTGACTTTATTTTTGACGGTGATTATATTACCGCTACATTTAAAATAAAGGATGACGCTAAAAACGGTACATATCCTATTACAATAGACTGGATGGACTTTGCAAATTACAGCTGTAAGCCGCTCAGAGGACTTACTGGTGTTGACGGAGCTGTATATGTAGGCTCTGAAGCTGCTCCTAATTCATTTGAAAACGGTGGAAATTTTGAAATTATGGCGGAAAATGTAAGCGGTAATCCTGGTGATGAGGTTACAGTTACATTTAAGGTTAATAACAATCCTGGATTTGTTGCTTGTCTGTTTAGATTCGGATATGATTCAGATGTTCTTGAATTTGTAAAGGGCGGCATGGGCTCAGACTTTGAGGAGCTTATGTAATAAAATATATATTTGAACCGGCTTAAAGCTGGTTCTTTTTTTATTTTGTTGTATTGAAAAAATCTGGATTTTGGTTTATAATATTATTTAGATAAGTATGTTTTATAAAAAATAAAGGAAGAATAATGCTTATAAAAGAAATGAAAGCGGGCAGACCGGATTTGAACGCCGAAAGAAGTATGAATGAAGTTAAAGTATATGATTTTCTGGATAAAGCAGGAATCAAATATATGCGGGCAGATCACGAGGCAGTATTTAATATGGAAAGATGTTTGGAAATTGAAGAAGCAATGAGTTGCAAAATATGTAAGAATCTTTTTCTTTGCAACAGACAGAAAACTAAATTTTATTTTCTGATAATGCCTGGATACAAAAAACTTGATGTTAAGGCGCTGTCAGAACAGACAGGTTTATCGAGGCTGTCTTTTGCAAATGCTGAGGATTTAAAAAAGTATCTGGATATAGAGCCAGGCTCGGCAAGTGTTTTATGCCTTATAAATGACATTGGAAATTATGTTCAGCTTTTAGCGGACAGAGAAGTTTTGACGCAGGATTTTATGTGCTGTCATCCATGTGTTAACACGTCTACTATAAAAATAAAAACTGAGGATATTATAGAAAAATTATTGAAGAAAACAGGTCATGACATTACAGTTGTGAATCTTTAAATTATTTTATTAAGGAGAATGTTTATGAATCCAGCTATTGAAAATATGCTGACAAGAAGAAGTATACGGAAATATAAGCCTGATATGATTCCGGCAGATATTATTAAAAAAATTGCAGAAGCCGGAACATATGCCGCAACGGGAAGAAACAAAATGTCACCGATTATAGTAGCTGTAACAAATAAAGCTTTGCGGGATAAGCTTTCTGAAATGAATGCAAAAATAATGGGAACAGATAATGATCCGTTTTACGGCGCTCCCGTTGTTTTAATAGTACTTGCAGACAAGTCTGTACCGACTTATTTATATGACGGAAGCCTTGTAATGGGTAATCTTATGCAGGCGGCTCATGCTCTGGGAATAGGAAGCTGCTGGATTCACCGTGCAAAGGAAGAATTTGAAAGTCCAGAGGGAAAAGAAATTCTCAAAACTCTCGGTATAGACGGCAACTATGAAGGAATCGGACATTGTATTCTTGGTTATGCAGACGGTGAAGAACCGATTACTGCTCCAAGAAAGGAAAATTACATTTATTTTGCAGAGTGATATTAATAGGAGCGTTTTATGAAAAAGAAATACGGAAGAATAATTGGAATTATTGCGTCTGTTTGCAGTATTATAAATATAGCCGGTTTTTCACCGGCAAGTGCAGCAGGGGAATTAAAGGTTTCAGACTTAAACTATAAAGAACAAACAGGATATAATCTTGGGTACAGTGACTGCGGATACAGCTCAGCCTTATGGATAAACGCAAAGCCTGGCAAGATTTGGACAGTGAATCCGTCAGTATTTTCACTTCTACTCATAGATATAGGCGGGTATTCAGGCACAATGAACGGAGAGAACGTTGACTATGATCTTGACAGCGCTTTTTTTGAAAGTCTGGAAGAATCCTTGAAAAATGCAAGGATGAACGGTGTAACCACCGGCATAAGACTAAGATATGACAGTAACGGAACTAATAATCCTGAACCGCTTACATTCCAAAAGGTTCTTGATCATATCGCCCAGTTGGGAGAAAGCAATCTGCTTTATGAATATGAAGATGTTGTATCTTTTGTGGAAACCGGAATGGTAGGCGCATGGGGCGAACAGTGGGGAGGAAAATATGTTTCCCTTAATGAAAAGGCTCAGGTGCTTGACGCATTTCTTGATATAGTTCCGTCAAGCATTTCAGTTGCGGTGCGTACTCCTAATACAGTGCGTGAATGGCTTTCGGTTTACTGCGGAATAAATACAACGGCAGCGGATATGTCATATAATATTGAAGATCCCGTACTTGCCGCAAGGGCGAAGCAGATTGGTCTTTACAATGACGGTTATATGGGCTCTGACAGCGATCTTGGTACATTTTCTAATCGTAAAGGTGAATTGGAGTGGCTTGCCGGTGCAGCGTCATACGGCGGTGAATTTTCCGGAGCAGATGAATTTCGCTTGGGTTATGATACATGGCAGCCGCAGAATGCACTTCCGGAAATGTATTATTCTAATCTTATGAGAATAAACGGAAACATTTACAGAACCAGAAGCGTTTCGGAATCTTTTAACACAAGAGATGAAGCTCAGGTAAGACTTGATAAGGTAGGAGCGCTTTATCAGAAAATGGGACTGGGCAATTTTAACTATGATGGTTCGGTGACTGAAAAGGACGGTAAATATACAGCTTCATGGAAATGGATGGGCTATGATGATTTTACTTTTGACAGTGCCCTTGATGAAAAGCTGGGAACAGAATGCGATAACAGTGCATTTTACGGAGAAACCGTTTGGCAGTATATGAGAGCGCACTTAGGCTATCGTTTTGTACTGCGTTCATCTGCAATAACAGAATCAGCTGATCCGGGTGAAAAGCTGAATATGGAATTTACTGTTGACAATACGGGATTTTCAGAAGCGCCAAAGGATAAGGAAGTAGAAGTTTTATTATCAAACGGAAATGTTACATATACCTATACAACCGATATAAACGCCGGAAACTGGATGTCAGGAACGGCAAATAATGAAAAGGTTGAAGTAAATCTTCCGAAGACTATGTCCGGCGGAGAATGGAAGGTTTATCTGCGCATTTCTGCACCCAATGATGACGCACAGTATGATACGCTTTTCTGCAACCGTTTTGCAAATGAGGAGCTTCAGTATGATGAGATGCTTCAGGCGAATTACATGGGGTCCATAAATATTTCCGGTGAAGCAGATAAGGAAAAGGTAAAATATGATGATAAGAGAGCGCCTGGTTATTATCCTGAAAATCCGGCAGAATTTGAAGTTGACAATTCCGGTAAGGTTTCACTTTTAGACAGAAATTATACCTTCACTGAAAACGATCATTACGGATTTACATTTCTTTATAAAATAAGCGGTGTTACAGAACCAATGCAGTTAGGAAAGTGGTATCTTTCATTCACTGATAATAATTCCGGATATTCAAGCGCTTACACAACCTATGGTCTAAATATCAGAAATCAGGAAATTTCACAGGACGGCTATTATGCTTTAAGCGTACCGTTTTATTCGGCAGTTTTTAATTTTGATAAGGCGGCAACAGCTGGACTTACAAAGCTGACAGGATTTAGTTTTAATGACAGCAGAAACTTCTGGAGCGATAAAACTTATACTCAGATGAACGGAAACAGCGGAGTTAAAATAACACCTGTCGGATTTGTTGAGGGCTCTCCGGAAGGGTATAATGTAACATATCATCTTCCGTCCGGAGATGTTACATACAGCGGAAGCTATGGCTTTACTGATGTAAAAAAGCAGAACATAGTTAATACAAATGCTGAAACAGCGCTTTCACTTCTGAATAAGGAATTTGAACGTCAGTATACGGATAAGAACGGCGGAGTTTATACCTTTGTCGGTTTTACAACTAAAAAAGATGATAAATCATGTATCATAAATGAGGATTTTATTGCTCTTGGGGAAATTGAACTTTATCCTTACTATGAATATGACAAGACTGCAACAGATTTTAACGAGGTTAAATATGAACTTCAAAATGGAATGGACAGTCAGGGAATCAGATACAAGCTTGATGAAACTACCTTAACGGCTGCTGCAGGGGATGGAAGCGCATGGGAAAACAACAGTGCATTTTCCGAAAGCGGAAGTATTATTATTCCTGCTTATGTTACAAGCGGAGGAAAAGACTATAAGGTAACAGGAATATCAGACAACGCCTTTGGTTCAAATATACGTGTGCGTGAAGCGATTCTTCCTGATACAGTTAAAAGCATAGGTAAAAATGCGTTTTATAAGGGTACTGTTCTTTATGTTTATGAGGGAAGTGCAATAGAAAAGATTTTAAAGGATACAGATTATACCGTTATAACAATAAAGTCTGAAAGGCTGTTCGGCGACGTTAATTCGGACGGAAAAACAGATAACTTGGATTATAAGGCGCTTTCGCAATGGCTTCTAACCGGAAGCAATAATATTGACGGGGACGTAGCTGATATAAATAAGGATTCAACCGTAAATGTATTTGACTTAATTTTGCTGAAACGTTTTCTTTCTAAATAAATTAAATTAAAAGCCATGGGAGTTTAAAAACTAACATGGCTTTATTTTTATATTTTGTTATCTTTTATCATCAATTTTTACACGTCTTATGAACAGATAAGTCAGTGAAAGTGCTGTTAAAATTGTTACAGCGGCAATAATTAACGTATGAGAAACTGATGTAAATGTCCACAGTAAGAGTTTAAGCATATGTTCAGAAATTTCCATATCAAAGACAGTGTAATCTACAATTGGGAAAATAAGAAATATAAATACAAAAATTGATAATGGGATAATAACTTTCATTGTCTTGCTGAGACGGTAATTCAGCGCTCCTATAAGAAAAGCTATAATAAGGGCAGCAGTGTTTACGCCTATACACATAAGCAGTACTTTGATATAATCGTTAAATTCCGGAATAACATCAACTTTCATAAAAGTTTGTTCGTACATACTATCGTAGGTAAATGAACCTATATGGCTTTCATAGAAATTACCCAGTAATGAGAGAAGCAGATCCATTGTACCGGTAATAATGCCGCAGGTAATAAATGCAAGCAGTGAACTTATAAATACTGTTTTTCGGGATACGCCGCACTGAACTGAAAGGTTTATTGTTTCACGGTAACTGCATAGTACTAAGGAAAACAGTAAAATTATAGTTGCTATTTCCATTCCGCCCATTCCCCCGGAACTTCCGTTGCTTAATTTACAAATAAAAAATCCGATATGAATAATAACTGTCATTATAATATAAAAAATAAATATACTTTTCAAATTATTTTTCATGATATACTTATACAAGGGTTTTATTGTTGTCATAATAACTAATCCTTTCGTTTATGAGTTGGTAAGCTGTACAAATAGCTTTTGAAGATCCATAGAAACTATTTCAATTCCTACAGGAATTTCTGTTATATCATTTTTTCCTGCAATGTAAATATTTTTCAGTCCGCCTATTGAATCACTGCCGATAATGTTCTTTCCTTCTGCAAGCTTGTCAGCAAGGGCTGCCGGTCCTGAAATGGTATATCCTTCACTGAGCAGTTCCTCGCAGCTTGTATCACGGATAATACTGCCGTTTTTTATAATTACTACGTTTTCGATTATTCCAGCAACTTCCTCAATTATATGTGTGGAGATTATGCAGCAAAACGGATTATCTGCGTACTTTTCAAGGAGGCATTTATAAAATAATTCTCTGTGATTTGCATCAAGACCTAATATCGGTTCGTCCATGAAAACATATGGTGTATTTACAGAGAGCGCAGTTATTACCTTAAAGATTGAAGTATATCCTGTAGACAGCGAACGTATTTGTTTGTTGACGTTAAGATTAAATAATTCTGCAAGCTTGTTTGCATATTCAAAATCAAAGTCGGGATAAAAACTTGCAGTTACCTGGAATGCTTTTTTAATTTTCATTTTCGGTGGATACAGATTGCTTTCGTTCATAAGATAAATCTTACGCTGAGACGAATCATTTTCGCAGGTATTTTTTCCGTTTACTGTAATGCTTCCTGAATCGGTAAAAATACGATTTGAAATAATTTTAAGAAGGGTTGACTTACCGGCGCCGTTTCTTCCTAAAAGACCGTAAATTTTATTTTCTTCAAACTTTAGATTAATGTTATCTAAAGCACGGGTGTTTTTAAAATCTTTAGTAACATTTTTTATTTCAATGCAGTTCATATTTGTTCTCCTTTTTCTTCAAGTAACTTTATTATCTCTTCTTTGGTTATGCCAAGACGGCTTGCTTCTTCGAGCATTGTTTTTATATAGCTGTCAAAAAAGGCATTTCGTCTTTTTATATTTAGCTTTTGCTTTGCACCGGATGATACAAACATACCAACACCTCTTTTTTTATATATGATCTTTTCGTCAACAAGCATATTTATTCCTTTTAATGCAGTAGCGGGATTGATTTTATACATAACCGAAAATTCTGTTATAGATGGTATCTGGCTCTCTTCCGGAAATGAATCAGTAAGAATAGCATCTTCAATTCCCTCTGCAATTTGTATAAATATGGGCTTACCGTCATTTAAATTTAAATACAATATATCACCAGCTTTCTTTAGTGGTTAATTACTATACTAACTAACTGCATTAGTATAATAGCATATTTTATTTGCATTGTCAATAGCTATGTATAAAAAAACTTCATAAATTCTTATTTAAACTTTTTTCTTGACAATAATTTTTATTTGTGGTATAATTAAAATTAAGCCGGAATGATGGAATTGGCAGACGTGCTGGACTCAAAATCCAGTGGTGGCGACACCGTGCGGGTTCGACCCCCGCTTCCGGCACCAGACCTTAACAGCTCGTAAACCCTTGATATATCGGGGTTTGCGGGCTTTTCTTTATGATCTGCAATTTTATGCAGCGCCCACCGCACATCCATGTTAAAATATATTGACAATGTTGTGATAAGAGGGTATTATTAAATAATAATAAAAAGGAGGATAAGAGCCTTATGAAGTTTATTGATTTATCTGTATGGGAAAGAGCCATGCATTATGAGATATTCAGAAACAGTGTTCAGCCTCAATATTGCGTAACATATGATGTTGATATAACAAATTTTCTGGAAAAGATAAAAAAGAGAGGATATTCATTTACATTTTCATTTGTTTATGCCGTTACAAAATGTGCAAATGAGATTGAAGCATTCCGTTGTCGTTTTGTAGATGGAAAGCCGGCTGTTTTTAAAACAATAAATACTTCCTTTACTTATCTTAATAAGGACACTGAATTATTTAAGGTAGTAAATGTTCCTATGCAGGACAGTATTGAGGAATATGTTGAGCTTGCAAAGGAAACAGAAGAAAATCAGACGGCGTATTTCACTGAACCAATGGGAAATGATATTTATCAGTTTTCTTCTTTTCCATGGGTTTCCTTTACTCATATTTCACATACCGACTCAGGAAAAAAGGATAATGCTACGCCGTTGTTTGACTGGGGTAAGTTCTATGAAAGGGATGGGAAAGTATTAATGCCTTTTTCAGTACAGGTTCATCATTCCTTTGTTGACGGAGTGCATATCGGTAAGCTTGCGGATAAACTGCAAAAGTATTTGGATAATTTTGAGTAGGTGTTGAAATGATTGAAAAACAAGCGTTTATACCCTCAGAATACGATAAAGGTATAGCTATAACCCTGCCATATTATGAAGACTTCTTTCAACAGATAACTGACATTACAGCCATTGCATTACATAAACCGGTATCATGGCTTGATATTGGCTGCGGAACAGGAAAAATGGCTGAAAACGCTTTTGAAAAGCTTAAGATTAAAAAGATGATTTGCTGTGATATATCTTCTGAAATGCTGAAAGCGGCTAAGAAGCGTAATGCTTTTTCAAATATTAAGTTTTTGGAAAAATCAGTACAAAAAATAGATTATATTTCAGAATTTGATGTTATAACTGCAATTCTCGTAAATCATTACTTATCCTATGAAGAAAGGCTCATTAGTGTAAAAAATTGTTATAATGCTTTAAAAAAAGATGGATTATATTTTACAGTTGAAAATTTCGCACCTGATAATGAAGTGCATAAATCCTTGTATTTAGATCGCTGGAAACATTATCAGTATATGAATGGAAAAAGTGAAGAAGAATGTGAAAAGCATATTTTAAGATATAATATAAAATATTTTCCTGTTACCATTAAGGAACAAATCAAAATTTTAAATAAGTGCGGATTCAAAAATGCAGAAATTTTTTGGTGTTCATATATGCAGGTAGGTATATTAGCTATAAAATAAAACCCGCCTGCTTGACATAAATTCTTTTATAGGATATAATAAAATTAAATTTGTTACAAACATACCCGCACATAATAAGGGGAATTTTATTTTATTCGGAAATGGAGAACGGCATGAATTTTGATGAAGCAATGGAGTTTATTAATAGTTTCAGCAGATCTGGTAAAAAGGTAGAAGACCTTTCACGAATAAAACAGTTGCTTGATAAGATAGGTAATCCTCAGGATTCCCTTAAATTTATTCACATTGCCGGTACTAATGGAAAAGGATCAGTTCTTGAATACTGTTCTGAGATTCTTATAGAAGCTGGGTATAAAACCGGACAGTTTACTTCACCGTTCATGGAGTGCTATTGCGACCGGATTCGTATAAACAGGAAAAACATTTCAGAGGAGGAACTTGCAGAAATATGCAGCTCTTTTGCAGATTTTGCAGACGCACCCTTTTCACAATTTGAAATTTCACTTGCTGTTGCCTTTTTATATTTTAAAAGGCATAAGTGTGATATTGTCTGCCTTGAAACGGGCTTAGGAGGCAGACTTGACGCAACCAATATAATCAAGAATCCTATTGTATCAATCATTACTTCAGTTTCCCTTGACCATATGCAGGTTCTCGGAGAAACTGTCGAGGAAATTGCAAAGCAGAAAGCTGGCATTATAAAACCGGGCTGTCCTTGTATTTTATCGGCGCAGAATAAGCAGTCTGTTGAGGAGATCGTCAGAAAAAATGCAGAAGAAAACGATAGTCCCATAATTATTCCCGAATCAAAAGATATTGAGATTTATATCGAAGAACTTAGCGGTACGGAATTTGCATACAAAGGAGAAAAGTACCGCATTAATATGCCTGGATTTCATCAGGTTCTCAATGCTGTTACAGCTTTAGAAGCAGCAGATATTATTGGCGCTCGGGGTTTTGAGTTAGATAATAAAAGTATTTATACAGGACTCAGGCAGGCGTCAGTTGTTTCAAGGATCGAAGTTGTAAATAAGGAGCCTGAAATTATAATAGACGGCGGTCATAATGAAGCGGGAATTGATTCACTTATAAATGTATTGAAACTTGAAAAAAATAAATCAATTATAGGCATTGTTGGAATGGTTAAAGGCAAGAATTATAAATATGCCGGCAAGCGTCTGTCGGAAATTTTTGATTATGCGTTTTGTGTTGACGGTTTTGACGAAAACGCAGTTGAAGCGAGTGTTCTTGCTGAATGCTTTGAATGTTCCAATGAAAATTCAGACTATATTACGGGAATGAAAAAGGCAATCGAATATGCGAAAGAAAAATCCGCATTGCTTGTGGTATGCGGATCACTTTATTTTGCTTCAGCAGTTAGAAGATTTTGTTTGTAGAATATGGTTTTCAGAGAGGTCAAGCCATATATTGATCATAAGAAGAGTGCTTTTGCACCGAAGGTATGTAAAAGCGCCGTTGTATTTTTTTATTATTGAATCTGTTACATCGTCAGCTTGCAGAATATTTTCTGCAAGCTGCTTTTTTTCGTCATAATGGGGCTCAACACTGTGTTTTAAAATTATACTAAGAAACTTATCATTATTAAGTATTTCCAGTTCAATTTTTGGCGGCGTTGATGTGGTAATACACTGACAGATAGCAGCGTCGAAAACCGCTTCAAGAATTATAGCAATATCAGTTTCGGGAAAATTTTCAACTGTTCCGGAAATATTAAAATTTATCTGAATTTTTTTCTTTTGGCATTCTGATAATTTGTTGTTAATAATAGTATTTACAGTATGATATTTAGTATAAATATGCTCAACCGGTTTAGCCATATCATACCGCAGCAGGTAAGATATGAAGCCGGAAGCTTCACTGTATTTCTTTTCATCCAAAAGCTTGTTTATATATTTTAAGTATTCAGCAGCGGTTTTCTGTACATTGACAAGGTCTGTCTGCTGCTGCGTAAGCTCCTTCATCCGTTTTTTTATTTCACGGATTTTAAAATTTAATGTATGATTTTGAATTATCTTTAAACTTTTCTGACCTTCTGTTTTTAAAATAATAAAGGCAGTAAAGTTAAAGATAATCAGCAGTGCGAAGGTAATGAATACCGTAATTAGGTTAAATGAGTTTCTTTTTATCGTCAATAAAATTAAATGCTCGGCAAAAATGTTAACAGCAAATGAGGATATGTAAAATATAGTTGCGTTACAGCTTAGTTTGAATCTGTTGTTTTGCATTATAATAATTATTGAAGTGATAAACAGAAAGATCACATTAGAAATAAATATTATATTGAATTGTATTATGTAGTCCACAAAATCAGGGGATTTATCTTTAAAGTCGATCAGGATATCACGTATCAATAAATTTTCCGTATAAGTAATGGTGTTCATTATGACGATTGCGCTGAAAGGGATGAAAACAATATTTCTAATTGAACCTCTGAGATACAGAAATCCGAAAACAGAGAAGGCTGCTAAACTGAGCATTTCCCCAACAATTTTTGAACCCGTTATTTTAAATGCGGTAGTATATATAACAGAGGTAATTATTATGATGATAAAAGTTTTAAGTATATTATTTTCTTTAGTTCGATAAGATAGAAGCTTTATTATAAAAAAAGAAATAAGAGCAAATTCAGCCGCGGAGTCAGTAAAATCGATAAAATGCCTCATTATAACTTCATGCATAAGAATCTCCAATTTATCATTATTATTTAATATAATTCTATGTTAGCAGAAAAAAAAATACTGAAAAACATAAAGATGTGTATAATTTGTAAACTTTTTATTATGAGTAAAATATGAGTTAAAAATAAAACGGGAAATCTTAAATTTCCCGTTTTTGTTTTAAATTGTGCAATTAATAATAATTTGATCTGAAAGGCTGATGGTTTCATTTTTTAGCTTTGAAATCTGTTCATCAACATATTCTTTTTTTGAATATTCAGAAAAATCAACTTGGGAGGCAGTTTGTCCGAGAAATTCCCATTTTCCGTTTCCTGAGACGTCAGTTATCCATATATATTCGTTATATGTATCATATTCACTTGAATCTGATTTTACAAACCACAGGTCGCCGGCATTGTTTTCAGATTCAGGAAGATGTTCTAAGCTGTACGCAGTTCCCTTTATTGTTATAATTTTTCCCAGCGACTGTACAGCTAATTCGATTTCTGAAATAGTTTCTGATTTTGTGAAATAGTTTTCCAGATTATTATTTCCTGTATACGGCAGTTCAGAAAAGGATTTTGTACCGTTTCCGATCTTTATTTTTGTTTCGCTGGTTTCTGTAAATTCAACGCACAGCATTCCCTTGGGAATTACAGATTCTTCTGATTCCCATTGAGATGTGCTTTTTGCAACGTGCAGTATTTTAGCGTTTAGTATTTTATTATTCATATTGTATCCTTTCTTTTTTACAAACAGCCCTGTATAATTTCTATCTGGCTTGAATCGTTGCCTATGCAAACGTAAATCAATTTTTCAGAATCAAAGCGATAAACGGCGTTATCGCTTGCGGCTATATAAAGGCTGTTTTCGTTTCCAACAGCAGGAAATTCTCCTGAATGAACGAAAAACAGTTCCTTTATATGCTCATTATTTATATTGCCTGTAATTTCATTTTCCGAATTTATAGTCCCGTTTGTACAAGGGGATTGTGCAGTAATGTTTCCTGACAGTGAAGATGAATTATTAATGATACCGTTAATTTTCATTGACGTCACCATTTTCCTCAATATCCTCCACTGTACCAATTGCCTCAAGGAGGGTAAAATCTGATTTATCTATAAATGTATATGCTTCTCCGTTTTGTTTTACCAGAAGTATGTCATAGCTGTAAACAAATGGTTTCATATTAAGAGTGTCAGCAGGGGAAATAGAGATTGTAATTGTTCCGTCAGCGGCGCATTCTGTTCCGCAGATAAGTTTTTTTACATATGTTTTTCCGGTTGAACCTTTTACGGTAAATAATATTTTATCATTTGCTGCTGGAACATATGTTTCCTCTGATTCTGCAATAATAGGTTTTACGCTTAATTCAAAGCTGTTTCCTCTTGTAACGGAAATGTTGTTTGTTTCTGAGTTTATCTTAAACATTATTTATCACCTAAATCCTTGTAAGTTTTATTTGTATCCTGTCAATTGGTTTTCCTGCAATTCCGGCATAGCCGTCGGAATTTACATTATTATATTCTGTGACCCATGGCAAAAAGTTTTTGCCTGAGACAGAGGCTCTGTAACTTATCTTATATATAGACGACTGAGCGCTTATTTGAATTTTATCAATACAGCGGCCGTGAATACCGGCGTATTTTGACGAATTGGAAATTGAACAGCCTGTGACCCATGGAAGCCAATTTCCGTTAATTGTATGAACCCTGTACCTTATAGTACAGTAATCAGAGCGTATAGCAAGCAGATGAATTGGCTTTTCTGATGTTCCGCATACGGTGTTTTCTTTTGTCATTGAACTCCAAGCGCCGTCGGAACAGCAGCAGTACATGATCTTATTGGATTTTCCCGTGTATTTTTCAATATCGCTTTGACTTAATCCGAAATATTTGTAAAAATCAGTCCACTGAGAATTTAAACGCCAAATAGATTGTGTACCCTTTATTTCGTCGCCCAAATATCTATTGCCGCTTCTAACGTCCAGATGTACGGCCCTGTATGCGGAACTGATGTTAGCAACTCCGCCGAAACCGAGATCGGCAGCAGCGCAGCATACAATTTTAGCATTTATAATGCCGTCGGAAGCATAACAGATTACATCGGCGGCTTTTCCGAGAGTATGCTGTCCGTAGCCATTTCCGCCTGCAAGCTTATCATGTTCATATGTTCTGTATCCGCTTGTTACTTTAATTGCAGTGCAGTTTAGCAAAGAAAAAAGCCGTTCGAGCATTTTGATTAGATCGTTGTCGATAAGGACAGTATCGCTGTAAAGTGTATTGCCGTCAGAGCTCGCAAATTCTTTTACCTGAAAATGGTCCGATATAAATTTATTTTTGTCTTTTGTGTATGAATATGTAACGGTTGTCATAATTACTCCTTTCATGATATTCTGATATAGAATAACTCTCTATATCCTCTCCATAATTTATTATATAGTGAAAAAATAAATGTGTCAATATAAATATTTAATATTATAGTATTGTTTAACTTCTCTTGGGTATAAAAATATAAGAATTTTAAATAAACCTATTGCATTTTTTTATAAAGAGTGTTATAATATTAAAAGTGCATATGATACAAATAATATTAACAAAACACAAAAAATATAATAAAAATGCAGAAAAAGGAGGGCGATTCTTTGGAAAATACCATTATTACCATTGAGAGACAGTATGCGAGCGGAGGCATAGAAATAGGAAAAAAGGTGGCAGAAAAATTAAATGTTCCGTGTTACAGTGATGAAATTCTTGAAAAAGCAGCTAAAAATTGCAGTATTCCTATGGAATATATAGAAAGTACTCAGGAAAATGTTTCTCAGAGTTTTCTTTATCGCCTTTCACTTGCAGCTAAAACAGGTAAATCTCCGGATGAAATTGTATCCAAAGCGGACATACTATATAAGGAAATTGAAAAAATAATAAAAGCTATGGCTGAAAAAAGCAGCTGTGTAATAATCGGACGATGTTCAGACTATATATTAAGAGATATGGAACATTGTTTAAATGTTTTCATTCATTCCGGCTTTGAAGCAAGAATAAAACGTGCTGTAAGCCGTTACGGCGTAAATGAAAATATGGCTGATTATATTATACGTAAAAATGATAAAAGACGTGAATATTTCTATAATGCCTGCACCGGACGTACATGGGGAGTTAAAGAAAATTATCATCTTTGTCTTAACAGTGAAAAGTTTGGTATAGATAATTGTGCAGAAATTATTCTAAACACCATTGGGTATATTAAATAAAATTTAAAATTAACCGCCTGACATATGAAATTTCAGGCGGTTTTTATTCGGTATAGGTTAAAAGGCTTATCTACGCACCGTAGAATCAGTGTAAATAGGCTCTTTCTACGTTTTGTGGGTTCAGTATTTTTTTAAAATGCGTTATAATTTAATTGCAGAAAGGAGAGAGAGGATGGATCAAATCAAAACAGGCAGATTTATTTCTCAGGAAAGAAAGTCAAGGAATTTGACACAAAAACAATTGGCAGAAAAATTAAATATAAGTGATAAAACTATATCTAAATGGGAGTGCGGAAAAGGATTTCCTGAGATTTCGCTTATACTGCCCTTGTGTGATATTTTGCAAATAAGTGTTAACGAATTGCTTTTAGGTGAACGGGTTTCTGAAGAAGAATATCGAAAGAAAGCGGAGGAAAATATTATGAACTTAGTAAAAGAAAAAGCAGAAAGTAAAAAGAAAATCATTATTTCAATAATTAATGGATTTACAGGTATAAGCGTACTTTTGGTGTGTATTTTACTGGCAGGTTATTTAACGAATGTAAGTACAGCGCTTAAGATATTTTTGGTGTTGTTTGGAGTTATCATTTTTTTAATTCTTCTTGCATTAGCTATTGTATTTGATTGCGAGGCTGGAGCATTTGAGTGTCCTAAATGTCATAAGCGTTTTACCCCAAATTACAAGTCGTATATTATGGGGGCTCATACGATTACCAAAAGAAAACTAAAATGTCCTGAATGCGGAAAAACAAGTTACTGCAAACATATTCTCACAAAAAGTGAGTAAGAGTATGTTGTATTTGTAAAAAAATTAAGAATCCTCCTGTGGTTTGTTCATTATACCATAGGCGGATTCTTTTTTCTATTGTCCGTTAGCCGGACTTGTGCAATTGCTTATCATTAAAGAAATCTTTTGTATATCATCTTTTGACCAGGTCAAAGAATCTTGCGGGATTCATATGAAAAATCTTTCTTGAAATTTTTCCGGCCTTTTCAATTAGCTCAGCGTATATATTTTTATAGGTTTTAACAAATTCTCCGGCATAAGTCAGTACTTCACCATTGAATCCCTGCTTAAATCTATAAACGCCGTAATTAGGATGATTTTCATCTTTATAGAATGGAATACCTTGAAAATCATATATACTGCATCCATTTTCAACTGCCCAGCATATCATGTTCCACTGCATAAGATAATTCGGCATGACATTTCTGGATTTTGCAGTTGAAGCGCCGTATACGTAACAGGTCTTTCCAGCATACTGCGTGGTTATTGCTCCGGACAAAGGTTCATTATCATGATAACACATATATAAACGGCAGTGCTCGCCTAAATTTTTTAACATAAGCTCGAAGTATTCTTTACTTCTTATACAAAAGCCGTCACGCTTTCCGGTTTCCTCCATTAGCTTGTAAAAATCGTCAAGGCATTCCGGCCCGCAAACACGGCATTCAACGCCTTTTCTCATAGAAAGACGTATATTATATCTCCATTTTTTATGAAAACTTTCAAATATTTCTTCTTGGGTTCTGTTATTTATACGAAGGATATAGTTGTTTCTTGCCTGTATTGTTGTGAGTTCAGGAGCATTTTCCTGAAATTCAAATCCAAGGCTTTTCATTATGTTTATTTCTTTAGTATCATTTTCAGTAATACAGGGGTCCACCCTCAGTTCGTATCCGTTATGAATCTCCCTTATCTTTTCTATGCCTTCGAAAATATCTTTAAGAGTCTTAACATCAGTATAGTCGCATACTGGACCATGGGGAGAATACAGAAATGAACAGCCTAGAAAAGGTATCTTTTTTATAAGTATAAGGGCAGTTCCCTTGATTTTTCCGGTATCATCCCTTGATACTATGGCTTCCCATTCCCAGGTTCTTTTGACGCCTGTCCAACTTAGCGACTGCATAAAGTTTCCGTTTATGTGGTTTTTGACAAAGTTTTCGTATTCCCATAAGGCTTGGTCATCCTGCTTGTTTAAAATTTCGTTCATTATTATCTCCTTAACTATGAGTAATAATGATGCATCATTAATTGTTTATCTGTACAGTACTATTTTGATTTTTCACTTAATATACGATTAAAATAGCTTAAATGTTGCATGAATCTGTAAAAAACTATTTTTTTGTATATAGTTACAAAAAATAAAGTAGGTTTTTATGTCTTATGACTTGAAATGTATATAAATACAAGTAATTAAAGTAACAGTTATAGTGCTGGTGTTAAATTATGGGAATTACTTTGTATATTTTGTTAATTAGCAGGGCACAAATTTAGTTAAAATGATGATTTTTTATAAAAAAGAAAAATTTTTGTCCCGAAAAGTCAGTTTCGCGTGTCTTTATATATAGAAGGATTATAAAATAAGCAATAATGATGATTAATATATAAAAAATATCAAGGAGGAAAATAATATGAAAAAAATGAGAAAAGTATTAGGATTACTAATAGGGGCGGCAATGGCAATTTCAGCCGGGACAACAGGGTTTGCGGTGGATTATGAATATGAGGATCCCATTTTGCCACCAATTTATGATTTACCATATCATAATCATGCTCAGCTTACTTATGAAGAACTGATGGCTATGAGTGATAATGAATTTGCATTGTATGATCGTCCTACTATACCTGTTGAACAGGATAATTATATAGTGGGGGGACAAAGCAGATTTCGCTGTATTCAGGCAATAATCAGAGGAATAGGAGATCGACAAACGTATGATATAGAAGAAATACCGGAAGATATTCATAAGGAACTTGGGTTAAGCAGTGAATATTTAGCAGTTATTCAATATCCTGATAAGGATGGCTTGGATAAAGACATGTATGTAAAAAATGTTTATTGGGCTTTACGCAGGCTTAGACCTGAATTTGAATTGTGCGGTGAAAATTATGATGCTAGGTACATAGAGGATGTGGATGCTGGTAAAACAACAGTTGAAACATTAGTGCATGATTTAAATAAACTACTTGAAGGTAATATAGGTTTTACAGTAACAGAATATAAAAGATCACGCGGAGATCTTACAGATATTTATATTGAATTTGATGTTGATGAATGTTATGAAATAAATCAAGAAAATGTATTATACTATGCAAGACTTTACTATATTCTTACTTCAATAAATCCAGCTATACATTATTCAAAGGAGAATTTGTTGGCAGAAAGTGATAGTAAGGATGAAATAGCCTGTGCGAAAGAATATTCAAGGTATTTAAACGGAGATTCAAACGGAGATTCCAAGCTTGATGTATTTGACGCAGTAAATATAGCAAAATATACAGTAAATGCAGTTAAATTTGATGAAAACCAAATGATAAGATCTGACGTAAATAAAGATGATAAGATAGACGTATTTGATGCAATTGCAGTAGCTAAAAAGACAGTTGAATAATGATTAATGACAATTATTTTTGCCTTGTCCTGGTAATTAGGACAAGGCAATTTTTTTAACTTACTGAAAATGGTTTTTTTGCAAAAAATAAAGAAATATTGAAAAAATAGCTTTAAATTGGGTAAGTTTTACAGCATTTTATATAAAAATTCTAAATATTGTCAAATATATTTTACTTTCAATGAGTGGAAAAGTATAAAATACTGTATTATAATTAAGTGTATAATGCAATTATAGAAAGGAAATGAAAATAATGAAATTATTCAAAAGAATCTTAGGTACGCTGACATCAGCCGTATGTGCGGTGACAGTATGCATACCTTTGCTTGGCTCTGAGGCAAGCGCTGCAACAAGCGGAACAGCCGGATATTTAACTTATACTGTTTATGACAATTATGTGGAAATTACAGATTGTGATTCAGCAGCGCCGAACGTGAACATTCCGTCTGAAATTTTAAATCTTCCGGTCACAAAAATCGGAGAAAGCGCATTTGAAAACTGTTCGGTATTGTCTGAGGTAACAATTCCGGATAGTGTTATCGTAATTGAATCACACGCTTTCTTTGGCTGTGAAAACCTGGTAAGCGCTGCTATTCCTTCAAGCGTTACAAGTATTGGAGATAATGCGTTTACAGCTACCGCTCTTTTGGAAGGCCAGTCCGGTCCTGTTTATTATGTAAGTACTTGGGCTGTAAAATCCGATAATGCTACTTCAGTGGAAATAAAAAGCGGTACAGTGGGTATCGCTGACAATGTATTTTCAAACTGCGGACTTCAGACTTTATCAATTCCTAACACTGTAAAAATCATAGGCAATTACGCTTTTTTTGGTAACTCTGACCTGAGAACAGTTTCTGTTCCAAGCAGTGTTAGAACTATCGGAACAGGCGCTTTTGCAGAATGTTCAAGTCTTCTTCAGTTAGCATTGTCATCAGGTATAGAAAGTATCGGTTCAAAAGCGTTCTACAACTGTAATTTACTTGAAACTATCAAGATTCCCGACAGCGTAAATAAAATCGGCCAGGATGCATTTACTTATACAAAGGCATATTCTTCTCAGATTGGACCGGTTATTTATATTGATACATGGGTTGTAAACTGTCTTGACAGCACTACTAATCTGTCAATAACAATTAACAGCGGTACTAAGGGTATTGCAGACGGAACTTTTGAAGACAAAAACTTTGTAACAGCCGTATCAATTCCTTCAGGCGTTACTATAATCGGCGATAAGGCTTTCGATAATTGTTCAGCTCTTTCACAAATTACAATTCCTGAAAGCACTGTAAAGATTGGTTCATATGCTTTTGCAAATACACTTATTCCTAATGTTGTAGTTCCTGAGAGCGTTTCAGTTATCGGATTCTGTGCATTCTACGGATGCAGCAATCTTACAGATATAACTATTAAGAATCCTAAGTGCAGTATCAACGACAGTCCGTATACTATAAACAGCACTGCTAAAATGCACGTATTTGACAAATCCTCAGCATATGATTATGCAATCAAGTATAACAGAACGTTCGACTATCTGACAATAGAAAAGCCGCCGGTTTTTGTTCTGGGTGATGTAAACAGCGACGGTCAAATCGATGTATTTGACGCAATTGCAATCGCACAGTATACAGTTGGAAAGATTAAGTTTACTCCTGCACAGGAAGCGCTTGCTGACTTTAACAAGAGCGGAAAAGTTGATGTATTTGATGCAATTGCTATTGCTAAGTATACAGTTTCTCCTCACTAATGGTTAATAATAAAAAAGAAAGGACGCCTGGATCAAGGCGTTCTTTTTTTACATATAATTTAATTTTTTATAATAATTTTTACTGAATTTTCAACATAAGGAATAATTTTGTTTTTTCCTTAAATAGTTGACAATATATCAATTTATCTATATAATTATATATGAGTAATTTGATAATGTTTTAATATTTTTTAAAAGTTCTTTATAATATTTAAAGTTTTAAGGGGTATAAAATGAATAAGAAAAAAGTGAATTTTCTTGGGGTTCAGATAGATAATATGACATCCGATGAAATCATATCTTATATAGACAGTCTTGTTGAGCAAGGAAAGCCTTGTCAGATAGTGGGCGTTAATGTTGATCAGGTTTTAAGAGTCCTCAATGATAAATATTCTAAAGAAATCTTTGAAAATGCAAGTCTTGTTTTTACGGACGGCAAACCTATCATGTGGATGGCTAAATGGCTTAAAAGACCTATAGTTGAAAAGGTTTCAGGTCCTGATCTAATGCTGAAGCTATGTCAGCATGCTGCTGAAAAAAATCAAAGCATTTTTCTGCTGGGTGCCGGACCGGGAGTCGCAGAAAAGGCGGCTGAAAATTTAAAGAAAAGCTGTCCGGGACTTGTGGTTTCCGGAGTATATTCTCCGCCTTTTGGATTTGAAAAGGATCAGGCAGAAATGGAAAAGATAAATAAAATGCTTCTTGAATCGGGAGCGGATCAGCTTTTTGTCGGCATGGGTTCTCCTAAGCAGGATATTTTTATATATGAAAATATGGAAAAGTATCAGATTCCTGTATCCTACTCCATGGGGGCGGCAATTGACTTTTTCGGAGGCGGGGCAAAAAGAGCTCCTGAGTGGATGAGCAATATGGGACTTGAATGGTTTCATAGATTTATCCATAATCCAAAGAGATTGTTTAAACGTTATTTTGTGGATGATATGAAAATATTCGGACATTTTATGAGATTCAGAAAAGAAGAGAAAAAAGCAGGTAGATTATAATTTGAAAGTTTTAGTTATTGTAAATGCACATTTTGGATATGACGGTATATCTAATGTTGCTCTAAATTATTATTTATATCAGGATCATGATAAAGTTAAAATGGACTTTGTAACTATAAATGAGCCTTTGGAGATACTGAAAACAGAACTTGAACGCAACGGGGATAATTATTATGTCCTTGAAGGCAGAAACAAAAATGTGCTTGGATATATAAAAAGGCTGAAAAATATTATCAGAAAAAATAAATATGACATAGTCTATGTTCACGGCAACAGCGCCACTATGTTCGTGGAACTGCTGGCAGCTAAGCTTGCTGGAGCAAAGTGCAGAATTGCCCATAGTCATAATACAAAGTGTGATCATTATATAATCAATAAAATGCTTATGCCTTTGTTTTCAAGGCTCTATACAGGCTGCTGTGCTTGCAGTAAGGAAGCAGGGGAATTTTTATTCGGAAACAAAAAATGCTATGTGGTGAATAACGGCATTAATGTGGACAAATACAAGTATAACCCTGATGTTCGTTCGGCATTAAGGGAAAAATATAATATTTCTGATAAATTTGTTGTGGGGCATATAGGAAGATTTACTCATCAGAAGAATCATGAGTTTATACTGGAATGCTTCAGGGAAGTGTATAAAAGATGTCCTGATTCGGTTCTTTTGCTTGTAGGCAATGGTGAGTTAGAAGAAGAAATAAAGTCAAAGGCACAGGCTGAGCTTCCGGCTGAGGCAGTTTTGTTTTACGGTACCACCGATAAGGTCAACGAGGTCGTTCAGATGATGGACGTGTTTTTGTTTCCGTCAAAATTCGAGGGACTTGGAATAGTTGCTGTTGAAGCCCAGGCTTCCGGAATGCCGTGCGTTATTTCGGATGTTGTTCCGAATAAGGTTAAAATTCTCGATGAGGTTGAATTTTTGTCCCTTGATGAAAAAACGGATGTATGGGCAGAGTGTATACTAAGCCGCAGGAATTATGATGCCGAAAGGTCTTCAAAGGCGGGTAAAGCGCTTGAGAAGGTTGTTGACAGCGGTTTTGATATAAACTCAGGCTGCCGGGAAATGTATGAATACTATAAAACGGTTTTAGGTGAAAAATAATGAAATTATCAGTTGTTACAGTATGTCTGAATGCAGAAAACTGTATAGCTTTGACTATGGAGTCAGTTTTGAATCAGACAGTTCCTGTATATGAATATATTTTGGTTGACGGAGGGTCAACAGACAGAACCAATGAAATTATTGAAGAGTATAAGGAAAAGTTTCTTGAAAAGGGAATCAGATTTATCAATATTTCCGAAAAGGATAATGGAATAAGTGACGCTTTCAATAAGGGTATCAGGCTGTCAACAGGGGAGCTGATAGGAATAATCAATGCTGACGATGAGCTTATGCCTGAAACCTGCGGATACCTGAATGAAGTGTATTCTGACAGCTTTGATATTTATTACGGGGATTGTATTTGGGTGGATGAAAAAAAGAATGTGCAGTACGCAAGAAAGCCGTCTGTAAAGCTTAAAAAGCTTTTTTATTCTTTTCCGATGATTCACCCTTCTACATTTGTGAAAAAGAGTATTTATGAAAACTTCGGCTGTTTTAATGTTGATTTTAGGTTTTGCATGGATAAGGAAATCATGACAAGATTTTATATCAGCGGGTGCCGTTTCAGATATTGTCCGAAAGAACTGACCAGATTTAAAGCCGGCGGGGTTAGTGACAAAAATCTTGTTAAGGTGCTTAAAGAGAGCAGCGGACACTCAATAAGATGCGGAAAGCCGAAAGTTTTTGTTTATTTATATAATTTTGCAGTTTATTTGAGATATAAGCTCAGTGAAAAGCTGAAAAGAACATTTGTTTATAAGCTTGTGAAAAAAGCTGATAAAATTTCTTGAGACTGAAAGGATAGATTATGCCTTTTACAATTTACGGTATAGTTATAACATTCATATGCGGAGGTATATATCTCTTTTCCAAAAGCAAAAAACAGAGATTTATAAATCTTCTTATTGTAAGTATGTTTTGTTATCTTAATATAGATTTGGGTTACTGCTATAAAATAGGAGGAGCCACAATAGCGTCTTTTGTACTGGTTGCTTTGTTTACCAGCGTAGCTTCATTGGGATTGCTTCATAAGCTAAATCGATCAGTGAAAAAATGGATGGTTCTGCTTATGGGGCTTATAATAGTCGGATTGATAATGCTAAAAGTCAAAAGCTATTATTGCGTTAGTCCGGACGTTGGCTGGGACATATATCTGTTCGGAAAAGATAACCGAGTCTATTTGACTCTGGGATTTACACAATTTAAGGAATTGATAAAGGCAATATCGTTTATACTTGTTTTATCAGTTTCTTATTCAATTTTAAGCTATGGGGACTGGTTCCGTGTTGTAAGAAAGCTGTCGGTGCTTTCAAAGTTTACCATTATATACAATTTATTCGAAGTTTTTTATGTGTATGTTTTAGGTAAAAATAATATTTATACAGTTTTGCTTCAGCCGATATTCGGTCTTAAGGGCTCTACTTATACAAAAACTGTTTCCATAGGAGAATTTTTCAGGCTTCAGGGGTTATTTACAGAGCCGTCTTTGTATTCAATATGCTTGTTTATGAACATAATACTTTATGCCCTTGATATATACTTTTTAAATCATTCTGTAATAGTAGGGGGAAAAAGAAAAAAAATACTTTTGAATAAGGCGGCTATTGCTGTCAATTTGGTATTGATGTGCATTTCAATGTCCCTTACTTCCGTTTTATTTATTTTTATACTTGTTGTTTTCTATGTTGTTTATAAATGCAAAACAAATCCTAAGCTTATTGTCCCGATTTTGACGGCAGTCGGTGTCTGCGCTGTGGTATTTGTTAAAATCGGTTTTGAAATGGTGCAGAGCGGTTCTTATTACGGTGAACGTATTATGGGCTGTCTTAAAATTATTTCAACAATTTTTACTACGGACGATTATCAGCATTACTACGATTCTATAAAACAGTATAATGTTGACGGTTCCAGTATAGCCAGAATCGGTTCGTCAATTGCAAATATACGAATGACGCTTCCGGAAAATTATCTTGTTGGTGTTGGAATAGGAAATTCATCCGCACATTCCTTTACATCCTGCCTTATAACTGATCTGGGAATACTGGGAAGCTTGGTATGGGTAAAATTTGCATTCTTTTCAAATAAATACGGCGGAAAGCTTTATACAATAATGATATTGCTGTATCTGGCATTCATGATGTTCACGTCCAGCGTTCATGTATTCGGAACAGATGTTATTTTAATGTCACTGTTTTTCGGCGTTATTTATGCAGGAAAAGATAAATATAAAAAGGAAGAAAAACTTATCGGATCTCTGGTATATCTGAGTCAGGGATAAGATCAGGAGTTTATATGAGTAAAATTGATAAAATTTCAGACGCCTTGTTCGGGATAAAGAATGCAGTTACAAATTTAAAGTATGCGCTTCATTCTGTGCCGGAGCTTAAGGAAAATAGTAAATTTCAAAATAAATATAAGGGCAAGCGCTGTTTTATTGTCGGAAACGGACCTTCCCTTAAAATGCAGGATCTGTCGCTTCTTGAAAACGAATATGTTTTTACTGTAAATCAGGCGATAAGGAATGAAAATTTTGTAAAAATGAAATCGAATTTTCATTTCTGGGCAGACGCTAACTTTTTTATAATAGATGAAAATAAACCTGAGGATATGGAACTTCTGGGTACTATGAAATCAGTCAGTCAGGGAAATGAAAACATTGAAGTTTTCTTTCCTATTGAACAGAAGGATTTTGTAACTAAATTCGGACTTGATAAATCCCTTAATGTAAATTATTTTTCATCTGCACTCTGTATGACGGAAAAATACAGAAAAAAAATTGACTTTACAAAAGCGATTCCCATGTATGGAACTGTGGTGCAGTGGTGCATAATAGCAGCGATATATATGGGATTTTCAGAAATATACCTGCTGGGCTGTGATAATACATCTCTTATGGTTACGCTGAAATCGGCTCTTAATGTAAATGATGATGACGATTATGCATATCATATTTCTGAGAATGAGAAAAAAAGAATGGAAAATCTTATAACCAGAAACGGTCTGGAGTCCTATACAGAAGCATATCTTGGCACTCTAAGGGATTATAGAATAATTTACGGATATTGCAGAAGAAATAATATAAGTCTTGTTAATTGCTCTGCACAGACTGTAATTGATTCCGTACCCCGCGAAAAATTTGAAGATGTAATTGCCGGAAAGGTTTAAGGAGAATATGTTTATGAAGACAGTTGCCGTAGTTCCGATGAAACTGAATAACCGCCGTTTGCCCCAGAAGAATACAAAGAGCTTTACTAACGGGAAACCTCTTTGCAGTTATATACTTTCGACTCTATTGAAAGTCAGCGGTATTGATGAGGTTTATGTTTATTGCAGTAATCCTGATATTAAGGACTTTATACCTGAGGGGGTAAATTATTTGAAGCGTTCCGAATCCTTGGATCAGGATTCTACAAAAATGAACGAAGTGCTCAAATGCTTTGCCGAAGATGTTCCTGCGGATATTTATGTAATGACTCATACAACAGCTCCCTTTATTTCATCTGAGAGTATTGAAAAGGGACTGAATGCAGTTTTAAGCGGTGAGTATGATTCGTCATTTGCAGCTAAAAAGCTTCAGGATTTTATTTGGAAGGACGGCAAACCGTTTAATTACGAGCTTAACAATATACCACGAACTCAGGATCTTGAGCCTTTGTTTGAAGAAACAAGCGGATTTTATATTTACCGCTCGGAGGTTATGACAAAGCTTAACAGAAGAATCGGTGATAAACCGTTTATTACCGAAGTCGGTGAAATTGAAAGCATCGATATAGACGAACCGGAGGATTTTGAAATTGCAGACGCAGTATTTAATCACATAATGCGTAATCAGGATATTCGGGAGGACTGAAAAAATGAACAGTGTGCACATTCTTGATTGTACTCTTCGTGACGGAGGGTATTGTAATCAATGGAAATTCGGCTGGGATAATGCAAAGAAGATTGTTAAAGAACTTGTCAAGGCGGATATTGATATTATAGAATGCGGTTTTCTTTCTGAGAAAATATCTTATGACAAAGATGTTACAAAGTTTACAACAGTTGAGGAACTGCGCAGTATTATACCTGAAAACCGTAGCAATAAGCTTTTTGTGGCAATGATCAATTACGGCGATTATGACGCTGAAAATCTTCCGCAGTGTGACGGTACGTCCATTGACGGAATACGTGTTGCTTTTCATAAAAAGGATATGGATGAGGCACTGAAACTTTGCAGCGCTATAAAAAACAAGGGATATAAGGTTTTCATTCAGGCAATGGTTACCTTAAGCTATACGGACAATGAATTTCTTACTCTTATTAAAGAAGTTAATCTAATGGAACCGTATGCTTTTTATATTGTTGACAGTTTCGGCATGATGAAAAACAGGGATTTGATCCGTCTTTTTTATATGGTTGAACATAACTTATCCGAACAGATTTGGATCGGATTCCATTCTCATAATAATATGCAGCTTGCGTATTCCAATGCTCAAACTCTTACTGAGCTTCAAACCAGCCGCAGTCTTATTATTGATTCTTCTGTTTATGGTATGGGACGCGGCGCTGGTAATTTGAATACTGAGCTGTTTGTTGAATATTTAAATGAAAATTACGGCAGTGCTTATGTGCTTAAACCGCTGCTGAATATAATCGATGAAATTCTCAATGGCTTTTATCAGCGCAATTACTGGGGATATTCACTGCCGAATTATTTATCTGCAAAGCATAATGCACATCCGAATTATGCAAGCTATCTCGATGACAAGAAAACCTTGACTGTCGAGGATATGAATGAGATTTTTGAATCTATGGACAGTGATAAGCGTGTTGAATTTGATAAAAACTATATTGAAACGCTGTATCTTAAATATATGGAAAGAGGTCAGGTTCAGGAACTTCACAGAAGTGAGCTTGCAGAGAGACTTAAAGGCAAAAGGGTACTGGTTATTGCCCCCGGACGAAGCTCTGTTGATGAATCTGAGAAAATTATAGAAACAGCTGAGTTAAATGACGTTATTTCTGTTAGTGTTAATTTTAAGTACAGTGAGACTGAAACAGATTTTATTTTCCTGAGCAACCTAAGACGCTTCAGGGAAATAGGTGGAAGTCTTAAGGATAAATATATTATAACGTCCAATCTGTCTGAAGATGATGTTTATCTTAAGACAGAGTACAGCGCACTGCTGAATGATACAGAGGCGGTAAGGGATAACGCCGGCCTTATGTGTATTAAATTTTTTATCGATCTGGGTGTAAAAAATATTATTCTTGCAGGGTTCGACGGATATTCTCATGATACGTCAGAGAACTATGCAAGACAAAAGATGGAGCTTATAACGAAAAAATCGGTGCTGGACGCTATGAATACAGGAATGAGTCATGTTCTTTCCATGTACAGCAGCAAGGCTGAAATTGAGTTTTTGACTGCTCCTAAATATTTAAAATTAAGTTGAAAGGATACGAAATATGAACGTTCTGTCATTTGGAGAAATACTGCTAAGGCTTTCAGCGCCGGGATATAACAGGCTGTTTCAGAAGGATTCCCTTGACGCAACATTCTGCGGAGGTGAAGCAAATGTTGCCGTTTCACTCTCAAATTTCGGAATAAATTCATATTTTTTAACCAAGCTTCCGAACAGCGATGTGGGACGTGCAGCGGTAAATTCTTTGAGATATTTTGGTGTAGATACCTCTAAAATCATATACGGCAATGGGCGTATGGGACTTTACTATCTTGAAAAGGGCGCTTCGCAAAGACCGTCTAAGGTTATTTATGACAGGGAATATTCTGCTGTAGCTCTTGCAGATTTAGACGAATTTAACTGGGACGAAATCTTTGACGGAATAGACTGGTTTCACTGGACAGGTATAAATCCTGCGCTTTCTGATAACTTAGCACAGATATGCCTTGAAGCCTGCAAAGCCGCTAAGGCAAAAAATATTACTGTATCCTGCGATCTGAATTACCGTAAAAAGTTGTGGAGCAGTGAAAAGGCCAGAGAAGTAATGACTGCGCTTATGCCTTATGTTGATGTGTGTATTGCCAATGAAGAGGACGCCGAAAAGGTCCTGGGTATTAAGGCGCCTGATAATGATGTGGAATCAGGTAAACTTAATCACAGCGGATATGAGTTTGTTGCAAAGGAAATCTGCGGTCGGTACGGATGTGGCTATGCCGCTGTTACTTTACGGGAAAGCTATTCGGCAAGCCGCAACGGCTGGAGCGCTATGCTGTATGACAGCAATGAAAATAAAGCTTATTTTTCCAATAAATATGATATTCAGATCATTGATCGTGTAGGCGGCGGCGACAGCTTTACAGCTGGGATTATTTACAGCCTGATTACCGGAAAAGGCAATCAGGAGGCTGTTGAGTTTGCGGCTGCTGCAAGCTGTCTAAAGCATACCATTGAGGGAGACTTTAACCGCACTTCGGCGGAAGATGTTGAAAATCTGCTTAAAAGCGGAGGAAACGGGAGAGTATTGAGATAAATGGAAAATCTTATCAGTATTATTGTTCCTGTATATAATGTTGAAAATTATCTGCGTAAATGTGTGGATTCAATAATAAATCAATCCTATAAAAATCTTGAAATTATACTTGTGGATGACGGTTCAACGGACAGCAGCGGTAAAATATGCGACGAATATTCTCTAAAGGACAGTCGGATAAAAGTAATTCATAAGAAAAACGGCGGTCTTTCAGACGCAAGAAATGCCGGTATGGAAATAGCTTCAGGGGATTTTTGGGGTTTTGTTGACAGCGATGATTATATCGATTCGGATATGTACTCGGTGCTTATGGAAAACCTTCTTGGGGCAGAGGCTGATCTTTCAACCTGCGGAAGAATATTTACGTATGACGGAAAAGAAATTCCCAAGTACAGTGAAAATAATCCGGTGACTTTAAGCGGTCGGGAGGCTGTGAAAAATCTGTTTTTAAGTAACAGTATTGTGAATAATGCCGCTTGGGATAAGCTATATAAGCGGGAGCTTTTTGATGATATAAAGTTTCCTGTCGGAAGACTGTTTGAAGACGCCGCTATTATGTATAAAATATTTGAAAAATGCAATAAAATAGTTTCTACAAAAAAGCAGATGTATCACTATGTTCAGCGCAGCGGAAGTATAAGCAACTGCAAATACAATAAAAACAAGGTCATGCATCAGGTGGAAAATCGTGTAAGCGCAGTTGAGTATTTTTCTGAAAGAGACAGCGAACTGAAGCTTTACGCAATTATATGGAATCTTAGATTTGATATTCCTCTGTGGTGTGAGGCAAAGCCGAATGATGAAGAAACAGCCGAAAATATATTCAGAATTTCAAGAAAATATTTTACTGTTAAGGCAGCTGGGCATTTGGGTATCAAGCTGTTTGTGAAACATCTTATGTTTTATGCTTTTCCGGGCGCTGTTCTTCGGAGGGAACGAAAAAAATGAAAGATAACAAAGCTTTCCTGTATTTGAAAAAAGCAAAACGCTTTATAAAAAAATCTGTAAATTGCGTTTTGAATCCGGTAAAATATTGTAGATCACTTATCTGCGGATATTTAAAAAATAAGGGTATTTATAAAAAATATGACGCTGATACTGTATTTATGATCGGTGTTCCTGAATATGGAAATAAAGGTGATCAAGCGATAACAGCCGCACAAATAAGTTTTCTTTCTAATATTTTACCAAATAAAAAAATAGTAAATATAACCGAGAATCAGTATGTTCAAAATTTAATTTGTTTAAAAAAAACTACTGATAAATATGGAAATTTATGTGCTTTAATGGGTGGGGGCAATATGGGCGAGCTTTATCCCTCACAGGAGAAGATTAGACTTTCAGCAGTAAAAAATCTAAAGAATGCTAAGATAGTAATTTTTCCTCAGTCTATTGATTATACTGATAATTCTAAGTCTGTCAGAAAAGCTAAAAGAATATATGAATCCCATAAAAATCTATGGATATTTACCCGTGAAGAAAAAAGTGAGAAGATTAGACAGAAACTGTTTAACTGTAACGGCGCACTTGTTCCGGATATAGTTCTGTCCTATAAACCGGACTTGCCGGATACTGAAAGAAAAGGCATTCTGTTTTGTACAAGACAGGATAAGGAAAAGAACGCCCAGACTGAAATACTTCTTGAAAAATTAAAAGAAGCCGCCGCTGAAAGCTCTGACAAAATAAATTTTACGGATACATATAATCCGGAATATGCTGCACCTTATGAAAAACAGCTTGACGGTTTAAATGAAATATGGGAAGAATTTAAGAAATCGGAGCTTGTTATTACTGATCGGCTTCATGGTATGATTTTCAGCGTTATAACAGGTACGCCATGCATAGCCTTGGATAATACCACAGGAAAAGTGGGGAATTTATACAGAACATGGCTCTGCGATTCGGGAATTATATATATTTCCGGAGAAGAGGAAACAGAAAAAGCAGTTGAAATTATTAAAAGTAGAAATTATACTGCTCCATGTGTTTCTGTTGAAAAATTAAAAAAAGATTACTACGCTTTGGAGAAGGCAGCGCTTTAAATACAGACTTTATTTGATAGGAGATTTATTAATATGAGAAATGCTATAAATATTTTGGCTCCGGTTATAATAGGAAATCGCATTGAATATAAATATGAAGTTACGGGTGAATGGAAAGAAGCTTTTAATTTGGAAGAAAGTTTCTTTATTGAATACAGCCGTGATATATCCTGTATTTCACAAAGTACGGCAATTGTTCCGTTTATCTGCAATATTCTTCCTATTGCGTGGGTATATGACGCAGAAATTCATGCGGAGCGCTGTGACAAAGCGTTCTATGAAAGTATTTCTGAATTTAAAAAAGGATACTTTGATATGTATCCCCACATGGATTTCAAAGGAAGCTTTAATGTTGATATTTTAGAAAAAAACAGCTATAATGGAGAAGGCACAGCTGCATTTTTCAGCGGTGGAGTTGACGCTTTCAATACACTTGTAAAACATTCAGAAGAAAAACCTCTGCTTATGACAATTTGGGGGGCTGATGTAAAGCTCAATGATACTGAAGGATGGTCTAACATAGAAAAGCATCTGAAGTCTACCGCTGAAAAGTTTGGAGTTGAATATATAACTATTAAATCCAAATTCAGGTCATTTACAAAAGAATCGGTTTTAAGTGCAAAGGTAAGGGAGATAAGCGGTGATAACTGGTGGCATGGATTTCAGCACGGAATAGGGGTAATCGGTCATGCCGCTCCTGTTTGTTCAGCCATGAATAAAAAAATCGTTTACTTTGCCTCAACTTTCACAGCCTCAGAAAAAGGAAAGATAACCTGTGCTTCATCTCCTGCTATTGATAATTTTGTTAAATTCGGAAGTACTCATGTGGTTCATGACGGCTATGAATTTGACCGTCAGGATAAGGTGCACAATATTACAGAATTTGCTGAAAGAACCGGAATTAATATTCCCCTACGAGTATGCTGGAGGTCCACCGGAGGTAAAAATTGCTGTAAATGCGAAAAGTGCTGGAGAACCATACTTGAAATAATTGCCGAGGGTAAAAACGCTCAGGATTATGATTTCAAATATACTCAGTCGGATCTCAAAAACTTTCATAAGCTTTTTTATGATAAAAGAAATATTCCTTCACACGTAATAAATGTTTATTATTCAAAAACACAGCAGATCATGCGAAAGAATCTGAAATGTTCAGATTTACCAAAAGAGCTTCAGTGGTTCTATAATACTGATGTATATAAATTATGTAATCACCCGTTTCGCCAGGGATTTAACAAGTGCCTTGCAAAGGCTAAAAGGGTGATAAGAAAATTTGTCAAGTAAGGAAAATGTTATATGGGTGCCAATAAAAAAACCATTGTAAATGTAGTTTGCAGTTTGATGGTTCTTGTAACAAATATTATTATTAATTTTTGGATGTCTCCTTTTATAGTTGAAAATATTGGTGTTGAAGCCAACGGCTTTGTAACTCTTGCTAATAATTTTGTTACTTATGCTCAGCTTATTGTAACTGCTCTGAACAGTATGGCCTGCAGATTCATTGCTATATCATATGTAAAAAAGGATTACAAAAAAGCGAATTTATTTTATAATTCCGTGTTCTGGGGAAATCTTATAATTGTTGCGATTTTAATTATTCCGGCAATTTATTTGATTGCAAGGCTGGAGCATATTGCAGACGTTCCCGAAAATATTATGATGGACGTTAAGTGCTTATTCGGATTTGTATTTTTTAATTTCTTTATTACAACGGGATTACCGAACTGGGACTGCGGAACATATGTTACAAACAGGCTTGACCGAACATATTTACCGCAGATGCTTGCGGCAGTAATCAGATGTTTATTCCTGGTCTCGCTTCTTGTTGTTTTCTCACCCAAGGTATATTATGTTGGTATTGCCGCTACTCTGATGACAGCGATAAATCTGTTCGCCGGATGGTATAATACCCATAAGCTGACTCCTGAACTGAGAGTATACATTTTCGGAAAACAAATTTGCAGTAAAAGCGCCATCAAAGAGCTTGTTGGCTCGGGTATGTGGAATTCAATTTCAAGCGTGGGCAATATGCTTTTGTCCGGTCTTGACCTGATTATTTGCAATGTATTTTTAGGCGCTACAAAAATGGGAATACTATCTTTGTCTAAAATTATTCCAAACTATATGCAGCAGATGTCAATATCCATAAGAAATGCCTTTGCTCCCGAACTGACAATAAATTATGCCGGCGGCAATAAGGACGCCGTACTAAAAGACATTAACAGAGCAATGAAGATAACTTCAATTATTCTGACAATTCCTATTGCTATAGTTATTACTCTGGGAAAAGAATTTTTTTCACTTTGGGTTCCGACTCAGGACGCCAAGCTGCTCCAGATTCTTTCTATACTTGCGATTTTAGGATATATGTTTACAAGCGGTACTCAAATTCTTTATAACGTATTCTCTACTGTAAATAAGGTAAAGCCTAATGCAATTGCCATGGTATCAAGCGGTGCGGTATCAGTTCTGATTACTACATTGCTTATTAAATTTACTGATTTAGGCATTTATGCGGTTGCCGGTGTAAGCACATTTGTTAATTTGGTTCGTAACATGACTTTTATGCTTCCGGTTACAGCTAAGTATCTGGGATATAAATGGAATAAGTTTTTTCCACAGGTAATTAATACTGTAATATCGTCTGTTCTGCTGCTTGTTATTTATCATTTTATTCATAAAATATTGCCGTCAGGTTCTTGGTTCAGTCTAATTATATCAGCTGGTGTGCTGGGTTTAATTGGTCTGATAATCAATATAATCTTGATGCTTAATAAAACAGAACGAAAGTTTTTATTTGATAAGTTTGACAGAAAGCTTCATATAAGTAAGTTTATACACAGAGGAAAATAATTATGATTAAACTAACATTTTTAGGCGATGTTATGTGCAAGGCGCAAATGGTCACAGCATATAAAACAGATAGCGGATATAATTTCGATACTATTTTTGAAAAAATGAAAGATTATTTCAATGAGTCAGATTATGTGCTGTCAAATATGGAAACTCCAATTTCCTTTGATAATTCAAATCTGACTAATGAACAATATAGATTCAATTCACCTTATGAATTTGCGGAAAGTGCCTTTAAATCCGGTATAAATTTTGCTGCGACTGCTAATAATCATTGCCTTGACAGAGGTACGAAAGGAATTGAATCAACTGTAAAAGCACTGAATAAAATCGGATTTGCACATACAGGAGTATTTTCTTCTGAGAAAAAGAAGCCTTTAATAATTAATGTCAAAGGAATTAAATTTGGTATTCTTGCATATACGTACGGAACAAATGCTTTTTCAAATAACGAATACTTGAACAAAAATGAAAAATACATGGTTAACTTATTTCAGGAACAGGAACTTAATAATTCTATCCTGAGATATTGTTATCATAATAAAAATAAGAAAACGGTAAAGATTATAAACCGTATATTGGGTAAATTTAAAAGATTTCATATGGACAAACCAATATATGAAAGAACAGGTAATGATAAACACCAAAAAGAACAGCTATTGCGGGAAATTTTCGAGCTCAAAGTTAAAGAGGTTGACTATATAATAATGTATATGCACGCAGGAGGACAATATAATTCATCTGCGACTGAATATACCGTTAAGCTTGCTGATTATCTTATTCAGAATGGGGTGGATATTGTTGCCGGGAGTCATGAGCACGTTGTGCATGGCGGTGACTTTTCCAAAATCAGCAGCGGTAAGCTTGTAACTTATTCATTAGGAAACTTTGACGGAATTGCAGGAGTATACGATAAGCCTTTTGATAAAATGGCAGAGTACTCAATTGCATGGAATATTTATTTTGATGAATTAAAGAAAACAATAATAAAAACTACGTTCAGTGTGCTTAAAACAATTGAATGTGAAAATAAGAAAGTTCAGACAATTCCTTTATACGATCTGATAGCAGAAATAGCAGAAGCCGATGAAAAGAAGAAGCTGGAAAGGGACGCTGTTAAAATTGCCGAAATTTTCAGCGGCAAATTATATGACGGCATTCAAAAAGAATATTCTATATAATATAAAAATACTTAATAAATGGAGAGTTTAACTTATGAAATATCTAATTTTAGGCGCAGGTCCTGCCGGACTAACATTTGCCAATAAGCTGAAAGAAATGGGAGAAACCTCGTTTCTTGTCCTTGAACATGAAGAAGAAGCCGGAGGCTTATGCCGCTCTGCCGAGGTTGACGGTTCACCATTTGATATTGGAGGCGGACATTTCCTTGATGTTAGAATACCGGAGGTAACTAAATTTTTATTTGGATTTATGCCGGAAAGCGAATGGAATAAATTTGACAGGGACAGCAGGATTGTAGTTGGAAATAATACTATACACCACCCCATGGAAGCCAATATTTGGGAAATGGACATAGATTCACAGGTTGAATATCTTAAATCCATTGCGGCTGCCGGCTGCAATTCCGGGGCTAAGATGCCGAAGGATTTTGTTGAATGGATTTTCTGGAAGCTTGGTGATAAAATCGCTGAAGACTATATGATTCCTTATAATAGAAAAATGTTTGCGGACGATTTGAACGATCTTGGAACATATTGGCTTGACAAGCTTCCGAGCGTTTCCTTTGAGGATACTCTCCGTTCATGCCTGACTAAACACGCATATGCAAAACAGCCTGGACATGCACAGTTTTATTATCCGAAAAAGTACGGATACGGAGAGGTTTGGAAGAGAATGGCTGATAACATTTCCGGTAATATTGAATACGGAAAAACTGCTGTTAAGCTTAATATCACTGAAAAATCTGTTACCGCTAAGGACGGCAGTGTTTATCAGGCGGAAAATATTATTACTACAATTCCTTGGCTTGAGTTTGAGGAGATTATTGGAATGCCCGATGATATACGCAGCATGATTAAGAAGCTTAAGTACAGCTCGGTAGAAACAAGATATTATAGTGAAAATATGGATACTGACGCCCATTGGATTTATTATCCTAACGATAATTTGGCTTATCACAGAATACTTGTAAGACATAATTTCAGTTTAGGCAGCAGAGGATACTGGACGGAAACCAGAAAAGAACGCATTAGTATGATAACCGATGATAATTTTAACTATTTGAATAAGTATGCGTATCCTTTGAACACTAAGGAAAAGCCTGAAATTATGAAGTCTGTTCTTGAATTCGGACGAGAAAATAATATTTACGGTCTTGGACGCTGGGGAGAGCACCAGCATTATAATTCTGATATTACTGTTAATTTGTCGATGAAGCTGGCACAGCAGCTTAATGGATAATGAGCAATACAGCGTCCGGAAATTTTATGAGAGGTTAAAGAGATGAAGATTGCTCTTATTTGCAGCGGAAATCCGGAAGATAAAACTATCTGGTCGGGTACGCCTTTTCATATATATAATAATATTAAAAAGTATGCGGATGTCGATTATTACTTTTTTGAGGAAACCTTATTCAGCAAGGTCTATTGCCTATGGTATAAAATTCTATCAAGGCTTTCCGGCAAAAGCTATATAGGAACATTTCATACCCGAATCGGCAGAATTGCTGCAAGACAGATTGACAGGAAATTATCTTCAGAGAATTACGACGCCATACTTTCACTGGGATGCAGTTATGAGGTTGCTTATCTTAAAAATAAAACACCGGTAATTTATCTGTCTGACGCAGTTTTTTCAGATATGCTGGATTACTATATCTTTAACATTTCAGATAAAACTAAAAAAGAGGGAAATATTATTGAAAAAAGGGCATTGGAAAAGTCCGAGAAAATAATTTTTGCAACAAAGTGGCCTTCAGAGTCAGCAGAAAAAGTTTACGGAGCAGACAAAAGTAAAATAGAGGTTGTACATCTTGGTGCAAGTGTGTCTGAAGAAATTCACTGCCGTAAAGAAAATTTATCTCAGTTAGAGTGCATTAATCTTCTGCTTATAGGGGTGGACTGGGATAGAAAAGGCTGTCAGACAGCAGTTGACTGTCTTAATTATCTTAATGAAAATTCTGATTATAAATTTAAACTTCATATTATAGGCTGTAAGCCAAATTATGAACTGAACAATGAAAATGTCATTTTGCATGGATTTATAAATAAAAATTCTCCTGAGGGAAATGAACGGTTTAATAAAATTCTTTCTGAATGTGATTTGTTTATACTTCCTACAAAAGCTGAATGTGCCGGAATTGCATTCGCAGAGGCAACGGCTTATTGTCTTCCTGTATTTACTTATGATACAGGCGGCGTATCAGGTATGGTTATAGATGGCGAAAACGGTTATTGTTTACCTATGGCTTCAAAAGGATCAGATTTTGCCCAAAAGATACTGGAAGTAATTGCGGAAGACGGAAAAATCGACTATATGCGAAGCAGGGCTGAGTATTTGTATAAAAATGATTATAATTGGGATATATGTTCAAGAAAAATAATTAATGTAATTAAAAGCGCTTTAAAGAAGAACGGCGCTGATTAAATAAGTGATTCCATATACGATTACAGGGGAGGGCAGCTAAAGTTGCGCAAAAATGCAGATCTGACGGAGGGTTCCATTTCCGGTAAGCTTATTTTATTTGCATTTCCGCTTATGATAGGAAATCTGCTTCAGCAGTTTTATAATATTGTTGATACCCTTGTTGTAGGCAGATATTTAGGAGAGAATGCGCTTGCGGCAGTAGGTTCAGCGTATACTCTAATGATATTTATAACTTCTGTTATCAGCGGACTCTGTATGGGCAGCGGTGTTTTCTTTTCCATTCAATTCGGAAAAAAGTCATATTATACTATGAAGCAATCCTACTTTATATCCTTTATAAGTATTCTTGCAGTGACTGTTTTACTGAATTTTTTTGCATATATTTTCTTGAAACAGATAGTAAGTTTTATGAATATTCCCAATGAGGTAATTCCTTTATTCAAGGAGTATCTTGCTATTATTTTCACTGGTATATTAGCTTCGTTTTTATATAACTTTTTCGCAAATTTACTAAGGGCTTCTGGAAATTCAGTTATTCCGCTGATATTTTTGGCTGTTTCGGCAATTGTTAATGTGGCGCTGGATTTGCTGTTTATACTGCACTTCCATTGGGGAGTTGCCGGTGCGGCAGCGGCCACAGTTATTGCTCAGTATATTGCAGGTATCGGTATTATGATGTATTACTTTTTATTCTGCAATGAACTTAAAATCGGCAGAATACATATGAAATGGAGCAAAACTGTTTTCAGTGAAATAGCCGGATTATCAGCTGTTACTTGTATTCAGCAGTCAATTATGAATCTGGGAATTTTAATGGTACAGGGATTAGTTAACAGCTTTGGTACTGTTGTTATGGCAGCTTTTGCAGCTGGAGTAAAGGTTGATACTGTTGCATATGCTCCGGTGCAGGATTTCGGAAACGCATTTTCTACTTTTATTGCCCAGAATTACGGCGCCGGTAAAAAGGAACGTATCCGAAAGGGAGTGATCTCCGCAGGAGCAATGGTAATCGGTTTTTGCATTGCTGTTAGCTGTATAATTTATCTTTTTGCTGATAAGCTAATGTCCGTCTTTGTTGACGGGGGAGATGAAGTTATTAGAACGGGAGTCGGATACCTGCATATTGAGGGGATTTGCTATGTGGGTATAGGTATATTATTTCTGCTGTATGGTTATTACAGGGCAGTAAAAAAACCAATGATGTCTGTTGTCCTGACTATAATTTCCTTGGGGACCCGTGTTGTTATTGCTTATTTTTTATCTTCCTTATCAGGTGTCGGAGTAAATGGAATTTGGCTTGCGATTCCTCTTGGATGGTTTTTAGCCGATGTAACAGGTATTCTGTACGGCTTAAAAAAACATAGTATATATCAATAAACTTTTTTTAAAACAGTCGGTCAGCCGGCTGTTTTTTGGGTTTTGTATTTATTGAAAATACTTTTAAAGTATGATATAATAAATAAAAATGTTCCTAAGGATAAAAAAATGTTAGAAAAGATTTGTGAAGTAACTGAAAAAATTTTTGAGGATATACAGTATTCCAAAAAATCAGAATATATAAAAGGAAAAATTAATAATGCTTTGGAAAAGGAATTTCAGCGTCTTATAAATAGCGGAAAAAATGAAGTTCAGTCAGCCGGAGAAATAATGTTCAGGTATGGAAGTATAGAATCTGCCGCTGAATTTGCCGGTATAAAAAAAGATGAGCTATTGAAACTGGATTCGGAAAAAAGTTGTATGAATCCTAAAACCTTTAAAAAACTGTTATTAAAGGAAAAATTACTGTCATTTCTGTGCGCCGTATTTATTACTTCGGGAATGGTCAGTATATGTCAGTGCATTTTGCTTAAGGAAACTTTATTTTTAAGAAGCGCTGCGCTGTCAGGGCTTTTTGGGGCATTGTTCTGTTGGCTTTACAGCAAAGGCAGAAAAAAAATTAGCTTTGATAATGTTGTTTTTTCCGGAGATATGAAAAAGCAGTTTATGCTTTATCAGGATAGATATAAAAAACGTCTTGTCAACAGTATATTTTTGTTTACTGCATTGGTATGTTTTTTTATATACCTAACACTGAGCTGGATTTTTCATGGCAGTTATAATTCAGATGAAATAATTTCTATGAATGCATCTAACGTATATATACCTATGTTGGGATTACTTTTATGTATCAAAAATTTCATGCTGTCAGGATTTATTTTGGAAGGAACCTCAAAGAAAAGCAGAAAACTTTTCTGGATATACGTTAAAAAGTCAATAGCATTATGCGTTTTATTTGTAATAGTGACAATTATATTGCCGTTTATCTTGGGAAGTGTAATCAGTCCTTTTTCTTTTATTTATTTTATTGCCGCAGTTTCAGCCGGGATTATTTTGAATTTCAGCAAACGTAAAAATATTGTATTTAGAAATTTCCGTATTAATAAACTGAGAATTGTTGTGTGTTCATTTATTGCAGTGTTCTGTATTACTTTTCAGGTTCTGAAAATGGGGTCATGGGTGATACAGCCGTATATTTTAGGAATATCGGGAATAGAGCATTCCAGACACGATATTTCTTATAACGATAATACTGGTGTATATACAATTACAGCAGACGAAGAGAATTTTAAAATTCTTCATCTAACTGATATTCATTTAGGGGGAAGCTTTTTTTCGGCTGTTAAAGATTACAAAGCTCTCAGCGCTTGCTATAAGCTAATAGAAAATACATCTCCTGATCTGGTTATTGTAACTGGTGATCTGGTATTTCCTATGGGAATAATGTCCTTTTCTCTGAATAATGAAACGCCTGTTATGCAGTTTGCGGCGTTTATGAGGAATATCGGGATTCCGTGGTGTTTTACATATGGAAATCATGATACTGAAGCTATGGCTACGGGAAACAGGGAAAATATTGATAAGCTTTATAGATCTCTTTCCTATAAAAGTTCTGGTACCTTGCTTTATCCCTATATTCAGCCTGATATTACCGGACGCAGCAATCAGCTTATAAAAATTGAAAACAGCGACGGAAGCTTAAGACAGGCGTTGTTCCTGATAGACTCAAACGATTATACCGGAGAAGGGCTGAATGAGTATGACTATATTCATGACGACCAGGTAAACTGGTATGAAAAACAGGTGAATGCGCTTAATGAAGAAAACGGAAAAACAGTTTCGTCCATGATATTTTTTCACATACCATTGCAGGAGTATCGAACAGCTTATGAACTTTATCAAAATGGCAGTCGTGAAGTAGAGTATTACTTCGGAAAAATCGGAGAAAAAATGATAGATCAGATATGCTGCTCGGATTATCCAAGCAGGCTTTTTGAAAAATCTGTTGAGCTTGGCAGTACTAAGGCAATGTTCTGCGGACATGATCACTATAATAATATTTCGCTGGGATATAAAGGAATACGTCTTACTTATGGCATGAGTATAGACTATCTTGCAATGCCTGGAATTGATAAGGAAACTGAACAAAGGGGCGCAGAGCTTATAACTTTAAAATCAGATTCCGGATTTGATATAGAGCAGGTAAAACTGACCGATGTTGATTAAAAATGTGCTGGTAAAAAGAAAGGTTTAGATTTATGAAAAGAGAATTAGGTATCGCACGATGCGGCTTGGCGTGCTGTTTATGTAATGAAAATAATCATTGTGCAGGCTGCCATTCGGATAGCTGTAAGGATAAAGAATGGTGTGAAAATAGAAAATGTTCATTAAAAAAAGGAATTTCCCACTGCTTTAAATGCGATGATGATTGCAGAAACGGTATGCTCGAAAAAATCAAGCCTTATGGTTTTACTTTATTTGCAAAAAGATACGGAATTGAACACCTTTTAGATTGCCTGGAGCGGAATGAAAAACAAGGAATTGTGTATCATCGGTCAGGAATAACAGGGGACTATGATGATTTTGAAAATGTAGATGATTTATTGAATTTTATAGAAACAGGCAAGCGGAGGAACAAATAAATGAATAAGCTTGATTATAAAAAGGAATTTAAGGATTTATATCAGCCTAAAACAAAACCATCGTTAGTTGATGTTCCTGAAATGACATTTATTTCTGTTAGCGGCAGCGGCGATCCCAATACAAGCATTGAGTATAAGGAAGCCATGGAAATTTTATATGGATTATCTTTTACCATTAAAATGTCAAAAATGAGCGGAAATCAGCCGGAGGGATATTTTGAATATGTTGTTCCGCCTCTTGAGGGATTATGGTTCTCTGACGGAATTTCTTTTGATGGATTGAATGTTTATGATAAAAATAAATTTAAATGGATTTCTATGATACGTCAGCCTGAATTTGTTACTTATGAAGTATTTGAAAATGCCAAGGAAATTCTTGCAAAGAAAAAGCCCCATCTTGAATTAAGTAAGGCTAAGCTTGAAAAATATCATGAGGGGCTTTGTGTACAGGTTATGCACAAAGGTTCTTATGACAGTGAAGCTGAAAGCATTAAAAAAATAAAGGAATTTATTTCGTCAAACGGCTATACAGAGGATTTTTCCGATGTTCGGTTTCACCATGAAATATATTTGTCCGATCCGAGAAGATGTGCGCCTACAAGCCTCAGAACTGTAATAAGGCATCCGGTTAAGTTGTTAAGTGAATAAAGGTGATTTAGGGAATTATGGAAAATAATAAATTAAGCAGTAATATAAAGCAGATACTTATTAGTGAAAAAGAAATTGCTGCAGAGATAAAAAAACCGGGGAATGGATTAACAGTCAATACTCAGGCAAACCGCTTCTTTTTGTAAGCGTTTTAAAGGGCGGATTTGTGTTTCTTGCGGATCTGATAAGAACAGTATCCATTCCCTGCGAGGTCGGATTCATGTGTGCGCAGAGCTATTACAGCGGAACTTCATCTTCGGGTATAGTTAACATTACCATGGATCTTGAACAGGATGTTAGCGGATATCATGTAATAATTGTTGAAGATATTATTGATACGGGACGAACACTTAAGGATGTTGCTGAGCTTATTAAGGCACGAAATCCGCTTTCGCTTAAAATCGTTACGCTCCTTGATAAGCCCTCCAGGCGTATTGCAGAAATAGACGCAGATATTTCCCTGTTTACTATTCCTGATTTATTTGTTGTCGGATACGGCTTGGACTGCGGAGAAATTTACAGAAACCTGCCTTACATAGCCGAGTACGGCGCTGAAAAGGCATGATGGCGGAAAGAAATAAAAAATATAACGGAGAGAAAAATGAGTATACTTAATGTTGAGAATGTAACCCATGGATTCGGTGCAAGACAAATCCTGAATAACGCTTCTTTCAGATTGCTCAAGGGCGAACATATTGGTCTTGTGGGAGCTAATGGAGAGGGAAAGTCTACCTTTTTAAATATTATTACCGGAAAGCTTATGCCGGATGAGGGAAAAATTGAATGGTGCCGTCATATAACAACAGGATATTTGGATCAGTACAGTACACTTGAAAAGGGAAAAACCATACGCGGCGTTTTACAGGACGCATTTTCACATCTTGCAGAATTGGAACAGGAAATGCTGAGTCTTTATGATAAAATGGCTGACTGCTCCGAGGAAGAAATGAATCAGGCTCTTGAAGATGTGGGTGAAATTCAAAATATATTGGAATACAGCGGATATTACACTATCGATGCAAAAATATCAGAGTATGCCAACGGTCTGGGGCTTGGGGAAATAGGACTTGACAGAGATGTTACAGAGCTTTCAGGCGGGCAGAGGGCAAAGGTTCTCCTTGCAAAGGTTCTGCTGGAAAATCCTATGATCCTTATTCTTGACGAGCCGACTAACTTCTTGGATGAGAATCATATTGCATGGCTTAAAAACTTCCTGCAAAACTATGAGAATGCGTTTATTTTGGTATCTCATGACATTGCTTTTCTGAACGATGTAGTTAACGTGATTTATCATGTAGAAAATGCCGTTCTAACAAGATATACCGGTAATTATGATGACTACCTGAGAATGTATGAACTTAAAAAACGTCAGATAGCGCAGGCTTATGAAAAGCAGCAGAAAGAAATTGCCGATCTGCAGGATTTTATTGCAAGAAACAAGGCAAGAATTGCTACAACTAATATGGCTAAATCCAGGCAGAAAAAACTTGATAAGATGGAAAAGATTACCCTTACTGCGGAAAGAATTAAGCCCTCGTTTTCATTTAATACTGCAAGAACTCCGGGCAAGGCTGTTATAGAATGCAGAGAGCTTGTTTTGGGATATGACGAGCCTTTGACAAAACCAGTTTCACTTATAATCGAGCGTGGAAAAAAGATTGCCATAAAGGGCGTTAACGGACTTGGAAAATCTACACTTCTGAAAACCTTGCTTAAAATAATTCCTCCGGTTTCCGGAACAGTTGAACATGATCAGTTTTTGGAACCGGGCTATTTTGAACAAGAGGAAAACACAACAAGCGATACTCCGCTTCAAACTATATGGGATGAGTTCCCGGCAATGACTAATGCTGAGGTTAGAGCTGCTCTTGCAAGATGCGGTCTTACAACTGAACATATTACGTCGCAGATGCGTGTGCTTTCAGGCGGTGAAAATGCAAAGGTAAGACTTTGCCGTATTATGCTAAAAAATATAAATCTTCTTGTGCTGGATGAGCCTACCAATCACCTTGATACAGACGCTAAGGAAGAACTTAAGCGTGCAGTGAAAGAATTTAAGGGAACCGTTTTGCTTGTCAGCCATGAACCTGAATTTTATGTTGACGTTGCCGATGAGATTTGGAATCTTGAAGACTGGACAACAAAAATTGTATAATATAACCGAGGTGTAAAATGATTCTGAGAATGCCTGAATATTGCCGTGATTTTACCTGCATTGCAGATAAATGTCAGGATAATTGCTGTTGTGCCGGCTGGGAAATTGATATTGACAGTGAAACTTCTGAATTTTATAAAAGCGTTTCCGGAGAATTTGGTAAAAGATTAAGTAAAAATATATCATACGGTGATGAGGCTTGCATTATACCCGATAAGAATGGAAAATGTCCGTTTTTAAATGACGGGAATTTGTGTGATATAATTATAAATCTTGGCGGGGATAAGCTATGCAGCATTTGTGATCGCCATCCAAGATTTTTTGAATGGTATAATGGGTTTGCAGAAGGCGGAACAGGATTATGCTGTGAGGAATCTGCAAGACTGATTATTTCATATAATGGAAAGTTTTTGGTTTTTGATAGTGAAACTCAGGATGAATCTGCTGATAATTATGATAAGGATTTGTTTGCATTTATGTACTATGCAAGAGAAAAGATGTTTACATATTTATATGACGATAGTTTATCTTTTAGTGAAAGAATTTGCGGTATAATTGATTATGCCGATATACTTCAGGTACAGGCAGACAAGGGAAAGTTTACCGCTTTGGAAATAAAAAGTAATGGAAAATTTGAAAATTGTGATTTGAAACAAATATTTGATTTTCTTTTGACTCTGGAGTCCCTTAATGAGAATTGGCATTTTGAGCTTATTAAAATGAAGGAAAAGCTTGACGTTATATCAGGTTTAAAGAATCAATTTTTGAAAGGATTTCCGGAAGCTGTTAAGTATTTGAAAAATATAATGGGGTATTTCTTATGGCGTTATTTTCTGCGTGGAGTATTTGATGAAGAATTTTTGTCAGCAGTAAAATTTTCAGCAGTAAGCACTGCCGTTATAGGATACATATTTGCGTATAAATGGTATGAAAAGGGCAGACTTGATTTGGAAAGCTGTATTGAAGCTGCTAAAAATTATTCCAAGGAAATAGAATACAGTGTTGAAAATGTAAATGCATTTTTAGACGCAGCTTATGATAACGAGGCATTTTTATCTTTAAGGATTAAAGGACTTTTTAATTAAAAAATATTTAAGAACAGATGAAAAAATAAAAAATTACGGCGCTGAAATATTCAGCGCCGTTTTGTTTATAATAATGATTACTGTACCTTATAGGCGTCGATCATCTTTTTAACCATCTGTCCGCCGATAGAGCCAGCTTCTCTTGCTGTAAGGTCACCGTTGTAACCCTGCTTTAAGTTAACTCCCATTTCGCTTGCTGCTTCCATTTTAAAACGTTCGAGTGCTTCTTTGCCCTTCTGAGTAAATTCGCCTTTCATATTTAAATCTCCTTTTTTAATTTAATTTCATGCCGCAATATTATATTAACCGGACTGAAAAAATATATTACAGGTAAAATTTTGCTCAGAAAATTTCTTTTTTTATACTGCTTTAAATAAAGAGAACAACAGTGAATACGGAGCCGCATTCCGGTTGGCTTGCTACGTATATTTTTCCGCTGCAGCGATCTATTATCTCACGGCAGAGAGCAAGTCCGAGTCCGTTGCCGTTTAAGCGTCTTGAAGTATCGCCCTGATAAAATTTATCGAAAATATGAGCTTTGGTTTCTTCAGTCATGCCGATTCCGTTATCGCTTATAGTTACTTTCAATAAATTAGGATCCTGATTAAGACAAACGGAAATTTCTCCTCCGTTGTCGGAAAATTTTATTGCATTGCCGATAATATTTATCCAAACCTGAAATAGAAGAGCCTGCTGTCCGGTATAAACTATATCCTGAAGTTCGATGTCAAAATTAATATTTTTTTTACTCCATTTGGGCTCAAGGAGAACAATTGCTTCTCTTATCTGTTCGTCAAGCCGGTATTGTACAGGTTCCGGTAAATTATTTTGATTTTCAATTCTTGATATTTTTAAAATATTATCTGTAAGATTGTTAAGCTTTTCTATATTAAAAAAGGTTTTTTGGATGTATTCGTTTTTTTCTTCTTCGCTAAGATCATTTTCCTGAAGCAGAGTTACATAACCGGTTATAGATGACAGCGGCGTCTTAAATTCATGAGAAACATTAGTTATAAAATCGTTTCTTATCATTTCAACAGAGCCTATTTCACGCACCATTTTATTAAAATTATCTATAGTTATCCTAAATTCATCAATATTTTGCTTGTAATTTATCTGTACGCTGTAATCTCCGTTTGCAACCTTTTTAGAAGCCCTGCTGATTTGTTCCAGAGGTTCGAATATACGGCTTGTGATAAAATAAGACAGAAATGAAAAAAATCCGAGAATAATATTGCATACGGTAACGGCACGTATTAAAGGATTGTGCATAAAATCCGGCAGAAGGTCAAACCTTTTGAGTATTGAAGTAACTGTTATTATCATTATAACGGAGAGGCACATTATTTTTAAATGAATTAGAAAAATGCGCCTTCTCATTTTCTGAATACGGTATTTGCGGTTAAGTTTCATTTTTTTATCACCCTGTATCCAAGTCCTCTTATGGTAACTATTTCAAAGTCATTATTGGCTTTAAGGCGTTCTCTCAGCCGGCTTATATGTACATCAAGTGTATGGGAATCACCTTGATCCAGTCCCCAGATATCGTCAAGTATCTGTTGTCTTGTGAAAATTTGTCCGGGATAAGAAAGAAGCTTATAGAGGAGCTGGAATTCCTTTTGAGGCAGAATTTTTATTCCGGTGTTGTCAGAAACAGTCCAGGCGCTGTATTCAAGTACTGTATTGCCGAATACAAGCTTTTTTTCGCTTACGCTTTTGGCTCTTCGGAGAAGTGCGTTTACTCTGAAAATCATTTCATTTATGTTTATCGGTTTTACCATATAGTCGTCAGCTCCGGCGTCAAAACCGTCACGTTTATCGAGTATATCGCCTTTGGCGGTAATAATTAGTACGGGAAGATTAATATTTGAATCACGCAGATGGCGAATAAATTCAAATCCGTTTTCTCCCGGCATCATTATATCGGTTATGATCAGGTCTATGTATTCCTTTTCCAGAATTTCTGAGGCTGTACGGGCATTGTCTGCACTGAAAGTCACGTAGTTATTTCGGTTCAGAGTTTTACAGAACAGATTATTTAAGTCCTGATCATCTTCAACGACTAATATTTTAAACATACTGAAATCTCCTTTGCAATCGGACTGGGTGTGGAATTTTAAATTTATTATACCATATCTTAGGCTATGCTGCAAATCTCAATTATATCTCAACTTTTCCTCAAGAAAAATTGAGTTGTAGTTGATTAAAACTTGAGATAAATAATATATAATATTCTTATAAAGGAGGAAAATATATGCTGGAATTAAAGGGAATAAAGAAGAATTATCCTGCGGGCGATACTATTGTTCATGCCCTTAAGGGAATAGATCTCAAATTCCGCAGATGTGAATTGGTATCAATTTTAGGTCCATCCGGCTGCGGAAAAACAACAATGCTTAATATTATAGGGGGACTGGATCAGTATACGGAGGGTGACCTTATAATTAACGGGAAATCCACAAAGGATTTTAAGGACAGAGATTGGGATACATACCGAAATCATTCCATTGGTTTTGTGTTTCAAAGCTATAATCTTATACCTCATCAGACAGTGCTCCAGAATGTTGAGATTGCGCTTACACTGTCAGGCGTTTCTAAAACTGAAAGACGAAAAAGGGCGATACAGGCATTAAAGGATGTGGGGCTTGAAAGTCAGCTTTCAAAAAGACCAAGTGAAATGTCCGGAGGTCAGATGCAGAGGGTTGCTATTGCTAGAGCTCTTGTAAATAATCCGGAAATAATTCTTGCCGATGAGCCGACCGGCGCTTTGGATACAGAAACCAGCGTACAGGTTATGGATATTCTTAAGGAAATATCCAAAACAAGACTGGTAATTATGGTAACTCACAATCCTGAGCTTGCTGAAAAGTATTCTTCAAGAATTATAAAAATGCTTGACGGAAGTCTGCTTGACGATACTGCACCGCTGACTCCAAAGGAATGTCAGCTTGAAGAAATAAATGACCAGACCAAAAGAGACTGCACAGGCAAAGTCAAGATGCCGTCAATGTCTTTTGGAACATCATTTCTATTGTCTCTGAAAAATTTGTTCACCAAAAAGGGCAGAACTATGCTTACTTCATTTGCCGGAAGCATCGGCATTATCGGTATAGCTCTTGTTCTTTCGATTTCACAGGGTTTTACAAACTATATAGACATAGTACAGGAGGAAACACTTTCCTCATATCCGCTTACCATAAATGAAACAGAAACTGATCTTACCACGCTTATGGAAACCTTTATGGGAACAGCACATTCAAATGAGAAGCATGAAAATGACGCTGTTTATAAGAAATCAGCTGTTTATGAGATGATGAATGCCTTGAACAATATGGAAACCACTGAAAATGATCTCAAAAGCTTTAAGGAGTTTATTGAAAAGGAACGTGCTGATGAAGAAAGCAGTACAGGGCTTCATGACGCTCTGAGCGGTATACAGTATTCATACAACTTTGATATGCTGGTCTATACAAAAAACATTGAAGGAAATATTATAAAATCCGACACCGAGGAGCTTCTCCACAATATGATCATGGAATACATGGGCGTGGATATGTCGGCTATGACGGGTAATCAGACATCTATGTTTGGTATGGATATGTCGTCCATGATGTCGTTCGGTCATTCAAATCTCTGGCAGGAAATGCTGCCCGGTGATAATGGCCAGACAGTAAGTGATGTAATAAAAAATCAGTATGATGTTGTTTACGGTGAGTGGCCTGATGATTATAATGAAATAGTACTTGTTCTTGACAAAAATAATGAACTTGATGATATGACCCTATATGCCCTTGGTCTTGTTCCGAAAGAGAATATAGAAAACATTATGGCGGCTGCTTTTGAAGGCAGAGAGCTTGAAAACAGCGGACAGAAAAAGTGGAGCTATGAAGATATATGCGGTATGGAATTTAAGTCCATACTAAATTCCGACTGTTACAGCTATGACGAAAACACAGGTCTTTATGCTGATCTACGTGAATCTGACGCAGGCTTGCAGTATCTTTACGATAATGGAGTGCCCCTGAGAGTAACAGGTATTATCAAGCCTAATGAAGATGCGACAGCTTCAATGCTGAACGGTTCAATTGCGTATACAAGCAAGCTGACCGAATATGTAATTGAACATTCAAAAGAAAGCAAAGCCATTTCAGCACAGCTCGCCGACAGTTCAACAGATATTTTTACAGGGCTTCCGTTCAAAGATGAAAACGGATCGGTTTCTGATTCGGAAAAGTCTAAGTTCCTTAAAAACTATTTAAGCGGTCTTGACGAAACTTCTAAAGCTGAGGCTTATGTTAAGATTATGAGCGTGCCTGCCGGTGATACGGTTGCTGAATCAGTAAATCAAGCAATAGGAAGTATGAGCAGAGCGGATATGGAAAATATGCTTATACAGTCAATGTCACAGCAGATGGGGATGAATCAGGATGAAATTACCGCTTATATTCAGAATATGAGTGATGATGAAATTACAGAAACTGTTTCCCAGATAGTTGAAAAACAGGCGGAAATGCAGTATGCTCAGCAGGTTCAGGAACAGCTTTCTGGAATGTCTCCGGCGGAGCTTTCTTCTGCGCTTGATAAGATGCTTGCAGGCTTGACAGAGGAACAGGCGGCATTCTATTATGATAAGACAATGGAGTTTTCTGATTCTGACTATGAGGAAAACCTTTCAAAACTGGGATATGTAAATCTTGATGAGCCGTCGGCTATTAATCTTTACGCTTCTACATTTGAAAATAAAGATGTTATCGAAGATGCAATAAAAGATTATAACAGTCAGAGAGATGAAATGTCACAGCTGAAATATACGGATTACGTAGGACTTATGATGTCGTCTGTTACTACTATTATCAATACTATTGCTTATGTTCTTATAGCGTTTGTTGCAATATCTCTGATAGTTTCGTCTATAATGATTGGAGTGATCACGCTTATTTCTGTTCAGGAAAGAACAAAGGAAATCGGTATACTTCGTTCAATAGGCGCTTCAAAAAGAGATGTTTCAGGAATGTTCAATGCTGAAACGCTCATTATAGGATTTACTTCCGGATTGCTGGGAATACTTGTAACTTATCTTATCTGCATACCTGTAAACATTTTGGTTCATGCCATTACGGGTATAAATAATCTAAGTGCATATCTGCCGCCTGTTGCAGCGCTTATACTGATTGCTATTAGCATGATTCTTACTCTTATTGCAGGAATCATTCCGTCTAAGAGCGCTGCCAAAAAGGATCCGGTTGTTGCTCTGCGTTCAGAATAATAAAATTATAAAAATAAAAAATCACTTCCGTAAAAATTTTTCGGAAGTGATTTTTTTAAGATATATGTTAGCACTGCAAACAAAATTCATGTGCAAAATGCACTAAAATTTACATTGGAAATAATTATATTTATAGAATTTTCGTATAAGAGTTGAAAAAGTGAATAAAAAGTATTATAATTTAGGAAGTACTATTGTACAATTTATTTAAAGGAGAAAATACAGAAATGAATATAATAAAAAATATTGCGCTTGCCGGTCACAATGGTTCAGGAAAAACATCACTTGCAGAAGCTCTGCTTTATAAAGCAGGAGCGTCCGACAGACTTGGCCGTACAGACGACGGTACAACAGTATGTGATTATGATACAGAGGAAATAAAAAGAAAGATTTCTATAAATACATCAGCCGCATTTTTTAATTATGAGGGAATAAAAGTTAATTTGCTCGATACGCCGGGAATTTTTGACTTTGCCGGGGAAATGGCTGAGGGAATAAGGGCGTCTGATACGGTTATGATTACTGTATCTGCAAAGTCCGGAGTTAAGGTTGGTACAAAAAAGGCGTATGCCGCCGCTGAAAAGGATCACAAAGCAAAAATGTTTGTTGTTACTAAAATAGATGATCCTAATGCGAATTTTTATAATGTTCTTACAGAGCTGAAAACTGTTTTCGGCCCAACCGTATGCCCTGTTGTTGTTCCTGTAATTGAAAATGAGAAAATAGTGTCATATGTAAATCTTATAGAGATGAAAGCGTATAAGTATGACGGCAGCGGCAACGCAATAGAAACTGATCTTCCGGCAGCCGCTGCAACCGAAAAAATGCAGTATCGTATCGACGGACTTGTAGAGGCAGTCAGCGAAGCAGTTGCAGAAACTGATGAAACGCTTATGGAAAAATTTTTTGAGGGAGAGGCGTTTACCCAAAAGGAACTTATAGACGGAATCCATAAGGGAATGAATCTGGGAATTATAACTCCAGTTGTATGCGTATCATCTTCATCTCTCGCAGGCATTGATATGCTTCTTAAAGAAATTTCACTGCTTGTGCCATCTTCATCAGAGGTTCCTGCTGTAAGTGCCGGAGATGCTGAAGTGAAATGCAGTGAGAGTGATCCGCTCTCTGCTTTTGTATTCAAAACAGTTGCAGATCCGTTTACCGGCAGAATGTCTTATATCAAGGTGATGTCCGGAAAGCTGACATCAGATTCAACCGTTGTTAATATGACAACGGGAGAGAATGAAAAAATCGGAAAGCTCTACTTTATGAAAGGAAAACAGCAGATAGAGGCTCAAGAGGTTACGGCAGGGGATATTGCTGCTGCGGTGAAGATTGACGCTCTGACATCTGATACTCTTTGCAGTCCGGAAAGAAAGGTTCAGTTTGATAAAATAGATTTTCCAAAGCCATGTTATTCAATGGCAGTATCAGCTAAGGCTCAGGGAGATGAAAGCAAAATTTCAGCCGGAATACAAAGACTGCTGGAAGAAGACAGAACTCTGGAATACAAGCAGGATAAATTGACTAACGAGCAGATTTTAAGCGGTCTCGGTGAACAGCATCTTGATATTGCGTCTATGAAGCTTAAAAATAAATTCGGCGTCGAAATTAAGCTGAGCGTTCCTAAAATTGCTTACAGAGAAACTATACGCAAAAAGGTAAAATCTGAGGGCAAACATAAGAAACAGTCCGGAGGACACGGACAGTACGGTCATGTTTGGATTGAATTTGAACCGTGCGTAAGTGATGAACTGATATTTGAAGAAAAGGTTTTCGGGGGAGCAGTGCCGAAGAATTATTTCCCTGCTGTTGAAAAGGGTCTTCAGGAATGCGTTAAAAAGGGTATTCTTGCCGGCTGTCCGGTAGTAGGTCTAAAGGCAGTTTTAGTAGACGGCTCTTATCATCCGGTTGATTCTTCTGAAATGGCATTCAAAACAGCCGCTTCACTTGCATTCAAGGAGGGTCTTAAGCAGGCGGATCCGGCTATGCTCGAACCTATCGGAAGCTTAAAAGTCAATGTAACAGATGACAATACCGGCGATGTTATGGGAGAACTTAACAAGCGCCGCGGGCGTGTTCTCGGAATGGAACCATCAGGTGATTCCATGACTGAAATTTATGCCGAAGTGCCTATGAGAGAGATGCATGATTTTGCAATGTATCTGAGGCAGGTAACCAGGGGTATGGGTAATTTTACATTTGAATTTTTAAGATATGAACAGCTTCCGTCCAATCTTCTTGCAGAGGTTATAGCGGACAGTATATCAGAATAAAAATATGGCTGTACAGTATTTATTGCTGTACAGCCTTTTGTTTAAATTAGATGAAATTATTTGTATATATAAAAAAGCGGCGGCAGTATTAAAAAACTGCCGCCGCTTGCATATATTTGATTGGGGGATCAGGCGTGTGAATGACCTTTGGTATAAATGCATTTACCGGAAGGTCTGATGTTATATGTTTCAGTCTTTTTATCAAGAGCACGGTTTCTGAAATATACAACCAAATTCATTGATACCATAATAAGATTCAGGAAGTAAACTAAAAGAACATAGTTCATTCTTCCTGTAATAAGCTTTGCTGATATTCCTGCAATGTAGCCTATTATAAGAAGCAGAATAAAGGGAAGGCTCATGCCCTTAGCGCTTTTGCATTTGATGTTTTTCACAAGATTGATAGGCCAGCTGAATCCAAAGCATATTAACATCGCAGTTTCAAGTATTTCACTCATTATTTTTATCTCCTTTTTTTCATTTCAGACGGAAAATCTTAAAGCGTCGGCAAGTGACATTGTACGGTCAAAAAGAAAGGAACGCAGGGTATGGAAAAATCTGATTGTATATGTTCCGTCAAAATTGCCGTTAGGACCGTATGCAAATTCACATCCGTATTCTCTTGCCAGCAGCTTAAGTTCATCATTAAAGCTTTTTGAATTTGGAATTTCTGAATTTACAGAAACTATTACCAGTCGGCTTTCCGGTGTGGCTGTATGAATTTGATATAACAGCCAGCGGTACGCTTCAATGATTTCATTTATGGATTTTGTTTCATCTGAAAGTTCTTCTTCACCGAAGTGCATGAGTATTACTTTTGGTCTTAGGGGCGCTATGCATTCGGAAATATATTTTTCTGCGCCGTTTATAGTAAGGTTTTCAGCGCTTCTGTTATAAAGTGCAGTATTGATTCCGTAGTCCTGAGTAAGCTCATTAAGCGGAAGCTTGGAAGCAGATGTTGAGCCGAACAGTACTACGCCTCCTTGTTCGGCAACCTTATTTAGTGCCGCATATTCGGAAATTCTGTCATAATTTTGGGATTTGTACATAAAAAACTCCTCCTGATTTCCTTTGGGATTTTTCTCTGGAATTTTATTGTTCCTTTTACAATATTATTATACCATTGACAAATACATCTGTCTAATATATAATTATTAATGGATTAATAGTTTATAAACTATTAATTTTTGCATCAGATATAAAATTAATAAATGATAATGTCTTAAATTATAATATTAAAACTATGAGTTATGCCTTATTGCATAGTTTTATTTATCTTATGCAAAGAAAACTGACAAAATTGTATAATTCATTAAAATTAGATTTGTTGGAGGACATAATGGAATTACTTCAGCTTGAATATTTTTATGCGGTTGCTGTTAATCAGCATGTAACCCGTACGGCAGAACAGCTTCATATTGCACAGCCTTCCCTTACTCAGAGCATTAGACGCCTTGAAAAGGAACTGGGAGTACCGCTTTTTAGGCACAGCGGCAGAAATATTACCCTTACGGAATACGGAGTTTATTTAAGGGACGCTGTTTCGCCGATACTTGAGAGTCTGCATCAGATTCCGGAAGAAATTCAGGAACTTGCCCATGTGAGAAAAAAGACAGTGCGCCTGAATGTTCTTGCTGCGTCAACTCTTGTGACTCATGCGCTTATATCATATAAAAAGGAGCATGACGGACTTAATTTCAGACTTATACAAAATTCAATGTGCGAGGACGCAGACATAACTATTTTTACCCGATCGTTTTTTCAGCAGCCAACTGATACCAAGGAAAGGTATCAAATTTTTACTGAGAGAATTTTTTTGGCTGTTCCGCAGAATTTTCCATATGCCAACTGTGACAGCGTTATGCTGAGAGATTTTGCAAATCAGGACTTTATAAGTCTTTCAGGTTCAAGAAGTATACGCTCTATCTGTGACAGATACTGTATGCACGCAGGATTTATACCTAATATAATATATGAAAGCGACAGTCCGGATACGGTTAAAAACCTAATAGCCGGAGGGCTTGGAGTGGGTTTCTGGCCGCATTATACTTGGGGACAGGGAGAAATGGACCAGATAAGGCTTCTTCCTATTGCCGAGCCTGTCTGCCAAAGAGATCTGGTTATTCAGCTCCATGACAGCGCTGTTAACCAGGAAGAGGCAGTAAACTTCTTTGAATTTCTTAGCAGGTATCTTCAAAACCTGAAAAATAATAAGCTGAATATTGCGGGAGCTGTGTAATAGATCAGGCTTTTTTAAAATATAATTATATATGTATAGTTATATCGCTTTTTCCGCTTAAATCGCCCGATTTAAAAAAATAGTAAATGGTATTGCAAAATAGAGTTTTTTTTGATATAATGTAAATATGTCGAATATTCTGCGAATTATTGAGACAGCAGTTGGATCGCCGGTTCCGTAACCGGTAATTCTTAATAAAAAAATGAAATTGGAGTGCGAAATTATTATGGGCAGCAAAATTACCATTATTGGAGCAGGCAGCGTTGGCGCAACTATCGCATATACACTGTCAAACGAAAATATCGCATCGGAAATTGTTATGATCGATGTCAACAAGGAAAAGCTTGCAGGCGAGGTTATGGACATTATGCAGGGTACCGGATTCCGTGATCCTATCTCTATAATCGCCGGTGATTATGAAGACGCTAAGGGTTCAGACATTGTAATCATTACATCAGGAATCGCCCGCAAACCGGGACAGACAAGAATAGAACTTGTTCAGACTAATGTTGACATTATAAAGAGCATTACACCTGAAATAGTTAAGGCGGCACCGGACGCTCTTTACATCATTGTAAGCAATCCAGTGGATATTATTACATATGTATTCACAAAGCTTTCCGGACTTCCTGAAAGACAGATCATAGGTTCAGGCACACTTCTTGATACAGCAAGACTCCGCTCAACGCTTTCAGATTATTTTTCTGTTTCAGAGAAGAATATTCATGCTTATGTTTTCGGCGAACATGGAGATTCATCGTTTATCCCATGGTCACGTGCGGAAATTTCAGGTCTTGACTTTGACAGCTATGTTGATTTCTGCAAAAACAGCGGATGGCTTGAATGCAAGGGTGATCCTGATAAGGACGAAATCCTTGACCACATTCACAAGTCCGGCGGAAAAATTATTGCAAACAAGGGCGCTACATTCTATGCAGTATCAGTTTCAGTATGCAGACTGTGCAGTCTTCTTCTTTCAGCTTATAACTCAACCGTTACAGTTTCATCACTTATGCACGGAGAATACGGAATCGAAGATGTCTGTATCAGTACTTTGAATCTTGTAGGTCCTAACGGAATTGAAGGAAAGGTTCCGCTGCCTCTTACAGATGAAGAAGTTGAGCAGCTTAAGGCAAGCGCAGATAAGCTGAAGGATGTAATTCGTCAGATTAATATTTAAAATGGAAGGGTAATAAAAGCTATGAAGTACAGTTATTATTCCGGATGTACCTTAAGAACTAAAGCAAAGGATCTGGACGCTTATGCAAGAGCGTCCGCTAAGGCGCTGGGTTTTGAACTTGAGGAAATCGAAAACTGGCAGTGCTGCGGCGGCGTATATCCCCTGGGAAGCGATGAAATAGCTACAAAGCTGTCATCAGTACGCGCTCTTAATGAAGCTAAGGAAAAGGGTCAGGAACTGGTAACTTTATGTTCGGCGTGTCATCACGTTATCAAAAGAGTAAATGATGATATGAAAAATGTTGAGGACATCCGTACAAGAGCAAATAATTACATGAAGCTTGAAGAGCCGTACGCAGGTGAAACAACAGTCCTTCATTTTCTTGAAGTTCTGAGAGATCGCGTGGGCTTTGATAAGCTTAAGGAAAAGGTTGTCAATCCGCTTAAGGGAAAGAAAATAGGCGCTTATTACGGATGCCTGCTTCTGCGTCCCGGCAAGGTGCTGGAGTTTGACAATCCGGAAAATCCTAAGATCATGGAAGATTTTATTCGTGCCATCGGCGCTGAGCCGGTTATTTACCCTTATCGCAATGAGTGCTGCGGAGGTCACATTGCTCTTAAGGAAAAGGAAATGGCAGGAAATATGTCCGATAATATTATGAACAGCGCAGAGGGATTCGGCGCAGATATGCTGATTACCGCTTGTCCGCTCTGCCTTTATAATATGAACAAGAACTCAAAGAGCGAGCTGCCTGTTTATTATTTTACCGAACTGCTTGCAGAGGCTCTCGGAGTTAAAGAGGAGGTCGCAAAATAGTGGAAACATCATTCAAGTCAGCTGAACTGATTCGCGAAATCAGCGGTGTTAATCCTTATAAATGCATGAAATGCGGAAAGTGTTCTGCGTCCTGCCCGTCATATAATGAAATGGATATTAAGCCTCACCAGTTTGTATCTTATGTACTGAATGAGGATATAGAATCACTTGTTAATTCAAAATCACTTTGGAAATGCCTTTCATGCTTTGCCTGCGTTGAACGCTGTCCGAGAGACGTTAAGCCCGGTAAGCTTATTGACGCAGCAAGGCAGGTTGTTGTAAGACAGAAGGATCAGGATTATCTTTCACCTAATGAAATTCCTGAGCTTCTTGATCCTGATATGCCGCAGCAGCTTCTGGTAAGCGCATTCAGAAAATACAGGAGGTGAGTTTGCGGTGCAGAGAATAGGAGTTTTTGTATGTCATTGCGGAAGCAATATTGCCGCTACCGTTGACGTTAATAAAGTAGTAGAGGTAATTAAAGCTGAACCTGGAGTAGTTCATGCTGAAGATTATCAGTATATGTGTTCTGAGGCAGGTCAGGAAAAAATTGCAGGCGCAATAAAGGAACATGGTCTGACAGGTATTGTTGTTTGTTCATGTTCTCCTCGTATGCATGAGGGAACATTCAGAAAGTGTGCGGAAAAGGCGGGAATCAACCCTTATATGGTTGAAATCGCAAACATTCGTGAACAGTGTTCCTGGATCCACAAGGATATTGAAGAGGCTACAAAGAAAGCTGTTATCCTTGCAAGAGCAGCAGTTGCTAAGGTTAATCTCAATACACCTCTTAAGCCTGGCGAAAGCCGTGTTACTAAGCGTGCTCTGGTTATCGGCGGCGGTATTGCCGGAATCCAGACAGCTCTTGATATTGCAGACGCAGGCTATGAAGTTGATATTGTTGAAAAGACTCCGAGTATCGGCGGAAGAATGTCTCAGCTTGACAAGACTTTCCCGACTCTTGACTGTTCAGCGTGTATCCTTACACCTAAGATGGTTGACGCTTCGGCTCATGAAAAGATTAATATCTATACATACAGCGAGGTAGAAAAAGTAAGCGGATTTGTAGGTGACTTTACTGTTGATATCCGCAAAAAGGCTCGCTATGTAGATATGACAAAGTGTACCGGATGCGGAGTTTGTCAGGAAAAGTGTCCTTCTAAAAAGGGCTTGAGCGAATTTAACCGTGGACTTAATAAAAGAAGCGCAATTTATACCCCTTTTGCACAGGCTATACCAAATGTTCCTGTAATTGATACAGATCAGTGTATCAAGATGAAGACAGGAAAATGCGGTCTTTGTGAAAAGGTTTGTCAGGCAGGAGCAATCGACTATACTCAGAAAGATGAAATTATTTCTGAAAAGTACGGCGCAATCGTTGTTGCTACAGGTTTTGATATTATAAAGCTTGACCAGTACGATGAATATGCATACAGCCAGAGCAAGGACGTAATTACTTCCCTTGAACTTGAGCGTATTATGAATGCTGCCGGACCTACAAAGGGTCATCTGGAACGTCTTTCAGACGGAAAGTCTCCTAAGAACATTGTGTTTATTCAGTGCGTTGGAAGCAGATGCTCTGATAACAGAGGAAAGAGCTACTGCTCAAAAATCTGCTGTATGTATACAGCAAAGCACGCAATGCTTATCAGAGATAAGTATCCTGATGTAAATGTTACTGTATTTTATATAGATGTTCGTACTCCTGGTAAGAACTTCGATGAGTTTTACAGAAGAGCCGTTGAAGAATACGGTGTTAATTATATAAAGGGTCAGGTAGGCAAGGTTGCACCTCAGCCTGACGGACAGCTTATGGTTCATGGTGTTGATCTTATTGACAACAAGCAGATTAAAATGGAAGCTGATATGGTTGTTCTTGCTGCTGCTATCGAACCAGAGTCATCTGTAAGAAAGCTGGCAACAATGCTTACTGCAAGTATCGATACTAATAACTTCCTTACTGAAGCGCACCCTAAGCTTCGTCCTGTTGAATCACCGACAGCCGGCGTATTCCTTTCCGGCGTTTCACAGGGACCTAAGGATATTCCTGAAACCGTTGCTCAGGCAGGAGCTGCCGCTATTAAGGTTGTTGGACTTCTTGCTAAGGATAAGCTCCTTACTAACCCATGTACAGCTCATTCGGACGAGTTATTGTGCAACGGATGCTCAACTTGTGCCAATGTTTGTCCTTACGGCGCTATTTCTTATGAAGATAAGCAGGTTAATGATCATGGAATCCGTGAAACACGCCGTGTAGCAGTTGTAAATACAGCGCTCTGTCAGGGCTGCGGCGCTTGTACGGTTGCTTGTCCTTCAGGCGCTATGGACCTTCAGGGCTTCTCTAACAGACAGATTATTGCGGAGGTGGATGCAATATGCCGATAAATGGAAATGAAGAATTCAGACCGAAAATTGTAGCTTTCTGCTGCAATTGGTGCAGTTATGCCGGCGCTGATTTGGCAGGAAGCAGCCGTCTTGCATATCCTGCTGATGTAAAAATTATTCGTGTGCCTTGCTCATGCCGTGTAAACCCTATGTTCATTCTCAGAGCATTTGAAAAGGGCGCCGACGGCGTTATAATGTGCGGATGCCATCCCGGTGACTGCCATTACAGTACAGGTAACTATTATGCAAGACGCCGTATGACTCTTTTGTTCTCAATGCTTGATTATATCGGCGTTGAACAGGGACGTACCCGTGTTGAATGGGTGTCAGCGGCTGAGGGTGTTAAGTTTTCTGCAACAATGAATGAATTTGTAGAAAAAATCCGTTCACTTGGAAAGAATGTTAGATTGGAGGATCTGAGATGCAGGAATTAATCAACCGCATTAAGGAACTTCTGGCTGATAAGACAGTAGAGCGTGTTCTTGGCTGGAAGGCAGGAGATCTTTCCTATAATCCTGAACCGGCTTATTTTAAGACTGAAGATGAATTGGAGAATTTCGTTTATGACGGATTCTGCGGTGCAAATCTCAGCAAATATATGATCGAAGCTGCAAAGCTTGAGGGAAAAACTCTTGTTTGCCTGAAGCCATGTGATACATACAGCTTCAATCAGCTTATTAAAGAGCATAGAGTTGACCGTGAAAAAACTTATATTATCGGCGTTGGCTGTAAAGGCAAGCTTGATATAGAAAAAATTAAGGCTCAGGGTATCAGGGGAATCACTTCTGTTTCCGGTGCGGAAATAGACGGCGATGCAGAAACTCTTGAATTTGAGACTGTTTATGGTAAAAAGTCATGCTCTTATAATGATGTAATGCTCGAAAGATGCTATGTTTGCAAGGGTAAGGAGCATGTGGTTTACGATGAAATCATCGGTGAATCTAAGGATACGTCAGAAGGCGCAGACAGATTCAGCGAAGTATCCAGAATAGAAAATATGTCCCCTGAAGAAAAATTTGCATTTTTCCAGAAAGAGCTCAGCAAATGTATAAGATGCAATGCGTGCAGAAATGTTTGTCCAGCTTGCAGCTGCCGCAAGTGCGTATTCGACAGCAATAAGTTTGACAGTGCGCAGAAAGCTAATACCGACAGCTTTGAAGAAAAAATGTTCCATATTATCCGTGCTTTTCATGTTGCCGGCAGATGTACTGACTGCGGAGAATGCAGCCGTGTTTGTCCCCAGGGCATTCCGCTTCATCTGTTCAACAGAAAGTTTATTAAGGATATAAATGAATTTTACGGTGAATACCAGGCCGGAGAAGATACCGAGTCAAGAGCGCCGCTTACAAACTTCACATTTGATGATTGTGAGCCTGGCATTGTCGGAGAAAGGGGATAATGTATGTTTAAAACGGCAAAGGAAAATCTGCCAGCATTATTCCGCCTGATTGCGGAAAACCAGGAATTATATCTTCCGGTTAACACAGCAGGTCAGGTAAATTTTGCGGCATGGACTGAAGACGCAGAAGTTGCATTAGATGTACTTAAAACAGTTAAATCGCCAAAGGACGCTTTTTTTCCGCAGAGCGAAAATTTATATAAATGTACAAAGGACGGCAAGAGCATTTCTATCGAACCGGAAGCTCTTAAGGATCAGAACTTTGTTGTATTCGGCATGAAAGCTTGTGATTTAAGAGGCGTAGAGGTTCTTGACAGAGTATTTCTGTCTGATCCGGTGGATACATTCTATAAGGCTCGCCGTGACCATGGTACAATTGTTGCTATGGCGTGTCATGAACCGTCTGAAAGCTGTTTTTGTAAGGCATTCGGTGTAGACTGCGCTGAACCGGCAGGAGATGTTTCTGTTTGGCTTACTGAAGATTCCCTTTACTGGAATCCTGTAACAGAAAAAGGTCAGGCACTTACTGATGCTGTAAGCAGTCTTCTTGAAAATACTGATGATTGCGCAGTTGAAGCTGAAAAGGCTTCAATTAGAAATATTGTTGACAAGCTTCCTTATTCAGGCCTTTCTCTGGAAGGCTGGAACGGTGATGTGCTTATGGAAAAATTTGACTCACCGCTGTGGGAAGAACTCTATAAACCATGCTTGGCATGCGGAACTTGTACTTTTGTATGTCCTACCTGCCAGTGCTATGACATCAAGGATTACGATACCGGTCACGGTGTACAGCGTTACCGCTGTTGGGATTCTTGTATGTATTCCGACTTTACAATGATGGCTCACGGCAATAACCGTACCAGCCAGATGCAGAGATTCCGTCAGAGATTTATGCACAAGCTTGTATATTTCCCTGCTAATAACGACGGAATGTACTCATGCGTCGGATGCGGACGCTGCGTTGATAAATGTCCGTCATCACTCAATATTGTAAAGGTTATCAAGTCATTTCAGAAGCAGGAAGGTGAAAAAGCATGAGTGAATGTACCTGTCATAAGAATTATACTTTAGATACGCTGATACCAAAGGTCGGCGTTGTTACAGATATACGTCAGGAAACACCTGATGTAAAAACTTTCCGTGTTAATGCACCGGAAGGCGGCAAGCTTTTTGAACATATGCCCGGTCAGTGCGCAATGCTCTGCGCTCCCGGCATAAGCGAGGGAATGTTTTCAATTACATCTTCTCCTACAAACAAGGAATATCAGGAGTTTAGTATAAAAAAATGCGGTTCACTGACTGAATATCTCCATGACATTCAGGTCGGAGATGAGATTACTGTACGCGGACCTTACGGAAATCATTTTCCGGTAGAGACTGAGCTTAAGGGCAAGGATCTCCTGTTTATCGCCGGAGGTATCGGTCTTGCGCCGCTTAGAAGCGTTATAAACTATGTTCTTGATAACCGTGCCGATTACGGCAAGGTTGATATTCTTTATGGTTCACGTTCGGCAGATGACCTCGTTCAGCTTAAGGAAATCCAGGAAGTCTGGATGAATGCTGAAAATGTAGATGTTCATCTTACTATCGACCGTGAACAGGAAGGCTGGGACGGACACGTAGGTTTTGTTCCTGCATATCTAAAGGAACTTGAATTTGCTACAAATAAAACTGTACTTATCTGCGGTCCTCCGATCATGATTAAGTTTGTTCTTGCAGGACTGGAAGAAATGGGATTTTCTAAGGAACAGATATATACAACATTTGAGCTTCGTATGAAATGCGGTATCGGTAAATGCGGCCGCTGCAATATCGGCTCAAAGTATGTCTGCAAGGATGGTCCTGTGTTCCGCTGCGATGAAATCGACGCACTTCCGAATGAATATTAGAAAGGACTTTTTAACATGGAAAACATGGTAAATGTATATTTTTTTGGTAAAAAATACAGCGTACCGGCTGCACTGACAATTATGACAGCTATGGAATATGCCGGTTACACACTTAAAAGAGGCTGCGGATGCCGTCACGGATTCTGCGGCGCTTGTGCAACAATTTACAGAATAAAGGGCAAGAACGAGCTTAAGACTTGTCTTGCTTGTCAGAAGCAGGTTGAGGAAGGAATGTATGTTGCAAGTATTCCATTCTTCCCGACTGATAAGAGAACTTACAGCATTGAGGAAATCAAGCCTACTCAGCAGATCATGATGGAGCTGTATCCTGAAATTTACAGCTGTATCGGATGCAATGCCTGTACAAATGCTTGTACGCAGAACCTGAACGTTATGCAGTATATCGCTTATGCCCAGAGAGGTGAATTTGAAAAATGCGCTGAAGAATCCTTCGACTGCGTAGCCTGCGGATGCTGTACTGTAAGATGTCCGGCAGGAATTTCACATCCGATGGTAGGGCTTCTTGCAAGAAGACTTACAGGTAAGTATATTGCTCCTGAAACAGCACATCTCGAAAAGCGTGTTGAAGAGATCCGTCAGGGCGCTTATGATCAGCTTATTGAACAGATCATGCAGAAGCCTATTACAGAGATGCAGGAACTCTATAATACAAGAGAGATTGAAAAATAAGGAGGGTTATCTATCATGTTTACACCAGAAATGCTTGAGTCTATTAAAAAAGTAGAAGCAACAAGAGAAGAACGTATGAAGCACGAACCGGCAAGAATGACTGCCGAGGAAAAGGATACCCTTCTCAAAGCTTATCATCCTGATTACAGAACAGATGGTTTTGATGAAATAAAAATCGGCCCTAACAAGGGACAGAAAGCGCCGAAGGAACTTGCTGATCTTATCCATTCAAACAGCAGACTGATTGCTGATAATGTAGATTTAAGCAAGGTTGATTATGATGTTGACGTACTTGTAATCGGCGGCGGCGGCGCAGGTTCATCTGCTGCTATTGAAGCTCATGAAGCCGGAGCAAATGTTATGATCGTAACAAAGCTTCGTATCGGCGACGCAAACACAATGATGGCTGAAGGCGGTATTCAGGCGGCTGATAAGGAAAACGATTCTCCTGTTCAGCATTACCTTGACGCTTTCGGCGGCGGTCATTTCGCAGCAAGACCTGAACTTTTAAGACGTCTTGTTATGGAAGCTCCTGACGCTATCCATTGGCTCAACAAGCTCGGCGTTATGTTCGATAAGGATACAGAAGGAAATATGGTAACTACTCACGGCGGCGGTACTTCAAGAAAGAGAATGCACGCCTGCAAGGATTACTCCGGTGCAGAAATCATGCGTAATCTTCGTGACGAGGTTATTAATAGAAATATTCCGGTTGTTGAATTTACTTCAGCCGTGGAACTTATTAAAGATGACAAGGGTCAGGTTTCCGGAGCAGTGCTTCTTAATATGGAAACAGGCGATTACCTTGTTGCCAAAGCAAAAACTGTTGTTATTGCAACAGGCGGCGCCGGCAGACTTCATTATCAGAACTTCCCGACATCTAACCATTACGGTGCAACAGCCGACGGACTTATTCTCGGCTACCGTGCAGGAGCCCCGCTTCTCTATCAGGATACAATTCAGTATCATCCGACTGGCGTTGCCTATCCTTCACAAATTTTCGGCGCCCTTGTAACTGAAAAGGTTCGTTCACTGGGCGCTATGCTCGTTAACGTTGACGGTGAGGCTTTCATGCATCCGCTTGAAACACGTGACGTTTCTGCAGCTTCAATTATCCGTGAATGTTCAGACAGAAATAAGGGTGTTGAAACACCTCTGGGTACAGGCGTTTGGCTTGATACTCCAATGATTGAAATTCTCGGCGGAGAGGGAACAATTGAAAAAAGAATTCCTGCTATGCTCCGTATGTATCTTAACTATGATATAGATATGAGAAAACAGCCGATTCTCATTTATCCTACACTCCATTATCAGAACGGCGGTCTTGAAATCGGCGGCGACGGATTCACTAAGACAATTCCTAACCTGCTTGTTGCTGGTGAGGCTGTTGGAGGAATCCATGGAAGAAATCGTCTTATGGGTAATTCACTTCTTGATATTATCGTATTCGGACGCAATGCAGGTAAGGCTGCTGCTGCTAAAGCTAAGGAAACAACTCTTGGAAGCATGACTCTTGAGCATATCAACGAATACGCTCAGGAACTCAAGGATGCCGGCATTGAAAATGAAGGTGTTTCACCTCTGCTTCTTCCTAAGTATGCACGTCATGAAAGATAATAATTGGAGGGTATAATTAATGCGCGAAATTAAAGCTGAGCTTATTACAGATGTAGTTGAAAAGCTTTGTATCGAAGCTAACGAGCATCTTCCTGAGGATGTAAAATGCGCAATTAAAAACTGCCGTGCTTGTGAGGACGGTCAGATTGCACAAGGAATCCTTGATGATATTATTAAAAACTTTGAAATTGCTGACGAAGAAAATGTTCCGATTTGCCAGGATACAGGTATGGCTTGCGTATTTCTTGAAATAGGCCAGGATGTACATATTGCAGGCGGAGACCTTGCAGATGCAGTTAACGAGGGCGTTCGCCGTGGATATACAAACGGATACCTTAGAAAATCAGTTGTAAAGGATCCCGTTAGAAGAGGAAATACCGGCGATAATACTCCGGCTATGATTTATACTGAAATTGTTCCGGGTGAAAGCATTAAAATTACAGTTGGTCCTAAGGGCTTCGGAAGCGAAAATATGAGCGCGATACGTATGTTCAAGCCGTCAGCAGGACTTCAGGGAATAAAGGATTTTATCCTTGAAACAGTTGAAAATGCAGGTCCTAATCCATGCCCTCCAATGGTAGTGGGTGTTGGTATCGGCGGTACTTTTGACAAGGCTGCTCTCCTAGCTAAAAAAGCTCTTATGCGTTCAATTGATTCTGAAAATCCTGATCCGTTTTATGCTGATCTTGAAAAGGAAATGCTTGAAAAAGTTAATAAGCTGGGTATCGGACCTCAGGGATTCGGCGGTAAAACAACAGCTATTGGTCTTAATATAGAAACAATGCCTACACATATTGCCGGTATGCCTTGCGCAATTAATATAAATTGTCATGTAACACGTCATAAATCGGAGGTGATATAAATGGAAAAGCACATTACACTGCCATTGACAGAAGAACTTGCAAAGAGCCTTCATGCGGGTGATAGAGTTTATTTAACTGGTACCATTTATACATCACGTGACGCCGGCCATAAGAGAATGTGCGAATCACTTGCTAAGGATGAGCCAATTCCTTTTGATCCCACTGACGCTACAATTTACTATGTAGGTCCTACTCCTGCAAAGCCAGGACAGGTAATTGGTTCAGCAGGACCAACAACAAGCGGACGTATGGACGCATATGCTCCTACAATGATGTCCGTCGGCGCAAGAGGTATGATCGGAAAGGGCGCACGTCTTCCTGAAGTTATTGACGCTATGAAGAAATACAGCGGCGTTTATTTTGGTGCTATCGGCGGTGCTGGTGCGCTTCTTGCGAAGTGCATTAAAAGTGCTGAGCTTATAGCTTTTGAAGACCTTGGAGCGGAAGCTCTCAGAAAACTTTATGTTGAAGATATGCCGCTTATGGTTATTATCGATAGTGAAGGTAATAATCTTTACGAAACAGGCCGTGCAGAATATCTTGAAAATTCTAAATAAAAAAGTAAGAGACTGTGTTTTTCACGGTCTCTTATTGCATTTTTGTTTATCTTGTTTCATAAAATGCATATAATTTTTATGTAAACTAAAATATGATTTATATCATGGGGAGGAAACTTAAATGGCTAATATTTATAAGGGTACAACAGAACTTATAGGCAATACGCCGCTGGTAGAGGCAGTAAATATTGAAAAACACCTGAACCTTAATGCTAAAATATTGTTAAAGATGGAGTATCTTAATCCGGCAGGCAGTGTAAAGGACAGAATTGCAAAATTTATGATTGAAGACGCTGAAGAAAAGGGACTTCTAAAGCCAGATTCAATTATTATTGAGCCTACATCTGGTAATACCGGTATAGGTCTTGCGTCAATTGCAGCTTCTAAGGGTTATAGGATAATATTGACAATGCCCGAAACAATGAGTGTTGAACGCAGAAATATTTTGAAAGCATACGGCGCTGAAATAGTCCTAACAGACGGTGCAAAAGGTATGGCGGGAGCAATAGATAAAGCTGAAGAGTTGGCAAAGGAGTATACAAATAGTTTTATTCCAGGACAGTTCAGTAATCCGGCTAACCCTGAAATGCATAGAAAAACTACCGGACCTGAAATCTGGAATGATACTGACGGTCAGGCTGATATTTTCATTGCCGGTGTAGGTACAGGCGGAACAATTACCGGAACAGGTGAGTATCTGAAATCAAAGAACCCTGATGTTAAAGTCATAGCGGTTGAACCAGCAGATTCTCCTGTTTTGTCAAAGGGAAAAGCAGGTCCTCATAAAATTCAGGGTATAGGCGCTGGATTTGTGCCTGCTATTCTAAATACAGATATAATTGATGAAATTATGCCAGTTGAAAATGAAGACGCTTTTTCTGCTTCAAAAATTATAGCTAAAATGGAGGGCGTACTTGTGGGTATATCTTCAGGCGCTGCTTTGCATGCTGCTATTGAAACTGCAAGAAAGCCTGAAAATAAAGATAAAATCATTGTGGTTGTTCTTCCGGACAGCGGTGACAGATATTATTCAACTCCGCTTTTCTCTGATTAAACTGTGGAGTAAATAATGGAGCTTAGCAGTATTCAAAAGGAAAGATATTCAAGGCACATAGTAATCGATGAAATAGGGGAGTCAGGGCAGAAACAGCTTTTAAATGCAAAGGTTCTTATAATCGGTGCAGGAGGACTCGGCTCTCCTGCTGCTATGTATCTTGCAGCCGCAGGTGTTGGTACAATTGGAATCGCCGACGCTGACAGAGTCGATTTGTCAAATCTGCAAAGGCAGATAATGCATTCATATAATGATTTTAATAAGCCAAAAGTACAGTCAGCAGGGGAAACCTTGTCTTTAATAAATTCTGATGTTAAGATTAATGAACACTATACTTTTATAGACGAAACAAATATAGAAGAAATTATTGAAAATTATGACTTTATAATTGATGCGGCTGATAATTTTTCTACTAAATTTTTAATTAATGACGCTTGCGTGAAACTTAGAAAACCATTTTCACATGCAGGTGTTATAAGATTTAATGGACAGCTTATGACCTATGTTCCCGAGTGCGGACCCTGTTATAGGTGTATATTTAATGAGCCTCCTCCTGATAATGAAGTTTTAAATTGCAGTCAGGCTGGAGTAATAGGCGCAATGTGCGGCGTTATAGGAAGTCTTCAGGCTATGGAAGCTGTAAAGTATATTACAGGGGTAGGAGAACTTCTTACCGGCAGTCTGCTTGTATGCGACGCAATGACTATGGAATTTAGAAAGGTTAAGCTTCCTGAATGTACAGGCGATTGTATTGTATGTAAAAATTATAATAATTAAAAAATCCGAACAGAAATGTTCGGATTTTTTTCATTGTATTTTTTCTTTTTTACAGCCATATGCAAACCGCAGGTATAACAAAAATCGTGATATTGATTAGTACAGCAGTAAATCGGCTTTTACTTTTATATGAAACAGCCAGCATTATCAAGCTGATAAGAGAAAACAGTATTGTTCTTAAAATAAGCAGACCTAAAGCAAATTGCCATACTGTTATAGGAATAGGGAATGATGCAAATGCTTTTATGGAATTAATGGGAAGATTGCCCCCCTGAGTACCGTATTTTAATAAAATATTTATATAATAAGGAATCATTACAGCAAAAGAAGCGGCTGCGGTATAAATAAAAGTTATTATAATATTTCTTTTAATATAAGATTTTTTTCCTGTTGTAGTACTGTAAATTATTGTTGTAAGTTTTCTGCCGTTATCGTAAGATATCAGAGGAGAAATAATCAATGCGCAAATGAGAATAATCAGAAGAGCCATTTCTTTAAATTCATCACTGCTGTTTACGCAGAAAGCTCTGATATATCCTAAATCATAAAATATTTCGGTATTATCAATATTCTCTATAGCTTCAACCCTTAATTTAAAGTCTTCAAAGGCATATTTTCTATTTTGCTCTGACTGATAATTTTTCATTTCGCTTGCGGTAAATTCTCCGTTCATCATTTTACTATCAAGATCGGCAAAATATTGTTCATCTTGTTTTATTATATTAAAGGTATTGTCGTTAATGGGTCCTGCATAATCTGTCGTATATTGCTTATAGTACATATCGTAAAGAGAAGCGGGTTTTGAAAAATTATAGTGATACATTGACAGAAGTACAGCCCATATTACAATTACAACAAGGCTTCCCTGTAAAAACAATGATTTGCGGAATGCATAATTTAAACGTTTGTGTACCTTTTCAGAGCTGTGCTTACGAATGCTGATACGTATTCGTTTATATTCCTGATTTTTTCCGCCGGCATAAATAACATTCACAGAGATTAGCAAAGCAACCGTCAGAATCAGCCATACGGCAGATATGATTAACAGTGCATTTACCGGATAACCAAAAATGTTTAAATTTCGGTATGTAAAGAAAATATTATCCGGTTTGATAAATGATACCAGATTAAAATCATGCAGCAGTCCGAAGTTGGAAATACGGGAGATATTATTATAAAGCAAAACCTCGGTTACAGAAATTAATGCTGATACTCCGTAAATCTGAGCGTTATTTGAAGATAGTATGCATATCAAAGCAAATAGAATGCTCCATAAAAAACTGCCCAGTATTTTAAAAATAAGTGATACGACAAGATACTCGCCGACGCTAAAATTAAAGTTGCATTCAAGGTAGCCATTTACCGATTGAATAGGCCGGGAGAGATCTCCAAGACCGTATGTAGAAATGCTGATAATAGTTAGTACTGCCATGAACAGCAGGTTAAGTATAACAGTTATGAAAAAAAGCGCTCCTATTTTATTTAAGCAGAGCCGAGAACGGCCTTTTGGATAGGAATACAGCAAATTAATTATTCCGATTTCCTTGTCCTTTGTAAAAATAAAAATAGCCGCCGCAAATATAGTAAACAGTATGAGTATATCACTGATATTATTATTAAGAATATTCTCAACACCCTGAGAAACATCTAATGGCAGAGTTTTTATCTTAATATTTTCATATGCCTGTTCTATTTTCAAAGTGTTTCTATAAGCAAAGCTGTCTTTATCAGCAAAAATAGATATGCTGGTAATACTTTTGCAGTTTTCCTTAATAGAATCAAGAAATTCACCATATCCGCTTATTAAATCAAACTGAGTTTTACTGTTACTGACAGCAACAGCTGAATACTTAGAATTTTCCGGATGTCCAGAAAAAATTTCATCAAGCTGCTGCTGAAAAAACTCTTGCGCTTCGGTTTCAGACATATTTGCAATTTCTGATGCAATACGCTTATAGTCACCTGGTGCTGGATCAGCGGTACGGATATTATTGATACTTGATAAAGCGCCCATTACAATACAGACCAGCGATATGAAAAGAAACGCCCGATAACTTATCAGTTTTTTCAGTTCATAAATCAAAACACGCATTTACTCACCTCCATAGTAGTGCATATAGAGGTTTTCCAGATTTTTTTCATCTATTGGAAGTTCATCTACCAGTTCCTGAACAGTACCGTTTCCGATTATCTCTCCATCCTTCATGAGAATTATTTCTTTTGCAATATTTTCGATGTCGGAAATAATATGTGTGGAAATTATGACAATCATTTCCTTGGACATTTCGCTTACAAGTCTTTTAATTATTACCCTCTGCTTAGGATCAAGACCTGCTGTAGGTTCGTCCATGATAAGCAGTTTGGGTTCTCCAAGCAGAGCAGAGGCTATAAGTACTCTTTGCTTCATACCCCCGGAAAACCCGCCGATTTTTTTATCAGCGCTGTCTTCAAGTTCTACACGCTTAAGGATTTCATGGATATAACCCACAGATTTTTTTCTGTCAAGACCTTTAAGAGCTGCCACATAGCCAAGAAAATCAAATGCAGTCATGCTGTCATATAGATTTTGCTGCTGAGGCATAAAGCCCAATTGTCTTCTGAAATTTTCCCCCAGAACCATGGTTTCTTCACCGTTCCAAAATATTTTGCCATTGTCCTTGTCAGGATGAAGATTTCCGGTGATAAGGTTCATAAGTGTAGACTTTCCTGCACCGTTAGGACCAAGTAAACCGTATATTCCATCGGTGAAGGTGAATGTAAAATTTTTGAGGGCTTGTTTTTTTCCGTAGTGTTTGTTAAGTTGTGTAATTTCAAGTTTATTCATATGTCCTCCTTAACTATTGAATTTGCTTTTTAATATTTTTTCAAACATATTTTGATCATTCGATTGAACTTTTACTATATAATAATCTTTATATTCTCCTATTGCTGTAATAGGAGTCAATTCAGACGGTATTTCTATTTCATTGCCTGTTTTTATATCAAAGCATTTTGAATCGCACCACAATTTATCATCTATTACAGATAAGGAATTATATCCGGGTAATTCAGGTATCTCGGTTATTTCTCCTGTTTTGATATTCTTTATTTCAAGCTTAGTATTATCTTTATCAGTATAGTATGTATGATATCCGTTCATTGAACAGGTTGAAAAATAATCGTCATACTTTTCGAATTTTTTAGTATCTAAATTAAAGGTATATGTTTCACCTGAAAAAGGTGCAGAAAAATCAGCTGTATCTGCTTTAATATAATGAATGTTCATAAACAAGTTATTATCTATTTTTCCTGTTATTTGTATTAATGTTGAATTTGCTGAATCCGGATATGTTTCTTTTAATTTTTCATAATCGAAAACCTCGCCGTAATCTGTGACCTTACCGGTTTCGAAATTTATACTGAATAAGTTTCCGCCTCCGGAACCAGAGGAACTTGTAACATTTCCGGCATCATCATACTTTGGATTACCATAAGTATTTATAAAATAATAATCTGAATCAATAAGATAACCTCCGCTGCTAATTTCCATATTAAATCCATCTATTGTAGTAATATGTGAAATTTTGTTATTGTTAAAATCATATTTTTTTATATTTGTTTTTAAATCAAGCGCCATTTTACCATCTTTTTCAGCAAATGAATTTGAGTTTATAAAGAAATAAGCAGAACTGTTGTATACTATTGGCAATTGACTATTTATCCTACATATATTGACAATACAATCTGCTGATGAATGAGTGCAATTGGGAATGTTGCAAAGAGTTCTGCTTTCCATACTTTCATAATCAATTACATATGCTCTGCCGTCATAATTATAAATTGCGCTGTTATCCATGTTTATAGAGTAAAAATTATTAAAAGCTTCATTGGTATTCTTGTTATTGTCTTTATGTGAATTGCATGAAGTTGCGGAAATTATGCACATCAATGAAAAGATAAATAAAGCAGATTTATACTTATTTATTTTATTCAAATGATGTGTAATCTTAACCATATTTACAACCTCCTTAACTATTGAATTTGCTTTTTAATATTTTTTCAAACATATTTTGATCATTTGATTCAACTTGTACTATATAATAATCTTTATATTCTCCTATTGCAGTCTTAGGAGGTAATTTGGACGGTATTTCTATTTCATTGCCTGTTTTTATATCAAAGCATGTTGAATCGTGCCATATTTTGTCATCTATTACAGATATAGTATTAAATCCAGTTATTTCCGGTCCTTTGGTTATTTCTCCTGTTTTAATATTTTTTATTTCAAGCTTAGTGTTATCTTCATCAGTAAAATATGTATGATACCCGTTCATTGAACAGGTTGAAAAATAATCGTCATACTTTTCGTATTTATGAGTATCTAAGTTGAAGGTATATGTTTCACCTGAAAAAGGTGGTACATCTCCGTTTTGCATCATTTCAATTGTACATTCTTCTTTTTGGTAATGAATGTTCATAAACAAGTTATTATCTATTTTTCCTGTTATTTGTATTGATGTTGAATTTGCTGAAGCCGGATAAGTTTCTTTTAATTTTTCATAATCGAATACTTCGCCGTAATCAGTGACCTTACCGGTTTCTAAATTTATACTGAATAAGTTTCCGCCTCCGCCGTTTGTAGTCATTGTAACATTTCCGGCGTCATCATATCTTGGATTACCATAAGTATTTATAAAATAATAATCTGAACCAATAAGATAACCTCCGCTGCTGATGTCCATATTAAATCCATCTATTGTAGTAACATGTGAGATTTTGTTATTGTTAAAATCATATTTTTTTATATCTGTTTTTAAATCAAGCACACTTTTACCGTTTTTTTCAGCAAATGAATCAGAATTTACAAAATAATAAGCAGAACTGTTGTATACGATTGGCAATTCATTATTTATCTTACATATATTGACAATACAATCTGCTGATGAATGAGTGCAATTTGGAATATTACATAAAGTACTGCTTTCCATACTTTCATAATCAATCACATATGCACTGCCGTCATAATTATAAATTGCGCTGTTATCCATTCTTATTTCACTTAAATTATTGAAAGCTTTATTAGTATTCTTATTATTGTCTTTCTGGGTATTACAAGAGGTTGCGGAAATTAAGCATATTGATGTAAAAATAAGCATTATTTTTTTAGCGCTCATATTTTTTTTCATTTAATATACCTCCCTTTTTATTATAGTATATTGGGAAACAACATGATTATATTCAAAGTCGTTCCCCAATAATTATTACATTAAGGTTTTAATAGAACAAGTATAAGATTATTAAACATTTACGGACATGCTACTGTCGCCAGTTACTCCGCTTACTGATGCTGAATGATATGATTTTGCTTTACTAAATGATTTGCCGGAATCAGATGCCAAACTAACTCTAACCTTGCCTCTTGTTGCGCTGAAATAATCATTTGTTGAGCCTGTGGAAGAATAATCACAAGTTAATGAAATATATACAAATGAACATTTTTGAGAGGTACATTCGGTATAAGCTGAGGCACTGCTCTTATATGCGTCAATAGATTTTGTTACTGATACGCCATTAACAGTGAATGTACCTGTACCTCCATACGCATTAACATTCATTCCGATTGTTCCCACTGACAGCGTAGAAACTGCCATAACAGAAGCAACAATTTTCTTAAACATTTTTTTCATAGAAATAGTCCTTTCATTATTTTATTAATTTCGTAATTACGATAACTAAATATTACCATAAGATTTATAATTTTACAATAGAATTTTAAAATAAATACAATTTATTCATAATAAATTTTTATTATTCATATATTGTTAACAATTAAAAAGGTAATTTGCATAATTCATGACGTTTTTTTAGTATAATATAATGAAAATTGCATAAAATATTTTTGTATTTTAGTGAAAAAAAGAAAGGAAGATAAAATGATAACATTTACTTATACAATTACTGACCCCGTAGGAATCCATGCAAGACCGGCAGGTATTCTGGCTAAGGAAGCAAAAAAATACGAAAGTGAAGTCATTATAGAAAAGACTGATAAAAGTGCAAATGCTGCAAAACTAATGGCAGTAATGGGCATGGGAATAAAGTGCGGAGATACGGTAACTGTTAAAATCAGCGGAAGTGATGAAGAACAGGCAGCAGAAAAAATGGAAGAGTTTTTTAAAACTAATCTTTAAAAATAAAGGAGCGGCGAAATGATTAAATTCAAGGGAAAAGGCGTATACGGCGCTGTTGCCATAGGCAGAATCTCCGTTTTTAACAGGCAGGAGGCTCAGGTTCGCCGCATTCATATTACAGACCCCGAATTTGAAAAAAATCGTATTAAAGAGGCGGAAGCCATTGCTATACGGCAGTTAAAGCAGATCCATGAAAAGGCTTTGAAAGAAGTAGGGGAAACTAATGCTCAGATTTTTGAGATTCATATGATGATGATCGAAGATGATGATTATAATGAATCAATTGTCAATATAATCGAGAATCAGCTTGTAAATGCAGAATATGCAGTAGCCCTGACATCGGACAATTTTGCTAAAATGTTTAGATCCATGGACGACGCCTATATGCAGGCAAGAGCCGACGATGTAAGAGATATTTCCAACAGAATAATTTCCTGCCTTTCAGACAGTGTAATTACAGAAGGATCAGTACATGACGATGCTGTTATTTGTGCTGATGATCTTGCACCGAGCGAAACTGTATCACTTGACAAGGAAAAGGTTATTGCCTTTGTCACTGCTTATGGATCACAAAATTCTCATACGGCAATCCTTGCCCGTAATATGAATATAGCGGCTGTAATAGGCGTTGGCGGAAAGTTTCTGGAATCTGTCAGAAACGGAGATATTGTTGCAGTTGACGGGTATACAGGGGAAGTATTTGTTAATCCTGACAGTGATGTTCTGGACAGGCTGAAGGCTAAAAAGTGGGAAGACCACGAAAAGAAAGCGCTTCTTCAAAAGCTTAGGGGAAAGGAAAACATTACCCTTGATGGTAGAAAGGTGAATATATACGCTAATATCGGAGGTATTGACAGTATTGGTTCTGTTCTGCTAAATGACGCAGGGGGAATAGGACTCTTCCGCAGTGAGTTTCTTTATCTTGAAAACAGTGATTATCCGACTGAAGAACAGCAGTTTACAGTTTATAAGCGTGTTCTTGAAAGTATGGGCGGAAAAAAGGTTATTATACGAACTCTTGATATAGGAGCCGACAAACAGGTTGATTATTTTAATCTGGATAAAGAGGAAAATCCGGCGTTGGGGTACAGGGCAATCAGAATTTGTATAGACCGTCCGGAAATATTTGCTGTTCAGCTTAAGGCGCTTTACAGAGCGTCGGTTTACGGAAATCTTGGAATTATGTTTCCTATGATTACAAGTGTTTCAGAACTTAATAAAATACTTGAAATTTGCGGGAATGTAAAAAATGACCTCAAGTCCCATGGGGTTGATTATTCAGATGAAGTTGAAATAGGTATAATGATTGAAACTCCCGCGGCGGCAATAATAAGCGACAGGCTTGCGCCTATGGTAGATTTTTTCAGTGTTGGTACTAATGACCTTATACAGTATACACTTGCTTGTGACCGGCAGAATCCGAGGGTTGAAGAATTTTGTGATACGCATCATGAGGCTGTACTGCGTTTGATTGAAATGTCTGCTGTGAATGCTCATAAAAACGGGGCATGGATTGGAATATGCGGAGAGCTTGCGGCAGATACGGAGCTTACCGAAACTTTTCTGCGAATAGGAATTGACGAGCTTTCTGTTTCGCCGGGATATATTCTAAAGCTTCGTGATACAGTACGAAATATTGATTTATCGAAAAATAAATAAAGTATAAATGAAAAACCGCAAGTCAATGACTTGCGGTTTTAATGATACAAAAAAGCGGACTTATTAAGTCCGCTTTAATTTATCAAAATTAGAGAGATTTTGCAATAGCGATAGCATCGAATACGTCTACTCTGCCGTCACCGTTTACATCAGCAAGAACAAGCTGTTCGTCAGTAAGTTCTCTCTTGTTAACGCTGTACTGAGCAATAGCGATAGCGTCGAATACGTCAACTTCACCGCTCATGTTAACGTCACCAACCTGGTAACCGGATGTTACAACATACTTAAGAGTATTCTTCTTAGCAGCGTAAGCCTGTGCGTCTGTATCAGCAGGACCTTCAAGAGTAATGAGGTCATAAGGGATAAGGTTTGTGTACATATTGAAATTCTTTATGTTAGCTTCAGAGAAACCAAGATTTTCAATATCACGGCCGATAAGGATAGAAAGACCGCTCATTGTTGTTCCGTTAGGAATTTCAACGTCCTTAATGTGGCTCATGAACTTTGTGAGCATATCGTCACTGTATGTAACACCTGCTAATTCAGCATAATATTTAAGAAGACCTTCTACTGTGTTAACATCGCTTGGAAGAACATACTTTTCAATCATAGGGAATGTCATGAAAGCGTTGTTGTCGATGTAATCAGCCTGAAGTGTTTCAGGAACAACGATTGTTGCGAGGTCTCCGCAAAGGCCGAAAGCAAATGCGTCAACGCCTACAACAGTAGCGTCATCGATTGTGCTTGGAATTACAACCTTTTCAGCTTCTGTATCTGTGTAATCTGTAATAACTACAAGACCGTCGCCGACAGACTTTGTAACAAATGGTGATGTTGTTTCTTCAGCAAATGCGCTGGCAACAGGCATAGCAGCAGCAAGCATAGCAACTGCGCTGATTCCAGCTAATGCTTTCTTAAAAGTGTTTTTCATAGTTTAATCCTCCATATTTATGTTTATGTTATTATAATATCATTTATTGTCTTATTTGTCAAGATTCTTTTAGTTTTTTTTGATTGCCACATTTTACAAAAAACATGGCATCAAGTAGAAATAATTATACATATTTTTGTAAAACCGTTATTTATATACTATATAATAGTATATTCGAGATTTTCCCACTTAAGCTGAGTACCTATGTCGCAGTCTGGAGGAAGAAGAGAAAGCGCTATAAAGACTGTATCGGAATTATTATCGTCTGTTCTTTCCAAGGTGGCGTATTCGCCTTCAATTTTTATTATTCTATATTCATAAGGTCCCATTGATAAATCACCTGTTCTTTTTATACTGAGTTAAGAATAACACATATGCCTTTATATGTCAAGGCGGTAACGAATTTTTTATGAGTGCATATTATATATAGTATAATTGTGAATCGGGAGGAAACTTTTATGCATGAAACTGTTGTGACTGTGATTCTTCTTGTATCGGTTATGCTTGTAATTGAGGGAATAAGTATAATTACACGTCTTTTTATCAACAGCGGAGAGGAATCAGTCTTACTTAATCCGGTAGTAATAATTACGCCTGACGATGACGCTCAAACCAAACTTGAAAACTTGCAGAAGCAGCTTAGCTGGAATAACGACGGTCATATCGGAACGGTAGTGCTGGTCTGCGACGAAGAAAACGAAGAGCTTTATGAATGCTGCAGTACATTTTGCGGCAGAAATTCAGGATTTGAACTTTGCGTGGGCAGTGAACTTAAAAATATTTTACTTCAGCTTCAAAAAAACCGGGGAAAGTAATTGCATTTTTTGACGAAAAATTGTATAATAAAAAAGTGACATTAAAAATTGGAGGATGTAAAGTGGATCTTGAACTTTTGAAACTGGAAGGAACCGTGGAAAGTGTACTTTACAGAAACGAAAATAACGGATATACAGTTCTTGATCTTGACGCCGGCGGTGACCTGATTACGGCTGTCGGCGAGCTGGGCGATGTTGAAAGCGGAGAAATGCTTGTTCTTGAGGGAAATTATGTTACACATCCTAAATTCGGAACACAGTTCAAGGCTGAATACTGCGAACGCAAGCTTCCCAATACATCTATAAATATTTGTAAGTATCTTTCTTCCGGAGCGATAAAGGGGATTGGTCCTGCACTTGCAAAAAAAATCGTCGATGTGTTCGGCAGTCAGACCCTGGAGATAATGGAAAAGGAACCTGAAAGACTTCTTGAGATTAAGGGAATATCTCCGAAAAAGTGCGACAGCATCGCTCAGGAGGTTCAAAAGATATTCAACCTTAGACATCTTATGATTTATCTGTCGGAGTATGGGGTTAAGTCTGGCTTTGCTATGAAAGCATATCAGCAGTGGGGGCATGACGCTATTTCTCTTATTAAAAGTAATCCTTACTGTCTTTGTAATGCAGCGGTAGGGCTTCCATTCAGAAAAGCCGAAGAAATAGCAAAGTCTATGAAAATACCAGCCGATTCGCATAAGAGAATTGGTGCGGGATTTAGGTATCTGCTGGAGGAAAACGCCCGTGCCGGACACTCGTGTCTTCCTCTTGACAGATTTGAAAGCCTTGCGTGCAGATGTCTTGAAGTAGGCGGATCCGCTTTTTATGACGTTTACAATGAACAGCTTGAAGAACAGCTTATATTCGAGTATCTTAAAAATGACAGAGGTTTTGTATATCTTTCTGATTACTATTGCGCAGAGAGCTATATAGCCGGAAGAATAAGCGTAATGCAGGCATTTTCAAGTCCGGACGATTATGACTATGAAAGTCTTATTGATATGGAGGAAGAGCAAAACGCAATTAAATATGAGTCACTTCAGCGCAAGGCTATAACTACTGCTCTTTCCAGAGGCATTATGATAATGACAGGCGGTCCCGGCACCGGTAAGACAACTACGCTTAACGCTATTATTTCCCTTTACGAAAAGAAAGGCGAGGAGGTTATGCTTGCAGCTCCAACGGGACGTGCGGCAAAGAGAATGTCAGACCTTACGCAAAGGGAAGCAAAAACGATACATAGACTTCTTGAAGTGGAATTTGACGCAGGAGGAAGGCTTAAGTTTAAACATAATGAAACTAATCCCCTTGAATGTGATGTGGTTGTGGTGGACGAAATGTCAATGGTAGATATTCTTCTTTTTGAGTGTCTTCTGAGGGCGTTAAAGCTGAACTGCCGTCTTATCATGGTAGGGGACAGCGACCAGCTTCCGTCTGTCGGGGCAGGCAATCTTTTAAAAAGCCTGATTGACAGCAAATGCATTCCTGTTATAGAGCTGAAAGAAATATTCAGACAAGCAGAGCAAAGCTGTATCGTAACTAATGCACATAAAATTATGCAGGGAGAAATGCCGGATTTGAATCAGAAAAACAATGACTTTTTCTTTTTCAGACGCACTAATCCCGAGCTTGCAATGAATCTTATTGCAGATTTGAATAAAACAAGACTTCCAAAGGCATATAAGTATTCTCCTCTTGATGATATACAGATAATTTCTCCGTCAAGAAAAGGAATTTTGGGTGTAATAGAACTGAACAAAATGCTTCAGGGACAGCTTAATCCCAAATCCCTTGTTAAAAAGGAGGTTAAGTCTGTAATCTATACTTTTCGTGAGGGCGATAAGGTTATGCAGACAAGAAATAATTACGATATTGTATGGTCTAAGGACGGGGAACAGGGCGCTGGAATTTATAACGGTGACATTGGTAAAATTCTCAGCATAAACCGATCTAAAATGGAAGCAGTGATTTCTTTTGACGGTCGGACAGCCGCTTATACCTTTGAAATGATGGATCAGCTTGAGCTTGCTTATGCCGTTACCGTTCATAAGAGTCAGGGCAGTGAATTTGAGGCGGTAATCATTCCTCTTCTTGGCGGCTTTGATAAGCTTTATTACCGTAATCTTCTGTATACTGCGGTGACAAGAGCCCGGAAACTCCTTATAATAGTGGGGGATGAAAGCATTGTCGAAAAAATGGTCGTAAATAATAAGCGTACAAACAGATATACGTGTTTGACAGCAATGCTGAGAGACGAAATGAAACATAATGAATAAAATATACAGGTTTATAGCTGATCTTGTTTATCCGAACATTTGTCCAATTTGCGGTGATTTTATTGAATGGGACCAATATGTATGCGGTTCGTGTATTCACGAACTGGAACCGGCAGATGGAGCAGAGCTTGAGCTATTGACATACAAGGACTGCGGATTTTCAAGAGTTATTGCCGCATTTCTTTATAACGGAAAAGCACGGATTGGTGTACTGTCGCTTAAGAACGGACAGAAATCGTTTGGCTGTTTCCTGGGAGAAATTCTTGGATATGCTGTCATGAATGATAAAATGATTTGTCAGGCAGATTTGATCGTCCCTGTTCCTATGTCCGCTGAAAAACGGAGGGAGAGAGGATATAATCAGGCGCAGGTGATAGCAGAAGAAATTTCTATGGTTACAGGTATAAAAACAGATAATAAAATTTTATATAAAAATAAATCTGCGCAGCAGCATGTTCTGACCAGAGAACAGAGAAAACTAAATGTTTCATCCTTTGGCATAAATAACTGTAAGCTGGACGGTATGAAAATAATTCTCTGCGATGATGTTATTACAACAGGCAGTACGGCTGAAAAATGCACTGAACTGCTGAAAGCCAAAGGTGCAGCAGAAGTTTATGTTGCTGCGGGAACGACAACAAAACTTGAAAAAGGAATGAATTAAAATGGCACAGGATATCGGAATTGATCTTGGTACTGCGAATATTGTAATGGCGGTTAGCGGTAAGGGTATTGTAATAAATGAACCGTCCGTTATAGCCGTTAATAAGCGGACAAATGAAATTATAGCGGTTGGCAGAAAAGCTTTTAAAATGCTTGGAAAGGCACCGGAATACATATCAGTTATCCGTCCGCTTTCATGCGGAGTAATTTCAGATGATGAGATGACTCAATGCCTGATTAGGGAATTTGTAAGGAAAGCAAGCGGACACAGGCTTTTTAAGCCGAGGATCGTTATATGCGTTCCCTCCTTTATAACGGATGTTGAAAGCCGTGCAGTAGTTGAAGCTGCTATGAATGCCGGTTCAAGAAAGGTTTATCTAATACAGGAACCTATTGCTGCTATACTGGGAGCAGGTGTTAATATGTCTAAGGCAAGGGGACATCTTGTAGTAGACATCGGAGGAGGAACTACTGATGTGGCAGTTGTGTCAATGAATGGCGTTGTAACCTCACGTTCTATCAAAACAGCCGGTAATATTATTGATCAGGCGATAGTAAGATATATGCAGAAACGTCATAAAATTCTGATTGGCGATCGTACCGCTGAAATGATAAAAAAAGAAATGACGAATCTTTATGATCCTAATGATGATGTTAAAATGAATATCGGCGGAAGAAGTCTTTTGAAGGGACTTCCGGAAACTGTTACTATTAGTGAACTTGAAGTGTTTGACGCTGTGGAAGATGAAGTATTTGAAATTGTTGAGGCTATCAGGTCGCTTCTTGAGGATACTCCCCCCGAACTGGTAGGAGATATTTATGAGAACGGAATCATTCTTACCGGCGGCGGAGCATTATTAGGCGGTCTTGACAAGCTTATCAACCGTACTTTGGGAGTAAAGTGCAATATTGCCAACGATCCCATGGGCTGTGTTGCAAGGGGAACAGTACAGGCATTTAAACGTCTTGACAGCCTGCTTGACGGATTCGAAAATGTTGCTCTTTATCAGTATAAATAAAAAAAAATCAGCTTGTTATTTCTATTGACAAGCTGATTTTTATTCCTTTTAAACCTTTGGAAAATTTTTTTGATTTTTGTATTGACTTTTTTCCTTTTCTGTTGTATAATTATAAAAAATGCCGCTGTGGTGGAATAGGCAGACACAAGGGACTTAAAATCCCTCGGAGTAACATCCGTACCGGTTCAAGTCCGGTCAGCGGCACCAGATATTTCTCGGAAATTTTGTGTTCCGAGAATTTTTTTATTTTAAATTTATAGTAAAAAAAGCTGTAAGCTAATGCTTGCTTACAGCCTTTTTATTGTCTAATCACTTTAAAACTTATTTTTAAGTAGGATATCTGCACTATTCAAATCAAGTACATAATCCATTTCCGCTGGCATAAGTCAATATCTGTAATCAAATTGTTGCACAGCCTATTAATGTCAATATTCGCCATAATTATAGTCTCTTTCTTCAATCAGTTAAAATTTTATCAGCTTCCTCACTGTTTTCCAATGCAGAAACCAAAGCAAGTTTGCGGTTTATTTGATTAGTTCGCGTTCCGACAAGTTTTTCAAGTTCTTCATCTGCTTGGCGCAGACGTGTACGGGTCTTTTCGAGTACATTGGCGAAATTTGTAAATTCTTTTTTAGCTGCTTCAAGTATCTTCCAGACCTCACCGCTTTTCTTTTGAATTGCCAGTGTCTTAAAGCCCATCTGCAGACTGTTCAGCATTGCCGCCATTGTTGACGGTCCGGTAATATTGATTTGATAATCTCGCTGCAAATTCTCAATTAGACCCATATTTACCACCTCCGCATACAGTCCTTCAAACGGAAGGAACATTATAGCGAAATTCGTTGTATATGGTGTTTTGATATACTTTTCGTTAATGCTTTTAGCGCATCGTTTTATTTCATCGGAAAGTATCTTTCGTGCATCTTTGACAGCGTTAGCGTCCCCAGATTCATAGCTTGTTATAAGCGCCGCATATGTATCACCCGGAAATTTTGAATCGATAGGAAGCCAAATGCCCTCATCGTTGGGTCCAGGCAGCTTTACCGCAAAGTCTACACGTTCGTCCTTGCTGTTGCTCGGGTCAAGCTTGACCTGTGTGCTGTACTGTTCAGGTGCAAGTATCTCCTCCAAAATTGCACCAAGCTGAATTTCTCCCAAAGTACCTCGCGTCTTTACATTGGAAAGGACATTCTTCAAATCATTTACACCGCTCGCAACGTTTTTCATCTCGCCCAATCCCTCATAAACCTCTTTTAAGCGTTGATTAACTGTTTCAAAGGATTTGGAAATTTTATCATCCAGCGTCTTTTGCAACTTTTCATTAACTGTGTTGTTAATTTTGTCAAGACTTTCCTGATTATCGTGGCGAAGCTTTTCCATACTTTGAGCGTTGGAATCACGTATATTTATCAATGCAGCATTTATTTCCGTGCGTATATTTTTAAATTCCTCTGACAGCTTTCCAAGGCTTTCAACTGTAGCATCGCTCTGCTTTTTTTGATTATCACTTACATTTTTAGTTAATTCCACGATGTTTGATACAACGGTTTTATTTACCTGACTCAGCCTTTCATCAAGGATGTTCTGCATCTTCTCAGTAACTACGCTGTTTATTTTGTCAAGACTCCCTTGATTTTCTCGGCGCAAGCTGCTCATTTGCTCCTCGACTTTTGTAATAGCTTCTTTCGAGGAGTGATGCTGTTGTTCCTGTGATTCGCGTATACCGCGTCCCAATAAGTCAATTTGTTCAATGGTTGCTTTGCTTTGTCTCAAGGATTGATCCATAAGATAACGATTATCTCTTTCACGCATTTGAGCCATTTGCTCAACAGCATTCTTGATTTCATTTGAAACACCATTTTCTACAGACTTAAATTGTTTTATCAGAATCAAAGTTAACAGCACGATAATTACCACGCAGCATATTAAAATAATAGTATTCATATAGTAATTCCTCCTAAATTTTTTTTATATATTTTACAACTGATGACATATTTTTTGTCAATTTTATGTATTTATTATATCATAATTACTCACAATGTTCAACTGTTCTATGGGCAACTGCAACTCGGAGCTAAAAACCAGTCACCCATTGAAATACCATTATTCCCAAAATTATATAAATTAATTTCAGGATTATCGATACAGTCTTAACCCATTGTATTTTTTTGAGGACCAATTTCAACTTTATCACGAACTACTGATAAGCTAACATATTTTATCGTTTCTTCAAACCAACCAAATACATCCCAAGATTTTTTCTTGGTTTCAGATTCTATAGGTCTATAGTTTGTTCCGTCACAAGCTATCAAACAAGAAATGCTGTTTTTATTAAAAATACGCTCTGCAAAACATATACTGGATTCTTGATTTCCTGCATTGCATGATAAGAGATATAAATAATTTGCTGTCTTTCTATTCATTTTAACAATATTCATGTTTGCTACGCTATTAGTTGAACCATGCATATTTATAATAATTGAATCATTTTTAGTTGTATTCATGTTATTCCAATTTTCAGTAAACTCATCTTCGGAATTAATGTAATAAGAGTGAACTGTTTCTCCTTTTTCTTCTAACTCATTAATATTCACATCAGCAGCTTCTGCTTGATCTTCACCATAAAAATAATAATAATCATGTCCAAACGGATCAGTAAATTTTACTGGATTATTCCCACAATAAGTATAAAGATTTAAACTCAACGGATCAGTTCTTCTTCCAGCGAATGAGTCCCTGCCGATAAATCTACCAGTACTTGGGTTATAGTTTCTTGCTCTTAAATAAACAGTCGCAGTTTCCTTGTCGTAATACTCACCGCAGTAACGGAATGCATTTGTGTCATTCTTGTCAATGTTTTTTTCAACACCGAACATATTATATCATATTTTTAACTATTTGTAAAGAAAAATGGAGCAAAACAAGCTTATGAAAGCTTGTTTTGCTCAAAAAATTAATTTAACGCTATGGGATATGGATATTTACCTGTAATTAAAATTTTATAATTTTGTTTATCTGTTTTTATAACAATAACATAAAAATAATAATCTACTTGGTTAATTCCATTGGTTATATCATAAACACACGTTCCGTAACAGACATTTATATATTTAACTTGGTTTTCGTCAATCTTATTGGTAATTAATGCTTTGTAAATCTCATTGTCAAAATAATTTTTATCTTTTATCGTGTTATAATCTACGTAATAATATTCCTTGTTACATAATGTTTCTTCAGACACTTCATAGGTAATATTAATAAATGTACTCGGAGCTAAAAACCAATCACCCATTGAAATACCATTATTCCCCAAATTATATAAATTAATTTCAGGATTATCTATACAGTCTTCTGAAAACTTAATTTTTACTATTTCCTCTAATTCTGATTCCGATATTAATTTTGTAGAGTATGAATCTATGATTAAATTGGATTTTTTATAAAATAAATTTGATATCGTACAAACAATGATAAACAAAGAAGTTAATACAAATATTGCAATTAAAATTCGAAAAAAATTTTTCTTTCTTGCTCCAAATACACTTCTATTAATCTTCATTATATTTATGTGCCGCCTTAATTAATTTACTAATTCCTTTGAATTCTATGCCAATACTGCTAACCTTATTTTCGTCGGATGAATCTTTAGTATATGCAACATAACCCATTGTATTTTTTTGAGGACCAATTTCAACTTTATCACGAACTACTGATAAGCTAACATATTTTATCGTTTCTTCAAACCAACCAAATACATCCCAAGATTTTTTCTTGGTTTCAGATTCTATAACGGAATGCATTTGTGTCATTTTCATCAATGTTTTTTTCAACACCGAATATATTATATCATAATTTTAACTATTTGTAAAGAAAAAAGGAGCAAAACTCACTTATGAAAGCTTGTTTTGCTCAAGAAATTAATTTAACGCTATGGGATATGGATATTCACCAGATATTAAAATTTTATATTTTTGATCTGCCATATTTACCACAACAATATAAAAGTAATAATCAACATAAGTGACACCGTCTGTAATATCATAAGGACAAGTTCCATACTTTACATTAACATATTCAACCTGATCTTCATTAACATCATGTTTATTAATTATATGATATATTTCTTTGTTGAAATTTAATTTACCTCTTATGGTATCAGTCGTTGTTTTTTTATAATATTCCCTGTCATGAAGTGTTTCTTCAGACAGTTCATAGCTAATATCTACAAACGTATTCGGAGCTGCAACCCAATCACCCATAGAAATGCCTTTTCCGCCGGAACCTATTAAATCAATTTTTGGATTTTCAATACAATCATCTGTAAACTTTACTTTGACAATCTTCTCCAATTCAGATATTGAAATCACCTTTGTATCATACGAATCAATAACAACTTTGGAATTTTCACGAAAAAAATATGTGACTATACAAGCAATAATATACAAAAAGATTAATACCAATATCACAATTAGAATTATAAAAATCTTTTTTTTCATTTTCAAAAAAACTCCTTTATTTTAATTGTATTTATGTGCCGCCTTAATTAATTTACTAATACCTTTAAATTTTTCTCCAATACTGTCAACCTTAGTTTTACCCAATGAATCCTTAGTATAAGCAACATAACCCATTGTAAAATTTTTGGGACCGATATCAACTTTATTACGAGCAACTGATAATTCAACATATTTAGTCGTTTTCTCAAACCAACCAAAGAAATCCCAAGATTTTTTCTTAGTCTCTGATTTTATATGTCTATAATTTGTCCCATCGCAAGCTATTAAACAAGAAATACTATTTTTATTAAAAATACGCTCAGCAAAACATATGCTAGCTTTTTGATCTCCTGCATTACATGATAAGAGATATAAGTAATTTGCTGTCTTTTTATCCATATTTACAATATTCATATTTGTTACACTATTAGTTGTTCCATGCATATTTATTATAATTGAATCATTTTTGGTAGTATTCATGTTATTCCAATTTTCAGTAAACTCATCTTCGGAATTAATGTAATAAGAGTGAACTGTTTCTCCTTTTTCTTCTAACTCATTAATATTCACATCAGCAGCTTCTGCTTGATCTTCACCATAAAAATAATAATAATCATGTCCAAACGGATCAGTAAATTTTACTGGATTATTCCCACAATAAGTATAAAGATTTAAACTCAACGGATCAGTTCTTCTTCCAGCGAATGAGTCCCTGCCGATAAATCTACCAGTACTTGAGTTATAGTTTCCTGCACTATACTCAATTTTTTAATTTGATTTATTATATCATATTTTTAACTTTTTGTAAAGAAAAAGGAGCAAAATAAACAATTGGGTTTATTCTGCTCTATATAAATTAAATAAAAAACGTTCTAAAAGTCTTTTATGTCTATTTTCACCATATAAGGTACACAGGCTGATAATAATACTTTTATATTTTCATTATCTTCAGATTTCAGTACATAAATATTTACTTCAAACTGTCTTGATTGAACTCCCAAAATATTGTTAACATTATACTCAGCACATTCACAATTCATATAATTAATTTGATTTTTATCAATATTAAATTTAATTAAATAATCTTCAATACTATTAATAAGCATATTATTAGTACGCGAAGGTAAAGGATTATAATCTGTATTATACTGATAATATTTTTTGCTGTTTAATGACTGCTCGGTTATTTCATAATAAACTACAATTTCAGTTTCATTATACTTTGTTTCTGAATAAATATCATAAATACAATCATATCGTTAGACAAATCAATATTAATTAATTGATCCAATTCTTTTATCGTTTCTATTTTTGGTACACCAATTGTCACTTTGTAAATTAATAAACCAAGTAATATTATTAATAAGAAGATAAAAATTTTCATTGTAATTTTTTTATTAAAAAATATTTTCATGACAGCCATTTATCTAAGTATTCATTTCCTGATGACTTATGACTAAAAATATTTTTTAATTCTGTACTTTTAGCAACTTTTTTAGTTTTCTTAATAATACTATTCAAAGACAAAAATACTTTACCGATATTATCTTCTTTCACATCTCCATGTAATCTTGTATACACATTAAAACCCGTTGACCTTCTTTTACTACCAGGATTTAATTCTTCTCTATAATTTTTAAAACTTTTAGAGCTAAATACTGAATGCATTACTTTATTTTTAGATAATGATTGTCTATAATGAGTACCATCGCATGCAACTAAAGCATTTATGCTTGAATGATTAAACAATTGCATTGCTGGATTATCTTTATTATCCTTGTGTCCTGCATTGCAAGAAAACAAATATAAATATCCTATTTGCTTTTTTTTCATTTGTTCTAAATTCATAAAACCTACTCCATATGCACTACCATGTAAATTTATTATAATGCTATCTTCAGCGTCCATATTTGAATCATTCCAATTTTCAGTAAAGTCTTCTTCTGATTGAATATAAAATGAATGAACTTTCTCACCAGAGTCTTCTAATTGATTTTTATTAGCTTCAAAAGCTTCTTTTTGATCTTCACCATAAAAATAATAATAATCATGTCCAAACGGATCAGTAAATTTTACTGGATTATTCCCACAATAAGTATAAAGATTCAAGCTAAGCGGATCAGTTCTTCTTCCGGCGAATGAGTCACGACTGATAAATCTACCTGATTTCGGATTGTAATACCTCGCCCTTAAATAAACAGTCGCTGTTTCCTTGTCGTAATACTCACCGCAGTAACGGAATGCATTTGTGTCATTATCATCAATATTCTTCTCAACACCGAACGCATCATATTTATAGCTCTTAGTTACTTTACCGTCTTTATCAGTGAGATTTACAACATCGCCGTGTGCGTTTTGAGTATAGTAAGTATTAATTTTATTATATCATAATTTTAACTTTTTGTAAAGAAAATATAAAGGAGTAACAAGCTTTAAAAGCTTGCTACTCCTTTTATTAGAATGCTTTAGTTAAATATATACAAATAAGAACAAACTCGCTTATTAAAGCTTAATTTATCGTTATACTACATAGTCCAAAAATCTAAAAAATCTTTTGTATTAGAATATGCTTCCTTTTCATCTATATCGATTACTTCCCATTTTGAATTATTTTTCTTTATTTTTAATTTTACCGGAATATTAATGCTTGCAGTTATTGTTTTTCCACAATTATCTAATACATCCACCGAATATTTCATCCATAAATAACCAGATTTAAAGTTATGAATAGTATATACCCTTTTAACTTTAACATTTACTTTATAATTATCAGTATCATTGTTGTATTCATAGAATCTGTTAAAATGCGCTTTTAAATTATCATTAAACATATCGTCTTCAATAAAAATCAAATTAGGATCTTTTTCATAAACATCAGGAAAACGTTCTTTGTAACTTAAAGGCAAATAGCAATCTTTACAATAGAATGAATCATGTACTTCTTGAATTACAGAATTTGTATTAAACTGCATTAAAATAATAATAAGTAATATGAAAGTAATTAAAACAATGGCAATTATTTTTACCTTTTTATTTTTTTTAAAAAAAGAGTTAATTTGCATTATTTTTCATCCTAACTATGCATACATAATCATTATCTGAAATGTCATAATACTCACCGCAGTAACGGAATGCATTTGTGTCATTGTCATCAATGTTTTTTTCAACACCGAATGCGTCATATCTGTAACTCTTAGTTACTTTTCCGTCTTTATCAGTTAGGTTTACTACATCGCCGTGAGCATTCTGAGTGTAATAAGTATACTCAGATTTCTTACCGTTCCAGAAGTTGTACTTCGCAACAAGATTTGTTCCTCTGATATAGCAATCAGCCTCATAGAACTGATTATCGATAACATCTGCAATAATCTGCTGATTACCGTCCCACACATGATTAATAGTCTGACCGTCAACAGTCTTTTCATATCTCAGACCGTTCAAATTATATGCGTAGCTGGCTGTTGTTTCGCCGTCAGTGAATCCGATAAGCCGTCATAAGCATAGACTGTTTGCTTTATATCGTTGCTTCTATTTTACCACTATTTTGTCCCTTTGTAAATAAAAAAGGAGCAAAACGAGTTTTGCTCCATAAAAAAAATCAATCATATAGTACTAACTTCTAAAAAGCTAAATTCCGGACATTTCATATTTCGAACTATTTTTCGTACATTTTCGGAAACATATAAGGCAAATTGATTATTTTCCATACGAAAAATATCATATTCTGAAATTGCATTTGCATAAAAACAAGGTTTACAGATATCATACAATATTTCTCCGTCGTCCATTTCATCTATACTGAAATCGGATTTACTTTGATTCATTATATCAAAAGGCAGCATATTTAAAACATTCATGACACTGTAATTTTTTTTAAGTTTCTCTCCTTCTTCATCTACTACAACAACAGGTAAAAACTGCACTGACTCTTTAAGCAAAGACTGGAGTTCATATATCACACTTTCAGAAAACAACTCCCAACCATATATGTTATCCAACCATTCAGTTAAAATGTTTCCTTTCAAATCACAATGAAATATAACTTTATTCCATGCCAAGTCTATTATTTTTCTTCCATTATAAATTTCATAACAGTCAATTCCATTAAGATCCACCTTTAAACAAGAAGCAAACTTTTTGTCTTCAGCAAGATTTCCATTATACATCATCTGATAATATTTCAAAACAATTATCTCCTTTCGTTCCAATAACTTTTATAAAGCATATCCGGATTATTAATAACCCTATTTTTAGTTTTTTCATATGCTGATAAAAATTTCTTCTGATTACCTTTCGCATAGCTGTCACATTGCTTTATTTGTTTTAAGATATATTCATGATAAGCATTTGGATGTCTTCCTTGATGAGGCAAGCTTCTTTTATTCCACGCTCCATCTAAGTCAAGACCATATTTATTTGTAATTTTCTCAAATTTAGGTGTATATTTTTTATTTTTATTTGTTGCAAAATGATGCATTTGATTAGGTTTACTAGAATTTAATGGTTTACTTTGTACTTTACTTCCATTAATACCACCTGATAAACCATAATTATCTGCGCCAATAGAAGTATAACCCATACCAACAGTGTATAATCCAGCCTCAACAGTATTATACAAATCCTGATTGCCACCCATAAGTTTATCACGGATGACATTTGTTCCTGTCAGTTCTTCTCCTGCGTCACTTAATGCTGTTGCTCCTATTGCGCCGGCTAATGCATATCCACCGGCTGTTGCTACTGTTGATATTGTTACTGCTGTAGCTACTGTTTGCTTTACATCGTTGTTTCTATTATACTACTATTTTGTCCCTTTGTAAATAAAAAAGGAGCAAAACTCGCTAAAGCTTGTTTTGCTCCAATAAACAGTTTAAAAATACAAGTTGCTTTTGTAAACAAATTTAAAAATCCATTTTTTTTATACGTAATAATATTATTGAGAAAATCAATAATATCTGCACCAAGAACTATCGGAATAGGTTTGACATCAACATATATCCTTTTGGATTCTCCTACTAATAAGCAAATACAATTATTAATTGAACCTATTGGATAAACATTTTCATTTAAACATAAAGACTGTGAATTATAGTATTCATACATTCCAGAAGCTGTATCCAGTAAATTAAAACGAATATCCCCATAGCATTTACTTCTCTTTGCATGCATTTTTTTTAACTCATTCAAACTAAAAATAATTTCTGTATTTATAAACAAATGTAATATTTCCTCTGCATATGGAAATATACAATAGCCTTCTTTTCTTAATGTTTCTACAACATCATTAATATCATAGTTAATAGTTTCATTCCAACCGCATAAGTAAAGTTTTCGTTTAATTATCGAATTAATTAAATTTACATCTATCATGATTATTTATCAACACCCACCTTATAGTGTTGTAACATTTTACTACATGTTGAACATGGTTCATGAAATGTTCCATGTTTTCCACTTGTACTACCAGCACCACGGACGTATACAACAGATATTGAAGAGTTTCTTAATGATCTATTATCCTGTAATGCTTTTGAAACAGCATTTACCTCAGCACATTGTCCATTAAACTTATTTGTACCATTAAATCTTAAATAAGCACGCATTCGCCAATTGTTTATGCCTTCTTGATTTACGCCAACATACTGTTTTCCACTGGCAGTAGTTAAAACTGCAACACTATTTACATGACCTCTATTTTTGCTTGTAGCTCCTAAAGACTGTAGCCTATCTGCTTCCTTTCTGGCTGTTGTTTTACCTCCTTGCACAGCCAATGACGTTTTCTGAGTTAAAGATTGATTATTCGCACCAAGATTCGTATAACCCATACCAACAGTGTATAATCCTGCCTCAACAGTATTATACAAATCCTGATTGCCACCCATAAGTTTATCACGAATGACATTTGTTCCTGTCAGTTCTTCTCCTGCGTCACTTAATGCTGTTGCTCCTATTGCGCCGGCTAATGCATATCCACCGGCTGTTGCTACTGTTAATATTGTTACTGCTGTAGCTACTGTTTGCTTTACATCGTTGTTTCTATTTTACCACTATTTTTTCCATTTGTAAATAAAAAAGGAGCAAAACAAGCATAGACTCATTTTGCTCACCAATTTATAAAAAATCAAATTGCAATAATTTTACTGCATGTAAATTCAATTATATCATTTAATTGAATATCATTTGGAATCAATATATTATCAATTTCAAAATAAAATTCATTGCATTTCACTAAAGCCATAGTTTTATCAATAAGCTTTCCTATGATTTTATATGAATAAGGTTTATTAATACTTTCAATTTTACATTTATCCTCATAGCTTTTATATACATGATTAGAATCGCAACAATATAAATTACTATTTATATTATCGTTTTTTTTATATACACAAGGATACGAATAACACAGTATATTATAATAACCGTCCGTTAAAACTAAATCACATTCATTTTGCTCCTGATTATAACAAATTGCATTTATTACCTTAATCAATGAATTCACCCTTTCTTTATATAATTAGGTGCTCTTCTAGCAATTTCCTTAGCCGGCTTTATATGAAATGTTGATATATTTGCACCAGCATTTTTCATACCGGTAAATGCAAATTTAGCTGGTCCTTTCCCACCTACTAATTTTACATAACCATTCATTTCTTTAATATAATCACCATGTCTAATTACGTAATTAGCATCATCAACATAATTTTTCAAATTATATGATTTTTTGCCAAGAACGTCCATAATTTCTTTTCCATGTCTTCCAAAGTGTTCTACTGCTTCATCCTTTTCAAAATGAAATTTTTTCTTAGTTTGTAATTTAAGAGGGGTTGAACTATTAGATTTTACACCTGTAGAAAGAGTTTTTATTTTTTTTGAAGCTGAAGCAACTTGTGAAACTCCTGCTCCTATGCCACCCCACATAAAACCATCAGCAGCACCATCAATTAATCCTTGTTTAAGACCTTCCTTACCACCATTAACATATCCTATTGCGCCACCTACAGCCGCACTCGTTACTGTAGACGCTATAGCTATTTTCGCTGCTCCAATTAATGCCGGCGCTGCCGCACCTCCTGTTGCAACCGTTGCTGCTACACCTATTCCAATTGCCACAACACCAATTGCTACCTTTGCCCAATTTGGCAATTTAAAATGTCCGCTTGGATCAACACCAAAAATCGGATTATTTTCACAGTAAGTATAAAGATTCAAACTTAGAGGGTCTTCATTTTTACCTGGATAAGAATCCCTTGAAATAAATCTGCCAATACTTGGGTCATAATATCTTGCTCTCAGATAAATTGTACCTGACTCAGTGTCATAGTACTCACCGCAGTAACGGAATGCATTTGTGTCATTCTTGTCAATGTTTTTCTCAACACCGAATGCGTCATATTTATAGCTCTTAGTTACTTTACCGTCTTAATCAGTTAGGTTTACTACATCGCCGTGATCGTTTTGAATGTAGTAAGTATCTATTTTATTATATCATAATTTTAACTTTATGTAAAGAAAAAAGGAGCAAAACGAGTTTTGCTCCTTAAAGTAAATGTACATTTAATAAATGATTTCTATCTCATCTAATATTTCATATATATATTTTCCATCGATTTTTGAATTTAACACTGAATTTATATCATAAAATCTTTGAACTTGTTCTTCATTATCTGTCATTAGCCAATAAACAATTTTTTTGCTTTTAATAATTGTTTTATTAGAAAACCTTCCTATAACAAAATGATTATTTTGATATATAAATTCTATTTCACCATAATCTACCAATAATTCTTCTAAGTTCATATTACCACCTAGATTTCCAAATATTATTTATTGGCGATGACCAAATTTTCTTTTCAAAATTAATTTTATGTCCATGTATGGATGAATGAAACTTTGGTTTACCATGATTATTAAAGTCAAGTTCAAATCTCGCCTTACCCTTAATATTATAAAATCTAGTATTTGTAACTTGTCCATTTTTTATTTTACTTACTGATGATAATGGTTTTGATGTCTTGGGCAAAGAGGAAGTAATCTTAGTATTTCGCAATACCTGTAATGATCTACTTGCTCCACCTGTTATAGCACCACTAATTGCACCACCCATATAACCACTTGCAGCACCGTCTAAGGCTGCCTTTCCGGCACCGCTCCAACCACCTGTTGTATATCGATGTTTCACAGCGGCAGTTCCTCCACCAACTACAGCTCCGGATACAGCACCCACTACCGCACCCTTAAGTGCTCCAGCAGCAATATATCCTGCTATTCCAGCACCGGCACCACCTGTAGCAACTGTCACAATAGCAGCTGTCGCTATTACAGCAGTTCCTATAACAACTTTGCCAACAGTTGAAGAGGCAAAATCTTTTACTGCACCCGCTGCTTTTTTAACCCAATTTGGCAATTTAAAATGTCCGCTTGGATCAATACCCCAAATCGGATTATTTTCACAATAAGTATAAAGATTCAAACTTAGAGGGTCTTCATTTTTACCTGGATAAGAATCCCTTGAAATAAATCTGCCAATACTTGGGTCATAATATCTTGCTCTCAGATAAATTGTACCTGACTCAGTGTCATAGTACTCACCGCAGTAACGGAATGCATTTGTGTCATTCTTGTCAATGTTTTTTTCAACACCGAATGCGTCATATTTATAGCTCTTAGTTACTTTACCGTCTTTATCAGTAAGATTTACAACATCGCCATGAGCATTCTGAGTGTAGTAAGTATACTCAGATTTCTTACCGTTCCAGAAGTTGTACTTCGCAACAAGATTTGTTCCTCTGATATAGCAATCAGCCTCATAGAACTGATTATCGATAACATCTGCAATAATCTGCTGATTACCGTCCCACACATGATTAATAGTCTGACCGTCAACAGTCTTTTCATATCTCAGACCGTTCAAATTATATGCGTAGCTGGCTGTTGTTTCGCCGTCTGTGAATCCGATAAGCTGATTAAGACCGTCATAAGTATAGACTGTTTGCTTTACATCGTTGTTTCTATTTTACCACTATTTTTTCCATTTGTAAATAAAAAAGGAGCAAAACAAGTATAAACTCATTTTGCTCCAACAATTATTTCATACCACTATATGGATCTTCTACATTTTCTCCATATTCTAAACAGCATACATCTAATAATTTTTTAATTTCATCACTAGAAATTTGATTTTTATTATTTAAAATAAAATCAAAAGCCTTTTTTAATCCTAAATTAGGTATAATATATAAAATTGCATCCATAATATCAAAATCATTAAAATCTATATATTTAATTAAAAAACTAGTTACTTTACTTTGTAACTCCTTATCTAATAAAGTATACGTATTACATTGCCGATCAGCTATTTCACATAATTGATCGTAAGCATATATTTTATCATTTTTTGATAAAATTTTATCATCATAATATTTAAGAAAATCATTAATAATAGATTCAATTTCAATTATAGACAAATAATCATTTAACTTACTTATATCTTCCATAATCACCTATCTACAGGTATATGTGTCCAATTTGATTTATTCTGTTTTACAAACTGACCACCTTGTGTCAAATATTTACGTCCTACTTTAATTTGAGCTGTCCACCCACTTCCTGAATTTGAACCTGGATATAGTCTTGCAGCATTTAAATCTGGAGAATGCCACTTGACCTGTATTTTCTTTGAGTTTATTTTAAAATCATATTTGTATCCACTTCTTATAGTAGATGATGGTTTAAACGTATTTGAAGTTCCTTTTGGTACAAAAGATTTTAAAGCACTTTCCGAAGTTTTTCCTCCTTTCAGTAATCCCTTTGCCGCAAATTCAGGATCATATGTTGTTAATGTTGTAGTACTATTCTTAGTCCCTACTGACGATCCTTTAGATTTTATATATTTTCCAACACCATGACTTACTGCGCCTGTAACAGCGCCCTCAGTCAATGATAAAGCAGCATCCTTAAATGAATTAATATCTCCATTTATTGCATCAACAGCTAAATTAGATGCAGTTTTTGTTCATACTTTTCCTTGAACAGAATTGCCATGAGAAATAAATTTAAAAGTTCACCTAGTATGCCAAACAGCAATTATCTCGCCATCATCTTTAGAAAAGATTACATATGGTA